>SVGA01000043.1 GCA_015056575.1 Butyrivibrio sp.
AAAAGGGCTGACGATGTAATGAAATACAACCACATAGAATGGACTGAATGGACAATATGAGTGGCTGGCAGATTTATATTTCAGTAAAACGCTCCATCTGCCAGGGAGTTGGTGCATAATATTGGAATTTAATTGTGCAAAGAGGCTAGGGGGATAGGGATGATGGAAAAGATAATAGCGGCTTGTGGAAACGATTGTGCTGCATGTCCCAGGTATGTTGGACATCCATATGAAAAGACAAACGAAGAGCTCCACCACACTGCAGAGCTTTGGATGAAGATTGGGTACCGGGATCATCTCGTGACGAATGAAGAGATTTCCTGTACGGGTTGTAAGCCGGAAAACTGGTGCAGATACCGCGTTGTTAAATGTTGTGTGGACAGAGGCATTGAAACATGTGCTGATTGCAGGGAGTACCCCTGCGACAATATGAAAGAGTGTTTCGATGTTACAAGGTCCTTTATGCCTAAATGTCGTGAAGTCTGTACAGATGAAGAATATCAGCAATTAAACACAGCCTTTTTTGAAAAAGAAAAGAATCTTTAAAGGATCCTGGGGATTCGTAGTTCATGAGATGCGAGTAGTATTAACGATCATCTGTGACAAGTGTCTGCCTCCGGACAGGCACTTTTTGTATACTTCCGTGCACTTTCTGTAACTGGAAAATGTCTTTTCCGCCTTCTCCTTATCACCGTAAACCTTCCAATACCCGACGCATTTAACACCTTTTCTGGTATCCTCCATGAATCCTTTTACATCAACAGGGGGATAACCCAGGAAAAGACCTATCTCGTGAGGGAAAGACTTTTGATTACAGATCTGATTGATAAGATGGACGATGTCGCTCTCGACGGATTCACAGGTGTATCCTTTTTCAAGAAGAATCTCCCTGGCTTCCCGGCAGGCCAGATCGGCCTTTAATTTGTCTGGCCTGTAGAGGTAGACCAGGACGTATTTTTCGGTTATTTTCAGAGGAATTGCACGAAGTCCCTTTCCCGCAAAGCATCTGTTAAGCTCCCTTAGATCTTCATTTATATCAGTGATAAGAGACCTGTCCACCGTAAATATGCTCCCTGTCTTTATTCCTGCCAATGTTGGCGAGCAGTTGTCAACTATGATGCTGTCCGGCATATTGTGTGGCTCCTTGTTTAGTATTTTGAACGTTAGCTATTGCTAACGCAATTATAGCGTATTATAATTCTGTTAGCAATAGGTAACTTATGCTATGAGGAGGGATTATGAATAGCGAATTTTTGGAAATCAAGGATTTAAAGAAGAGCTTTGGCACAGGAGAGGCCAGGCAGGATGTCCTGAGGGGCATGAATTTCACGGTGAAAAAAGGTGAATTCTGCGTACTTCTTGGGCCATCCGGATCGGGAAAGTCAACACTGCTTAATATCATTGGCGGCATAGATACGCCTGATGAAGGGTTTGTCAGCATCAACGGAGACAAACTTGAGGAGATGAATGAGAAGGAACTCACAATGTACAGAAGAAAGCACCTTGGATATGTCTTTCAGATGTACAATCTTATACCAAATCTTAATGTCAAGGAGAACATCGAAGTTGGTGCGTATCTGTCCGACAATCCCCTGGATGTAGAGGAGGTGCTGACCACTCTTGGACTTCAGAAACACAAGTACAAGTATCCCAATCAGTTATCCGGCGGTCAGCAGCAGAGGGTATCGATAGGAAGAGCAGTGGTAAAAAATCCTGACATTCTCATGTGCGACGAGCCGACAGGAGCACTGGATTATAAGACCTCAAAAGAAATACTGGCACTCATTGAGGACTGTAACAGCAAGTTTGGCAACACTGTTATCATGGTTACCCACAATGAAGCAATCAGAAATATGGCGGATCATGTTATCAAGCTCAGAGATGGCGTGGTGCGTCATAATGATATTAATACGAATAAGATTTCCGCAAAAGATCTTGAGTGGTAGGAGGTGATTGAGATGAAAAATCCTCTTATCAGGAGAATTCCGAGAGAACTTAGATCAGACTGGCACAAGTATCTGGTTATCATCATTTTCATGGTTATCATGATCGGCGTTATCTCGGGCATGTACGTCGGTCACGACAGTATGCTGGCTGCTGTCTATGAAGGAAGAGATGAGCTGAATCTTGAGGACGGAAGCTTCGAACTGTCCAAAAAGGCAACCCGGGATCTGCTTGATGATATAGCTTCGGGAAAAAAGGCTGATGTCAGAAGCTACTATATCGATAAAGGAAATAAAGAAGCAGACAAAAAGGTGGCTGAAGCTATTGAGGAAGAGCTTAATGAGCAGGTGACAGAAAAGATTGAAGAAGCTGTACGGGCTCAGTGTGCTGCATATGGTATTACCGATGAAGAAATGATACAGGCACAGATTGATGCGGCTGTTGAGAGCTCTTTTGACCAGGCTATCAAAGAAGCCCGGGAGTCAGAAGAGTTCAGAAAAGCGGTGGATGAGGCCTACGAGGAAGCCCACGAAGAGGTTGTAAAAAAGGTCGATGAAGAGTGGGACGAAGTTGCCAACAGATACAGTCTGAATGATGAGATCACTCCGGTTTCAGTGAAAATATATGAGCATTTCTACAGAGAGGAATCCGAGGACAACAACGGTGATGGGGTGGAAGATGCCACTGTCAGGATCTACAAGAGCGACTCTGAGGTAGACAAAGCCTCTTTTAACGAGGGTCGGGCACCTGAGGCAGACAATGAGATTGCAATCGACAGGATGCATGCCGACAATGTGGGAGTGGCACTGGGTGACAGTATAGTTGTGGGTGGCAAGAAGTTTGAGGTTGTGGGACTTCTTTCATATGTCAATTATCTGACACTTCACGAGTCCAATACAGATCTGATGTTTGATGCATTTGGGTTTGATGTTGCGATGGTTACACCGGAAGCCTTTAACAAGCTCAGGTCAAGAATTCACTACAGCTACGCTTATAAATATGACGATGCGCCGCAGTCAAAGGTAGAACAGCAGGATCATTCTGAGAATTTCCTTAAGGCGCTGATCACGCAGAGTCTTGTTTATGATATTGAAATTGAGGATTATCTGCCGGAGTACCTGCGTCAGGCCAGTAATTTCGCGGTATCGGATATCGAGGGAGATTCGGCCGGAGCCAGTATTCTCTGCTATATTCTCATCGGCGTCATTGCATTTATATTTGCCATCACTATCAGCAATACTATAGAAAAAGAGGCTTCGGTTATCGGAACGCTAAGAGCTTCGGGCTACAGCAGATCAGAACTTGTTGTGCATTACATGTCCATGCCGGTTATCGTTACACTTATTGGGGCGGTGATAGGAAACGTTCTTGGATACACGGCCTTTAGAGATCTGGCTTGCTTCCTGTATTACAACAGCTATAGTCTGCCTGCTTGCCATGCGGTTTGGAGCAACACAGCGCTCATAAAGACTACGATAATTCCGCTGCTTTTGATGTTCTTCATAAATCTATTTGTGATAGTGAAAAAACTGCAGTTAAGCCCGCTCAGATTCCTGCGTCACGATCTTATAAAGACCAGACGGACAAAGGCTATGCGATTGCCCAGATGGTCGTTTTTAAAGAGATTCAGGTTAAGGATCTTTTTCCAGAATATACCTAATTATCTGGTGCTTATATTTGGTGTAATCTTTATCGAATTGATGATGTGCTTTGCTTTCGGGCTTCCCGATTCCCTGAATCACTATGCTAAAGCCGCACCGGACATGATGTTTGCAGAGTATCAGTATATGCTCATGGACAGTGAGGATGATGACGGAAATGTGATAGAGACCTCCGAAGAGTCAGCGGAGCGCTTTAGCATGACAAATCTTATGTATCCAAAGAAGAGCAGTTCCTTCCGGGAAGGCATGGGAAGCGGCCAGGATGAGAGCGTAACGGTTTACGGAATCACAGAGGGCAGCAATTATGTCACTTTGGGAAAAGATACATCAAAAGATGCCTTGTACATTTCCAGCGCTTTTTCCAAGAAGTTTGGGATTTATGCCGGTGATATGATCACACTTCATGAGGAGTATGAGAATAAGTCCTATGAATTCAATGTTCTGGGTGTGGTCAACTATGATGGCGGAATTGCGGCATTCCTGGATGCGGATAGCTTTAATGCCGTATTTGAAAAGGACAAGGATGATTTTTCGGGGTACTTCTCAAGGAATGAGATCACTGATATAGATGATCAGTACATTGCGACCGTTATTACTTCAAAGGATATTGTGAAGGTAACAAATCAGCTAATGCATTCTATGGGCGGATTTATGGACGTCTTTAAGTATGCTTTGATCGTATTGTCGGCTTCTTTGATATATCTTTTGGCCAAAATAATCATTGAGCGAAATGAGCACTCGATATCCATGGCTAAGATCCTGGGCTTTAAGAACGGGGAGATTGGATCGCTATACATTGTTCCGACGGCCATTGTAGTCGTGCTGTTCTCTGTTGTGAGCCTTGTGATCGGGTATTATCTTATGATATGGATATTCCACGTATTCATGCTGCAACTTGACGGTTACTTCGCCTTCTATATGAAGCAGTCATCGATGCTGCTGGCAGTTGTGTATCTGCTTGTGGGATATGCCGCTGTGTCGCTGATTGATTTTGCCAGAATAAAGAGAATTCCGCTTGACGTAGCGCTGAAAAATATTGAATAAAGCCTTTATAAGAAAGGGGCAGCCGGGTTTCTTAAATAGCAGAGACCCGGCTGTTATTATGATTTGTGCATATCTTTGATGATAATTGATTAGTTGGTTGGAATACTACTTATGCAATAGCGCGTCCAAGAGCTGAACAATTCTCCAGATCATCATCTGAAGGTGCATTGTTTGCAATAACGCTATCTGTAACAAGTATAGCGTTGTCGGACTTGCATCTGTCCTCCCAGTCACGCATCCACTGGCCGTCTCCCCATCCGTAAGAGCCAAAGAGAACAACCTTTTTTCCCGAAAGAGAACCTTCGATTGATGTGAACATCGGATCGAATTCTGTCTCCTCAAGAACTTCAGCACCCATGGCAGGGCATCCGAAGCAGGCTCCTTCTTCAGTTAAGGCACCAGTGAAAAAGAAATGAGGTGAGCTGAATGTCAGAAACAAATAACAATGCTCAGGACATGAACTTCAAAAGCCGTGAGGACAGGCTGAAAGAGCTGACAGACCAGCTTGAAGTTGGCGTTAAGGCTGTGAGAAGCAGCGCGGAGTTTAAGACTCTTTTAGCGACAATGGCAAAATTTCCCCATTACTCTCTGAACAACTGTATCCTTATTTCCATGCAGAAGCCTGATGCAACTTTATGTCAGAGCTATGGTGCGTGGAAGAAGATGGGGCGTTATGTGAAGAAGGGCGAAAAGGGAATCAAGGTCATAGCTCCTGCGCCATATACCATCGAAAAGGAAGTAGACAAGCTTGATGCCAATGGGAAAGTAGTCCTTGATAAAGATGGTGAGCCTGTGAAGGTGAAACAGGAACTAAATCTCATGGGCTTTAAGGCTGAAAGTACATTTGACGTTTCGCAGACCGAAGGCAAGGAGCTTCCAAAGCTTGGCATTGATGAACTTAAGGGGGATGTTAATAAGTTTTCCCTTCTCATGAGTGTCATAAGAGAAGTAAGTCCTGTTCCAATTGGTTATGAAGACATTAAATCCGGTGCAAAGGGATATTACCATGTGGCGGAAAAGAGAATTGCTATCCAGAAGGACATGAGCGAATTACAGACTCTTAAGACATGCCTTCATGAAGTGGTTCATGCAAAGCTGCATGCTGATGCCTCAAAAGATATCAGCAAGAACAGAAAAGAGATTGAGGCTGAGGGAACTGCAGCAGTAGTCCTCAATTTCTTTGGCTATGATACCGGAGCATATTCTTTTCCATATCTTGCATCATACACAACTGATGAGTCCATGAAGGAGCTGAAAGCTGCTCTTAATACCATAAGGTCCACATCGGCAATGATCATCAGGTCAGTGGAAGACATGATGATTGACAAGGAAAAGTCCCAGGAGATGAGTCCGGAACAGGAAGCAGAGCTTGAAAAGTATGCTAAGGAGCAGAGAGCAGAAGAGAAACAGGCTGGTGAAAATTCCAAAGAAGCTGCTGAAAAGAATAAGTCAGATGATGACTGGCCGCTTAGGAATACAGATGAAGTTGTCGCTGATAAGCCTGCGACAGTCGCAGATGTTGGCAGAAAGATTCTTGGTACAGTAAGGATCCTTCCTGATGGAGCAGGTGGAAAGAGACCATCTCTTTTGGATAAGCTCAAGATTGAGAAGGAAAAGCTAAGCAGGGATAAGGCTGCAGGGGGTGCAGCGAATGAGAAGGGGGTAGCTATTTAATGGCAAAGAAACAGGACATAATGGAAATCAATATAGAACTTCATGAGGAAAATAGGAAACTCTTAAAGGCAATAAAGAGTGGTGCGGACATTGCACATCTTATTAAAGATATGGCACAGACGATGAAGAGGTCTCTTGATCTCGCTGAAAAAGAAGTAAGTATTTTTGGCGAGACAAGAGATCTTTTTGAAACATCAAAGGATCTGACAGAGTCCATGAAGAACATGGCAGATATTCTTATCGATGAGTACAGATACGAGTATAAGGACGAGTATGAATTGATTCCCGGTGCTTATGAAGATTCATTTGATGATGAAGAGGAGGGCTGAGCATTATGGAAAACGTAAATGATGATGGTTGGATGGATGCAGCAGCTTATGATGATGAACTTCCATTCGGGAATTTTAATGACAATGAAAAGATTGAAGCTCCTGTAAACGATGATGTTGTCGGAGTATGTCCGTGCTGTGGAACCAATGTGGTTGAAAGAGACATGGCATATTTCTGTGACAACATGGACTGCAGTTTTGCAATCTGGAAGGATAATAAGTTTTTCCAGGCAATCGGTAAGGAGATGACCAGAGAAATTGCTGAGGATCTTCTAACAGGTGGAACAGTGAAGCTTATGGGATGTAAGTCCCGCAAGACCGGCAGGACTTTCAACTGTTATGTTGATATTACTTACGATGATGAGGGCAGGGTGCAGTATGAGATCCGATTTCCTGAAAGGAAGCACAGAGGGGAGTGATGCTGTTATGGAAAGAAGAACAGGAACACCTATTGAAAAATGGGACGATGTTAATGGAGTAGTTCCAGCAGCACCTCAGCACATGGAACTGTCTGCAGATACTAATGACATGACTCAGGGAGAAAGATTTATCCAGCTCCGTGAGTCCACCGGTATGAGCAGAAAAGAATTTGCGGATTACCTGGATATTCCCTACAGGACAATGCAGGACTGGGAGTGTGATGTACGTACCATGCCGGCATATGTCTTTTCTCTTATTGAGTACAAGGTCCGAGCTGAGTTTGGAATGAAACTTCCGCAGGAGCTTGATCCTAATACTCTTGGAAATGTCAGAAGAGGATTGGAAGATCAGATTGAGCAGAACGACAACAGCCTTGATGGAATCATTAATAACATTAAGGCCAACGAGTCTGTTGATAAGTTCAGGGATGATAATTGTAATGGTATTCCTGATGAAGAGGAAAAAAGAGAGCAGCATGAGAAAATCGCAGAGAAAGCAGAGAAGACTTCTCTTTTGAAGCAGCTTCGTGACTGCAAGCCTGAAACAGATGACAGGCCTCATCGATGCTTTGCTCCTGAGCTGGTGCTGTGATATGAAGAAGGAACGAAATGAAATCCATGTCAGGGTAACCCCTGAAGAAAGACAGCAGATCAGAGACTGTATGGAAGCAGCAGGGGTAAAAAATCTTAATGCATACATGAAGAAGATGGCTATTGATGGCTACATAATTAAGTTGGATCTGTCAGATGTTAAGGAAGTAGTTAGGCTTATGCGCATCAACAGTAACAATCTGAATCAGTATGCCAAGAAAGCAAATGAGACCGGGAGCATTTATCTGTGTGACATTGAGCAGTTACGGACTCAGCAGGAAGGAATATGGACTTCCATAAAAGAAATATTGGAGCGATTGGCAAATATAAAATGATGAGTGCGGCTATGGGAAGAATCCTGTAGCCGCAGTTTTTGATTCTGAAGGAGTGTTATGGCAGCGACAAGACTTATTGCATTACATGAAAATAAGGGAAGGACTCTTGCTAAATGTATCGGCGAAAGAACCGATTATGCAATGAACCCTGATAAAACTGAGAATGGAACTTATGTGACATCTTATGCATGTGATCCTAAGACTGTCTGTGAAGAATTTACTTTGTCCAAGAGAGAGTATGAACAGATAACAGGTCTTAAGAGAACAGATAATGTAATTGCGTATCAGATCAGACAGTCATTTAAGCCCGGGGAGATCACTCCGGAGGAAGCAAACCGAATCGGCTATGAGACGGCCATGAGATTTACAAAGGGCAACCATGCTTTTATTGTCGCTACTCATACTGATAAGAAGCATATTCATAATCATGCGATTTTCAATTCCACAACATTGGACTGCAGCAGAAAGTTCAGAAATTTCTGGGGCTCAGGAATTGCTCTTGGAAAACTTTCAAATATTATCTGCATGGAAAATGGTTACTCTGTGATTGCTCCGGCTCCATATCACAGTAAGACAACTTACATCCATGAGGATAATGGTCCGAGCTTCCGTGATAAACTGCGTGAGTCGATAGACATAGCTCTTTCTAAAAAGCCAAAGACATTTGATGATTTTTTGAAGGAGCTGTCTGCACAGGGCTATGATATTAAACGTGGAAAGCATATCTCTGTAAGAGGAAATGGCCAGCAGCGTTTCATAAGATTCAGATCTCTTGGGAAAGGGTACACTCAGGATGAACTGATAAAAAAGATTGAAGGTGTAGCCAAAGGTGCTGACATAAAAAAGGACAGTGTTCCATTCTACAGGGATGACAGTTTTGACCTGCTCCTTAATCTTCAGGACATCATTGCTAAAGGAAAAGGTCCTGGCTATGAGATGTGGGCTAAGAAGTTTAACGTAAAAAATGTCATGAAGGCAATTCTCTTTTTCCAGGAGCAGGGGCTTCGGAGTTACAACGAACTGGAGAAAAGAGCAGGAGATACTTCAGAGAGATTCAGTAAACTTAGTGCTGATATAAAGGCTTATGAAAAAAGGCTCAAAGAAATCTCAGAGCTTCGCAGTAACATCATCACATATGGCAGGACCAAAGATGTATATGCCGATTACCGTAAGTCGGGCTATAGCAAAAAGTTTTTTATAGAGCATAAGGATGACATCATGGCGCATAAAGCTGCCAAAGATTCTTTTAACAAACATAAAGTTAAACTTCCATCAGTGAAAGAACTTAGCACTGAGTATGATGAAGTGCTTTCCAAAAAGAAAGCTGCCTATGCAGAGTACAAAGAAGTAAAGAAAGATATGCAGACTTATCAGACTGCGAAGTATGATATCGACCAGATACTTGGTATCAGCGGTCAGCAGAAAGAAAACAAGGAACGTGAACACACGCGATAATAATCAGGGCACTGTCATCTAAGGCAGTGCCCAAATCTATGCCATCATCTTGGCGACTTTCAGTTTATAGCTCCGAAGGAGCGTGGTCAGATTTTAATCTGATGCTAAGGGGATTGGGGATGTGCCTCAACAAGTGAGCATCATGGGCGCATGATGCACCACTTGCAACGTTAGTGCGCCAGG
>SVGA01000011.1 GCA_015056575.1 Butyrivibrio sp.
AGCATTAACTAACCTATAAAACAAAGAAAGTCCCGGTCTCCCGGGATCTTTCATAGTTTCCTATAGATTTACAATTATTTTATTCCGTATATATCCTTCCAGCCAGGATAAAGCAGATCGCTAACAAATTTCATATGCGATAGCGCTTCATCTCTTTTCATATCATGCCGTACTATCTCAAACACAAGATGTGTATATGCCGTCGCCAGCATATGCCACTGCATATCAGATATCTCCTTGACCTTATTACCGGAAGCTTTTAATATCTCATAATACCTTTTATCTTCCGTCTCTTCATGTCTGATCAGGCTTTCTTCGAAATCCTCATATACCGAACCCTCCGAACAACAGAGTAAAAGCTTTAAGCCATCATAGTGTTCGTAAATAAACTCAACCCAGAAAACAGCCCAGTCATCATCAAATGGATTGTAAGAGGCATCAGTTTCCATCTGCGCTTCGCCACTACGTACCATCTCATGAAAAGAATCCAACGTATCCTTTACCAGATAATAAAACATATCTTCTTTACTTTTAAAATGCTTATACAGGCCTGCTGTGGTAATTCCAACCTTTGCAGAAATACGGTTAAGAGATGCCTTCTCAAAACCATAAGTAAGGAACTCCTCTTTCATGTACTGTATGATTTTCGCATTTGTGACAGTCTTATCTTTTGGCAATGCAGGCTCCTTAGTTTATATTAGTTAATACTATTAACTTTTTTGATAGTTAACCATATTAACTTGTGTTTGTCAATACCTCTATCACAATTAGACTTCTCTCACCAGATCATACATAAAGCTCTTTTCACCCAGGGTTCTTGTATTTGCATGTTGCATTACCTGTATGTTTTCCGAGCAGCATAAGCCCCTTATTAAAACAGTGTACATATCCAGGCTGCTAATCCTTATATCGTTCTCAATTTCCTCTCAAATACTATTTCAGTCTCACAGGACAGGTCCTCTCTGTACATATACTGCAACCTGTCAAATTTACATATCTCCCTTGGATCTTCTATCTGTCTCTCTGCCATGAAACGCACCATCTCGCCCCTTGCCATCTTGGCATAAGTGCCTTTGGTAACCAGTTTTCCCGCTACCATTTCTCCAAAAGTAACCGTAATGTACGTATCTTCAGGCCTCAGATACTTTTCTATGCACTTCGAATACTCTTTTGAGGCAAGATTTATTATCACCCCGGATTCATCCCTAACCTCTTCATAGAGTTTTGATTTCCAGAACTCGTACAGGTCTTTTGCCCCATCTATTGATGCCTTTGCCTGCATCTCAAGTCTGTAGGGAGTGACGCCATCCATCGGTTTCAGTGCGCCATAGAAGCCTGACAAAATACGAAGATGCTCTTGTACATAGTCAAAAGAGCTGTTCTCAAACACTGCAGGAGCCATATACTGATAAGCAATGCCTTCATAAGAGAGAATTGCAGGCGTAAGCATTTTTCTTAAATCCATAGACTTGATCCGCTTGTAGTTCTGCTCTGCAATTTTGTCGTTGCATCCCCATAGTTCCTGAAGTTCATCGCGTGATTTGGATCTAAGCCATGAAAGGATCGTCTCAGTCTGCTCCAGAAAAACAGGCAGATCCTCATATTCCAGCTTGTCAGTATCTATATTCATTTTCTTGGCAGGAGCAAGGATTATTCTCATCAGATTTCCCCAAGCATCTTTTCTGCATCATCTGCGGCCTTGACCTTATCGTTCGCCCTTATGATCATGCCATCCTCATCGATAAGATAAGTGGTACGTACTACACCCATAGATACTTTTCCGTAGTTCTTCTTTTCCTTCCATACATCGTAAGCCTCTATCACTTTTCTCTCAGGATCAGCCAGAAGGGTAAATGCAAGGCCATATTTTTCTTCAAACTTCTTGTGAGATTCCACAGTATCCTTGCTAACTCCAAGTATTACTGCTCCTTTTTCAGTAAACTGAGGGTATCTCTCAGAAAAGCCACAGGCCTGTTTTGTGCAGCCTGATGTATTATCCTTAGGATAAAAATATAAGATAACCTTCTTCCCTCTGTAATCCTCCAAAGAATGCATTACACCGTTCTGATCCGGCAGTTCAAATGCCGGAGCTTTTGTTCCTACAGCAAGCATCGTAGATTCCTCCTATCTTCATCTATAATAAATACCAAGCTATTTCAGCAGCATCTTTATATGATTCCTTATTCACCACCACAATCAAATATTGCCTTGCTCTCAAGATCCTTCCAAAGCAATCTGTTCATTTTCATTTTACATTTCATTAACATCATTTTTAATTTGGCTTAAAGTTAACTCGATATTATAAATACATCAAGAGGAACACAAAACCTCCTGATACCCCACAAAAAAAAATTCTTTTTCATAACACCTCTCCGGCCAGCCCCCGGAGAGTCCTCCCTAAATCAGGTAAACCTCTCTTCGAATATAATATTCCGCACATGCATTCATTATACCTTATCCGGCATAACAAAAAATTAATAATTTGTTCGATTGAAACAACCGTTCGGTAAGAGTATTATAAAAAATACCCCAACAAATGTTCGGAACATATATTCGAATTTGTAATGAGGAAACGCTTATGGACAACAATTATAAGATCATAGCCGTAGATTTTGATGGAACTCTCTGCTACAGTAACTGGCCGGAACTTGGTGATCCCAATACCAGGCTAATCAGCTATCTGTTAAAAGAAAAAGCGGCAGGAAACAAACTCATACTCTGGACCTGCAGAGCCGGAAAAGCTCTTTCAGATGCTACCGCTTGGTGCCAGGAACAGGGACTTACTTTTGATGCAGTTAATGATAATCTCCCTGAGATTGTTGAGCTCTATGGCAACAACAGCAGGAAGATCACCTGTGATATCTATATTGATGACAGAAGCGTCTTTATCGACTCCAAGGGCAATCTGTCAGGAGCTGTCATATGATGCCTGTAATATAGTCAAAAGAGAGATGCTATCTCATGCCTCCAAAGTTCTATCAATCTTTTTTACACACAATTTCAAAACAATGAGCATATCGATACTATTTTCTTCCTACTAAAAGAGTGGATCCTGACAATTCCATCCATAAGGATTCCCACTTCGACATAAATTTTCCATCAGTTGTATCTATTAGCTGAACTTCTTCATATCCCATGTCTTTTAGCTTCTTTGCAAATGAATTCATATCCCCATATCTGGATTTGGACATGATGTCATGTATCGCAAAAGTTCCACCCTTTTTCAGTGTTCGCAGCGTTTCAAGTAATATTTCCTGCCTGTTCTTAGTTGGTATATTGTGATAGACATAATTACTTGTTACAGCATCAAATGTCTCATCTTCGAAAGGGAGCCTCGTTGCGTCTCCCTGCTGAAAAGAAGTATTATCAACACCCTCTGCAGCTGAATTATTCTCACATAGTTTCTTGCTGAAAGATGCGTATTCCTTTCCCCATCTGTCTATTCCAACCAGCGAAGCTTTAGGATTTCTTTTAGCGCAGGCTATAGTCAGTGCTCCACTTCCACAGCCAACATCGAGACATTTTCCGCCATCAGGCACCTTCACATACTCAGCAATGCCATCAACTATCTGCTTTGACAGCTGCCTGCTCCCATCATATGAAAAGGCTCTGTACATCAGAAACATCCACAATGAAACCAGTCCAAGAATGATCGTAGTTACTGAAAAAACTATTCCAAGAACTCTCCTTATCCCAATATCACCCACAACAGGCATTATCCCAAAGACAAGAAGCAGCAAAAAACTTAGAATAGCTGCACCAAGAAACGATACCACCATGCCTTTCGGCATCCAATTTTTATAATCTGCTTTCATACTAATCCTCCATTTCAATTAAAGTTAGCCATAGCTAACACAATAATATCACTTTGGCGAAAATCCGCCACAATAGGGCTTGTTCAATTAAATAGTGCACAAAAAGTGCCAGCACTGTACTCTTCAGTACATCTGCTGGCTTCTTCATTCATCTGACAGTTTTATCCGCCTCGCCCGTTCCAAAATCCTCATAGTAAATCTTCAGTTCAGGCTGATATACAATCTCTCTGGCAGGTGGCTCTACACCCTCCGGAATATAGATTGCCTCATACAGAAAATCCTGTAATAGTTCTGTTTCATTGTCTCTAAGTTCCCTTAATTCCATAAACTGTTATCCTGTAAAATAACAATCTAAACATCATATTCCAAAAATGTTCTAAATGGTTTAAAACCTTCAGCTTCATAGAACGTCGCAGCGTCATTAAACGCCCATACATCCAGTTCTATTTTGCTCAGTCCACGTTTTTGAGCTTCTTCTTTGACACGTTCTATAAGGGAATGAGCAATGCCTCTTCGCCTGTATTCTTTATCCACGCATATTTCAGCAATATGGCAAAAGTCTCTTGCAAAGCCGTACGGGGATTCAGGCTTTGAAATATAATCAACCATTACCATTCCAGCTATTTTCCCCTCTTGTTCATCGACAAAAATATCATTATTATCAGAGGATAAATACCATTCAGCATGATCTTGCAATTCCTTACAAAATCCAGGTTTGAATATATCCGGCCTGCCATTAACGTGAATATCATTGACTTGTCTTCTAAGTTCATTTATAGCTTCTAAATCTTTGCTATCTGCTAATCTAATCATATATTCTCCTGTGAAACTTATCCGCTGATCTGTATTTCTGACAATACCACTATCTATGTCAGCAGAGTTATAACCCCGGAAATTATCGCTGCCAATATCAGAAACCCGATAAGTGTTCCCACCCATTTACCCACAAGTGTTTTACCATATATATAAGGCATGAATTCTTCAGTCCCGGGAATTATCCATGCCTTGGTGTGTCCTACCCACCACCAGTCGATAAACAGGCGGTCAAACAATCCCGCTATCGTTCATCCCGCCATATGTTTTTATAAATCCGACGGCATAATTGACTAAGATAAATTTGGATTTGTATTATAATATCATGAACAACACAAATGTAAAAAGAAAGTTAATAAAAGAGATTGTATTATGAGAAAAGCAGTATATAGCATCGCAGCGATGATTCTTTTGATATCGCAGACAGGCTGTGGATATTCAGCAGCTGAGCATGCGCCGGTAACGACACAAGAAGTGACGGTTAAAACGCAAGAACCAGCTGAGGAATTACCGCAGGAAACATGGGAATCACCTATTGATGGACTTTCGGATGATTTCATATTTGGCATGGATGCGTCTTCAGTACTGACCGAAGAAAAAAGCGGTGTTAAGTACTATGATTTTGGCGGCAATGAGCAGGATATTTTCAAAACCTTTGCTGATGCAGGGATTAACTATATCCGCTTAAGAGTCTGGAACGATCCTTATGATGAAAACGGGAATGGCTATGGTGGCGGCAATAATGACCTTCCAACGGCTGTTGAGCTCGGGAAAAGAGCTACTGCCAATGGGATGAAAGTGATGATAGATTTTCATTACTCCGATTTCTGGGCAGATCCTAAGAGACAGCACCCTCCTAAAGCCTGGGAGGGTATGAGTGTGGAAGCGAAAGCGGACGCCCTTTATGAATTCACTAAAGACAGCCTTTCGCAGCTTCTTGATTCCGGCGTAGATGTAGGGATGGTACAGGTTGGTAATGAGATCAACTATGGAATGTCAGGAGAGCGGCAGTTTGAAAAGGTTCTTGAACTGTTAAAAGCGGGAAGCATGGCAGTACGTGAAGTATCAGAAGCTTACGGAAAAGAGATTGCTGTAGTTGTCCACTACACCAGGATCGAAGACAAAGCAGACGTACTTACTCTGGTTGACAGGCTGGTGCGTGGCGAACTTGATTTTGACATGATTGGTATGAGCTACTATCCCTTCTGGGATGGAAGCTTTGAAAACATGAGTCGTGTCCTTGAGCTTATTAGAGAAAAGTACGGAAAAAAGGCTTTCATAGCAGAGACGTCCTATTGCTATACCACTTCAGATGGCGATGGATCAGCAAACAGTTTTACTGCTAATGATTTGGTAAAGGGCTATCCCGCGTCTGCCATAGGACAGGCCACAATGATACGTGACATTTGTAAGAATGTGAGTGAGGTAGGGGGCATAGGTGTTTTCTACTGGGAAGGTGCGTGGATCCCTGTAGGTCCTGCTGATGCAGACAACTCCGCTATCTGGGAGAAATATGGAAGCGGATGGGCCAGCAGCTACGCTTCGGATTATGATCCGGAGGATGCAGGTCTTTACTATGGCGGAAGCTCCTGGGATAATCAGGCTCTTTTTGATTTCGAAGGACACCCATTGGATTCTCTGAAGGTTTTTAAATATATGCGAAATGGTAGAGATTACTAAGGGAGAATTGTCTCCTTTTCTAATATCCAAGGCCCGAGAGCCACTCGCTTACATCACTTCGCACACTGTCCTGTTTATTCTGACAGTCATTCCCTCGGATAGCCAGTCCCTCAAGGATCGTGCTGTTTGGGCATGCAGATTCAAGCTTCCTGTCAAAGCCGGACAGTCCGCTGCCCTCATGAGTAGAAAACGGAACAAGCTTCTTGCCTGATAATCCTTCAGCATTTTGCTCAAAGAAGGTATACATGATCATCGGCCAGTCTCCCCACCATACCGGTGCACCGATGTAGATCGTATCGTATGCGGAAAGGTCAGGTACTTCGCCTGCATATTCAGGTCTCGCATTATCATTCTGCTCTTGCTTTGCAACATCCGTAAGCTCAGCATATGTCATAGGATAATGATCATCTACAGGTAATACTTCAAAAAGATCAGCTCCTGTCTGCTCTGCGATCATCTCTGCCACGATCGCAGTATTCCCTTTGTCGATCACACCCACTGTGTACTGCTCACCGGTGCGAGAAAAATAAACCACAAGAGTGCCGCTTCCAGCCGAAGTCACATCCGATTCAGCTGAATCCGAGGTGCTACTTATCTCACCCTCTTCAGTCTCCGATGTCGTATCCTCTGTTACTGTTGCAGCTGACTGTTCCTCATCTTTCACTGCCTCCTGCTCCTGTGCCAGCTGTGTCTGAGTGGCCGTTTCCTCACTTATACCTTCTGACGATCCGCAACCGGCAAGCGAAATCATAAGCATTGCCGAAAGAATCAATGCAATATTTTTCCTAATATGATTCATTTTCCATCCTCCCTAAAATCCGCCGAGTCCTCTGTGACCGTATACTTTCAAACCGCTAAGTGCTTCTTCAAGCTCGGTAAACTCTGCATCGGTAAGCTCTACATTAGCAGAATCGAGATTCTCAATGATACGTTCTTTATTCTTTGATTCCGGGATCGGTACCACATTAGGATAACCTCTCCGTATATTATTTATATGGCAATCTATACTTCAGATTCGCCTTTGGAATACATGCTTTTGCCTCTTCTTTTGTAGCAAACAGCCTGTGCTCCTTTAGCTTAATCCCGCCACCGTTATCCTTAAACTTGATAAGATATATTCCTCCGGTGCAGGATCTAACCTCCGCTTCACGGATGAAACGGTTAGATTCCACTATGAATACTGTATATTGGATCTGAATTATTTAAAGCGTTCGACTTCAAGCATTTTTACTACCTTTGCCGGATTACCGACTACTACGGCACAATCCGGTACATCCTTTGTAACAACAGAAGCTGCACCAACAATCGCATGCTCACCAATACATATTCCCGGAAGAATGGTTGCCCCTGCTCCTATCCATGCCCCCTTTTTGATCAGTATAGGTTTACATGGCAAAACCATTCTTTCAGAATCTGTTGATATTCATCTGTCATTGGCATCGTATGATTCAGCTTGAATGCAAGCTGTGCCAGCCTCTTACCCTCTTCAAAACTCTTTGAATCCGGTATACTCAGATCAACTATTTCTTCTTCACAAATCATTCTTTGTCGCCTCGTATCTTCGTTATTCAGATTGCTTTAATTGATTCGGTATCACAAGCACCAACAGCGTTACAAGTACTGCGATGCTTGTCGCAGGAGGAAATACCGTAATCGAAAGCAAAAGGCCACATACCTTGAGCACCACATCTATCCATATCCATTTCTGCTTATGGAGCATCAGCCTGTCCTTATGCTCTTTCGTTTTACCATCTAACTGCTTATAATATCCGAGTACTGAAAAAGTAATCAAAAGAACTACGACTCCATAAAGTCCCTGCATTGCTTTATTAAAGAAAGCATCTGCTATAAGTTTCGTCGCATATGGATAAAAGGATGAAAAGAACAGCATCACAATGGCACTCCATACAGTTTTCTGACTGATCTTTTCAACCGCATGATAGGATTGGTGTATATTCACCCACATCGCTCCAAGCCAAAAAAACGATAATGCATAAGCAAAGAAATTCGTCCTCAGTGCCCACAATCCTGCAATGTCATATGTTTCCGGCCTTGGAAGTTCCAGTACCAATATTGTCATAATGATAGCCAAAACCGCATCTATGAATGCACCCAGCCTGTCTTTTTCCATCATTCAAACCTTCTTTCTAGTGATCAAATGTTGCGGACACCTTTGTGAGCAGATTGCGGATTTCCAAATGTTGAGGACATACCCTTTCACATTTTCCGCATTTAATACAGTCAGATGCTCTACCATGTCCGTTACCTGTAATTATATTATCGTAATAATATCCGGTATTCCAGTTATGAAACGCTTCATGCGCATTGAGTGCTGCAAACAGGTCAGGGATACGGATTCCTTTGGGACATTCACTCTCTTCGATACAGTATCTGCATGAGGTACAAGGAATCAGATTTAATCCCTTAAAAATATCGCACACCTTCCTTACTGCCTCGTGTTCTGACATCGTAAGTGGCACAAAATCTTTCATTGCACTGATATTGTCCTTCATCTGAGGCATATCACTCATACCGGATAACACCACTGCAATATTGGGAAAGCTTGCCGCAAATCGGATTGCATAGCTTGCATTACTTCCACCATTCAGATCACGGAGTATCTTATCCGCATCTTCCGGCAAATTCACCAGACTACCACCCTTTACCGGTTCCATGACAAGCACCGGTTTATTGTATTTCTCGCATACCTCATAAACCTTCCGGGCTTCCACTGTTGCATCTTCATAATCCAGATAGTTAAACTGAATCTGGACTACCTCTATCTCCGGATGCTCTGACAGGATCATTTCCAAAACATCTGCCTTGTCATGAAAAGAAATACCAAAGTGCCTGATCAACCCTTCTTCCTTAAACTTATATGTTGTCTCATACGCCTTGCATCTCTTAAACTTCTGATAATTGTTGTGATCCTGGGCGTGCATCAGATAGAAATCAAAATAATCCACGCCACACCATTTTAGCTGCTTTTCAAAGAAAGGACGGATATCCTCCTGCGATCTAAAATACGGATCTGTCAGCTTATTTGTAAGCAAAAATGATGAACGGTCATATCTCCCCGAAACACAATCTCTGATTGCCGTTTCGGATTGTCCTCCGATATATCCGTGCGCCGTATCAAAATAATTGAATCCTGCCTCTATGAAAGCATCCGCCATTTTGGAAAACTCATCGTAATCTACCTGCCCGCCCTTCATCGGCAGCCTCATACAGCCAAATCCGAAATTGCCGTGAATCTCCGGAAACCATTTGCTATTTTCCATGCCTTGCACCCTCCAATTTATTTCTTTTCTATCATCTTCACTACTTTGGCAGGGTTCCCTACCGCAACCGCATTATCCGGGATATCCTTGGTTACTATACTGCCTGTTCCTACAATAGCATTCTCTCCGATGGTGACCCCCGGCAGAATGTTTACCCTTGCCCCGATCCAGGCATTCTTTTTGATATGGATCTTCTTTGTCATAATCACACGTATATTTTCAGGCTCATGATTTACCGTGAAAAGACCAACCTCAGGTCCAAGCATTACGCCATCCTCGATTTCAATGCCGCCAAGGCTCATAACGGTAAGCCCGTGATTTGCAAAGACGTTCTTTCCAAGCTTTAAGCAGTTGGCAACATCAACCTGAAACGGAGGTGTAAAGAATGTCCCATCCTTCATCTGACCGTCAAGCAGCTCATTCTCCAGCTCAACGATTTTTTCTCTATCCTTTGGCGGTGTTGAATTGATCTCAAAACAAAGCTGTCTGCAGCGATCCATCTCGCCATGGGCTTCTCTCTGATAGTCCTCATCACGGATATCTACTGCCTCTCCACTATGCAATCTTTCAAATACGTTCATTTAAAATCTTCTCCTTGAACTCTCTTTTATTCCAATACTCTGATCTCAATGGTTCCCGGTGCATCTTGCAGAGCATTTTCAATGCCACCGGATATTTCAGCTAATACATAAACCTTATATGGGGCAATATCCATCTCCTTAAAATTGAGTGCAAAGGCATTCCAATCTTTGAAGTAATACAGCCACCCTGATTTTACGTGGGATGTACTCTCTGCATCTGTTACATTAAGTTCCCGTGGCAAGGAAGCATAATACTCGTGTCCTCCGGAACGCGACAGCTTCATGGTCAGTGGAAGCAGGATCTTAAGGGATTTACAGATCGTATTTTGAGCTGCATTGATCTCATATTCTTTATCATCAAAAAGAATCTTCATTACCGCCCAATCTCCTTTAAACCAGGTTATTCTTCGCCCATGTTGCTACTGTGCTCTCCGACTTTGCCGCATCAGCTCCATGGATGGCAAGTCCGCTTCCAACCTCGGCACCCTTACAGTGCTTCCTAAGAGCTGCTGCAGATCCGGCTTGTCCTGAACCTTCGTGCGTCATTACGGGAAATACCTTTTTACCTGCAAAATCAAGTCTGTCAAGCTGTGAGAAAATCGCCATAGGATAGGTTCCCCACCAGCAGGGTCCTGCTACTACTATGTTGTCATATGCTGATATATCATCCAGATATTTTTTGAGTTCAGGCCTGTCATCCCTGTTAAGTTCTGCCTTTGCGTCATCAATACAGGCATAATAATCAGTCGCATACTCCTTCACTGTTTCCACCTGAAACAGGTCTCCACCCACTGCTTTCCGGATGAATTCTGCAACAATCTCCGTGTTTCCTTTGGAGATGTTCTTAACACCTCCGTTCCAGTAATTCTCTCCAACTCTTGAATAATAAATGATCAGATTCTTTGCCATTTTCCCATCCTCCTAAGATTTAATATGTTGATGCTACACTTCGTGTAATCTTCCACTCGCCATTTATCTTCTTAAGGCTGCATTTTTGCTGAAGATGCCAGTTCGATCTTCCACCACCAAAAACAGCTGCGGTCACATAAGACTGCCCGGTAAGAACTGCCGTGTCACCACTTGTTTCTACCGGCATATGCTCATGCTCTGCGCTGAAATAGTTCAGCGTTCCGTCCATAACAGTTTTTATAAAAGCATCCTTTGACTGTCTCATCCCTGTCATATGAACAAGCACAAAGGAATCATCCAATACTTCATCCAGGACTTCTTCATCCTTCGCGATCATCCCCTCATACATCTTTTTATATGCGTTTATGACCAACTCTTTATCTTCCATCTCCTGTCACCACCTTTTGGAGCAGTTCTTGTCGAGCTTGCGAGACATTAGAACTGCCCATATGATAGGTTCCGGATGGTTCAAGCCCAAAGGGCGTAGAAGCATCCGTTAGAACCGAACCATTATCGTCAGTATAGAAAAACCACCGGAAATCATCAATTCGATTTTCGGCGGTTTTTGATAAGTAAAACTTATGCGAATTATTTTTCTGGTTGAAGCAGTCCGTAATAATAAGATGCCGTCGCTCCACCATCGGCAAGGAATGTTGACCCTGAGACAAAGGACGCAGCGTCACTGAGTAAAAACTCTGCAATGGTAGCCATTTCATCGGCCGTACCCGGTCTTCCCGCAGGACACTTTGCGAACATGTTCTTATAGAAGTCACCTCTCGGACCATTAAATTCATCAATAGCGAGCGGCGTCACGATGATACCGGGAGCAATGTCATTAAGCCTTGCTCCTCTTTCGGCCCAGCGTGTACATTCATACATAACACGCTTTTCATTACAGCGCTTTGCCATCTGGTAGGCATGAAGAGTATCCTTGATATTCTCAGGCTTCAGGATTTCAAGGTCAAGCAATTCTTCTGTAGGTGTCATTGCAAGCTGTCTGTCCTCCTCCGGTGTAAGCTGTGGCATACGCCATCCTGACTGACTGGAAATGGTGATACCGGCACCTCCCTTAGCTATCACTTTTCCAACTTCTTCAAGAAGTACGGCTGTGCCGTATAGGTCCACTTTAAGGATTGCCTCAATCGGAGCCTGAGATGGCGATACGCCTGCACCATTTACCATATATTTGATCTCGCCAAATCTTAAAGCCTTATCAATCATAGCAAGAATGGACTCCCTCGAAGAAAGATCCATCTGAAAAGGTTCTACATCAAATCCTGCATCTGTCATGATCTTTGCAATGGCATTGCAGTTATCCATGTTTTTGTCACCAAGAACTATCTTCTTTCCAAAGCCGGTTCTGCGAGCAATTGCCATGCTGATCTGGCCTGCTCCGGTTACGATCATTACATCTTTTTTCATTATCTGCTTACCTCGTCTTCTTTATATCCTCTTTCCGTCTGCGATGTTCATATCAGGATAAGATTCCTTAAGTTCCTTTATGCTACCTTCAATCCTGGTCGATGAAGATGTTGCAAATAAATGGATTATCTTTTCCTTCAGATCTGCCTTCCTCTTTGTTACTCCGCTGTAAGAAAAATACGTTACTAATTTGCTCATTTTTCATTCAACCCTCCTCATGATCTGTCCGTCAGGCTTTCTGTCGCTTCCGAATATCTTGCTCCAATGACGGTATGTCCATCAAGGATCCTGTCAAGTTCCTTATAATCCTCGTCAGAGAGATCTACATAAGCAGCACTCATATTTTCCTGAAGTCTGTTCTCTGTTTTTGTTCCGGGGATTGGAACGATAAAGGGTTTCTGATGCAGGAGCCATGCCAGGGCAACCTGTGCAGCCGACAAAGAATGATTTTCGGCAAATTCTGTTACTGCCTGAGCAAGAGCCTGATTGTGATCCATATTCTCCTGTTCCATAAAACGAGGGATCGTATGTCTGATATCATTTTCCGCAAATACGGCATCTTTCTTTACCGTCCCTGTGAGGAATCCCTTCCCCAAAGGAGAAAAGGGAACGAATCCGATTCCAAGTTCCTCACACAATGAAAGCATTCCCCCTTCCGGCTCGCGGTACCACATGGAATACTCACTCTGAACAGCCGTTACCGGACATACTTCATGTGCCTTTCTCACTGTATTAACGCTTGCCTCCGATAAACCAAAATGAAGAACCTTGCCTTCACTGATCAGTTCAGATATACATCCTGCCACTTCCTCAATGGGAACTTTCGGATCGACGCGGTGCTGATAATACAGGTCGATATGATCCGTTTTAAGACGGTTAAGCGATGCATCCACAGCTTTTCTGATGGTCTCGGGTCTTGAATCAAGTCCCAGGATCTTTCCGTCTCGGATGTCCCATCCAAACTTGGCTGCTATTTTCACCTGATCTCTTACCGGGGCAAGTGCTTCACCAACAAGTTCCTCGTTTTCTCCCGCAGCATATGCTTCCGAAGTATCAAAAAAAGTCTGCCCCATCTCCACTGCACGGCGAAGAAATCTGATCCCCTCATCTTTTTCAGGAAACGGCGGATAGCTTTGAGACAGTCCCATACAGCCAAGACCAATTGCAGATACTTCCAAATCTTTTCCTAAAATGCGTTTTATCATTCCTCATTTACTCCTTGATGGTTAAAATATCAGTAAGCGATTTTCGCGGCGATCTGAATTCATTGATATTATCATCTGCTTTATATCCGAGACCTATCCCGATAATGATTTCCTCACTTGCAGGTATCTGTAAATGTTTTCTGATGATCTCCGGATACTTTACAAATGCCTGCGCAACGATTGAATCAACTTCTCTGTTCGCAGCGCATAACAGTATCAGCATCTCCATAGCTCCAAGATCAGATTTAGACCATGTTGACGCATCATCCGGCAATGTCAGGTATGCGATACAGGGAGCATTAAACAGACTGTTCTGAACATCTATAAATTCGGAATAATCATCTCCTATAAAGCTTCCGATCTGCCTCTCGAAATTTTTCATAGCCTTTCTTTCTCGTTCAGACCAGTCCTCCCTATGAGTGAAAGAATAATCTGACAGCCCAAGTCCCTTTGCCGAAGCTTCTTCATACTCTTTTCGTATCATCCTTGCAGTATTTTTCGCCGCAACATATATCCGGGATTCCTGCGCATTAGCCCATGTCGGAGCATGTCTTGCCTCGTTCATAATCTGAATGATTGTCTCTTCTCTTACCTGCTGATCTGTAAATCTTCTAACAGACCGCCTTCTTTTCAGAATCTCTTCAAATTCCATATACACACCTATCTTTACTGACCATATCGGAATGCTCTTTTCCTTATATCTATCCGCATGTTTTCTTCATAATAAAAAAACCATCAAAAATCATCAATTCGATTTTCGACGGTTTTTAATAAGTTAAACTTATGCGATATCTATGAAAGCCTTTTTCGAAGCATTTCAGCAAACTCCTCAATATAATACCCTGTTCTTGCTTCCTGCCAGAATATACAGTACTTCCTCGTCACACGACGGTTCTTCCTAAAAAGTGGTATCCTTTTTATTGCACCCGATACCTCCGGCAGTTTTCCCACAGCCTCCACCGGAAGAAATCCTCTGTTGCCTGTAACCATGAGCCTTGCTTCTTCCTGCGTCTCGGCAAATATAAAATCGCTGTTAAATCCTAATATGTTTCTATAATATTCCGCTTCTGTATCACGCTGCTCCTTAGACGACACGATAATGCAGGACAACTTGGAAAGATCACCCACTTCCAGCCTCTCCGCTGATGAGAGACAGTTCCGCTCTGAAATCTCAATGATACACTCGGCATTCTTAAGCTCCATATTTACATAGTCGTCCGAAAATGCCCTGCGCTGATCATTTAGTGCCATGTCCAACTCTCCGGATACAAGACCATGATACAGTTCCTCATGGGTGCCGCTTCTCACGGATATATTAACCTCCGGATAAACAGAAGAAAACTCTGCAATAGCATCTGACAGTTCCGGACCGGCATATAAACTGATATATCCAATATGAAGATTCATCTCCTGATCACTGCCAAGCCTCACTGTCTCTGCCTTAATGTTTTCCAGATCATTAAGAAGTGCCTTGCTTTTTCTGTAAAAATACTCTCCCGCAGTTGTCACGGAAAAGCTTCGGTTTTTCCGCTCTATCAGCTTAACACCCAGTTCTTTTTCTAAAGAATTTAGTGCCTGCGATATTGCAGACTGGGAGATGAAATTTTTCTCAGCCGCCTCAGTGAAGCTGTTATCGTCTATTATAGATACAAAGTATCGCATCTGTTTTAAGAGCAATTCTATCCCTCACTTTCTCCATTGCTAAAAAACTCCTTTATCTCCTGCATCCTGCTCATCTGATCCACCGAGAACGGACATCTGCTGTTACAATGACCACAGCTGATACAATCAGCAGCGTTCTTTTCAAGTGTCCGGTAATGTTCTCTCGCCATATCATCGCCGATACAAGCAAGATCATAGAACTTATTCACCGCTCCGATATCTATCCCTTCCGGGCAAGGCTCACAGTGATTGCAATATACGCACTTGCCGCTAGCCTCCGGTGGTGCAAAAGTTCCGATGATACTGTAGTCAAGCTCTTCCTCAAATTTCTCATAATATTTCAGAAGCGCATCTATCTCTGATACGCTCTGTGCTCCGGGCAACACAGTAAGGATTCCCGGCTTATCGAGGGCGTATTTTATGCACTGATACTGCGTAAGTGCCTTTCCGAAGGGAGATGT
The DNA here is from genome assembly GCA_015056575.1 of Butyrivibrio sp. GTDB lineage: Bacteria > Bacillota > Clostridia > Lachnospirales > Lachnospiraceae > Butyrivibrio. The sequence goes on from SVGA01000011.1 coordinate 15,830, forward strand.
CTTATCGCTTAATAGCTGTCCTCCGGAGAAAGGCTTCATAACTGATATGCCTACACCCAGCTTTTCACATTTCTTATACACATCTGCTCTCTCATCCACGCCGCCATAAGCATACTCACCGTGGTTATAGTCATATGCAGGATTAACTGAAAACATCAGCATATCTATGAGATTTATATCCAGAATCTCCTGTATTACGGAAGGTGTATGGGAAGATGCCCCTATATGCTTCACCACACCCTGATCTCTCATATCCAAGAGGTACTGAAGGATGCCGTTCTTCTGATACTTCTCCCAATCCTTCGACTCATCCTGACAATGGATGAAGCCGTAATTGATATAGTCGGTTTTTAGATCCTTCAACTGCTTATCAATTGATCTCTTTACTGTATCCAGATTGAGCGTCCAGCCATAAGTGCCTTTAGAATAATCAGCGCCAAAATGGATCTGATACATCACTTCATCCCTTACATCAGACAGAGCCTCACCAAAAATGGCAAATGCTGCTCCGTCTCCTGCGGCAAGGTCATAATAATTGATTCCACTCTCATAAGCATGTCTGACAGTCTTTACAGCTTCTGGCCTTGCAGCCTCTGCGATATAAGCAGTCCCCATACCTATCTCGCTGATCTTATCTCCGGTTCTTCTGTTCTCCCTGTATTTCATCCGGCACCTCTTATCTATTCCCTACTCGAGAATTATCTCCGCATCACCATTTCCCAGCAACTCGGTTAATTCCTCTTTTCTTTTAATTTTACTACAAATATATGGGTTATTATCGGACACGACCAAAAAAACTGCAGGCATAACCTACAGTTTTCTATCTCATTATCCGTCCGCCAATATCTACCATTTTCATCCTAACCTCTCGGCGGACTTTAATCCTACATATCAGCGTACATATTCAGATTCTATCTTATCAGCGTACAGCAGAAGCGTCCGCAGATAACACAGATATCATCAGCTTCCCGGAATCCTTGGAAGAATCAAATCCGTCTTATACACATATAAGGTTAACCCCAAAGTCCTGCATGACCTGTAGAGAGTTGAGTGTATCGGCTGCATTTATTCCAAAGCGTGACAGCTTAAACACAAGCACATATGAAACATCATCCTTTCCAGTCTTAATGTCATCCATCATGTGGTTAAACTCTATTCTGTTCTCAATTGATCTACCGGAAATACCAGCATCTTCATACTCACCAGCAATCTAATAGTTATTGAACTCACAGAAAGCCTTCATCTTGGTTTTCTGTGCATCGAGAGAATAACCATCAACCTGCATTGCTGTAGATACACGGGTGTAGAGATAAACCTTTATATTTTCTTGCTTATTTGCCATTATGCCAAATTCTTTCAAAAAATGCTTGACTAACCGCTCAATTCTTTGTATCTTAGAATCAAGAAATGGGTTTTGTGTCGTGTACAGCACTCAGGTGCTCAAGCGGGTTGCTCGTTTCTTTTTTTACGTCTATAACATCATAAAGATACATTTTTTTATCCTCAGAGTGTCTCACAATAAGAGATGCATGAAATGCATTGTATCTTTCAATCGTTCCATTTTCCGCATAGACAGGGATTGCAAATCTGGTATCGTACCTGTACCACCCATATTTTGCATTTCTATTGTGTTTCTCCTCATTATTTTCACGGAAATGCTTACCTTTTGCAGTCGTTATCAATTCTGGAATTCCTTGTGAAGCATTCGCCTTGGCTTTTGCCACTGTTCCATTCAGTTTATATGTGTATTCTGAACCCGCATATTCATTAGGTAGATCATTTCCAATAAAGATAAGATCCTTTGTATCTGATACTGTATAGCTTCTCCCAACAAATTGTCTGAGATAATTCCTTACATCATCCCAATTTATTGCTCTTTTTCCTTTAAACCTGATCTCATCAATTACTACTATCTCCTTACCGTACTTATCAACAATAGTCTTTGATTTGTCTGTAAAATTGTTATCAACCATTAAATATGGTATTCCTCCCTTGCATTGACTTTTTCATATTTATTATTCAAGTTCGCGAATTGTGGCCTTGGATTTTCCCCTCCAAAGTGTTCATATTTGAACTCTTTAACCTCAGATATTCTCCAAATCCTCCAACTTCTTCAGTGTCTTAAGATAAGCCACTACCCTCTTCTGTTGCTCTTCCCTAAGACCGTGGTACTCAACCAGCATCTCTTTATCCTCAAAACTCACTTCCATATCATTATGCCTGGTAAAATCTTCATCAATCCCTTCTCCCGTAAGGAGCTGCTCCGGAGTGATATCCAGAGCTGCGCAGATATCCATTATTTTATCTGCTGACGGGTTAGTCTTTTTTGTTTTCCAGTCGCTGATGGTGCTGCTGGAAAGGCCTACCATCTTGCCAAAGGAAGCCTGAGAAATGCCACGTTCCTGTAATATCTTGAATATTCTTTCGCTAATGATCATAACAACCATCCTCCGCATATACGAGCAATATTACTCTCGCCACTACGTTCATATTATCATCCCACGAACACATATTCAATGCTTTCCGTCGCTCTTTCACTGCACTTCTTATTGACATGACGCATATATGCCTTATAGGCATCCTTGGATATATTTCTTTGCAAAAAACACGTCGGGATTCGGAAGGTAATCAAGTCCTACTTCATCAGAATACTTTGCAAAGATCAGTTAATGTAAGACTTAAAGATTTAAGATACATGAGCAATACAAAGCTCTCGCAAAAGGATGCTGCCAAAATGCTTAGATCAACTTGATAAGCATGATAAAAAATAGGCATTGGTGCTGTATTCAGATTCATCTTTTTGAAGATGTTACACATTAAAAATAGCGACTCCAATATGGATAGAGTCGCTAAAATCAATAAATTTTACTGAATTTGATAAATTGATAGAGCAATCACCTATAGTTGAGCCTGATGATAGGAAAAGGAGAAAAAACAATAAATTAAAACAGAACTGATATCGTCGTCCCTACTCCTGGGGTGCTGTCCAGCTCAATTTTAGCATCATGTATTTCAACAATATGCTTTACAATTGCAAGTCCAAGCCCTGTTCCACCTGTAGCTTTGGATCTGCTTTTGTCAACTCTATAGAATCTTTCAAAAATTCTCTGTTGATCAGCTGCAGGAATTCCAATTCCGTTGTCCTTTACAATCAAACATGTCGAGTTGTCTTGAGAATTAACTGATACCAAAACTTTTCCCCCCGGATTATTATATCTAATAGCATTTTGAACCAGGTTTTCAATAAGTTCCTTTATCATTTCTTTATTGCCACGTATAACACTTTCTTTACCAACAATGGTTATAGTAATTTCTTTAAGATTTGCACTGACCGATAATTCATTTACGCACTCATGAGCCACCCCATACAAATCAATTTTCTCGAATGTTATCCCATGATCTACTCTATCCAATTCCGAGAGTTTAATGATATCGTTGATAAGTGCAAGCAATCTGTCTGTATTTTTACGAATTTCCTGATAGAAATGATTCTGTTTATCTTCTGCAACCATCCCACCTTCTAGTAGTTCTGCATAACCGGAAATTGCTGTAAGTGGTGTCTTTAACTCATGTGATACATTAGCCGTAAAATCCTGTCTGGCTTTCGCAGCCGCAAGCACATCTGTATGCTGGGATCTTAGCATTTCAGAAAGAGGATCTAATTCTCTATATGGCGACTCATAATCTGCATTTTCCAAATTTGAAACCATCACTTCAATCGGCATGATTAACTGCCTTGTAAGTATATGAGAAATCAATACACACACAGTGATGATGATAAGAATAATCAGGGTAATAATCGGCGCCACTGACATAAATACAGCCCAAAGACTTTGTGCATCTGTGGCTACTCGAAGAACCGTTCCATTATCCAACAAAACCGCATAATAGAAGGTATTCTGGTTCATAGTATCAGACTTTCTAACTGCCTCGCCCACTCCATCGGTAAACGCGTCCTGTATTTCAGGTCTATCATAATGATTTGTCAAAAGTTCTGCCGAAGCATCATTATCATAAAGTACCGTTCCATCTTCAGAGACCCAGGTAACACGAAGCTCTTCAATATCCGTAGATAAATCAATCTCATCTTTATCAACATTAGCCGACTCAAAATAATGGGTATCTCTCAAAAGTTTAGCACTAACTGCTAAGTCTGCTCGCACCTGTCTCTGAAACAAACCATAATATATAATTGTAATCCCTACAACTGTGGCAATTACTGCAAGAACAGCAATTCCGACCAGTCTTTTATTAATTTTGCTTTTCATTCAATTACGTATCCCACATTTCTAATGGTTTTTATTCTGGAACCATACTCTCCGAGCTTTTGGCGAAGAGTTTTCACATGCATATCAATTGTTCTTGTTTCACCCTCGTAATCGATTCCCCAGACCTCATCCATTATTATTTCTCTAGTCATCACAGTTCCTCTATTAGCAATAAATAGCGACAATAACTCATACTCTTTGTATGTTAATTCTACCGGCTTTCCATCAACTGAAACCTCATGTTTAGCATTATTAACAATGAGTCCATCCAGGCATAATTCTTTCACTTCATCAGCCAGAGTTCTTCTGAGTAATGCTTTGACTCTTGAAATAAGTTCCATAACAGAAAATGGTTTCTTAATATAATCATCAGCCCCATCCTCAATGCCCTTTACCAGATCAAGTTCAGATGTCTTAGCTGTTACCATTATAATTGGCAATTTCCTTGTGTCCGACTTTCTACGCAAATGCCTTACAATCTCATTCCCATTTTCATCAGGAAGCATGATATCAATCAGACATAAGTCGGGTATTACTTCCTCTATTTTTTTGTAAAAATCCTTTGCACAGTTAAACCCCAACACTTTATGTCCTGCATTCATAAGGGCAAATTCTTCTATTTCCCTTATACTATCATCATCTTCAATAATATAAACCAGCGCCATTATCCTACTCTGCCTTTTCTAATTTCTTTATCTCTTTCTTCGTTAAGGGGTACTTTTTTAGTAACTTTTCATATTCATTATAAAAAGAAGTCCTCTCTTCATCAGAAAAATTCTTATAATATTCATGTGTATTGTAATCATTATCATAGATAGTGATAAGCTCTAAAGCGATATTTGAACAATGATCAGAAACTCTTTCCAACCCCGTCAAAATATCTTCAAGAATAAATCCCATCTCTATAGAACATTTTCCTTTTTTGAGCCTTTTTATATGATTCTCTTTTATCCGCTTCGTAAGAGTATCTATCACTTCCTCTAAAGGCTCTATATGAGCTGCTATCTCATTATTATCGTTGCAAAAACTATCTACTGTTAAAGTGCAAATATCCATCACTGCATTGTTTATTGCCACAATTTCGCGTCTTGCAGACTGCGAAAAAGATAATTCTTTCTTATAAATCTCTTTTGCCGATTTTGCAATATCAAGGGCGTGATCTGAAATTCTTTCAAAATCACTAATACTGTGTAAAATGATAGACATGCTCCTACTGTCCCCAGCAGAGATATTTTTACTTGATAATTTTACAAGATATGAACCTAATACATCTTCATACTTATCAACCATAGATTCAAGTCTGACAACTTCTTTTACACTATCAGAAGTGTAATTCAAAAGAGCCTCTGTCGCCAGCCCTATTGATTTTTGAACAAGCTCTGCCATCTCCCTTGCTTTTGCCCTACACAATTCCATAGCAAAAGCCGGGCTCTCCAGAAATCTCTCATCAAGATAAACATTATTATCTTCAGTGGCTTCTTTTTCACTATTCCCGGGTATCGTAAGTTCTGCCAATTTAACAAGACCATCAGAAAATGGAAACAAACAGATCGTTGCCCCAATATTAAACAGACTATGAATAAGGGCGATACCTGCTGCATTAGCCGATTGACCCCAAAAGGCAAAATCTACAAATACATTTATAATATAAAAGAGAATCATAAATAATGTAGTGCCAATAAGGTTAAAATACAGATGTATCATAGCCGCTCTTCTGGCATTTTTATTAGCTCCAATGGAAGAGATTATGCTGGTTACGCATGTTCCAATGTTCTGTCCCATGATAATCGGCAGAGCCACAGAATAATGAACTGCTCCAGTCGCGCATAGGGCTTGCAATATACCCACAGAAGCTGAAGAACTCTGGATTATCGCTGTAAGAACGGCACCAACTACCATGCCAATAATCGGATTACTAAATGCAGTCATTACTTTGGTGAAAGATGGATTATCGGCTAGTCCCGATACTGCCCCACTCATGGTTTCCATACCAAACATCAAAATGGTAAAGCCAAGTAATATTCCACCTGCATCCTTTTTCTTCGACTCCTCTTTACCAGTCATCATGAAAATAATACCAATAGCCGCAAGAACCGGAGAAAAAGAAGATGGTTTCAACAACTTAAGCCAAATAGTACTACCTTCTATTCCGGTAAGTGATAAAAGCCATGACGTAATCGTCGTACCGATATTCGCACCCATTATTATTCCAACAGACTGCGACAGTTTCATAATCCCTGAATTTACAAACCCAACTACCATAACTGTCGTAGCTGATGACGACTGAATGACTGCTGTTACTCCGGCTCCGAGAAGAACTGCAAAAATACGCTTTTTGGTAAGGGTCTCCAGAATTGTTTCCAACTTACCACCTGCCATTTTGGAGAGCCCATCTCCCATAATATTCATTCCATATAGAAACAGCGACAAACCGCCTATCATATTAAGCAAATTAAAAATGTCCATACAGATTCCTTCCTTATATTTCTGATATTCTTCCAGGTATCAGAATATAAAACGCAAGTAAAATGTATGAACATAGTTATGTAAAATCTGTGTAAATTTTCAAGATTGCACGCTATTACAACGCTTTATTTCCATTAACCATCAATCTGAATGTTACTCCCAATAGTTCTGATGCTTTTCTGCACATCATCATTCTACCTAGAAAAATATCAAAATATTCATACATGGTACAGATTCTCTCATCAATTTCGAGATTTAATGTAATTTGCTTCTTATCCTTATCAACAACAAGCTCTGTCTTAGTAACAGCATAATTTACTCTGTCATGAACATCAAAGCTGGCCTTTGGTTTCTGACGCACCCTGTTTCTTCTAACATCAGTTTTGTCCGCAATAATGAGTGCAGCTGATATAACATCTGTAGCTCCACCTGTTGACTCGTCATGATGAGCTATTGCAGAAACCACTGTAAGTCTATCCTGCCTATCCATGCCTGTTTCCTTTAATATGTCATTTGCGAGTAGCGAACCATACTCTGCATGCCTGCTACGATTAATGGCATTCCCAATGTCATGCATATATGCAGCCACCTTAACAAGTTCAATCTGTTTCTTTTTGTATCCAAGAATCTCAAGAATACTGGCAGCGCGCTCGGCTACCAAAGCTGCATGTACTTCTGAATGATCTGTATACCCCAATATTCCAAGGTTTTCATTTCCCTTCGATATTAATGCCTGTACCTCTTCATTCTCTTTAATATCTTTATACTTCATCTTCATCCTCCTTCTGCTTTAGTGAATAAATTACCCACTCTGCTATATTTGTTGCATGATCCCCTATTCGTTCAAAGTACTTTGCTATCATCAAAATATCCGTTGCCCCTTCCCCTTCACTTGGACTATTAAGGATTAGTTCTATAACATCCTTCTTAGCCTCTACAAATAAATTATCTACAATATCATCATGCTCTATAACTTCCTTTGCCTTAATTACATTCTTCTCAACATATGCTTCTATACTGTGGTTAAGCATAATCATTGTTTCTGTAGCCATTTGGGATATATGCTCAAACTTATCAATCTGACTATTCTGCCCCATTAGAATTGTCATTTCAGAAATATCCGCAGCATGATCTCCTATTCTTTCCATATCTGTTACCATTTTCATAGCCGCAGTCACTGTACGAAGGTCTCTGGCTACAGGTTGCTGCTGAATTAAAAGATTAAAGCAAATGCCTTCAATTTTCTTCTGAAGATGATCTACCTCTGCATCACTTTCCATAATAGCCTTGGCCATATTTTCATCACGTGCCACCAACGCTTCGATTGCATTTTTAATGGATAGAATTATTTTATTCCCCATTTCTATCATTTCTTTATTTAGCTCCAAAAGCTGCTCATCAAATTTACTTCTCATGTATTGTAGCTCCTTTCATCAACCAAACCTTCCTGTTATATAATCTTCTGTTCTCTTATCCCTTGGATATGAAAATATCTGCTTTGTTTCACCAAATTCCACCATTTCCCCTACCAGGAAAAATGCAGTATAATCAGAGACTCTGACAGCCTGCTGCATGTTATGCGTTACCACAATGACTGTATATTTCTTCTTTAATTCATCCATTAGGTCTTCAATTTTAGTTGTTGAGATCGGATCAAGTGCTGATGTCGGTTCATCCATAAGCAGAATCTCCGGTTCTACAGCAAGAGCTCTTGCTATACAGATTCTCTGCTGTTGTCCTCCGGATAAAGATAAGGCAGATTTTTTTAATCTATCCTTTACCTCTTCCCAAATAGCGGCACCTCTTAGACTATCCTCTACTATCTTATCCAGCTTCTTCTTATCCTTGATACCATGTACTCTTGGTCCATAAGCTATGTTATCATATATGCTCATAGGAAATGGATTAGGCTGCTGAAAAACCATTCCGACCTTTTTTCTAAGAAGCGTAGTATCTATTTTCCCTTCATAAATATCTTCACCATCTATTTCTACAGTTCCGGTTATTGTCACACCGTCCACCATGTCATTCATTCTGTTTAGCGTCTTCAGGAAAGTAGATTTCCCACATCCTGATGGTCCAATGAAAGCCGTGATTGCTCTTTCTTTTATCTCCATACTTACATCTTTTAGCGCGTGATTTTCACCATAGAAAAGATTTAAGTTTTTTACTAATATCTTAGTGTTTCCCATTTTTATTCCTTTCTTGTAACATCGAAATGCTTTGTAAGTGCCTTGGTTGTAAGGTTAATTCCAAGAACAATTATCAAAAGTACCACAGCTATTCCAAAAGCTGTTTCAAAATCACCCTCGCTTGTTGCAGACAGATACATTTGTATTGTGAGTGTTCCACCAGATTGAAAAGGCTTATCAAATAATCCATCTATTCCCTTTGGCAGCAGTTTTGCACTTCCTGCAGTAAATAAAAGCGCAGCCGATTCACCAACAATTCTTCCAATTGCAAGTATGGCTCCGGTAATAATACCGGGCATAGCACTCGGAATTATTATTGTACGAATCATATGCCACCTTCCACTTCCAAGACCTATTGCTCCATTACGGTAAGTATTTGGTACAGTCTTTAATGCCTCCTGGGTATTTCTTGTTATGAGCGGCAGAACCATAATGATAAGCGTGAGCGAACCAGTCAGTAGTGAATACCCTAATCCTAACTTTTCACCAAAGAACATCATTCCAAATAAACCAAAGATAATTGATGGGATACCTGACAATGTTTCTGTAGCATATTCGATTAATGTTACAACCTTTCCCGGCTTTGCATATTCGTTTAAGTAAATTGCACTTCCAACGCCTATAGGTGTTGCAATAACCATCGAAATAAAAATAATCAGGATTGTATTTACAATATTTCCGGCGATTCCAACAGTTCCTTTAAGCACACTGGTCACAGATGTAAGAAACGACCAGTTCACTGCTGACAAGCCCTTCATCAGCACATATATAATGATTCCAATCACTAAGAATACTGAAAAAGCAGCGCATATATAGATCAGCATTCGAATACTGAAATCTTTGATTTTTCTTGTGTTAATCGCCATGTTCGAAGCCTCTCTTCCTTGTCTTCAGTAAAACACAATTAACAATCATTATGAATACATACAGAACCAATCCGACTGTAAAAAGGACCTGTCTGTGTGTTCCACTTGCATACCCCATTTCACTGACAATCTGAGTAGTAAGCGTTCTGACTGAATTAAACGGAAGTGGTATATTTACTGCACCACCCGCAACCATATTGATAGCCATTGCTTCACCAAGTGCTCGACCGATTCCAAGTACAACTCCCGTTAATATTCCGGATTTTGCTGCAGGAATTACAGTCCAAAATATTGTCTGTTCCTTAGTGGCACCAAGTGCTAATGACGCAGCTCGTAAGTTATCTGATACTGCCTTAAGAGAAGATGTACTGACACTGATTACTGTAGGTAAAATCATAATTGCAAGTACAATGATCGCGGAAAGCATATTTGCACCGCCTGTATACTGGTGTGCACTTTTCTCTGCAAACAGCATTCTTTCAATCTTAAACATAATAGGATTAAGCACCATCATTCCAATAAGGCCATAGATTACGGAAGGTATTGCAGCTAAAAGTTCTACAGCACTACCTACAACAGTGCCTAACCTCTTACCAGCCATTTCTGACAAAAATACAGCTGTAAGTAATCCTATCGGCACACCGATCAGTATCGCAGCACCGGTTCCCACAATTGATGTTAATATAATGTAACCTATCCCAAAGGATGGGTTACTTGCAGTAGGCTTCCATATAGTTCCGAACAGTAAATCAGAAACCCCGACTTCTTTTAAAGCCGGGGTGCCTTTTATGAACATATAAGCGCTTATCGCACATACTGCAAATATAGCTACTACAGCACAGATCAGTAAAATGATATTTGCCGTTTTTTCTATGAATGCTTTTTTCTTCATGTGCTCCCCTTACTGTGGAATAATAAGTCCAACCTTCTTGATAACTTCCTTACCTGCATCTGAGTTAATATATGCAAACCAAGCCTGAACCAATTCATTTTGCTCACCGATCTCACCATTTGTTGCCATTACAAAAGGTCTCTGAAGGAGATATGAACCGGCAAGAATCTGCTCTTCTGTTGGTTCTACTCCATCAATCTTTAAGCCAATTACTGTACTATCAACTACATCAAGAGAAACATAACCAATTGCACCGGGAGTAGATGCTACCTTTGCGAGAACTGCTCCGGTCGAATCAAGCTCCTGCGCATATGCACAGGCATCCTTAACTTCAAGAAGCTCCTCGAACGCATCCCTTGTACCAGAACCCGCTTCTCTTCCAATCACTACGATAGGCTGATCTTCTCCACCAATTTCATTCCAATTTGTAATCTCACCGGTATAAATCTTTGCAAGATTTTCAGAAGATATATCTGTTACGCTATTGTTCTTATCTATAATTACCGCAATACCATCGATTGCAACTACGTTTTCTACAGATCCATTTGCTTTTTCTCCATCCTTTAATCCTCTTGAAGCATTTCCAATATCTACAGAACCGGCTGCAAGAGATTCAAGTCCAGCACCAGAACCTGTATATTCTACTGTAACTGTTACACCTGGATTTGCTTCCATAAAACTTTCAGACATTGCCTCACACAACTTTTCCATCGAGGTAGATCCTGCCAATGTTATATTTCCTTTTAAGTCCCCATTTTCTGTTCCTTCAGATCCACATCCCGTAAATGCGACTGCCAGTAAACATACAGCTGTTATTGCTGCAAATAATTTCTTTTTCATAATAAAAACCTCATCTTTCCATTGTTTATTTTCTTGTGGCGCCTTGTTTGTTGCAACACATTTAGCATATCTATGCTTTGTAAAATTCATTATCATTCATAAGTAAAACTTCAGTAAAAGTTATGCAAACTCATGCTTGTATATGTAAATTACACCGCCAAAGAATCCTACAAATATTGCCGGATAGCCCATAAAACAGAATAGCCATTCTAATCCCGGAAATAAGATTCTTCCAAACAGAAGCCATAGTCCCATACCTATACATATATTTACTGCAACAAAAATCAAAAGAAACACTATTATCTTTACGTTTCTTTTTACGGCAAGACCATTTACAACATTCCATAATCTCTTCATATAATTCACCTCCTAGAACAAATGTTATAAATGTCTCGTAAAATCAACTATCATGTTTCTGTAAAAAGAATGTAAAAAAGCCTGTAAGTACTAGAACTTTAAATCTAGTACCTACAGGCATATATCTACCTATTATTCAATTAGTCATGGGAATAGCCAAGACATTCATCATATCATCTGAAAATGTTTCAGTACCTCTTCTATCGTCTTTTCTTTCTCCGACGGGCACTGCGGAACTTTTCCTTTACCGCTTCCTGTCTGGTTATAGTTCTCAGCAACCCATTTCTTAATTTTCTCATAGGTTGCCTTAGCCTCTGCGCTGGTCACTCCCAACTCTTCAAGGCTAACCTCAAACCGCATGACTTTCCACCACTATTTCACAAGGAAGTTCTGCCCTCGCCCCCAAAAATGAAAGCAGAAGTTACGCAGCACTTCGTTCTGCGTAACACGTTCGAACTAGGCTCAAAAATACTTCGCCAAGTTCTCTCAGCCGCCAGAAAAACCGCGCCTGTAACACTCAGCCTTCGCTACCGCTTGTATTCGTTAAGAGGACGACGGTTTCAGCGGTTCGCTGTTTCTGCTCTGTCTTCGTCCTTCCGGACTTGCCAATCGCAGACAGCTATCGCATGGACAGCGTTAGCCTTCTGACGTCGTCCCTTTGGTCCTAGCCAAAAGGACTACTGTCTCAACATGGCTCGTCCACGGGAACTGGTCCACAGCGACAGCTCTTGTCATAACATAGCCGCTGTCCTGCAACATCTCAAGGTCGCGGGCCAGGGAAGTCGGTTTGCAGGACACGTAAATCATGTATGGTACACCGTAGCCGATGATCTTCTGTAGAGCTTTGGGATTTATACCGTCCCTTGGCGGGTCGAGAATGATCATGTCCGGTTTGGTCTCAATCTGATCAAGAACACCAAGAACATCACCGCAGATGAATTCGCAGTTGTCCTCAAGATGATTGAGCCTTGCATTCTCTTTGGCTGCCTCCACCGCCTCTTCAACGATCTCGACGCCGATCACCTTGTCACAGACCTTGGAAAGGAGCTGGGAAATGGTTCCCGTCCCTGAATAAAGGTCATAGATTATGCCGTCCTGGCTTATCTTTTTCTGGTCGTAAAGACTTCTGATATAGCCCCGAACTGTCTGGTACAGTACCTCAGCGCTGAGGCTGTTGGTCTGGAAGAAAGAAAAAGGCGTTATCCTGAACTTAAGCCCGAGGATACTCTCGTAGAAGTAGTCCTGACCGTAGAGTATCTCTGTACCCTCATCAATGACCGCATCAGCCAGACTGTCGTTTTTGGTGTGGAGAATTCCCGCAATACGGCCCTGGAGTTCCAGGGACAAAAGAGTGTCCTTAAATCCCGTAAGGTCATGCTCCTCCTGGGTCGTGGTGATAAGGTCGATGAGGATGTCTCCTGTCTTAACCGCCTTCCTCACCAGCAGATGCCGAAGGTAACCGGTCTGTTTCATCCTGTGGTAAAAAGAGATCTCTTTCCTGTCGTACATAGGTGAGAAATAATCCAGGGTTGCGGAGATGATCGCCTTGTAATCGTCATCAACGATCCTGCACCCTGTGACAGTTACGATGTCATAAAAACTGCCCCTTTTGTGCATTCCAAGACAAAGGGGGCCACCCACCGTGCTGTCACCAAAGGTGAATTCCATTTTATTTCTGTAAGCAAATTTAACCGGGCTGGTTTTGATACCCTCCCAGGTAAACTTAACGTCCGGTTGTCTGTCCATGGCCGGCTTTAAAAGAGTCTTGACCTGCTGCTCCTTGAGCCCAAGCTCCTTGACGTAAGGCATGGTAAGATAACTGCAGCCTCCGCATTTTCCAAAATGAATGCAGGGGCTGTTTATGGCATCCGGTGCCTCTTCAAGGATATCCAGGAGCCTGCCTTCCGCGCGGCCGTTCCTGATTTTCTGAATCTGAACAGATACCTTCTGATCGGGAAGGACGCCTTTGACAACGACCTTCCCTTCATCGGTTTCAATTATTCCTTTGTTGGGAAACTCTACTCGTTTGACAGTTCCCTCAATTATATCTTTTTTCTTCACTTAATCCTTCAGCCTTCTTTGATGTAATCATCGTCATCGAAATCGTCCTCGAAATCGTCGAAGTCATCATCGTAATAATCATCCTCAAATGCAGGAGTCATATAGCGATATACCAGATACGCAATAACGGCTACTGCTGAAACTGCACCGATAACAGCCAGAACCCATAGAATAATGGTTGCAGGTTTCTTGGCATTAGCAGCTTCTCTCTTGTCCAGAAGTTCATTGATCCTGGTAATTTCGATAATGTCATCAATCTTAGATCTTACATCCATTTGTAACCCCTCCATAAAATTTTTGATAGTAATATTATATCACGATATATGGTTGCATTATATCTTTTTGAGCTTGGCGAAACCTGCGTACATGATTTTCTGTCCACAGTCGTCGAACTCAACGGTCACCTTGTAATCCCTTGGTCCCTCCTCAAGGGAAGTAACAACACCGTTACCGTACTTGATATGGGAAACCCTGTCTCCGACCACATAATCGGGAGCTGATGTCTTCATGGGCATTCCCTTGGAAAGTCCTGCCAGAGAGCCCTTTACATGGGTGCTTCCGGCGCCTGCTATATAGGGTTTATCCGGAACAGCCCTGGGCTTATTCACCTTGGGCTTTGGTACAGCCTTAAGCTTGTAGGAATTGGAAAGATCCGACTTTTTGGGATCATATCCCGCCTTGCCCTTAGAAAAGCCCTTGGCATAATTAGCCTTTATTCCTGAATGCCCTGCATTCTCATCAAAGCCTTTGTCCTCTTCATCAAAACCTCTGTCATCCTCATCGAAGCTGTCCTCAACGCCCTCGTAGTCATCAAGAGACTCTCCGCCGTCAAAAAGATAGCTTGTGATAGTAACAGGTCTCTCCTTGTCCAAAAGCTCTGAAGGGATCTCATCCACGAAGCGGCTGAGCCTGTTGTACTGGGTCTCGCCTCTTATCATTCTGCGCTTGGCAGCGGTGAGAGTAAGTCTCTTCTTGGCTCTGGTTATGCCAACGTAAGCAAGCCTTCTCTCCTCGCGAAGTCCCTCCGGATCGGAGTCCTCACACTGCAGGGTCATGAAGCTCGGGAAAAGACCTTCCTCCATTCCCGCCAGGTATACGTTTTCAAATTCCAGTCCCTTTGCGCTGTGCAGTGTCATGAGAAGGACCTTCTCATTGTCATCTCCGATCCTGTCTATATCCGCCACCAGCGCCACTTCCTCAAGGAAGCCTGTAAGTGTCGGGCTCTCCAGCTCTTCATTCTCCTCATAGGAAGCAATCTTGGAAATGAGTTCGTCTACGTTCGCAGCTCTGTCGTTGTCACCGCTGTCATCATCCTCATCCAGGGACTTAAGATAAGTCATGTATCCGGTGACATCTATAACGTCCTTGAGAAGTTCCTCAAGGGAATATACCTTCTGCTTGGTCCTGAAGGCTCTTATCATTGTGACAAAGTCATGGAGCTTGCCTGCACTTCTTGCCACAGCCATAATCCGGTCCGCCTCACACAATGCCTCAAAAAAGCTGATCTGCCTCTCATCCGCATAGTTTTGAACATGTTCGACCGTTGTTGCGCCTATGCCTCTCTTGGGAACATTGATGATTCTTTTGACCGAGATATCATCAAGTCCGCTGTCAATGGTCTTAAGGTATGCAAGAAGATCCTTGATCTCACGTCTTGAATAGAAGTTGGTACCTCCAACAATATCGTAAGGGATCCCCTCTGCCACAAATTGCTCTTCCAAAAGTCGGGACTGCGCATTGGTCCTGTAAAGAACTGCCGTCTCGTCATAGGAGAGCTTCCCGTTTCTCTTAAGCCTTCCGATATCCGAGGCTATGAACTGCGCCTCATCATATCCGGTGTCAAACTGGCGAAGATGAACCTTCTCTCCGTCCTTGATATCCGTCCAGAGGGACTTATCTTTTCTTCCGCTGTTGTTGCTGATGACTGCGTTGGCAGCGTCCAGTATCTGCTGTGTAGACCGGTAATTCTGCTCAAGCTTTATCACCGTAGCCTCGGGATAATACTTCTCGAAATCCAGAATATTTCTGATGTTGGCTCCTCTGAACCTGTAGATGCTCTGATCGTCGTCACCCACAACGCACAGGTTCCTGTACTTGTCCGCAAGGAGCCTTACCAGCTCAAACTGAGCATAGTTGGTATCCTGATACTCATCCACCATGATATACCTGAACCTGTCCTGATAGGATTCAAGTACATCCTGATGCTCCTTAAAAAGAGTCACCGTATTCATTATAAGATCGTCGAAATCCATGGCGTTGTTCTTTTTCAGCGCCTTCTGGTACTCGGTGTAGGCGGTAGATATTTTGCTCTTGGTAAAGTCTCCCGCCACTGAAAGAGCGTACTCTTCGGGGCTTACAAGATTATCCTTGCACTTGGAGATCGCGTTCATTATCTGACGAAGCTTAAGCTGCATTGTCTCAAGCTGATATCTCTTGCAGATGTCCTTCATAAGAGACTTTGAATCGTCGGTATCATAGATAGTAAAATTGTTGCTGTAGCCAAGCTTGTCCGCATATCTTCGAAGAATTCTCACACAGCTTGAGTGGAAGGTGGAAACCCAGATGCTCTCGGCTCCAAAGCCCACGATCTTGTCTACTCTCTCCCTCATCTCGCCTGCTGCCTTGTTGGTAAAGGTTATGGCCATGATGTTCCAGGGATTGACTCCGCATTCATCGATCAGATATGCCACCCTATGGGTCAGCACCCTGGTCTTACCGCTTCCTGCGCCGGCAAGAATAAGTACCGGGCCGTCCGTCTGCTGTACAGCCAGTTTCTGCTGACCGTTAAGTGTATCATAAATTCCCATTAATTCTTTTCCTTGTTTTTCTTTTTATCTTTATCTTTTTCCGCAGCCTCAGAGATATTGTCAACTATTTTCTCTATCAGCAGTTTCTTGACATAAACATCGTACAAAAGAAGAGTTATGAAGGAAAAAATATGCATCTTCTCCCGCTCTTCTTCAGAGATATTAGGATCGTCAAAGGTTTCAAGTGACCTCTCGTATTTCTTCTTAAGGTCTTCTATTACAGGCTCAAGAGCCTCGTCCTGAAGCTGATAGCAGGTCTCGTAAATCCTGCTTAGGTTGAGTTTGCCCTCTGCCTCATGAAAGCGATGCTTAAAGGGCTCAATAAGAGTCTGAATGTCATTCATGGAGAGAATATTCTTCATGTAATAGATGACTATCAGCATGATCATATGATCCTTGGAATACTTCTTTTTCTCCGGTGGAGGCAGAAGATTATTCTTGGCATAGTTGTTGATCATAGTCTTGGTCATTATCTTGTCGGACTCGGGATGACGGGTAGTCTTCTTGAGTCTGTCATTCATGAAGGATGTGACCTGATCCATATAAAGATCGATATTGGGAATCTCATCCAATGATATGGTATCTATTCTTCCAAGGGATGCGATTATGCTGTTTATAAGGTCGTCATTATCGATAGTCATTGATTATCCTCTCTTCGTGTTTTCCGCCATCTTGCGCATCTCTCTGGCATTTTCTATAACAGCGTCGGTTATGGTTTCGCCCCCAAGGAGTCTTGAAAGCTCTTTTACCGATGCATCTTCATCAAGGGCGTAGATGCTTGTAACCGTTCTTCCGTCAGCAAGGCCCTTCTCTATCATAAAATGAGTATCTGCCATGGCCGCGATCTGGGGAAGATGAGTAATGCATATGATCTGGTGCTCCCTTGAAAGTTCCCCGAGTTTCTGGGAAACCTTCCAGGCTGTCTTGCCGCTGATACCTGCGTCTATCTCGTCGAAGATCAGAGTGCTTATGTCATCCTTATCGGCAACAACGGTCTTAAGAGCCAGCATGATCCTTGAAAGCTCACCACCGCTGGCGATCTGATCAAGAGGCCGCAGGTCCTCGCCGGGGTTTGTGGAGATCAAAAAGCTCACCTCATCGTAGCCCTTTGTGCTCACCCGCTCCTCACTGCCTTCTACCTCTATCCTGAACCTCACATCAAGGAAATTAAGATCCACAAGAGCCTGTACAAGCTTATCCTGAAGGGACTTTGCGCCTTCCTTTCTGATGTGGGATATCTTTTCGCAGAGCTTTATAACAACCGCGTTTTTAGCCGCCATCTCTTTTTCCAAAGAAGCTCTGTGAGCGTCAAGATCCGACAATACCTCAAGCCTTGTTTCCTTCTCGGAAAGACTCTTAAGCACTGCCTCAATACTTCCGCCGTACTTGTCCTTTAGATGGTTGATGGTGTTGAGCCGATCCTCGGTTTCACGGAACTGCTCATCGTCAAACTCAAGTCCTCTCATGTAATCTGAAAGCGAATGGCCAAAATCTCCAAGAAGATTCTCTATATCCGAAAGCTGCTCCAAAAGCCCTTCCAGCTCGCTATCGTAGGAGACAACAGCCGAAAGCTCTCTTACAGCCCTGCCGATCATGTCGGAAGCAGATTCGCCGGAGTCCCCGCTCTCGGTAAGAGCCTGGCAGCAGTATGCCGCCTCGGAGATTTTCCTTGCGTTCACCATCCTGCGATAGTCTGTCTCAAGCTTCTCATCCTCCCCTTCCTTAAGCTCCGCCTCGGAAATCTCGGAAACTTCAAACTCCAAAAGCTCCTGCTCACGCTTTCTTGAGGTCTCATCCATGTCGGATTCTTCAAGCTGCCTCTTTATATCCTGCATCTTATGGTACTCTTTTGAAAGTTCGTCAAAAAGACCACTGAGCTTTTCTCCGCAGTAGTTATCCAGGATGTCCATATGCTTTTTCTTGTGAAGGAGTTCCTGATGGTCGTTCTGACCGTGAATGTTTATCAGAATGTTGGAAATGTCCTTTAGCTGTCTTGCGCTGACACTTTCCCCTCCGACTTTTGATACGCTTCTGCCCTGCATGATCTTTCGCTGAATGACCACGCTGTCGTCCTCTTCAATGGGAATATCCATTTCCTGAAGAAGACGCTTTTGTTCCTCGCTCTCAAGCCCGAAGCAAAGCTCCACAAGAGCGTACTCCTCACCGGTCCTTATAAGTCCCGGATCGGCTTTTCCTCCCAGGGCCAGATTCACTGAGCCGATGATCACCGATTTACCGGCACCGGTCTCACCTGTAAGAATATTAAGCCCCTTTGAAAACTCGATTTCCTGCTCCTTGATTAGAGCAAGATTCTTAACGTGTAAACTGTATAACATATTATCCTCTCATTCTGTAAAATGAGGACCCCACCAAAACTTTGTATATCAATCTCTGTCCAGTAATTCTTCAAAATATTTCATGGCTGAAAGCGCCTCTTCGTTGGTCTTTATGGCGATCATAATGGTATCATCGCCGGCGATACAGCCAACAACCTCCGGCAGCTCCAGTGCATCTATCGCTGCTGCGAGAGCCATGGCCATACCGGATACAGTCTTCATCACCAGAAGGTTCTGAGCCACATCCATGCTGACAAAGCCTGCTCTTAATACATTTACATATTTATCGTGCATAACTTCAGGATCTGCTGTGGTATAGACATATTTCTGTCTGCCATCTTCAATGACCTGCTTTGTGAGTTTCATCTGCCTGATGTCCCGGGAAACGGTGGCCTGAGTCACATCATATCCCGCATTCTTAAGAAGGCTCGCAAGCTGTTCCTGAGTCTCTACAACGTGATTGTTAATGATCTCAATTATTTTGTCATGTCTGTTCTTCTTCAATTCCTTTTCCCTCTTTAATATTTTTATTTTTCAAACTTCTTGCTTATCATATCAAGGAAGTTTACTTTATTTAGCCTTAGGATCTTAGTGGTCTTCTTGGATTTCTTGATCTCTATCCTGTCTCCTGAATTCATAAGGATCGTTCCGCTTCCATCAAAGCTTGAAATAGCCTGTTTGGTGCCTCCATCCCTTCCCTTCAGAAGCTCCACCTCTATCCTTGTTTCCGGGGAAAAGACAAGGCTCCTGGAGTTCAATGTATGAGGACAAACCGGGGTTATCAGAATAAGATTAGCCTGAGGTTCTATGATAGGTCCGCCTGCAGACATATTGTAACCGGTTGATCCGGTAGGTGTTGATACTATAAGCGCATCGGCAAAATAGCTGCACAGAAACTGATCGTTGACATAGATATTATAGCCGATGGTGGAAATATCCTGATATCTGCACACAATGATGTCATTAAGGGCGTAGTCTCTTCTCCCTTCAAGGCTGCCCCTTAGCATCATTCTGTCCTCTATCTCATACTCACCGCGAAGTATCTTATCAAGAGCCTCATCGATGTCTCTCTGATCAACCTCGGCAAGATAACCCATGGTTCCAAGATTCACGCCTATCATGGGGATGTCCATATAAGCAAGGCTTCTTGCGGCCTGAAGCATTGTTCCGTCGCCTCCAAGTACTATGACCAGATCGGTGTCCTCAGGGATGATACTAAGGTGCACTCTCTTTAAAAGAAGGGGATCCTCCTCCTTCTTCTCACTGGCGATCACACAGGTCTTGCCACGCTGTTCAAGATACTCCTTGATATGCATTGTGACCGTCAGGTCCTTGTCCTTGACTTTATTGGTAACGATACAAAACTTTTCCATATGGGCCCCTTTCCACGTCAGGCTCCCGCAAGCTGCGCTGCGGATCCGGCTACCGTCTCCTCAATGAGTTTGTTGTTATCGTCTGTATATGAAATTCCGCTTTTCTCTTCGCAGATCTGTCGAAGGATCTTCTCTCCCTCCGCTTCTGTAAGGGGTTCTACCTCACTGTTTCTTGAAGGATCTTTCCTGATGTGGATCAGGTACTCGATATTTCCCTCAGGTCCCTTGATGGGAGAAAAATCCAGATGCAAAACCTCAAAGCCCGCGATGCCCATGAAATCAAATATCCTGTGCACCACTTCGCTGTGAACCTTCGCATCTCTTACGACGCCTTTTTTCCCAACCTTGTCTTTACCTGCTTCAAACTGAGGTTTAATAAGGCACACCATCTCGCCTCCGTCCTTAAGGAGTTTCCTTGCGGGAAGGAGGATCTTGGTAAGTGAGATAAAAGAAACATCACAGGACGCAAAATCCAGATCATCCTGTATGTCTTCCCTGACCATATATCTGAAGTTGGTCTTTTCCATGCAGACCACTCTGTCGTCACTTCTAAGCTTCCAGTCCAGCTGTCCGTGGCCCACATCCACCGAGTAGACCTTGGCTGCACCGTTCTGCAGCATGCAGTCCGTAAAGCCCCCTGTGGAAGCGCCTATATCCATGCAGACCTTGCCCTGAAGGGAAAAGCCGAAATTGTTAACTGCCTTTTCCAGTTTAAGGCCGCCTCTGCTGACATAGGGGAGAGTATCTCCCTTTACCTGAAGAGAAGTTATCTTAGACTCCTCGAAGGTTGTACCGGGCTTATCCTCACGCTGGCCGTTTACAAAGACTTCACCTGCCATTATAAGGGTCTTGGCCTTCTCCCTGGAGGGAGCCAGTCCCCTGTTTACCAAAAGAACGTCAAGTCGTTCCTTATCCTTTGCCATAAATATCTTTACCTTTGCACTTCCTTAAGTATCCGCTCTGCCACAGACTCCGCATCAATCGCCAGCTCTTTTCTGAGCTTGTCCACGCTTCCGTGGGTCACAAACTGATCCGGGATCGCAATGGAGAGAATGTTAACGTCAAGCCTGTTGTCCTGAACGTATTCTCTGACCTTCTCACCATAGCCGCCTGTTGCCACATTCTCCTCCATGGTTACAAAGAGCTTGTGGTTTCCTGCAGCAGCTTTTAGATAATCAGTGTCTATGGGCTTTACGAACCTGGCATTGACCAGACTTACATGAAGCCCTCTCTCCTTCAGGATCCTGCGGACATCCTCGGCGATCCTCACCATTGAGCCCACAGCCAGAAGGCAGATATCCTTCTCCTGGTAGATCGGCTCGCACTTGCCCATCTCAATGGGCGCCCTGAATTCCTGAAGGCCGTCGTAGGCATTGCCCCTTGGGTACCTGATCGCTATAGGTGCCCCAAGCCTTATGGCAAATTTCATCATATCCGAAAGTTCCCACTTGTTCTTGGGAGCCAGTACATGCATGTTGGGCATGGAGGACAGATAGGAAAGATCAAATATTCCCTGATGGGTCTCTCCGTCGCTTCCCACAAGTCCCGCTCTGTCAACCGCAAAAATAACCGGGAGATTCTGCAGACATACATCCTCCAGGATCTGGTCGTAGGCCCTTTGAAGGAATGAGGAATACACGGCGAACACAGGCTTAAAGCCGCCAAGAGCCAGACCTGCTGCATAGGTTACGGCGTGCTCCTCTGCAATACCCGCATCCACAAATCTGTCGGGATAAATATTCCTGAATCTCTTAAGGCCGGTACCGTCCGCCATGGCAGCGGTGATGGCCACAACCTTGTCATCTCTCTCCCCGAGCTTACACATAACCGTGGAAAAGATATCCTGATAATTAGCCGTAGATCTTGGATTCCTGGGAAGACCGTTCTCTACAAGGAAGGGCTCGGTGCCGTGGAACCTCGCGGGATGCCTCTCCGCAGGTTCATATCCTTTTCCCTTGGTAGTCTTTATATGGATCATCACAGCTTTTTTTACCTTGCGGGCTTCCTTGATGATCTTCACAAGACCTGCTGTATCATGTCCGTCAACCGGTCCGAGATAGGTGATCCCCAGATTCTCAAAAACCATGCCCGGCACAAAGAGCTGTTTGAAACTGTTCTTGGCTCTTCTGATACTGTCCACAACTTTGTTGTTGGTCTTGAGCTGAGCGTACACATCCTCTTTGAGGTTAAGGTATCCCTGAGCGGTACGCATATTGTTAAGATACTTGCCCATTCCTCCAACGCTCTCGGAGATGGACATCTCGTTGTCATTAAGAATGATTATGAAGTTTGTCTCAAGCTTGGAGGCGTTGTTCATGGCTTCATAGGCAAGGCCTCCGGTAAGGGAACCGTCGCCTATAACGGAAACCACAGCGTAGTCCTCTCCCTTAAGATCTCTTGCTTTAACCATGCCAAGGCCGGCAGATATGGATGTGGAGCTGTGTCCGGTGTCAAAAACATCCGTATCGGACTCGCTTCTTTTGGGAAAGCCGCTCATTCCGCCATACTGCCTTAAGGTATCAAACTTATCTTTTCTTCCGGTTAAAAGTTTATGGGTGTATGCCTGATGCCCCACGTCCCAGATGATCTTGTCCTTTGGAAGATCCAGGGCAAGATGCAGAGCCATGGTCAGCTCCACTGCGCCAAGATTGGAGGCAAGGTGGCCTCCGGTCACAGAGATCTTATCTATAAGAAATTCTCTGATCTCCTGGGCGAGCTCAGGATACTGATTCTGAGGTATATTCTTTATATCACCGGTCTCATTTATCTGATCCAGAAGCATATCTGTTTCCTTCCGTTTACTTTTTCCTGTAGATCAGGTATTCAAACAGTCCCTCCAGGAAAGAATCTTCAAATCCAAGGCCGGCAAGAATATCCTCCGCTTCCTTCGAGAGTTCTTTTACCCTGCTCTTTGACTGTTCCATTCCATAAAGACTTACATAGGTTGTCTTGTTGTTTTTTTCATCGGATCCAACAGGCTTTCCAAGCTCCTCACTGGTACTGACGATATCCAGAATGTCATCCTGAATCTGGAAGGCTATGCCAACACAGCTGCCTGCCTTCTCCATCAGGTCAACCTGAGCCTTTGTGGCTCCCCCAAGGATCGCTCCCACCATAAGGCTTGCTTCGATAAGAGCACCTGTCTTGTTCTCGTCTATGTAATGAAGGATATCCTTCATCTTCTCGTTGTCGCTTTCGCTGTTGTTCTCTGCCATGATATCGGCGCACTGACCGCCTATCATACCGTAGATTCCGGCCTTGCCCGCAAACACCTTAAGTGCCGCGATATAGCGGTTAGCGGTGTCCCCGTCGAAGCCTGTGAGTTCTTTTCCACCTGAAGCACCCAAAATAGCGGTTTCAAAGGCCAGATTCAAAAGCCCGTCTCCTGCCAGCGTAGCCATTCCGGCACCGTAAACGGCATGGGTTGTCTTTCTGCCTCTTCTGTACTCGTCATTGTCCATGGCGGGAAGATCGTCGTGAACCAGTGAATAGGTGTGGACCATCTCCATAGCTGCGGCAAAGGGAGCAACAACGCTTTCATCTGCATCCGCTCCGGCAAAGAGTTTATAGGACTCCAGCATCATAACAGGGCGAAGTCTCTTGCCTCCCGCAAGAAGGCTGTAATTCATAGCCTCTATCACGGTTGCGGCGTAGCCCTCTTTTGCAGGCATATACCTTTTAAGGATATCTTCAGCACGGGAAGCTCTTTCCAAGAGTTCCTCCTCAAATGTGTCTTTTCCCATTTAATCAAAATCCTCCAGGCTGCCGTCATCGGAAATCTTCTGAACCTTCTTCTCAACCTCGCTGATAGCATCGTGGCAGAACTTAACCAGTTTCATGCCCTCCTGATACTCTTTGAAGGAATCCTCAAGGGAGATGTTCTCGTCCTCGAGAGATGCGATCTTGTTCTCAATCTCCTTGAAAGCCTCTTCTATAGTCATATTCTTCTCGGCCTTCACAGCCGCTTTTTTCTCTGCCATTTTAGTCCTCCGGGTCTGAAAAATCTGTAGCCGTGGTGACTGTTACTCTTGCCCTGATCTGTCCGTCACTGACAAAAACCGTAAGTTCATCGCCATTACTGACGCCTTCGATACTTCTGATGTTCCGCCCTTTAGCATCCGAAACGTAAGAATATCCGGCCTTCAGTCTGTCCAGAGGTGACAGGCCCTTTAGCTTCTCGATGGATATATCAAGCCTGTGCCTACCTTGGGATACCTTTCTGTCCATAAGATTCTGCAGAAGCTCCCTGTACTGGTCTGTCCTTAGAAGCCTGTCTCTTATCCTGCCCATGGGGCTTAGGTGCCTCAGGCTCTGTGTATATCTCTTTTCCTCCAGTTTGTACCTGGCAATGTTACGGTCGATACCGGCCCTTAATGTTCCTGAATAATCCTGCAGATCCTGAAGGAATCTGCTAAATTCAAAAACCGCAAACTCAGCTGCCTGTGAGGGGGTCGCTGCCCTCTTGTCCGCAACAAAGTCCGCAATTGTAGTGTCTGTTTCATGTCCTACTGCTGAAATAATGGGAACCGGGCAATCGAAGATGGCCTGCGCCACGATCTCTTCGTTAAACGCCCATAAGTCCTCTATAGATCCTCCGCCACGTCCCACTATAATGACATCAGCCTTAGTGTGAGCCAGGGTTTCAATCCCCCTGACAATGCTCTCAGCGGCCTGATCACCCTGAACGATGGCAGGATAAAGAATAATCTGAATATGTGGATTTCTCCTGGTGGCAACATTGATAATGTCACGAACCGCAGCTCCCGTTGGAGCCGTAACTACGCCGAGAGTTTTTATATAAGACGGTATTGGCTGTTTGTAGAACTCCGAAAACATCCCCGCATCGGAGAGTTTCTTCTTGAGCTGCTCAAACTTCTCAAAAAGTGCTCCCTCGCCGTCCTGCTCTATCTTTTTGGCATAGAGCTGATACTTGCCGTCTCTTTCATATACGTCTATAGTGCCGGTGATCTTAACCTGCTGGCCTTCCTTCATCTGAAATTTAAGGCCGCCCCGCTCTCTGTCTGAGCGAAACATAACACAGGCTATGGCTCCACCGGAGTCCTTCAGGGTAAAGTAAATATGCCCGGAGGAATGGTACTTACAGTTACTCACTTCTCCCTTGACTGTAAGTGACTTAAGAAGGAAGTCCTGAGTGAACATGTTTCTGATGTATGCATTAACCTGTGTGACTGTATATTCACTTCGCAAATTTAGCTAACACTCCGTTTACAAATGCAGGGGAACCATCCTGTCCGTACTTCTTAGCCAGCTCCACTGCCTCATTGATGGCTACTCCTGTGGGAACCGTTTCATCATATTTGATCTCATATAATGCAAGTCTGATGATGGTAAGATCCACCTTGGCCATTCTGCCGGTGTCCCACCCTGTGGTCTCCTTGTTGATGTACTCATCAATCTCCGGGAGTTTGGACGCAATAGCCTCATATTTGGTCTTGATATATTCTGCATCCTTCGCAGACAGCTCCTTGTCTTCTTCAGAGGTAAAAAGCTCTGCCTGCTCTGACATTTCTTCCATTGAGTTGAATTCAACACGAAAGAGCAGCTCAAAAACCTGCTCTCTAAGTTCTGATCTGTTCATCATATATTCTCTGTTCCTTTATGCCTTTGGCATTGTGATACCGGCAATCCTTACGTTGACATCGGTAACCGAAAGTCCTGTCATGCTCTCGATCGTGGATTTAACTCTGGTCTGAGCCTGCTGGCAGGTAGCGGGGATATTGAATCCGTAAGCCATCATAAGAGCCAGATCAACCTTAACTTCGTTGTCTCCAAGTGTAACCTTGGCGCCCTTCTTTAAATTGTTGCGGCTTACCTTTTCAAGATTGTCGCTGGTGTAGTTGCCTGCCATAGCGGAAACTCCGTCCACCTCCAAAGCAGCCAGCGCAGCGATCCTTGCTACAACGTCATCGGCGATCTTTACTGTTCCAACATCTTTAACTTCTTTTCCCATAATATAAGCACCTCATTTTAACTCTTAAAACTATATCTACACTAGTATACCACAAACAGGCAAGCCGGGCGAGCGCTTGCACTCATCCGGTTCTTTTAAAGCCAGAATATGATAGTTCCGTACTCTTCGAATGTGGTATAGGAAACCTGGGACTTATCTTCCCCCTGGATATAGTCAAATACCTTTCTTCCGGTTATCAGTTCCTCAAACAGGCTGTCATAGATCTGGGGCGTAGAACACTTGATGGTAACGTTGTCGCTACCGTCATTGTACCTGCGGTTAAAAAGGTCTGCCACCAAAGAAAGCTCCGCCGAAGTGAAATACTCACCCTCTCTGACATAGTAATTATCTGCGATGCTGTTGCACTCAGGCATGGATATCAGATTGGACACCTTGTGGTTGACAGCTATGTCTGAGCTGGTAACGTTCAGATAAGCATAATTGATCCTGGGAAGCTTGGAAGCATCCGCAGTCTCACCGGATGCGGTCTGGAAAGAGGAATCTCCCCAGGTAACATCCATGTAGTAAAAAGCATTGTTGCACTGAACAAGGTTCCACGCATGGCGGACTCCTCTTGAATTGTTGGTGTCCACCGTACCTGTAACCAGCGTACACTCGATCCCCAGCTTATTCAAAATATACTGAGCTGCCTTGGCATATCCGTTACAGACACTTCTGCCATTTAAGAATACCGAGCATATATTCTGATTGTCGGGAGCATTAAGGTCATATTCCGTACTGTCGATAATGTACTCATACACATACTTTATGGCATAATAATCGTCTTCGGAAGAAGGTGCTCCCGCAAGACATTTATTAACATAATCATTGATCCCGGTCTGCCTGCGCTTTACTTCATCAAGGTCGTACAGATAGTTTCCCGAAAAGGTTATCTTTGTTATGGTGTCACCAAGGGTATAGTTAGTGTAACTGTAACCGTCAACATAGAAAATCTCGGGATGGTCCATAAGCACATAGTCAAACACCTGCTCAATAGCCTCATCGCTGGTGGTTGATACCACAACATCCTTACCTTCGCTTTCAAGGATCTGAAGGATCTCCGCATAGAGATTCTTACCTGAAGCGGTCAGCCTCTCGTAAGCATAGAGACCCTCCTGCTGCTTCTTGATATTTTCAATGTTCTCGGTGGTTATACCTACTTCTTCTCTTTTTTGGGTGTCTTCCTTGTTTGCTCCCGTCTCCTCGACGGTCTCAATGGACAGTCCCTCAACAGAATAGTCAGAGGTTACATCCTCCACCGTTTCCAGTTCCTTGGTATTATAGATAGCTGAAGCATCATCGGAAATAATGAAGGCCGGTTCCAGACTCAGTTCCTCCGTGGAATAAACGGAATTCTCCGGATAGTCCTCCGGGTCAAGTATCCCCAGCGCTTCCAGGTAATCATCAACTCCGGAATACCCGCACCCGGACATAGAGACAGCCAATATTACCGTCACAAGAACTCCAAAAGCCCCATCGATGATCTTTCTCCAAATCTTTTTTCCCATGTAAAAATCCTTTTTCTCCCCCGGCAAAGGTCCCCCTAAAAGATCAGTTCTTTTTAAACTCCGAAAGAACCAGTCCTTTATTTCTCTCCATGGTCATACCAACGCTCCATTCGTTTATGAAAAGAAGCAGTGGCCGATCGTGCATATCCTTGATCTTCTTCATGTCTGATGTTCCCACCAGTGAAGACATATCCACCTCCTCGTTATCAACCCACCTGATGTACTCATAGGGCAGGCTTTCAAGGATGATATCTACATTATACTCACTTTCAAGTCTAAACTTAAGAACATCAAACTGCAAGACACCAACTACGCCTACAATGATCTCTTCAAGGCCTGTGTTGTACTCCTGAAAGATCTGAATGGCACCTTCCTGAGCAATCTGAGTGATACCCTTTACGAACTGTTTACGCTTCATGGTATCAACCTGCCTTACTCTGGCAAAATGCTCGGGAGCGAAAGTAGGAATGCCCTCGTAAACCACGTTGTCCTTGGGCATGCAAACGGTATCTCCGATGGAGAAGATTCCGGGATCGAATACGCCCATGATATCACCCGCATAAGCTTCGCTTAAGATCTTACGCTCATCGGCCATAAGCTGCTGAGGCTGTGAAAGTCTCATCACCTTACCGCTCTGAACGTGCTTTACTTCCTTATCCGCATCATATCTTCCCGAACAGATCCTCATGAATGCAACCCTGTCTCTGTGGGCCTTGTTCATATTTGCCTGAATCTTGAATACAAATGCGGTAAAATCGTTCTCAAGAGGATCGATCCTTGTTCCGTCAGAAGAAATCCTTCCTGTGGGAGGTGTAGCCATCTTAAGGAAGTGGTGGAGGAACAGCTCTACTCCGAAGTTCTGCAGAGCCGATCCAAAGAATACAGGAGTAAGCTCTCCTGCCCTTACCTTCTCAAGATCATACTCAGCACCTGCTCCGTCAAGAAGTTCGATCTCACCGATGAGCTTATCATATGCATCCTGTCCTATTTCAGCGTCAATCGTTGCCTTATCGTCCAGGCCTATAAATGTCTCTTTTCCCTCCTTGGTTCCCTTCTGAGTCTCGGAGAAAGTAACAATATGCCCTTCCCTTCTGTCATAGATCCCCTTGAAATTCTTACCGGAACCTATAGGCCAGTTCATGGGGCATGTAGCAATGCCGAGATTATTCTCGATATCATCGAGAAGATCGAAGGTGTCCATGGCATCCCTGTCCAGCTTGTTGATAAAGGTAAATATCGGAATATGGCTCATTGCACAGACCTTGAACAGCTTTCTGGTCTGGGCTTCAACACCCTTACTGGCATCGATGACCATGACCGCCGAATCCGCAGCCATAAGCGTTCTGTAGGTGTCCTCCGAGAAATCCTGGTGTCCGGGAGTATCCAGAATGTTGATGCAGCATCCCTCATAGTTAAACTGCAGAACAGATGATGTAACCGAAATACCTCTCTGTTTCTCGATCTCCATCCAGTCGGAAACCGCATGTCTTGCAGTTGCCTTACCCTTTACGGAACCGGCCATGTTAATAGCTCCTCCGTACAAAAGAAATTTCTCTGTAAGGGTAGTCTTACCTGCATCCGGGTGAGAGATGATGGCAAAGGTGCGCCTCTTGTTAATTTCTGCTATTGTTTCTTTTGTATTTCCCATTTCTGTCTAATCCTTTCTGAATCGCATACTGTTTGTTTCCTGTTGCAATTCAGAACTTAATGCTTACTGTTAACCATTGTGTTGTGTCCTCTGTGTATTTCACTTTTTATCAAAAACAAGGGCTGCGAATAAATATGTTTGCCTCTCGCAGGGCCTTTGAGACGGCCGGTACTTGGCACCTGTAGTTCAGGTGCTTAGTACCGCTGCCAGGCGAAAGGAGCGAGAGCGTCCCAAGAAGGTAAACATATTATTCCACAGCCCGTATTAAATCAACAAGAAATATGAAGTTCTGCTCTCGCTTTGCTCGCCAGAACAAGCTTCCGACCAGACTCCTAAGAACGATCGTCAGGTCATCAGCCTTGAGCGCAGTCCTTGATGGAGAAGCTGATCCTGCCCATCTTGTCCTTGCCAAGGCATACAACCTTAACAGTATCGCCAAGAGTGAGTACATCCTCAACATGGTCGATCCTCTCCTTGGAGATCTTGCTGATGTGTACCATTCCCTCCTTGCCGGGAGCAAACTCAACGAATGCGCCGAACTCCTTGATGCTCACAACCTTACCTGTGAAGACCTGACCTTTCTCAAAATCTGTAACGATGGTCTTAACCATATCTACAGCCTTGTTGATCATCTCCTGATCCTCGCCGCAAACAGAAACCTTACCGTCATCAGTGATATCGATCTTAACGCCGGTTCTTGCAATGATCTCGTTGATGGTCTTTCCTCTCTGGCCAACAACATCACCGATCTTCTCAGGATCGATCTGGATAGATACGATCTTGGGAGCATACTTGGATACTTCCTTACGAGGCTCTGCGATAGCTTTGCTCATGCACTCGTCCATGATGAAGAATCTTGCCTCACGGCACTGTGCGATAGCTGTCTCAACGATCTCTTTTGTAAGACCATGGATCTTGATATCCATCTGGATAGCTGTGATACCGTCTTTGGTTCCTGTTACCTTGAAGTCCATATCTCCGAAGAAGTCTTCAAGACCCTGGATATCTGTAAGTACTACGAAATCATCGTCTGTATCACCGGTTACAAGACCGCAGGAAATACCTGCAACCATCTTCTTGATGGGAACACCGGCAGCCATAAGAGACATGCAGGATGCGCAGGTTGAAGCCATTGATGTTGATCCGTTTGACTCAAAGGTCTCGGAAACGGCACGAATTGCATAGGGGAACTCCTCAACGCTGGGAAGAACGGGAAGAAGTGCTCTCTCTGCAAGAGCTCCGTGTCCGATCTCTCTACGTCCGGGTCCTCTTGAAACCTTGGTCTCACCTACTGAGTAAGCAGGGAAGTTATACTGGTGAACATATCTCTTGTCAGAAGCAAAAGGATCAAGACCTTCAACCTTCTGAGCCTCTGAAAGAGGTGCAAGAGTCACAACGTCACAGATCTGTGTCTGTCCACGGGTGAACATAGCACTTCCGTGTACTCTGGGGATAAGATCGACCTCAGCTGAAAGAGGTCTGATCTCCTTGATCTGTCTTCCGTCAGGTCTCTTGTGATCCTTAAGGATCATCTTACGAACGGTCTTCTTCTCATACTGGTAAATAGCCTCGCCAAGAATAGCAAGCCATTCCTCATTATCGGCAAACTTCTCTGTGAGTCTGTCTGTGATCTTAGCTATATTTCCTTCTCTTGTCTGCTTGTCATCTGTGAATACGGCTGTCTCCATCTCCTCAGGGGGAACGATCTCTTTGATCGCAGCAAAAAGTTCCTCGGGAACTGCACAGCTTGTGTACTCATGCTTGGGCTTACCAACCTCAGCAACGATGCCCTTGAAGAACTCGATAAGCTGAAGGTTAACTTCGTGTGCCTTGTAGATAGCTTCCTCCATCTTCTCTTCAGGAACTTCATTGGCGCCTGCCTCGATCATGATAACCTTCTGACCTACAGATGCTACTGTAAGCTTGAGGTCACCTGCATTCCACTGTTCCTGAGTAGGGTTAACGATAAGCTCTCCGTCGATCATTCCGATCTGTGTCATAGCACAGGGACCATCGAAGGGGATATCTGAAATAGATACAGATACAGATGCACCGAGCATAGCTACAAGCTCAGGTCTGCACTGGGGATCTACTGCCATTACCATAGTCTCGATTGTTACATCGTTACGATAATCCTTAGGGAAAAGAGGTCTCATAGGACGATCGATAACACGGCTGGTGAGGATAGCGTTCTCAGAAGGCTTACCCTCTCTCTTGTTGTATCCGCCGGGGAATTTGCCTGCTGCGTAAAACTTCTCGCTGTACTCAACTGAAAGCGGGAAGAAATCAATTCCGTCTCTGGGCTTAGCTGAAGCTGTAGCTGTGCAAAGTACGGTTGTGTCGCCATACTGCATGAACGCGCAGCCGTTTGCCTGTTTTCCTACCTTGCCGATCTCAATCTTGAGAGTACGTCCGGCCAGTTCCATTGAATAAGTTTTTACCATTTTTTCTCCTTCTCCTGCTCATCCGCAGTCCATCATCTACAATCTCCGTGAGTTTTACGGAATCCATGTACTTCAGGTGCGTGTGCAGGTTAAACATGTTTTCACCTATTAGAAAAGCGCATAAAACGCTGTTTTCTCATAAACACATAAAAGACGGAACAAGCTGACCGCTATGGGCCAGCCATATCCCGCCTTTGCATTCGCAGAAATTACTTTCTAAGACCAAGGTCAGCGATGAGCTTACGATAAGCCTCGATGTCCTTCTTCTTGAGGTAACCAAGAAGGCTACGTCTCTGACCTACCATCTTAAGAAGGCCTCTTCTTGAGTGGTGATCCTTGGGGTTCTTCTGAAGGTGAGCATTGAGCTCCTGAATCCTCTCGGTAAGGATTGCTACCTGAACCTCAGGTGAACCTGTGTCGCCGGCCTTTCTGGCAAACTTGTTGATAACTTCTGTTTTCTTCTCTTTTGTGATCATTTCTTTCTCCTTATAGATCTTTAATCCTGAAATGCGCCTGTTACCAAGGTCCGGTTGGAGTGTCCATGACCGTTAGTAAAGGTCGTTTCTGTTTCCGCCACTGTCACTTGCGACAGCAACCAACTAATATTATCACAAACCCTTATATATGTAAAGAGTTTTGCCCTCATCTACGCTTTACGCCCCTTAGCACCAAAAACATCCAGAACGCCCGCTCCCAGGGCACAAGCCGTAACTGCCAGATTCCTGTGGGTAAAGAAATAGTGAATATGGGAATGATTAGCCAAAACAAAATACCATGCAAAGGGAATAAGAGCGATCATCATGTACGGAATAAACACCGCCGGGTTTATACCTCTTTTCCCGCTCTTTTTTACAGCCAGGGCGGCAACTGTGATAACAGCTATCACCGCGACTGCCGCAACCATATAGAAGTAGCCGTTATTCAGAACTGTGATATTTCTCATAATGGCATCGGTTCTTTTAATGTCGGTATCCATTCCCTCCCCGGAAAGCCTTAGGATGATATGGCTTTTTGCATCTTCTATCACGCTTTTGTCAACAAATGCGATAATGATGGCCAGCTTTGCCAGGAGCATAAGTGTATAGCCCATCAGAAAAGCTATCCCTTTTGTGATCATCTCTTTTGCACAACCGATCCATCCCTTTTCCTTATTCATGGAATAGACCATATATGTAGCGGGAATACCGTAAACAACAAGCGGATAAGTCAGAAGATCAAAATATTCCACAGCCATACCAGCCGCAAAGAATGCCGTGGAAAGCTTACCCGGATCACTGCTCTTGTTAAGTATCAGAACCAAAAGAAACAGCAACATCGTGTACCATGCAGTTCCATACTGCATACTCATGGACACCACCAGCGGATTGATCACGGCTGCTGCCATAAGATAAGGCACAATAAATTCCCTTTGCCCCTTCTTTATAAGCGCCGTTACTATCACAAGGATCAGGATAAAAGAAGCTATCATGCCGGTTATTCTGATCCCATTGACTCCCATAAACATAAGAAGAGGCTTGATAAAGATCAGATATCCGTGCCAATACCAGGCATAACTTACCGTCTCACTTCTTTTACCGTTTCTCAGATATTCTTTAAGTTCTGCTATATCTGCTACATTTTTATCATCATAGTGATTTCCAGAAGCAGCTTTTACATTCGCAGGTTCATCACCGTCATACACAGCAAGAGAAAGCATCACCGTATCTGTGAAATTGTCAAGCTGAGTACTTTTGACTCCCTCTATAAGGTTGGGATACGAGCCTTCCCTTTCTATTGTTTCCAGATCTTTTGAAAGATTCGCCTTCATGGGAGCAACAGGAAGCATATATACAATTGTCAGCAAAAGAAATCCCATAATGATCCCGGCTGCCAGGATCCTCAGATATCCCCACACCTTCATTTTGTTTTT
Organism: Butyrivibrio sp.; assembly: GCA_015056575.1. GTDB lineage: Bacteria > Bacillota > Clostridia > Lachnospirales > Lachnospiraceae > Butyrivibrio. The sequence continues at coordinate 49,768 of SVGA01000011.1, forward strand.
CCTTTTTTAAATGCTGTAAAAGCAAAGAGGGCAAAAATGGCAAGAGTGGCAACGGCGCTGATAACATAAGAGATCTTCTGCACCATAGTCTTTCTGTAGGTAACCAGAATATGTCCTACTCCGCTTCCGCCATCCGGCATAAATACTCTCACATATCCGTTGTCATCAAAAGCCTCGCCCACATCCAGTTCTTTGACAAGATTTCCATTGTCATCCATCAGATATGCACTGTAGCCATAATAATAAACGTAGGGGACGTCATAATATTTTTTATCCAGCAGTACCCACACATCGTAATAAACGGCCCCCTCCGACTTAAAGCCCTCGGCTGTTGTCTTATCATCCGCCTTGGACAAAGTCGGTTCTTTACACTCGCTTGGTTCGCACTCCACAGGAAGCCATTCACCCATGGATACTTCGTAGTCCTTGGCATACATCTCAGGTGAAAGCTCTATGGTTGAAAGCTCAGGGAGTCTGTAAAATCCCGGTCTTGAGAAGTTTCTTGCAAAGATGATCACCAGCAGCATAAACACTGCAACAGCGGCAGGATAATATTTCTTTTCCCTGATAAAAGAAACATCAAAGCAAGCGAAAATCTCCCTCAGGATCACAACTGTAAACATGACAAGGGTAACCGTAAATACAAAGACAAAGCGCTGTGTATACTGGAAAAAGTTCAGTGCCTGTCCTATGCTGCTGGTCCAGAAGGCTCTTGAGCAGCTAAGGAACAACAGTATAAGATTCACGATAAAAAGACAAAGGACATCAGTTTCTACTCTTCTGTTCCTGATAAGCAGGACAAAAAAGGCTGCGAATGCCGCTCCGGATAAGAGCGAAAGGGGAAGTCCAATGTGAACCGTTACCAGGTCTTTTAAAGTCAGTATGTGCTCTGAGAGGGAATATGCATTGTCGTAAAGGGCTATAAGCTTGATCTTCAGCGCCTGCTCCAGAGCCGGAAGCCAATAAGCCGTAGTGAATATCAGTCCCCCAAAGCTTACACCCATAAGCTTTCCGAAGACAGACGGCTTTTTAATTATCTGTCTGCCATGCACCAGCACTATAACTATCATGACAAGAAGCATTGTAAGAAAGATCAGATGATGGGAAAGCACCACGCTTACCAGGCCCACCGCATACTTGATATAGCCCTTTTTGCTATCCTCCTCAAGGATCTCCAAAAGCCCGCAAAGAGCCAGTGGAATAGCCATATATGCAAACAGATGGGGAATTCCGTGTCCTCCGAAAAGATTGTCATCGTTTATAAGTGCACAGATGTGAAGTATCTCCCCAAACAAAGCTATGGCTTTGTTCCCTGCAAGCTTAACAAAGCATTTGTATGTAGCAAAAGCTCCCACAAGGATGGAAACCAGAAGATACGACTTAACCGTGATCTCATAGTCAAGTCCCAGTGCCACCAGCGCTGCCGGAATATAAATAAAGAAATCCGGATAAAAGAATCCCACGCCGTAGCCATAAAGCTTCATATGCATGGGTCTTAACTTGGCCGGGAAGATCCCCAGCTTAAGGCTTTCTGCCAGAGTAGAGATCCTGGTGTAATGAAATCCGATCTCCGTTCCTGCCACGAACCCCTTTGCAAAGAACGGAAAGAAAAATACAATGGCGCTTATCAAAACCAAAAGATAATAGATCCCGTTTTCCTTAAACCAATTTTTCATATATCCTCCCGGTAGTCCTTAGTTTGCATCCCTCTTAAGGTCGCTCTCGATCTGCTTTTTGAGATCTTCAATGCTGTCGAACTTCATCTCGGGCCGCAGGAACTCAACCAGTTCAACCTCCATGAATCTTCCGTAAACATCCGCATCGAAATCGTAAATATAAGTCTCGACCCCAACCCTCTCCCTATCGGAAATGGTGGGTTTCCTGCCGATATTGGTCATTCCCTTATATACGGCACCGTCCAGGAATACGTTGCTGCTGTACACTCCGTAGGGCGGTAGGAGCTTGTTATCCGGAGGCAGGATGTTTATCGTGGGAACTCCTATGGTATGACCCAGATGTCTTCCGTGCTCCACAATTCCGCTGATGCTGTATCCGGCGCCAAGCAGTCTCTTTGCCATGGGCATATTGCCGTCAGATATCTCATTCCTTACCCTCGTTGAAGAAATCTCCTCGCCGTCAAGCCTGACCTTGTCGATAAGCTCCAGCTCATAGCCCATCTCTTTTGCCATGCTCTTAAGAAGATGCCTATCGCCTCTCCCCCTGTTTCCAAAAGAAACATCAGTACCCGCCGCGATATAGACGGCGTTTAACTGATGCACAAGGATTCTTCTTACAAAGTCCTCCGGCTCTGTGGCGGCCGTTACCTCTGTAAGAGGAAATTCAATAAGTACATCGATCCCCATCTTCTCAAAGGCGCTTCTTTTCTCATCCCGGGTAAAGAGCTGTCTAACGCTGCGGCCGGTAAAGAACTCCTCGGGAGAAGGGTCAAAGGTAAAAACCACCGCCTTAAGGTCATCCTTCTTCTGCTCGATGATATAGTTAAGAAGCTTTCTGTGACCGAGGTGTATTCCATCAAACTTGCCGATGGCCACCGCACTCTTTCCCTCTATATGAAATTCGGTCGTTCCTGATATTATCTGCATTAAATACCCGTCCTGACTCTAGTTGTTTTCGTAAAAGAACCTGTCCACGTTAAAGAGTCTTGTTCTTTCACTGTAGGTGTAAATGCCAAAGAAGGTATCATCCTCGGAATAAACCCTGAAGGAATTCCCATCCCTGAACATCTCTTCTTCGTATTCGGTGTCGTTGACGCCCGAAGGGTCCTCATTAAGGACATTGTCCTTTCTGAAGCTGTTGCCGTTTTCCAAAAGCTTTCTTGCGCAGTCCTTCACATGAATGGCGTCAAGGTCCTTGAAAATATACTCCGGAGACTTTATGGCCTCCTTGAGGGTCCCCTCGTCCCTCATGGATTCCAGCTGTGACAGGGTAATGGCACTATCCAGTGAAAAGGCGCCCACTCTGGTTCTTGTCAGATGCTGCATCGCAGCTCCGCAGCCAAGCCTCTCCCCAATGTCATGGCAGAGAGTCCTGATATAGGTGCCCTTCGAGCATTTCACCTCCATGGTAAAAAGATGCTCCGACTCCAGCAAGGAATCGTCAAGAATCGTAATTGCATCGATATGGATCTTCCTTGGCTTACGCTCCACTTCTATGCCCTGTCTTGCAAGTTCGTAGAGCTTTTTGCCGTTCTGCTTGATGGCCGAATACATAGGCGGGATCTGATCGTAGTCACCCACAAATGCCCTGGCGGCTTTTCGAAGATCCTCCCTTGTTACGTTAACCTCAGATGTTTCCAGTATCTGTCCGGACATATCCTGAGTATCTGTGACTACACCAAGCTTTACCACAGCAATATACTCCTTGTCGTGGTCTGTGAGCATCTCAACCAGCTTGGTTCCGGTTCCGAGGCACACCACAAGAACTCCCACAGCATCAGGATCCAGAGTCCCCGTGTGCCCAATCTTCTTCTGGTGAAGGATGCCGCGCATTTTAGCCACCACATCATTGGAGGTAAAACCGGGCTCCTTATATATATTTATAAGTCCGTTGTAGTTGTTTGGCATCAGTGTCCTCTAAAAATATAAGCAGCTCCTTCAGGAAAGCTGCTTATGGATATACTTGGTAAGATTGTTTATTACATCGTGTACGGTGCCGTTGACAGTACATCCGGCTGCGCGAACGTGGCCGCCGCCTCCGAACATGGAAGCAACCTCCGATACGTTTACTGCTCCGTTGCTTCTAAGGCTGACCTTGTACTCAAGAGGAGCAATTTCATACATGAATATCGCACAGTCAACTCCTATGGTCAAAAGAAGCTGATTCACAATGCCGTCCAGATCGTTGCTGTCAGCACCGTAAAACTCCATAGTATCCTTGGATATAGATGAAAAGATACATCTGCCGTCCATGATACGAATGCTCTCAAGGAGGGCTCTTCCAAGAATCTGGTTCTGTAGATAGGTCTTTTCATAAAAAACATGATCTATAAGGCTTCCAAAATCAAAGCCGTAAGAGATCAGCTCTGAAACCACCTGCAGGGTCCTGGGTGAAGTATTGTTGTATTTGAATACACCCGTGTCGGTCACAATACCCATATAAAGGGCTTTTGCGATCTCCACATCCATCCTGTCATGGTCGATCACATCATAAACCAGCTCACATGCCGAGCTTGCTGTCGGAACGATGTAGAGGTCATCACCTGTTCCGGGATTGCTTATATGATGATCTATATTCAATGTCTTTTTTGCAGAGTCAAAAAACTTTTCGGCATCGCCGATCCGCTCTTTTCCGCAGTCACATACGATAAACAGATCGTAGCTGTCGATATCGCTTGCAAAATCGGACCTGACCTTGTCTGTATCCTTGATGAACAGGAACTCGGGAGGTATCTTCTCCAAAAATACATCAACCCTGATGTCGGGATAGTTTTTGATAAGGTAGAGATACATGCCCATACAGGAGCCGATACAATCACCGTCAGGTCTGATGTGTCCTGATATGCCGATAGTCTTTGCACTGCCAAGGAAATTATCTATCTTCATTTTTCCTCCGGTTGTGTGTCGTCAGTCTCCTCTGAAGGTTCCTCGCCTCTTGCAAGCCTTGCTTCGTTGTCTTTGGCTGTTACTTCATCTATCTTCTTGGACATATTGATGGCATACTCTATGGAATCATCCATTATAAATCTGAGCTCGGGGGTATACCTCATGTTGAGCTCTTTGGCCAGAGTACTGCGGATATATCCGGCTGCGCTCTTAAGGCCCTCTGCGGTACGCTCTCTGTCCTCGTCATTACCCATGACGGAAACCCAGACCTTGCAGGTCTTAAGATCCGGAGCGACCTCTACATCCATTACAGATGTAAAGGGGCTGATCCTTGGATCCTTGCTGTAGCGGATTGCTTCAGAGATAACCTTCTGAACTTCGCCATTTATTCTTCTGTTTTTGTTACTGTTTTTTCTCATTTATTTTCCTCATGTGAAAGGAGCTCAGGTACGAGGTACCTCAACCATCTCGTAGGCTTCTACCATATCGCCCTCATTGATGGAATCGAATCCGTCAAATACAAGACCACACTCGTAGCCTTCCTTAACTTCCTTAACATCGTCCTTGAATCTCTTGAGGGAAGCAAGATCACCTTCGAAGATCTGCTCGCCGTCTCTTGTGATACGAACCTTGCATTCCTTCTTGATGATACCGTCCTTAACAAAGGCACCGGCAATGTTACCAACCTTGGACGCCTTAAAGATCTGACGAACCTCGGCGTGTCCTGTAACTCTTTCCTCATATACGGGAGCAAGCATACCCTTCATGGCATACTCAATCTCCTCGATAGCCTGGTAGATAACCTTGTAGAGCTTGATCTCAACACCCTCGTGGTCAGCCATACTCTTGGCCATGGCATCGGGACGAACGTCAAATCCGATGATGATGGCATTGGATGCTGCCGCAAGTGTTACGTCAGACTCATTGATGGCACCTACGCCGCCGTGAATGATCTTAACAACAACTTCGTCATTTGAAAGCTTAAGAAGGCTGCTCTTAAGGGCTTCTACGCTACCCTGAACATCGGCCTTGATGATGATGTTGAGTTCCTGAAGTCTGCCTTCCTCAATCTTGGAGTACAGATCGTCAAGGGACATCTTAGCCTTGGTCTCTTCAATAAGATCCTTCTTGTGCTGCTGCAGGTATGTGTTTGCATACTGCTTGGCCTCTTTGTCTGTCTCGTGTCCAAGGAATACCTCACCGGCATTGGGAACATCGGAAAGGCCAAGGATCTCAACAGGCTGTGAAGGCTTAGCTTCCTTAAGCTTGTTGCCCTTATCGTCAACCATAGCTCTCACCTTACCTGAGCTTGCACCTGCAGAAATAAAGTCACCCACATGAAGTGTACCCTTCTGGACAAGTACGTTGGCAACAGGACCACGGCCCTTATCAAGTCTTGCCTCAAGCACCAGACCTCTGGCTTCTCTGTTGGGATTAGCCTTAAGTTCCAGAATGTCTGAGGTAAGGATAATGGTCTCAAGGAGAGTATCAATACCCTCACCTGTCTTGGCAGATACCGGAACAAACTCTGTTGTTCCGCCCCAATCCGTAGCGATAAGACCGTATTCGGTCATCTCCTGCTTAACCCTGTCGATGTTGGCATTGGGCTTATCGATCTTATTAACTGCTACGATCATCTCAACCCCTGCAGCCTTGGCATGGTTGATAGCCTCTATGGTCTGAGGCATTACACCGTCATCGGCAGCTACAACAAGGACTGCAATATCTGTGGAATTAGCACCACGCATTCGCATTGCTGTGAAAGCCTCATGACCGGGTGTGTCAAGGAAGGTGATCTTCTGACCGCCTATGGATACTGTATAGGCACCGATTCTCTGTGTGATACCGCCTGCCTCTCTGTCTGTAACGCTGGTCTTTCTGATGGCATCAAGAAGTGATGTCTTACCATGGTCAACGTGACCCATTACGCAGACAACGGGAGGTCTTTTCTGAAGAGTCTCAGGTGCATCCTCATCCTCTTTAAGAAGTTCTTCGATGATATCAACGGGAACTTCCTTCTCGCAGATGATGTCATACTCAATAGCAATATTCTCAGCTTCTTCATAAGTAAGCTCTGTATTAACGGTTGAAACCTGTCCTGCCAAGAAGAGTTTCTTGATGATAACGGAAGGCTGCATCTTCATCTTTTCAGCCAGTTCCTTGATGGAAACCTTTTCGGGAATGGAGATCACCTTGATCTGCTCCTCAGGTTCCTCCACCTTCTTGACTTCGGGCTTGATGAATCTGCCGACTCTCTTGCTTCTTGGCATCATCTCTTCCTGCTCGTAAGCAAGATCCTTCTTGTTCCTCTTATCCTTCTCCTGGCCCTGACGACGTCTGTCCTCATCTCTGTGACCGGGACCGCTCTTCTCTGCAGGACCGTCAAATCCACCGCGAGCAGGACCGGCGTTCTTGTCAAACTTGCCGCCAAATCTATTGTCATTCTTGCCCTGGAATCTGTTGCCGCCCTGACCGGGTCTGTCATTGCGATCGTTCCTTCCGCCCTGCTGGAATCCGGGTCTGTCTCCGGGACGATTGTTATTGCCGCCCTGACGGGGTCCTCTGTTGTCTTTGTTGTCTCTGTTGTCCCTGTTACCCCTGTTGTCTCTGTTATCCCTGTTATCTCTGTTATCCCTGTTGTCCCTTACAGGTCTGTTCTCTGTCTGAGGCTGCTGTGAAGCAGGTGCCGCAACAGGTGCTGCTGAAACAGGTGCCTTGGGCTGTGCCTGAGCTGCTGCGGGCTGTTCCTGTTCTTTCTTGGGAGCGGGCTTGGGTGTTACAGACTTATTCACAGGTGTATTGTAGCTGTCAAGCTGTGAAGGTGCTGTAAGAGGTTTGATAGGATGATAAACATTCTGAGACTGAGCGAAGGTCTTTCTCGGAGCCTGTCCGCCGTTTCTGTTGTCTCTGTTATCTCTTCTCTGACCATTGTAGCCGCCGTTATTGCCACCCTGGTTGCCGCCTCTCATATTGGAGTTGTTCATGTTGCTTACAACAATGATCTTCTTCTTTTTCTTGATAGGCTCGCCACCCTCTGCAGGCTTCTTAGCAGGAGCCTTTGCATCAGCGGGTTTTGCTGCCTCTTCCTTCTTGGGTGCAGCATTCTCTTTTGCAGCAGGTGCCACTTTAACTTCGGGAGTCTTATCCTCCTTGGCTGTCTCTGCTTTCTTTGCAGCACTTTCACCCCCGGCAGGCTTTTCCTTTTTACCGGAAGCCTTACCGAAGTGCTTCTTAGCCACTTCAGCGTCTGTCTCTTCGATAGAACTGTTGGAGCGTTTTGCCTCTATCCCATTCTCCTGCAAAAAAGCTATCAGCTCTTTTGACTCGCATCCAAGCTCAAAAGCAAGTTCGGATATTTTAATTTTTGCCATTCACATTTCCTCCGTCCTCTTCTTCTATCAGTAAGTTCTTCCGAAGTGACTCAGACAACCCCGTGTCTGTTATTGCCAGACTTGTTCGAACATCCTTACCTATTGCGTGCCCCAAGCTTTCCTTGTCTCCAAAGAAAACTATGGGAACCTTGTAAAACTTACACTTATCATTGAACTGCTTGGTGGTGTTATCCGAAGCATCGCTGCTTACTATCACCAGTTTGGCAGTTCCTTTGCGGATCGCTTCCATGGTGGCGAACTCTCCGCTCTTTAACTTCCCGGCCCTCATACAAAGGCCAAGAAGTGAATAAACTTTATTTGAATCCAATATATCAGCCAAGCTCCTTTTCAATTCGCTCAAGCACGTCGGCGGGAATGGATGATTTCAAAGCTCTCTCAAGTCCCTTGTTCTTAACGGCCTTTTTGAAGCACTCTGAATTGTTGCATATGTAAGCGCCTCTGCCGTTGGCCTTTCCGGTGGCATCCACCAGAACCTCTCCTTCAGGAGTTTTGATGATCCTGATGAGTTCCTTCTTCTCTTTCATTTCCCCGCATCCGACACATTTTCTGGTTGGAATTTTCTTTTGCATAGATACTCCGATCTACCGGGAATTACTCTTCTGAGCCCTCATCGGCTGCATCCTCAGAGCCCTCGGTATCGTATTCTTCATATCCCTCGTACTCTTCATCATCCTCGTCATCCATATAGTCCTCAATACGGAATCCGGGAGCATCCTTAGCCTGAGTCTCGCTCTTGATATCAATCTTGTATCCTGTAAGTCTTGCAGCAAGTCTTGCGTTCTGACCTTCCTTACCGATGGCAAGTGAGAGCTGGTAATCGGGAACCACAACCTTCGCACTCTTCTCTTCGGGATCTGCAAATACAGCTACGATCTTGGCAGGTGAAAGAGCATTCTGGATCAGGTTACCGGGGTTCTCATCCCAGTTGATAACATCGATCTTCTCGCCGCTGAGCTCATCAACGATGAGGTTTACTCTGTTTCCGTTTACACCTACGCAGGCGCCTACGGCATCAACATTGGGGTTGTTGGAATAAACCGCGATCTTGGTACGGCTTCCCGCCTCCCTTGCGATGCTCTTGATCTCTACTGTTCCGTCCTGGATCTCAGCAACTTCCTGCTCAAAAAGCTTCTTAACGAGATCGGGATGTGTACGGGAAACAAGGATCCTGGGTCCCTTTGAACCGTTCTTAACCTCAAGTACATATACTTTAAGACGCTGTGTGGGTCTGTAAACCTCGCTCTTGACCTGCTCATTCTCATTGAGGATGGCATCTGCACGGCCCAGGTTGATGCTGATGTTCTTACCGATAAATCTCTGAACAACACCTGTAACGATGTCGTGCTCCTTCTCAAAGTATTCATTATAGATGGCCCCGCGCTCTTCCTCACGGATCTTCTGCAGGATAACGTTCTTGGCATTCTGTGTGGCAATACGTCCAAACTCCTTGGAGTTAAGGGATACGCTTACCATATCGCCAACCTTGGCCTTTTTGTTGATCTTCCTGGCATCATCCAGGCTGATCTCGATCATGGGATCCATAACGTCATCAGCAGTCTCAACGACTTCCTTATCTGCAAAACACTTGAAGTCGCAGTTGTCTCTGTCGATCTCTACTCTGATGTTGTCAGTCCTGCCGAAGTTGTTCTTGCAGGCTGTGATCAGAGAGTTCTCGATAGCATCAAACAGGGAATCCTTGCTGATGTTCTTCTCCTTCTCTAAAAGCTCAAGGGCATCCATTAATTCTTTACTCATCGTAATCTCCATTTCCGTCCGGATCAAAAATCCAGAGCAAGCTTAATAACTGATATCTCTTTTCTTATAAAAGTTTCATCTTTGTCATTTATAGTTACGGTAACCTCCGAATCGTTAAAACTCTTCAGTGTACCGGCGAACTCCTTAACTCCGTCCCTTGGCTTGTAAAGCTTAAGCTCCACGTCCTTGCCAAGAGAATTCTGAAGGTGCCTGTCCTTCTTGAGCTGGCGGCCAAGTCCGGGGCTTGAAACCTCCAAAGTATAGGCTTCCTCAATAAAATCATCTTCATCAAGGGCATCCGACAAGGCGTGATTGACATTGACGCAGTCATTGATGTCCACACCCTCCGGCTTATCAATGTAAGCCCTGAGGTACCATTCTCCCGCTTCCTTGACATATTCCACATCATAGATGGATACGCCGTTGGCTTCAGCGATGGGAACCAGGATTTCCTCGGTCCTCTTCTCAATTTCGTTCTTTTTCATGCAAAAACCTCTTAAGAAAAATGATTGGGATTGCCTGTCGCTTGCGACATGCACGCGCCGAACACGGATGCGTCTTCATCATTTACATATTGCGTAAGTTCGCATCTTACACTTTCTTTATGTCGAAATATCTGTCTTTTTGACATAAAGAAAGTGGGCTCTTTGCAAGCCCACTCTCAACAGTTACCTTATATCCTCTGCTAAAATACCACAGTTATGCCAATTAGTCAACCCATAATCTTATCCCAACGTGTAAAATACTATGATCCCGGCTAATATCAGCACAACACCCGCCACCTTGCGGATGGTGATCTTCTCCTTAAATACGATGCGTGACAGGATCATGACCATGATGTATGCCATGGGTTCCATAACCACAACACCCATATAACCAAGGCCACCGTAGCAGAAAATGGAAAGAACCATGGACAAAACCAGAAGTCCGTATCCTCCGATAACAAGAATATTGAGGTACTCCTTAATAAAAGACGGATACTCTTTCTGCGCACTCTTTTTAAGAAGTATCTGTGATGTAGAGGCAAGAAGCTCTGCAAAGATCATAATGATGAAGAATACATTAATCATTGCTGCCACCTCCCAGATTCATGACTATCACTCCTGCCATAACAAGAAGGACGCCGGCAACCTTTCCCAGAGTAATGCCCTGGCTGAAGATAAGGAAGTTCCACAGCATTGACCACAGTAGTGTAACAGACTTATTGCAATAGGCAATTGAAAGTTCAAATCTCTTGATAACCTGCTGCCACAGGACAGCATACACAGCCAGTATCGCAAACTCCAGTCCAAAGAACAGGATATACTTTCCCGAGAGGAATTCGTTCTGCCCTGCCAGATTACCCGCCACTGTCGAAAGCGAATATACAACAACCGATAGTTCAAGGAGAAGCAGATCCCCAATAGCAATTTTCTTTTTCATCAAAATCAGTCCCTTTCCAGTAAAATACAGGGTTTATTATAGCATAAAAAAATTTTTTGAAAAAATTTTAATTTGGGGCTTGCATTTTATTTTGATTTGAGATAATATAAACAAGTCGCCGCGATGCGGATGACTTAAATGCCTCGTTGGTCAAGCGGTTAAGACGCTGCCCTCTCACGGCAGAATCAGCGGTTCGATTCCGCTACGAGGTACTGACTTGAGCAGAGCACTTGGTGAGGTCCTTTCGAACCTAGTGCGAGCCATGGCGATGCACTTGACGAGGTTTTCTCGAGTCTAGTGCAGTATCCCAGTGATAACAGCCCAACCCGAAACCTTGAACATGAAAGTGTTCAGGGTTATTTTTTTGCTTTTCTTTAATAATTCTTTTTGCAATCTTAATTTGACGCTATACCGCATATTGCCGGATAATGTTCTTATGACATTAACCCGTTTTCCGATATGAGGTCACTGCTTATGGAAAAAACAGTATTAGAGGCAAAGTCATCCAACATCCCTGATGGCGTGGAATTCGTCAGATCCTTTTTGCAGAAAAGAAATTTCTCTGCCCGAAGGATCGCCCGGATCCTTCTGACCGTTGAAGAGGTGCTGTCCAAAATGATCGGAAGTGCCAAAGAAGGCACCGATATCACCATAGAACCCACCGGCTTTTTGGGAACGCTAAATTTCCAGATAAAAGCTCAGTGCCCTTCTTTCGAGGTTTCAGACATATACGAAAGCCTCAGAATGCAGGATGAGGACGAAGAAATCAATGATGCCATCAAAAAGCTTTACGACAAACTCTTTGGCGACTCTGTCTATATAAAAAGCTCAAACGGCCTTACCACAGCAGTTGTACCGGTAAAAAAGTCATCCTATTCCAGTCTTGTTTATACACTGGCGGCTCTTTTCCTTGGTGTGATCACAGGTCTGTGCATTCAGTATTTTCTACCTGAATCCATAGGAAAAGAAATAAGCTCCTTACTTTTTACGCCTATATATACCATGTTCATCAATGGTCTTAAAATGATCGTGGCTCCTCTGGTGTTCTTTTCTGTTGCTTCCAGCATTGCCGACTTTACCGACCTTAAGGCACTGGGGCGCATTGCGGCCAGGATCGTGGTCTTTTATCTTTTCACTTCAATGATAGCCATCTGCGTAGGGTATCTTACATATTTCTTTTTCCCTATAGGAAGTCCCGACCTTGCAGAGGCAGTATCTGTAGAATCCGCCACCTCTACCCTTCAGAAGGCAGAGGGTGTATCTGTGTCCATTAAGGACACCATAGTAGGGGTCATTCCAAGCGATATCATAACGCCCTTTCAGAAGTCCGATATGCTACAGCTGATATTTATGGCAGTTGTCCTGGGCCTTGCCAGCGCCTCCCTTTCAAGCAAGATCCCGGAAATGAAAAACCTACTGTCCATGCTTAATAAGGTCTTTTCCAAGATCACCTCTGTTATGGTCGGATTCATTCCGATCATTGTCTTCTGTTCTATGGCCAAGATGATGATCGCTATGGACTTTGATGCTCTTATTAAGGTATTTGTCTGGACCCCTGTAATCTATTTCGGTGATTTTCTTATGATAGGAGTATATGTTCTTCTGCTTCTTGTACTTGCAGGCCTGTCCCCTCATAAGTTCTTCAGAAATTACTACCCTGCAATGGTTTCCGCCTTTACCTTTGCCTCCAGCAATGCTGCTCTTCCGACCTCCATCAAACAGTGCGATAAAATGGGGATTTCTCCCAAGATATATTCATTTTCGCTTCCGCTTGGGGCTACCATCAACATGGACGGCAGCTGCATTTCCCTTTTGATCTCAGCACTTTTTTGTGCAAAGATCTTTCAGATTCCCATTACTCCCAGCGTTCTTTTGTCCTTATTCATTTCGATAATGGTTCTTTCTGTGGGAAGCCCCGGTGTTTCGGGTGGAAACCTGGTGTGCATAGCTCTTTTGATACCTCAGATCGGTGTTCCCGCGGAGGCCATAAGCCTTATTATGGGTCTGTATCCTTTTGTGGAAATGATGCAGACCTGCACAAACGTTACCGGAGATGCTGTCGTTTCCATGATAGTGGCAAAGCGCGAAGGACTGATGGATTTAGAGAAGTTCAACTCATGATATTACATATGTTGTCACATTTGTAATATTTCATAAAATTTTCAGAATTTAAACCCAGAGTGAACACAATTTGTATATACAATTAACTTGTGAATCTTGAGGGGGTGTTCCAAACAAACACTTACAGGAGGTAACAAGTATGGGTGAATTAAAAGGTATAGCACAGTATGAGGTAAATCTGTTAAGGGACAGGCTTCACGCACAGGCTCTGCACCGCAAGAATGTTTCTATTCTGAAGAAAGAAGTTTTAAGAGAAGCCCAGGAAATGAAGAAGTTACTCGGCAACCGTTAAGAGTGTAAGAAAAAGGGCTGTAGCTTTATGCGTCATCTACGTTTAAAGCTACAGCCATATTTTTATGTCTGTTTTATTATGCCTGCTTCATCAGGTCAAAGATACTGATCTGGTTGGAATCGGGGATATCTCCCAGAAGTCCCATATCAGACATCTTGTCGATAACAGTCTGAGGACACTTGGTCCTCTGACGGAAGTCGTCCTTTGAAAGGAACGGTCCGTCCTTGGCTGCTTCCACGATCTGATCCGCAGCCTTCTCACCCATGCCGTCGATACTGGTAAGGGACGGCATGATCTTGTCTCCGATAACCTGGAATTCTCTGGATTTTGCCTTGAAGATGTCGATGGGCATAAAGTCTATGCCTCTCTCATACATCTCCTCTACCAGTCTCATATCACCGTACTCAGCCTGCTGGGCGTTGGAAAGTTCATCCTTCCTTGAATTGTAATCCTTCATGATCCTTCGAAGGTGGGCTTCGCCCTGGCACATGTGCTCATAGTTGAAAGCCTTGGCTCTTATACTGAACCAGGCGGCATAGAATGCCTGAGGAACATAAACCTTGAAATATGCGATCCTCCAGGCCATCATAACATAGGCCGCAGCATGGGCCTTGGGGAACATGTACTTGATCTTCTTGCAGGACCAGATGTACCAGTCGGGAACTCCTGCCGCCACCATTGCCTCCTCCATCTCCGGAGTAAGACCCTTACCCTTTCTGACCGACTCCATGGTCTTGAAGGAAAGTGACTTGTCCATTCCCTTCTGGATCAGGTAGATCATGATATCGTCACGACAGCAGATACAGGTATCAATAGTTGCCGTGCCCTCCTGGATCAGAGTCTGAGCGTTGCCCAGCCATACGTCCGTTCCGTGGGACAGTCCCGAGATCCTTATAAGGTGGGACAGGGACGAAGGCTTGGCATCGATGACCATCTGCATAGCGAAGTCGGTACCAAATTCCGGAAGTCCAAGACATCCAAGCTTGGTGCCTCCGATCTGATCAGGCTCTATGTTCAGAGACTTCGTATTCATGAAAAGACTCATCACGTTCTTGTCATCCAGCGGCACCGTCTTGGGGTCAAGTCCGGTACAATCCTGGAGGAACCTTATCATGGTGGGATCATCGTGTCCCAGAATATCAAGCTTAAGCAGGTTGTGGTCGATGGAATGGTAATCGTAATGTGTTGTTATTGTGGCCGTAGTCATATCATTGGCCGGGTGCTGCACGGGACAGAAGGAATTGATATCCTCGCCCACCGGAAGCACTATGATTCCTCCGGGGTGCTGGCCTGTTCCTCTTCTTATGCCGGTACATCCCTGCACAATCCTGTTGATCTCGCATTTTCTTTTTACTATTCCAAGGCCGTCGTAGTATTTCTTGACGAAACCGTAGGCTGTCTTATCAGCAAGTGAGGCAATGGTCCCCGCTCTGAAGGTCTGGCCGTAGCCGAAAATAACCTCCGTATATTTGTGGGCCTTGGACTGATACTCACCGGAGAAGTTAAGGTCGATATCAGGCTCCTTGTCTCCCTTGAATCCAAGGAAGGTCTCAAAAGGAATATCGAATCCATCCTTGTACATATATGTTCCGCACTTGGGACATCTTTTGTCCGGCATATCACAGCCGGAGTTTCCCCCGTACTTAAGAACGTCCTCGGAATCAAAATCACTGTATTTGCAATGAGGGCATACATAGTGCGGGCTTAGGGAGTTAACCTCCGTGATACCCGAAGTAAAGGCCACAAAGGAGGAGCCTACGGAACCTCTGGAGCCAACCAGATATCCGTCCTCATTGGACTTCCAAACCAGCTTCTGAGCAATGATGTACATAACCGCGAAACCGTTCTTGATAATGGAGTTAAGCTCTCTCTCAAGCCTCTCCTTAACAATCCCGGGAAGCTCCTCTCCGTAGATCTCATGCGCTCTGTCATAACAGATCTTGGTAAGGATCTCATCACTGTTCTCAATGACGGGAGCGCACTTGTCGGGACGAACAGGGGAAATGCTCTCGCACATATCCATGATCTTCCTTGGATTGTCGATAACTATCTCTTTGGCCTTATCCATGGTCAGATAGTCAAACTCCGCCATCATCTCATCGGTGGTACGAAGGTAAAGGGGCGCCGGTTCCTCGTCGTCCATACCCTTACCTGCCTGGATAATGGTCCTGTATATCTCATCCTCAGGATTGAGGAAGTGCACATCGCAGGTTGCAACAACCGGCTTACCCCATTCCTCGCCAAGTCTGATGATCTCTTTATTTATATCCCTGATATCCTCGTCGCTGTTGATATCCTCATATCTTTCGCTGGCTATCATAAAGCGGTTATTGGCCAGAGGCTGAACCTCAAGATAATCGTAGAAGCTGACGATGTTAGCTATTTCCTCAGGCGGCCTGCCCTCAACAATGGCACCGTAAAGCTCGCCTGCGCAGCAGGCACTTCCCACTATGAGACCCTCTCTGTACTTAAGGAGCTGACTCTTGGGAATAAGCGGAAATCTTCCGTTAAAGTAGTCAAGATGCGACTTGCTGATAAGGGTATAGAGATTAACCCTTCCCAAAGTATTCTTGGCAAGGATGATACAATGCTTGGGCCTTAGGTGCTTTATCATATCCGCCGTAGGCTTACCAAGAACATTGACGTCAGTTAAGTTTGCCGCCCCCTGTTCCTTAAGCATAGGAATGAACTTATTAAATATAAGCGCCGTACATTCAGCATCGTCCACGGCTCTGTGGTGGTGCTCCAGCACAATGTTCAGGATCTTAGCAACAGCATCAAGTGTGTGCTTGGCTCTTGTGGGATAAAAATATCTCGACAGCCACATAGTATCCACAGTGGTATAATCCACATCTATCCCAAGATCTGCACAATTCTGGTTTATAAAGCTGATGTCAAAAGAGACATTGTGTCCCACCAGAACAGCATCCTTACAGAATTCCACGAACCTTGGAACGATCACATCCCTTGTAGGTGCATCCATGACCATCTCATCGGTGATGCTGGTGAGCTTCTCTATCCTGTAGGGAATAGGTACCTGAGGGTTGATAAATTCCGAGAACCTGTCTATGATCTCGCCGTTTCTTATCTTAACGGCACCTATCTCAATGATCTTATTCTTGATGGGCGAAAAGCCCGTAGTCTCAATATCAAAAACAACAAAGGTGGTATCATCAAGGCTCTGCCCCTTGCCGTTTGTTACTATCTCCTTGAGGTCATCCACAACATAGCCCTCAACGCCCTGTATTATCTTAAAGAAATCCTGCCTCTCGATGGGCGGCTCTCCGGCCTCCTTGCGGCGCTTGTTCTCTCCCTTAAAAAGATCTTCCCAGGCATGGTTTGCATCCGTAAGAGCCTGAACCACACCGTGGTCTGTAATGGCGATCGCAGGCATGCCCCACTTGTAGGCCTGCTTGACGATGTCCTTAACCTCCGAAACGCCGTCCATATCACTCATCTTGGTGTGGCAGTGAAGCTCTACTCTCTTAACCTCAGCCCTGTCCACCCTCTTGGTGGTAAAGTCAGGTATCTTCTTGACTCCCACCACTGACTGAATGGACAGCTCGTGGTCAAATCTGTCTATTGCAGCAATACCCTTTATCTTTACAAAGGCTCCGATCTTGATATCCTTGGTGATCTCAGGAACATCCTCGGTGCTGACAAACATCTTTACGGCAATGGAGTCCGTAAAATCGGTAATGGCAAATATAAGAATGGTCTTCTCATTCTTGATGTCTCTTTTATCAAACTCTATGATCTGACCGTGGACGGTAACTTCACCCAGCTCGTCCATTAGGTCTGCCAGCTTCATGGCCTCGTCTTCAAAGTCCCTGCCATAAAGCACATCAGGATTATCCGATCTCTTGTAGCTGCCGCCAAAATCTCTTTTGCCGCCCCATTTTCCGCCCTTGTTAAAGGTGGGCTTTGCGGTCTTTTCTGTGGTGGCGGTCTTTGTCTCCTCTGCAGCCTTTGCAGCCTTTTCTTCCTTGGCGGCTATCGCTGCTTCTTTTTTCTCCTCGGAGGCTTTTTCCACTGCCTCAAGCTTTTTGGCCAAATCAGCAGACTCAGCGCCGTAATCGGGCTCTTCCGTCTTATCCTCCACGGGAACGAATTCCGGGGAAAGAGCTACTGACAGCCCGCACCTCTCGTTGATGATCTTGGACAGCACACGAATAAGGTCGGGAGCCTTCTTCTGGCCCACAACCGTATCCTGCAGCTTCATTATCACATTATCCTGATCCGGGTAAATAAATGATGCAGAGCGAAAAAGACTATACTCCATATGATCATAGTCCTTAAGCTCCATCTCAATGCTCTCCCTGTACAGATCCAGAAGGTTCTCCGGAGTATACTGGGCAGAAAGACAGAATTTCTCGTAGATCTTGATCGTAATGTCCTGATTGTCAAAGAGCTGTTTCTTTATGCTCTTCTCGGTCTTTATGATATCTGATTTGTCGATCAGTTTGTTGCTGGATATATATATGCGAATAAAGTCCTGCTTCCTGGTGGTGGAAACTTTTTCCACCGTAGCCTGCTCCATGATCTCTCTGACATGGCTATCAAGCGTCAAAGAAGGGAACACTTCAAAAAACAACTTCCCCATACTACAAAAATCCTCACTACAAAATTCAAAAGGAAGTTCTGCTCTCGACTAAAGTCTCGCCAGAACACGTTCGAACTAAGCTCGAAAGAATCTCGCTAAGTTCTCACAGCCAGTTATCAAGCTCCTCTTTAAGCACTGAAAGAAGATCCTGTTCCGGTACTTTTTTAACTGTCTCTCCGTTCTTGATAAGAAGGCCTTCCCCGATTCCGCCGGCAATTCCGATGTCAGCTTCTCTGGCCTCTCCGGGGCCGTTAACTGCGCAGCCCATAACTGCCACCTTGATATTAAGATGATCATATGCCTGCACCATGGTCTCAACCTGATTGGCAAGGCCGATAAGATCGATCTTGGTCCTTCCGCAGGTGGGGCAGGAAACAACCTCTATTCCGCCCTTTCTGATATCAAGGGTTCTGAGGATAGCCTTGGCGGATTTGATCTCCTCCACAGGATCTCCCGAAAGGGATACTCTTATGGTATCGCCGATGCCCTCGTTAAGGATGATGCCAAGCCCTACGGCAGACTTGATATTTCCGCCGTAAACCGTTCCGGCCTCGGTAATGCCCACATGAAGAGGGTATGTACACTGCTTTGCCAGAAGCTCGTGAGCCTTTACACAGAGCATTACATTTGAAGACTTGATGCTGACAACCATGTTGTCGTATCCAAGGTCTTCAATGATCCCAACCTTGTCAAGAGCACTCTCAACAAGGCCCTCAGCTGTCACACCGTGATATTTCTCCACCAGCTCTTTTTCCAAAGAACCGCTGTTGACTCCAACTCTGATGGGGATCCCACGCTCTTTTGCACAGGAAACCACAGCTGCGATCTTGTCTCTGCCACCGATGTTTCCGGGATTGATCCTGATCTTGTCGGCGCCGTTCTCCATGGCCGCAATAGCCATCTTGTAGTCGAAATGGATGTCCGCAACTATGGGGATGTGTATCTGTTTCTTGATCTCCCCCAGGGCCTTAGCGGCCTCAAGGGTGGGGACCGTGCTCCTTATGATCTCGCAGCCGGCCTCCTCAAGTCTTTTTATCTGCGCAACGGTGGCTTCCACATCCTCTGTCCTTGTGTTGGTCATGGACTGGATAAGGATCGGATTGCCTCCTCCTATCACTCTGTCACCGATATGTACAACCTTTGTATTGTCTCTGTAACTCATATACATCCTTTCTTTAATGTAGTCCTGCTCTCAGGCCTACGGCCCTCGCCAGGACAAAGCTCTGACTATACTCGAAAATACCTCGTTTAGTCAATCGCTTTACCTTGTAAACTTTGTTATATCATTAAACAGGATAAATACCATAAGTCCCATGAGGGCGATCATGCCGATCATGTGCACAAAGCCCTCTTTCTCGGCAGGAACCGGTTTTCCCACGATCACCTCAATAAACTGGAACACCAGTCGTCCGCCGTCCAATGCGGGAAGGGGCAAAAGATTCATCACTCCAAGGTTCACTGACAGTAAAACCGTAAGGGACAACATGGTAAGCAACACCGCGGAAATACCGTAGGGCCTGACCTCCTCATAGGTGTCATCCACTATCTTCACCATTCCCACGGGACCTGAAACATCATCCTTGGAAAGCTTGCCCTTAACAAGAAGTGCAAGGCTTCGATAGGTGGTCTTAAAGTAGTAGCGAACTTCGTACCAGGCATACTTCAGGGTCTGTGGTCCCTTGATCTCTCCGTACTGGCCAAGGTAGATGCCCATATAGTAGCGCTTATCCTCTTCACTGTACTTGGGGATAAGAGTTGTCTCATGAGTCTCTCCGTCACGCTCGTAAACGATGTCCATGGGACTGCCCTCGGCGAACTGTGAAATGAGAGTAACCTCTCCTGCCATGTAGACCTTCTCATTGTCCACACTGATAATCTTGTCGCCGGGCATAAGCCCCGCTTCGGCTGCCGCGGAATCATCAGTCATCTTGCTGATAACCGGGAAATTCCAGGCTGAAAAGCCCACCAGCACCACTGCAAGGATATAAGCGATAAGGAAGTTTGCAAAGGGTCCCGCAAACAGAGTTGCTATCCTTCTCCACACCGGAGCATTAAGGAAGGAATGCTCATCGTAGCCCCCCTTTTCCTCCGCCACAGGGTCCATGCCGTCAAATACGCAGGCACCTCCTATGGGAAGGAGCTTTATGCTGTATAGGGTATCCCCTTTTTGCTTCTTCCAGATGGTGGGGCCCATTCCGATGAAGAACTCGTTTACTCTGATGCCGCCGGACTTGGCCACAAGGAAGTGGCCCAGCTCATGGGTTGTCACCAGCACCCCGAAAATTATAAAAAAGATCATTACACTTACTATCATATGTTGTACTTCTCCGAAAGAAATCTGTAGGTTTCGGCCTCCGCCTCAAGGATAGCTGCAACGTCAGGATTCTCGATCCTGTCATGATGCTGCATAGCTTCCTCGATCATATCGTAAATCTCAAGGTATCTG
This sequence comes from Butyrivibrio sp., assembly GCA_015056575.1. Taxonomy (GTDB): domain Bacteria; phylum Bacillota; class Clostridia; order Lachnospirales; family Lachnospiraceae; genus Butyrivibrio. The sequence continues at coordinate 70,361 of SVGA01000011.1, forward strand.
ATATCACCCTTTAAGAATCTTCTGACTGCCATCTCATTGGCTGCATTGAAAACTGTTGGCATGCTGCCGCCGATACGGGCAGAATCGTATGCAAGTTTAAGTCCTCTGAAGGTCTCGGTATCGGGCTTTTCAAAGGTCAGACTTCCCAGTTCAAAAAGGTCCAGTCTCTTCTCGGCCATAGGTCTTCTGTCCGGGTAAAAGAGTGCGTACTGGATGGGAAGTTTCATGTCGGGAACTCCAAGCTGTGCAATAACAGCGCCGTCTGTAAACTGAACACCGCTGTGAACGATGCTCTGAGGATGAACAAGAACCTGAATCCTGTCAAGGTCAACCCCAAAGAGCCACTTGGCCTCCATCACCTCAAGTCCCTTGTTTACCAGGGACGAGGAATCGATGGTAACCTTAGGGCCCATATTCCAGTTGGGATGCTTTAAAGCATCTGCTGCGGTCATGTTCTCAAGCTCTGCTCTTGTCTTACCTCTGAAGGGGCCGCCGCTGGCTGTTAAAAGAATCTTCTCTATCTTGTCCGCCGGTTCCCCGTTGAGGGACTGGAAAATAGCACTGTGCTCGGAATCTACCGGAAGCATCTGTACACCTTTTTCCCGGGCAAGTGGCATGATGATATGACCTGCACACACAAGGGTCTCCTTGTTGGCAAGGGCTATGTCTTTACCGCTCTCAATAGCTTTTATTGTCGGGCGGATCCCTATCATTCCCACAACTGCCGTGAGGACCGTATCTGCCTCGGGAACGGAAACGATCTCCAAAAGTCCATCCATTCCGGACAGTACCTTTATGCCGGTATCGCTGATCTTCTCCTGTAGCTCTTTTGCCGCATCAGGCTCGTACATGCACACGTAGCGTGGATGGAATTCGCGAACCTGCTTTTCCACATCCGCAACTCTCCTGTTGGCCGCAAGACCAACAATCTCAAGCTCGGAGCTGTTATTTCTTACTACATCCAGTGTCTGGGTTCCGATGGAGCCCGTAGAACCCAAAAGTACTATCTTACGCATAATTTTCCCTCAAATGAAAAGCACCCTGCAGAGGTCTCCCAAACAGGGTGCATATCAAAGTTTTAATTAAGAAGTGGCACCAGAACCGCTGCCAGAAAATAAATGCAAGGTGTCACAAATATGACACTGTCAAACCTGTCCATGATACCGCCATGTCCGGGAATGATCCTGCCGTAATCCTTGATCTGATGATCTCTCTTGATGCCGGAGGCAAGAAGATCTCCAAGCTGAGAGATAAGGCTTCCGGCAAAGGTGATTATCATCAGGATGGGAATGACCATGGCATCATGAGTCTCATTCCTGTAAAGAAGATATCCGAAGATCGCACCAACCAGCACCGAGCCTAAAACTCCGCCAATGGCTCCCTCCACGGTCTTCTTCGGGGAAAGCACCGGAACCAGCTTATGCTTTCCGAAAGCTCTTCCGGCAAAGTACGCACAGGTGTCACAAACCCATGCTATAAAAGGGATCCATGCAAAATATATTCCCAAAGGCCTGATCCTTAAAAGATACACAAAAGAAATGTTCACAGGTACATAGATAAAGCAGAAGAAACATGTGATGGCCTGCGTGGAGGTATATCTCGGAAACTTAAGTACGTAGCACACCATGATGAGAAAGAACGCAAACATGATGGAGAATACGTAGTACCTGAAATCCTTTATCAGTATCATCTGAATGTAATGGACCAGAATGGATATATATCCGCCTATCTCCAATCCATTCATCTTCTGCCCCTTAGTGTGGATCCCGGTAGCCCTTGTAAGTTCAAAAAATCCGATACAGGAAACCACCAGAAGTGCCGAGGCTAAGATATATCCGCCGGGTATGAGGACCGCTGCCAGAACAATGGCAATGATCACCCCGCTTATAACTCTTGTTTTCAACTTATCTTACCAGCCTTGTCATTATAGTCTATATCACACCTGATCAGTCTTAAGCCCGCCGAACTTCCTGTTCCTTCCGGAATAGGATTCGATAGCCTTTATAAGCTCATCCTTGTTGAAGTCGGGCCAGGCAACAGGAGTGTAGTAAAACTCTGTATAAGCGCACTGCCACAACAGATAATTGGAAATCCTCTGCTCATTACAGGTGCGGATAAGAAGATCCGGATCCGGAAGGAAATCGGTATCCAGATTCTCGGCGATCATCTGCTCTGTGATATCACAGGCTTTAAGCTCACCTTTCTCTACCTTATCGGCCACCTTCCTTACAGCTCTTGTGATCTCATCACGGCTTCCGTAGTTGATAGCAATGGTAAAGGTAAGACCGGTATTGCCCTTTGTTGCCTCTTCAAGCTCTCCTATGGCATCCTGAATATCCTGTGAAAGCGCCGATCTGTCACCGATGACACGGCATCTTACATTATTCTTCATGGACTTCTTGATACTGGTCTTCAGGTAATTTCTAAGGATTGTCATGAGTGCGGAAACCTCCGCCTCGGGACGACTCCAGTTCTCTGTTGAAAATGCATAAACGGTAAGATATTTGATCCCCAGATCCCTGGCATCTACCAGGATATCCTCTACCGCTTTGGCTCCCTGCATGTGTCCGTAGTTTCTGGGCATCCCTTTGGCCTTGGCCCAACGGCCGTTGCCATCAAGAATAATGGCCACATGGGCGGGAATGTTTAAATTCTCTTCCATAAAACTTCCTTTATACGGTCATTACTTCCTTACATTTCTCTTCTACAGCTGCATCGATGTCCTTGATGAACTTGTCGGTAGTCTTCTGAAGCTCATCGTTAAGATCCTCGATCTCATCCTCTGATACATCGCTGCCCTTAAGCTTCTTGAAGGCATCATTGCCGTCACGTCTTACATTTCTGACTGCAACCTTGGCATCCTCACCCTTCTTGCGGATGTCCTTGGTGAGCTGTTTTCTTCGCTCCTCTGTGAGCTCAGGGAAAACAAGTCTGATCACAGCGCCGTCGTTGCTGGGAGTGATCCCTAAGTCAGAAGCCATGATAGCCTTCTCGATGTCCTTTATAAGTGTCTTATCCCAGGGAGCGATCTGAATGATACGTGCCTCGGGAATTGATACGTTACCCACCTGCTGAATGGGAGTGGGTGTTCCGTAATAATCTACCTTGATCTTGTCAAGAACGTGGGGATTGGCTCTTCCCGCACGGATACCTGCCAGATCATCCTTAAGGAAATCAAAGGATTTCTGCATTTTGTCATTGTAAGTTTTAAGCCTTTCGTTCATACCTTAACCTCCCTTTCAGTCTGCAGTAACAGTAGTTCCGTTGAACTTGCCGGTTGCAGCCTTAACGATACTGTTTTCTTCCTGAAGAGCAAATACTCTCATGGGCATCTTGTTGTCTCTTGCAAGAATGGATGCTGTCATATCAACAACCTGAAGATTTTCTTTGATCACATCATCGATGGAGATCACATCATATCTCTTTGCATCCGGATTCTTGGCAGGATCGCTGTCATATACGCCGTCAATTGCCTTGGCAAGAAGCATATAGTCTGCCTCAACCTCGATAGCCCGCAGTACAACGCCGGTGTCGGTTGAAAAATACGGATGTCCCGTGCCTCCGGCGAAGAAAACCACCATATTTTTTGAAAAATATTTATTAGCTCTGTCCTTGGAAAAGAGCTTGGTAAATGAGCCGCACTCAAAGGGAGTGAGGATGCTCGTCATCATTCCCTCGCTTCTGAAGATTTCCGAAACATAGATACAGTTCATAACGGTAGCCAGCATACCGATCTGGTCTGCCTTCACCCTGTCTATAGCCTCGCTGCTTCTGCCTCTCCAGAAATTACCGCCTCCGATGACGATACCAACCTGTGTTCCGTCATCTACAAGCTGCTTGACCTGCAGTGCCACCTTTCTGACCGTCTCTTCGTCAAATCCTGTCTTTTTGTCGCCTGCAAGCGCTTCACCACTGAGCTTTAATAATATTCGCATATCGTCTCCATTATAATATTATTTATTCTTAAGTCCCTCGAAAAACTCTGAAGGGTTAACATCGGCATACGCCTGTGAGCACATACCTTCGATAACAGCACCGTTGTTGATCTGTACTGACTGAGACTTGATATTGCCCATTACGATGGCTGTTGTATCAAGAACTACAGGTCCGTGAACATCGATATCGCCCTTTACAGCGCCTGCGATAACTGCGCTTGATCCAAAGATATTGCCAACGATAACAGTACTCTGTCCAACCTTAACGCTGCCCTTACTTCTTACTTCACCGGTGATCCTTGCCGACTCAGCATAGATCTCTGCCGCATTTGAATCTCCGTTGATCTCACCTGTGACGTTCAGCTTGCCAAGGCATCTGATATTACCTGTGATCTTGCCGATAAGTTCAAGTGATCCTGTGGTCTGGATGTCGCCGCTTACCACCATTCCCTCGGTGATGCTGGCAATCTCATCTGTAGGTGTCTGCTGTTCAAAATCCATTGTCTCAAATCCCCCATGCTTTGTTATTTGTTCTGTTTCTGCGTTCCTATCGGCAACATACTTGTCGATATGAACGGGATCGATGGCTTCAAGAGCACTCTTGGGCTCTTCAACCTCTTTCTCTATCTCGGCCTCTGTCTGCTCCTCGATTTTCTGTTCAAGAGTCTCTTCCTTGGGCTCCTCGATCACTTTCCTGAAATCGTCCGTAGCGGGCTCTTCCACGGCAGGCTCCTCCCGGGCCGGTTCTTCCTTTGCAGGCTCCTCTTCCTCCTTATCGGCAGCACTCTCGTCCAGCTTGATATCATCCAGACGCTCAAGCATGCTGCTTAAATCGGCAGGCTTACGTTCCTGCTCAGCCTTGTTCTCATCAAGACTTTCTGTCATCTCAGGCTTCTCCTCGGGCATCAGTGTGTTCACTGCCTGAGAGAGATCGCTTTTCAATTCAGAAAAAAATCCCATCTTGATCTCCTCCATTCAATCTTCTTAGTTGTTGTTGATATGTTGAACCGGTAACGTATTGTCCGTTATCGGAACTATCACTGTGTCATCCATGGACTGTATCGCCTCAATGATCTGCGGCAGCGCATCCACCGTGCTCTTCTTGTCTGCAGCATCATGCATAAGTACTATGCAGTGCTTAAACTTCGGAACGTTTGTGACTATGTTGGAATAAATGGTCTCCTTGGTAGCTCCTGACCTGTCGTCCCCGGCAGATACATTCCAGTCAAAGTAGGTTATCTCCGAGCTGTCCAGATGATCTATAAGCTCTGTCATGTCCACCTGACTCACATCGTTGGAGCTTCCCCCGGGAAATCTGTAATACTTGGACCACACTCCCGTTGTTTCATATAAAAAAATCCTCAATTTATCCAGATCAGCCTTGAAGGAATCCAGTGAAGAATAGATATCACTGTACTTGTGGCTGTATGAGTGCATCCCCAGAGTATGTCCGTCATTTACTATCCTTGCGTACACATCCTTGTACTTGGCACTTGGCTTGCCGCACACAAAAAAAGTAGCCTTCACATCGTACTCTTCCAAAATATCCAGTATTTCGTCGGTTGATGAGCTTGGTCCGTCATCAAAGGTAAGATATACATATCTGGTACCCTCGATATCCTCAGGATTCTGTGCACCGCTGACATCTATTGTGGCATAGTCCACATCCATGTACTCTTCCGTGGCGCTCTCGGGAGTGGTATCCGTCTCGGGAGCAGATGCCGTCTCCCGATCCACAACCTCTGTTCCCTCTTGTGAACCAAGGATCTCCATCTCACTGCCGTATCTTGATCTGTACCATTCAAGGTCGGCACTTGCCTGCTTGTATCTGTCATTAAGCCTGTCAAACCTGATTGCAAGAATAACACAGATGCAGGTTGGAATGAGGCAGGAAGCTGCTACTGTCGTAAGGATGAGTCTGCGTAAACGGCGGATTCGACTGCTGTACTCTTTGCGTTCTTTTTTTTCCGCTCTGTTCGACTCCATTACCGCAATTCTCTTTCAAATAATTATATATAACCAAACCTTAGTATAGCATAGATTAGTCAACTCAAAAAGGGAGATTTTCATTATTGAAAATCTCCCTTCCCGGTGTCTTCGTTATGTTTTTTAAGCCTTACTCAACTGATGTATAGGTTACCAGATAATCGTCGTAATCCCCGGCAAACATTCCAACTTCCTGAGAGTTGCTGCTGCCCCCGTGGAAAGCCGTCCCCTCGTCGGCGATATTCACCGTATCAAAGGCAATTGCCTCTCCGCCCTTAAGGAATACGGTTCTTACACCTACGCCCTGAAGATCCTTGTCAGAGTAATTTGTGGCACTTACCTTAAGGACATCATCTGTTCTTTCGGCATCCAGCTTAACGGAATTGTACGCGCATCTGTCGCTGGGACTTACCTCAAAGCTGTAATCATAGTCGGAAACGCCCTCTATCCTGCTGTTGGCAAACTGTCCGTAAATAATGAACTGCTGGCCGTCCCTTACAGCTTCCTGTCCGTCATTGACCTTGTAAAGGGAATTTCCGTCGTTATCCTTTGCCACAAAATCCGCTTCAACCGATATATCTTTTCCCGTGTTATTGGTAGCAACCACAACATAATATGTGGAGAATCCGCAGCTGTCGGGAATTATGTACTCACTGTCCACAGTAATACCATCCCCCGGCTCTTCGGCGGCGTATGAAGTTTTGGCAGGATTGATGCTCTGGAAAAGAACTGAAAGAATAACCCCCGATGTGATGATAATGGAAAAAAGCCCCTTCTTCATACCGATTTCCTCCAAAAAAACAGATTCTGCACAAAACAAATATCCCTTGTGCATAAACTAATTATGAAAGAAAACCCGCGTCTGCGCCATAGGCTAAGCCCAGATTTTATGCACATTTAAGAAAGATTATCTTCTGTTTATAATCTCTTAATCTTCGCTGTAAACAAGGTGGTATCCTCCGAAGTTTTCCACAGTGTAACCTGCCTCTTTCGGGAAAAGAGAAAGCTCGCTGCTGGACACAACAAACACGTCGTCATGGTACTTTGATGCAGTCACATCCCGGGGAAGCTCAAAGGTGAAGTTGCCAAAGTGCCTTGCGATCCTGAATTCCGCGTAGGGATCCTTGTATTCTACAGTGGAATAGAACTTCTGCGGGTCATACTCCGTGTAATACAGCGTCAGCATGAAGGGTGCGGACAGTCCTTCGTAGGTTGACCATATTTCCCGCTCATCCCCGGCGATCTCGTAGGCTCTTTTCATGGCGTCGCCGTACCCGGGCATATAGATACTGGTGGCATAGTGGGAGTAATCCGTGAAGTAGTCTTTGGCAAAAGACAAAGCGGCTATAAGGACGATAACTGCAAGAGCCCAAAATGCCTTGCCGATATTCTCAAGTATGAACACAAAGCCCCTTGCAAAGAAATAAATGCAGGGGACAAACAGCATCACCAGCCTGTTAATATCGGGAACTATCACCAGTCCCAGAATGAAGCTTGCCACGGTAAACGCAACGAACAGGGCATTCATAACACCTGCGCTGTCTTCTGTCTTATCCTTTTTTCGGGCAAAAAACTCTTTGACCCCCACCAGGATTCCGATAAAAGTCACAGGGAAAGTGAATTCGTAAAGAGATGCATACCCCGGATAATAATGAGCTATGGTATGGGCCGAGTCACCTATGGTGATCGCCAGAATAACAGACTTAAGGTTGTTTAGTAACTTTGCGGGAAGGTCTCCGTCAAAGGAAATGAAGGCCTCTCCCGTCCTGGCAGATGTGAATTTATTGAATGAGAAGTAAGGCGTAAGTATCTCGGGAAGTCCAAGATAATTGACGCCGTAAAATAACAGCAAAGGAAGGAAGATCACAAGGAAGGTCGCTGCGGAGATGATGAGCTGCTTCCAGGTAAGGTCACCGCTTATCAGGGTGTAGATGCAGATGATAAGAAGGACGATGGGAATCACAATGGTTGCTGCGCCGTAGCTGTACATACATACCGCAAAGGCTGCTGCGCTAAGGGCATAGAGCCCGGTGCTCTTCTTTTTTGCAGCGATCACAAAGAGCCAAATGGCCAGCATCATGTTAAAGGGCATGATATTGCAGTCAAGGCTCCACCTGGAAAGAATGATGTGCCAGGGGCAGATAGCAAGAAATCCGGCGCCCGTAAGAGCTGCCTCATTGCGATAGCTCTTTTCCCAAAAGCCCTCTCTGATGGTTGCAAAAAGAAGCGGAATGGTGGCTGTTCCCAGGATTGCAGGGATAAGTCTCAGCTTCGTTATCCCGGTGCCAAAGAGTTTTATGGAGATCACGTTAAGATAGATAAGAAGCGGGCTTCCGCCGCCACACCCCCAGGTTATGGGATAGATGGGCCAGGGATAGCCGTTTCTGTCGGTTCCGTAGTTCACAAGGCAGAAGGCGTCATAGCCGATGGAAGCTTCGTCCTGCTGAAGTCCAAGGGGAATCTGTCCGATCTTAAAGAGGCGGAGGAACGCGCCAATCATGAGGATCACAGCAAAAATGATCATTGTGGCTCTGTCGCTTAAGGGAGTTCGAGATTTCTTTTCCCCCTTTCTTAAAAATACAATAACGGCCGCTGCGACCAGAATGACGCAGGCAGCCGTTGCTATATAGTTGTAGATGTCGATGATTCGCATGAATGATACTTCCTTTATCTGGCGTGCATGGCAGCTCCCCAGTCCGGGATGCCCATATACTGCGCCGCCGCATTTATGTAATTCTGGGCATTTGGCCCGTTCATCTGCTGATAGTATTCAAAGGCCAGCTTGCGGGAGCCGTCAGCTCTTGTAAGTCCCACGTGAAGCCCCTGAGCAATTTCTGCCGCAAAATCCGTCTGGCGGTTGAAAACGATCATGTTGATGTATCTGTTGGTCATTGCCCTCTGGTAGGCGTAGACGATAGCCGATGCCTGAGCAGGTTCACCCTGGGATGAGGAATATCCCACCTCGGTAAGAAGGATGGGACGCACTGCCCCCCTGGTGTTAAGCATTTCAGGCTGGCACATGTAGTCCGTCAGCACCTCAATGTTCTCCATTGTAAGAAACGGAGTGTTGATATCGTGTCTGACCATGGCAGCGTTCTTGGGTGCCCAGAAGCTGGTCCAGGTCATGGGATAATTGTAGGGGTGCTCAGCCAGGCACCAGTCAATGTTGCCCTGGGCTGTGATGCAGGCGTTAACTGCCTCTATCATGCTGCGGGCCGAGTAGTAACCTGCGTTGTGGATGTGAGTCCAGTTCTGGTCAACGCTTATGCAGACATAGGCATTGGCATTTCGGCTCTTTATGGCATTGTAGCACACTCTGACACTATCAGCATAGAGCTGAGCATAAGTCATCTGATCCGCCACATCTGACCAATTCCAGACGGTTTTGGCATTCACTTCGTTTCCGATAACCCAGTTGTCAACCTGACCGAAGCCGTTTTGGCCGTTGTACCTTGCAGCCAGGAAAGAAACTGTTGCTGCCAGAGCCTCAAGCCCCTGGTCCTCCGAGGTGTTCATCATGTAGTAGCTGCATTTTCCAAGACCTCCTCTTGCATAGGGAGATATCAGATATTCCTCCCCTGCTGCGTAAGGGTTTAAAAGAACCAATGTCATTCCCATGCCCTGCTGGGTGCTGGTACGTACAGCGTGGTCATATTGGCTAAGGTATGAAGAATCAAAGTAATAGGTCTTACCATTGTAATCATAGGAAGATGAACAGTCACCGCCAAGAACATCACAAAGGTTCAGATTGTAGGCGCCCTGTTGAACACCAAGCTGGACGGCTTCATTGTTGCCGTTACCTATCTTGGCGCCGTCCAGGATAAGTCCCTTCTTGCCGTTGTTCTTTCTTTCGGGGGAACCCGTGGCCAGAGCCTCGGGATTGGTGATGTATCTTGCCCCGGTCACTGCGACAAAGGCTCCGCCCTGAAGGACGGCCACCTGAAATTTGTTATAGAGATGACAGGATGTAGTTCTGTATTCAAGAGGAAAGCTAAAGGATGCGCCGGGGGCAATCGCCGCTGATGCCACCGGGCTTCCTGCCGGCGCAGTCTGGTAGGGCTTCTCCGCAAACAGGTAAAACCTGCCGTCGTCGCTTGAAGGAAGCTCTGAAGCGGAAATGTTAGCCACCACGTTCTCTCCTGTAATGATTGCAGAATTGATACTGACAGCCCCAAGGCCCTCTGCACGGGCTTTGATGCTAAGGCCGCTGAATGCGGTGAGCATTATTGCCGCTGTAGTTATGACTGTTGTCACAGCCGCCACAAGGGATCTGATTGAAGATTTCTTTACTTTCTGCGCCATAATAATCCTCTTATATTGTGAGCTATCAAAATTATGATTAACAATATTATGATAATAGATATTCGTGTTACAAATCAAGCGATGGCTCGGACCCGGCTTTAATATTGACAATGCTCCTGAGTCCAGTTTCACAGGATGACTGCCGGTCCAGATCAATAATCCACCTTCATCATGCAAAGTCCCTCAGGGCGGGCTGTTGGACCGGCTTTCTGTCTGTCGCAGGCTTCAAGTATCTCTTTTACTTCATCAGGACTTATATTACCGTATCCCACCTCAAGAAGCGTTCCCGTAAGTATTCTTACCATGTTCTGAAGAAAGCCGTTGCCGTGGAAGTAGAAGCGGATGTAATTGCCGCTCTCCTCTATATTGATGGTATCCACGCACCTTACGGTGGACTTCTTCATCTTGGTGTTGCCGCAAAAACTCTTGAAATCATGGGTTCCCACAAGGTGCTCAGCAGCTCTTTTCATCAGCCCGATATCCGGCTTTTGCTCCAGTATCGTCACATACTTCCTGTCAAAAACAGGCTTTGAAGCGCCGTACCAGCAGGTATAGCGGTAGGTTTTTCCAATGGCATTGTACCTGGCATGAAACCTGTCTGAGCAGGCCTTAACATCATTGACGCTGATATCCTCGGGAAGATATTCATTCATGTACTTTTGGATCTCGTCCTCAGTCATATCCGTTTCAAGAATAGCATTGGCCGTCATGGCTCTTGCATGAACTCCGGCATCGGTGCGGCCTGCGCCAATGAGATTCACCGGAGCATCTTCAGGAGCCCCTGTCATTCTTGAAAGGACAGCCTCAAGCTTCCCCTGGATCGTCATGTCTTTTCCGGGCTGCCTCTCCCATCCGTAATATCTGGTTCCGTCATAGCTTATGATAAACTTGAAATTTCGCTTATTTGACATTTCAAAATCCTTCCCTTATCATGTGGCATTGCCGCAGCCTATGATGACATGGTGTGGCATTGCCGCAGCCTATGCTGACATAGTGTGGCATTTCCGCAGCCTATGCTGACAGTAATCCTCTTTTTGTATCACGGGACAGATCAACAGTAATATGAATCGTTCCCATCTTATAATACGTAATACGTCTTGTGTGCCTTATGCTGCGTTGTGCGTCTTATGCTGCGTTGTGCGTCTTATGCTGCGTTGTGCGTCTTATGTTGCGTTGTGCGTCTTATGCTGCGTTGTGTCTATCATATTACGTCTTGAAGAGCTTTTCAAATCCAGACAGAACATGGAGGCCGGTATATACATGGCAATTTAGCCTGTTTGTGTCTCCCTGCCGGCAGAATACGTCGGAATATAGCCTTATTGTGTCCCCTGCCGACGGAATACCTCTAATTTTAGCCTTTTCTGTTTCTTTTTGTATCTCTTTGCCGGCGGAACACCTCTAATTTTAGCCTTTTCTGCTTCTTTTGTGTCTCTTTGCCGGCAGAACACCTCTAATTTTAGCCTTTTCTGCTTCTTTTGTGTCTCCCTGCCGGCAGAATCCCTATAATTTTAAGCCTTTTCTGTTTCTTTTTGTATCTCTTTGCTGGCAGAATACGTCATTTCGACATAGGCGATCCTACACATTTTTCATTTTCATGCAATTGCGGTGGATGTTTTTGCGTTATAACGTACAATTACTGCGAATTATCTTCGGTATATCGTTAGTAGCCTCTTTTGACCCGATTATTATCAAGATTTCGATAAGAATTTGCACTTTTTTCCACCGCAAATGTCATCTATCCATATTTGCGTGGGAAATGTAAAAAGAAAAGCGCCCGCCTTACGGTGAGCGCTCCTCTTTGATTAAGGAAAAAAGGTGTGGAATTAACCGGATAAAGGATTACCGGATAATAACTTATTTCTTGCTAAACAGACGATAGTATACAAATCCGCCTGCTGCTACCACTGCTGCAGCAAGTGCTGCAAGTATTGCTACTATAAGGGCATTTGATCCCTGCTGCGCGGGTGTTTCTGCAAGAGGTGTCTCGGCATCTGCTATCTCTTCTGTCTGCGCAGGTGCTTCCTGTGTTTCTGTCTGTTCATTATCAATCACAACCTCAGCGGGCTCGTCGGTTGCAGGTGCTTCTGTTTCTGCAGCTTCGGTTTCTGCCTCATTGTTGTCTGTATCAGACTCTGTTGTTGTGGTTGTTGCTGTGCTGTTCTTTGTGCTTGTTCTTCCTGAAGACTTTGTAGTACCTGCAGTAGAAGCAAGTGCTGTACCTGTAGCTCTGCCTGCTCCAAGAACCTGTGAGTTCTGTCCGGCTGCTGCCTGGTTTCCGTTAGTGCCCTGGTTTGAAGAGCCGCTGCCATGGTTTGAAGAACCTGAGCCGCCTGTGCTGCCTGAACCTGCATTACCGGAACCGGAATTGCCTGAACCTGCATTACCTGATCCGCTGCTGCCTGAGCCACCGTTGCCGCCTGTCGAGCCGCCATTGCCGCCTGTCGAGCCGCCATTACCACCTGTCGAGCCGCCGTTGCCTGATCCGGGCTCTTCGTTGTCACCGCCGCTGATTACAGGAGCATCAAAGTTGTCATCATCTACATTGTCATCATTATCTGATCCGGTACCGGATGAAGCCTCTTTTACAAGATCAAGACTGATATCCTTGAAGGTAAAAGTCATATCTCCTGTAGCTGCGCTGTTACCAAAACCGAAGTTAAGGTGACAGTCATCCATGGATGCCTTTGATTCAAATTCTGTCTCATAGGTGTAGAATCCATCTGCATCAGGTGTAAGTCCATTGGAATCAACCTTTACAACATCCTGTGCAACTGCCCATGATCCACCGTTCTCCTGAACGATGTACTCAAAGGTGCCATTATTGGTTCCGGTCATCTTGTACTTAAGTGAAAGGCTGTACTTAAGACCTGCTACAATTGAGAAGTTGCTGCTGCCAAGCTGAGGTGAATACCATGATCCGCCGCTGGCAATTCCGCTCATTGTCTTTGAACCGTCTGCGCCTGTAGTAACTTCAACTGAAGCACCTGCTCCGCTGTCGCCTGTCCATGTGGTTGAATCGTCAACAGGGTTCTCATCGACGCCTGATGCCTGATTTTCACCGGTCATCTTCACGTTATCAATCTGTACGCTTGTGCCCTTAGCAAAAGTAAGAACTACTGCTGCATTTGCGATGTCTTCTGTTGTCTCAAATGTAAGAGAATATCTTCTTACTCCGTCATTAGCATTGTATGAAGCCTTAGCGGAAGTAACTTCTCTTCCCAGTGATACTGTCTCACCTACAGTATTTGTAGTGTAAACAGAAGCCTTTACTGCTGAGTCTGTATCTGAGAACATATCAAATGAGAGTGTGTACTTGTCAGCTGTCATCTTGATACCGGGCTGATAGATAACAGGAGATCCACCATTTGCAGATACCTCTCCTCTTCTCTCATAGTACTTGATACCATCCGGAATATTCTCATAGTTAGTCATGGATGCAATATCTTTTACCTTTACATCTGATGACTGAAGAGCTCTTGTTGTATATCTGGGAACGCTGAGGGTTGTTCCTGCTGCGGGCAGCCAGTAACCTGTGTGACCGTTGCCCTGATCAAAGGTGCCGTTGAAGATCATATTGCCGTCAGCAAGTACTCCATGTGCTCCAGAAGGATCTGTTGCACCCATAAGCTCGGGATCTACAATCTCAACTTTTACATTGCTGATATAAACTGTTCCTGTTCCCATTCCGCCGATGTTGAACTCGATACGGCAGTTGTCAAAGTCCTCTGACTGCTGGAACATGAAGGATCTTGTCTCAGGTTCTGATCCAAGGCTGAAGCTCTGGATTCCGTATGTGCTCCATCCTGCGTATTCCTTGGAATCGCAGTTAACCTGCTTACCTACAAGGCCGCCCTCTGCATATGTATCATAAGTTACTCTGTATACATATCCTTTCTTGGCGTCATAGTGACCAATGAGCTGTACGCCATAGTCCTGGCTTCCCTGCTTTATAACATCTACCTTGGCCCACTGAGTTCCCTTATTGTCTGTAACTACGCTTGCTGTTGCAGAGGCATCATTCTGATTTGAAAGGTACCACTTACCGCTGCCCTTTGCGGCATTATCGTCATGTCCGCCGCCTGTTACATCAAGAGTTGCATCTGTGATCTCTGCGATCTGGTTTATTCCTTTATACTCAGTCCAGTCAACAGCTGCTGATGAATCTGCTGACTTTGCTACAGAATCAGCGTATCCTTCGTTTCTCTGGAATACACGTACATAGTCAACATACATGTTGATGTCATCCTTGAAAGCTGCCTTGTTGGCACCACCACCGAACTGCCCGCTGTCAACAGCAAGGTTAAGGATCATATAGAAAGGCATATCAAAAGGTGCATCAAAACCAAGTGAATCTGAAGCTCCGGGAATTGCACTTGCCCAGTTGCTGGAAGAATAGATCTCTTTTCCATCATAGTAGAAGGTCATCTTGCCGGGTTCCCAATCAACTGCATAGGTGTGGAAATAGCTGATCTCGGAATCAAGCGCTGTGTAGCCGCTTCCCTTGTATACATGAGCGGGAACACCCCAGTGAAGTGTAGAACAAGCCTGATTGGTCTGAGTACCTGTTGTCTCAAGGATATCAATCTCACCTGATACAGGCCATCCGCCGTAGATATCAGTGCTCTGAGGAAGCATCCAGAAAGCAGGCCATGCGCCGGGTGTCTGAGGAAGTGAGATCCTTGCCTCAACGTAGCCATAAGTGGTATTGAAGAGTTCACCGTTTGGCTTTGTTGTTCTAAGTCTTGCTGATGTATAGTTCTTGGCAGACTCATTGGCATATTTGTAACCGGGTTCATTCACAGCTGAGATTCTCAGAACGCCTTCGCCCTGTCCGTCGCCGTCAAGGTCCTCGTTTACACCAACGTTAGTTGCCTTGTCCGTATAGCACTGAAGCTCATTGTTACCCCAACCGTAGTTGCCGCAGTCTGTTGTACCGTCGCCGAGCTGATATGCCCAGTTATCAAGGTTAAGACCGTTAGCATCTACATTAGCTGAGCCGTAGTTTCCGTCAAACTCATCTGACCAGATAAGCTGATAGCCGTCTTTGCTTCTTCCGGGATCGGCATAGTCGAACTCAGAGTTCTTGTTCTTCCAGTCGTACTCAGGTCCTTTTTCTCCCTGCGCGCTGCCGCCTGTAAGTGCAAGATAATTTCCGTGAGAATCCTGGATCCTCAGGTTCTCGATGGTGAGCTTACCTGAAAGGTTAGCTGTTTCACCCTGCATCTGTCCAAGTGCAAAATACAGAGTATCATTGGCTACCTGATCAACTGTAACTTCCTTGCTGTATTCATAGAGTTCTCCGGATTTAAGATCAATTGTATCTACAATCGCGCCTGAGTCATCCAGTTTGATCATAGCCTTCTTGTCAATGGAAGAAGTCATATCAACAGATAATGTATAAGTCTCGCCTTCTTTAAGTCCAAGGCTCTTTACCATGTACTGCAGCCCCCACTCACCATTCCATCCGTAGCTTGCAGCATTGAGTTCTGCCTTGGTTCCTGTCTCTTTTACCTCGGCATTTACTCCCGCCCAGTCGCTTCCTACATAAAGTTCTGTCTGAGCATCCTCAAAGCTGATGGCACCTTCCTTAACGCCGGCTTCTCTGTGAGGCTGCACCTTAAGATTAGAGATCACGATGGTATTAGCTTCGCTTCCCCCCTTTGTTCCAAGAGCAAAGAGGACCATCATGTCGTCGATATCAACTTCCTTATCTGTAGTGATATTAACCTTTGTTTCACCGGCAGAAAGATTTATTGTCTGCTCTGCATAAACTGTTCCGTCATTGTGAAGATCGCCGAGTTTTAAGAACATCTCTCTGGCTACATCGGATTTAACCTTGAAGGAAACATCATATTTCTGATTTAAAGGAGTTTCTACAACTTCCTTGAGCTGGATCTGCCAGTGGCTGTCATTGCCCCAGTCATTACCCCAGTCTGTTCCGGTGATAGTAGCCTTTACTCCCTCATACTTAACGGTAACGTCTGTTCCTTCGTCAATATAATCTGCAGTGTGATCTAGGGTTTCAAAATCAATACCTGAAAGATCCTCTTCAGGAGTCACTACAGGAGGTGTTTCCTCATCCTTAGCAAGTGTAACTTTAAGGTTGGAGATAACAATGGTGTTCTCTGTGCTTCCACCATTTGTTCCAAGCGCAAAGTCAATGAGCATCTTGTCGATATCAACAGGCTTAACTGATGTGATGCTAACCTCTGTCTCACCTGCCGCAACGCTTACTGTCTGCTCTGCAAAAACAGTAGCGTTATCATTAATATTGCCGAGCTTTACAAAAATATCTCTGGCTACATCTGATTTTACTTTGAAAGAAACGTTGTATTTATCATTTTCAGGAGTATCAATGACTTCCATGAGCTGTACCTGCCAGCGGCTGTCGGCGCCCCAGTCATTGCCCCAGTCTGTTCCGGTCACAATGGCCTTAACTCCATCATACTTAATGGTAACGTCTGTTCCACCATCAACATAATCCTTGCTGTGATCAAGGGTTCCAAAATCGATACCTGAGAGATCTTCTTCGGTATTGCCTTCACCGACTCCACCTTCTCCGGGATTATCGGTTCCGGACTCGCCGCCTTCGTCTTCACCACCGGTTCCTGTTCCGCCGCCTTCGCCTTCATTGCCGCTTCCTGTTCCACTACCTTCACCACCGGTTCCTGCTCCGCCGCCTTCACCGGATTCTTCCTGTCCGGATCCGCCTGAAGCAGCGCCGCCTGCGATAGTTATTGTAGCTGTAGCTGCCTGTGAAAGTTTGCCGTCCTTCTGGCCCTGGATCTCAATGAGATAATCTCCGCCTGCATAATCATCAGGATACAAATGATATCCTAAATTCTGATCGGTATACACCTTCTCATAACCATTGGCTTCGCATGAGATTGTTACAGTATACAGTTCATATCCTGCAGCGCCCCATACAACGCCTATACCCTGCTCCGCATTGTAGTCTGCCACCAGTCCGAAGGGTGTAGTAAGCTCTTCGTTAATCGGTCCCTGTGCTGCAAAGGTCTGCAAACCTGTCAGCATAGGTGACGAAAGTGACAGCGTAAGTGCAAATGCCAGTGCAATGGCCATTCTACTCTTATGATTTCGCTTCATCATAATAAAAAACACCTCCCATAAAAAATATTAAACTTGCCCCATTGGTATTACTTATTGTAATTTAAACGATTAAGTAAATTTAGGTGCCATTTTTCGTGAAGGTGTTTTTATTTTATGAATATTTTATAATTATAATTTCGTGATTTTAATCTATGCTCTGTATTTTGCTATAACTTCCCTGATTCTGTCGGCTGGCTTTGTGAGCTGTGTCAGGCTGCCGCCCTTACTTAAGGTATCGATTATCGCCGCAATGTAGCGGTTCATATTAACCGAGCAGTAATACTCTTTGGAAAAGAGCTCCTCCTTCTGATGGATAAGATTCGTAGTAAATATCCTGGTGAAAAGGCCTTGCTCATAGGCCTTATCAAACTTTTCAAAGCCGCTTGAAAAAAGGCCGAAGGTGGAAAAGATAAATACTCTCTTCGCCCCCAGCTTCTTGAGCTGCCCCGCAACATCGATCATGCTTCCGCCGGAGGCTATCATGTCATCCACAACCACAACGTCCATTCCCTCAACTGAAGCTCCGCTGAAGTCATGAGCAATTATGGGGTTATATCCGTCAACTATCCTGGAATAATCTCTTCTTTTATAGAACATACCGAGGTTTACTCCGAACACTGATGCCAGGAAAACCGATCTCTCGGTGGCTCCCTCATCGGGAGCTATGAACATAAGATGATCTTTGTCTATCTGAATATCCTCGTACTCTGTAAGGAATGCCTGAACAAACTGAAGTGCAGGGGATATATTGTCAAAGGGCCTAAAGGGAGTGACGTTGCTCATTCTGGGATCATGGGCATCAAAGGTGACAAGGGAATGAACCCCCATATATTCCAGTTCCCTGAGCATTACCGCACAGTCCAGGGATTCTCTCATGGTCCTTCTGTGCTGACGACTCTCGTAAAGGAAAGGCATAATAACATTGATTCTCTCGGCTTTGCCGCCGCAGGCAGCGATAACACGTTTAAGATCCTGGTAATGATCATCGGGAGACATCCGGTTCTTTTCCCCGTCCATCTTGTAGGTCAGACTGTTATTGCAGACGTCCACCATAATATAGACGTCCTTGTCCCTTACAGACTCTCCCACTATTCCTTTGGCTTCGCCGCTGGAAAATCTCGGACATTCGCAGGGGATGAGGTAATCGCCCCCGCCTCGCCATTTGGAAATTATTTCGCAAACTCTTTTCCCATTATCTATTGCTGATTCCAATGCTATGATTCCCAGATTCTCATTCATGGATTTACCCTCCTGTGCTGTAACTTCGATTATCTCATGAAATCGTGGTAAAGTCAGCAAAATTTGTCAGATCATCTGTCCTTTGCGGCATCATCCATAAACTTGTCGATAACATTGTATATCTCGAGATTTGGATCATCGGCCATATGGACATCGGTGTTAAGCTCAAGGAGCCTGTCCTGGCCGCGCTGTCTCTTTTCCCAGACAGGAAGCTGCTCGCCGGTGGAGTTGCCTGTTTTATCTAGAATGAAGCCGTTAGGGTCTCCGGTTGCTGCGAAGTTTACCCAGTAGCTCTGCATGATATCAGAAAGCCTGTAATCCTCT
Source organism: Butyrivibrio sp. (assembly GCA_015056575.1). Taxonomy (GTDB): domain Bacteria; phylum Bacillota; class Clostridia; order Lachnospirales; family Lachnospiraceae; genus Butyrivibrio. The sequence goes on from SVGA01000011.1 coordinate 89,257, forward strand.
TCGTCGTAAAGGCCGGGATGTCTCCATAGATTTCCATAAGCGTAGGGAAGCTCACCGGCATGGTAGTTGGAAAGAATGTTATTGGTCTTGGTGAAATAATACTCGTAGGCCGGGCGATCCTGCTCCACCATGTAGTTGTTCCAGACGTAATGTGAATAGCTGAACCACATGGCGCTATAAGCAGTATTAAGGGCTCCCTTGGCTTCTCCCAGACCATCGATGATAAAGTGCTGGTCCCTCTGGGGGAGTGTCGGAGGAACAACCTGCGCCATTTCTTCCGCGTAGTCCTTCATATCTTCCGCAAGAAGATCTACGTAGTTGTCGTTTGTTGCTTTCGTATCCAGGAGGAAAGCATCAGCCTCTTTTGCATTAAAACCGTTAAGAAGAGCCTGCTCGTGATTCTCGCCCTTTTCATAGGTGAGATAGGGCTGCTCCACAATGGCATAGCCGTCCACGGTCATTGATGAGTTCTGAGTTTTGGTGGTGACAAGCTTTGAAGCAGGGATATTGCGAAGTTCATCGGAGGATGATACGCCAAATTCCTCTCTCACCTCATCTCCTGTTGCCACTGCGTCCTCGTAATATCGGAAGGTGTGGAAGGGCTCCTTGGGGACGATACCGCTGGACTCAGCAATTGCATATCTGAAAAGTCCCTTGGTAAGAGGAGAAACACACAGGGCATTCACGCTGGAGGCACCGGCAGACTCACCTGCAATCGTGATCTTGTCAGGGTCGCCGCCAAAGGCCTTGATGTTGTCGTGAACCCACGTAAGAGCTGCGATCTGATCAAGAAGTCCGTAGTTACCGGTGGTGCCATTTGGTGACTCCTCCTTGAGATCGTCGGCTGCATAATATCCGAAAACGCCAAGTCTGTATGCGCAGTTTACAAAAACAACTCCTTTCTCCGCAAGGGACTCGCCCCTGTACTCGGTGTAGGAAGGCTGACCTGTTGTAAGGGAGCCGCCGTGGATATAGAGGATGACCGGGCGAAGCTCATCGCTGTCCTGCCCCGGGGTAAAGACATTGAGATAAAGGCAGTCTTCACTGACCTCCTCCACGTATTCATCGCCAAGCTTTACATCGTAGTCGTGCCATCCGAGGATATGTGAAAGAGAGTCAAACCATACAGCGCCTCGTTGCTGCATAGCCATAGGCCCGAAGTGATCAAAAGCTCTTACGCCATCCCAGCCCTCATCCTTCTGGGGCTCCTTGAATCTGAGTTCTCCTACAGGTGCCTTTGCAAAGGGGATCCCTGCATAAACTCTTGCGGTGTGATCTTTGTTATAAACTCCTGTGAGCTTCCCCTGTTCTATCTCGATGACGTCGGTCACATCGGGATTCTTGCCCTCTACTGCGGGAACTCTTTTTACAGGGGGCGCTGTAAGTCGCAGGTTGACAATCAGCACCAGTACAAAGATTACGAAGGCTGCAAGGATGCCCTTCGGGCCGCTTTTCTTATTATAGAATTTGGCTCTGTACACCAGCATGCAGATGACAGCCAGGATCGCGACTATCCAGCCTGCGATAACGTTCTTGGAAAGCTCCAGGAAAAAGAGATATAAAACTCCTATTAGAATTATGATGATAGAATATAGAACCATGATGAATTACCTCTGATAATTTAGTGGGTATATAATATTGCGTATTGGATTGTTTGCAATTATATTGCGTTTACCGTCATTTGTCAAATCTGATTGCTTTTCTTTGTGCCCTTTTCCGGGTGTCTGTTTCTTTGGGCGCGTTTATTTGAGACCGTTTATTTCGGGCCGTTTATTTGGGGCCGGTTCTTTGGGCGCGTTTCTTTCGGGCTGGTTCTTTGGGACCATATATTCTATGTGATTACTGTATGATTCTGTTTTTCATTTTTGTACAGTAAAAATTTTACTGTACATTATCAGTTTTTCTGATCCATGCCGTAGTGCTGCACTTTTTTTACTGCACAGATTCTATTTTACATTTTCTACAGTATTAATTTCGTACATTTTCAGATTAATTTTACTGTATACACTCAGTTTTCGCTTTTATACAGTAACAAAAAAAGTGCTTACTGTACAGAATTGAAATCATATTCTGTGCAGTAAGCCTTCAAAAAGCATTGGAGCCAAAGAATGTCGCTTCAGATAAAAGTGTTCACTTATCATGGTGTGCGCTACATAAAACATGCGGTGATGAGTGATCTGATACACTGTTGGGCCTGAACGGCGTGAGAGCTTGGAAATATTCCCAAGAATCTTATCAATTTTTTCCAAAACCCGCTGTTTGTTTCAAAAGAAAAGCTCCTTTTGGAAATATCAGCGCCATAAAGCACTTGCATTTTCAAAAAGGGCTAAATTTTGGAAAAAACTTGGTTTCAAGTGGAATCCACTTCGCAAGAAAGAGACTTAGTGACTTCGTAGGGCCGCCCAAAAAGCCCAGCATATCACCTTCGCATATACGCAGCCCGACAATTCAAACTACGCGGCGCGACAACTCAAACCACGCAGCCAAGAAACTCAAGCTACGCAGCCAGGTAATTCAAGCCTCGCAGCCCGACAACTCACGCTATGCAGCCAAGAAACTCAAGCCTCGCGGCGCGCCTCACGCATTCTTCGCCGCGGTGTTCTTGCGGTACTCGCTGGGGGATACCCCAACCATGGCCTTGAAGCTCTTCATGAAATGCTTCTCGTTGTCGTACCCGACCCTGGCGGAAATCTCGTTAACCTTAAGGTCCGTCTCGGCCAGAAGGCGCTTGGCCTCCTCCATTCGAAGCTCCTTGAGGTATGTCACGAAGTTGGTTCCCGTGTAATTCTTGAAAGCTGTTGAAAACAGCGAATAATTCATTGAAACCTCATTGGATACGACAGCCATGTTAAGGTCGGAGGCGTAGTTCTCCCTGATGAATCTGACCGCCATCTGCATCCTGGCTTCCATCTGATCCTCACCGGCAGCATTCATCAGGCGGCTGTTCTCTTCAAGGATGAATTCCATGAATTTCTCCCTGAAATCAGAAAGGGACACATAGGAGAAAGGACGCAGGATTGACATGGGAATCTCCCTCTGGTAAGTCTTGGAAAACTCCTCCGCAAACTGATGCATTGCGCCCGCGAAATCCTCCGGAGGAATCTGGCCCCTTGAGGTTGCGGTAAAGAAGCCGTTCCACTCCCTCTCAAGGCTGTCCACTCTGTCGGTTCCCACCAGCTGAACCCTAGCGGAGACGCTGCTCTTGCTGCAGAGCTTTTGTCCGTTCTCCAGAAGCTGCTCTGCTACATGAAGGTCTTCCACTTTATCAAACAATACTATGTCTCTGCAAAAAGAGATCTCTCTTCTCGCCTTAGCCTGCCTATAAGCCTTTTTAAGATCGGCGGCATCAAAAAACACATCACTTATCCCAGCATAGGACAAAAGATCTCCCTCAGACCCGGTGATCTTGTTCTTAAGATCGAGAGCTCTTTCGCTGCTGATAAGATAAACCACCATGCCGTCAACATCCATCACCGACTTTGAGTCCTCAAACTCCTCGTTGATGTCGTCGTCCTCTGAAGAAACCAGAACTCTGTAACGCTCACCGACGTCAGTGCGAAGTCTCTTTTCCATCATCTCAAGGCTATCGCTCTCGGCATCATCATCCAGAAGGATATATTTAAGAAGCTGCTTATCAAGAGCCTCTGACTTAATGTCGTTGTCCCTTTTGGCGGAGAGCTCGACTTCAAGTTTCTCCATGACCTCCTTGAGCTTGTCTCTCTCAACAGGCTTTAAGATATACTCACGGACGCCGTTTCTCATCATCTCAACGGCATAAGAGAAGTCATCGTAGCCGCTGACCGCGATGGCGATGGGCGGTGAATCCAGTTCCTTCATGGCCTGCACCAGCTCGATACCGTTCATTTTGGGCATGCGGATGTCGGTGAAAACCACATCCACCTTTTTCTCCTTTAGTACTTCCATTGCCTTGAGGCCGTTGGGGCATTCGATCACTTCCTCCACCGGCACTCCGGTCCTCTTTATCATGGTGGCGATTCCCTGTCTTATTAACTTCTCGTCCTCAACTACCATCACTGTTCGCATAACGCTACCCTCTTAGTTTGTTTTGAGAAGCAGGCCCGTTTCCATGCCCTGTCCTCTTAATCCATATTTGCAGGCGCAGCCCCTGTTCCCACACCTGTCCTCTTAATTCATATTTGCAGGCGCGGCCACTGTTCCCACACCTGTCCTCTTAATTCATATTTGCAGGCGCGGCCACTGTTCCCACACCTGTCCTTTTCATGGGGATCTTAACCCATACCTTAGTATAGCATCCCTCCATGGCTGCCACATCTATTCCGTATCTGTCGCCATACTCCATCTTTATCCTGTCCTGAACGTTCTTTAAGCCGATCCCGTTTCCCGAACCGCCACCTGTCTGGATCTCGCCGGAGATCTTCTTGCGGAGGACTTCAAGCTCCTCTTCATTCATGCCCCGGCCGTTGTCGGTGATCTCAATGGTGCAGTCATCACCGTTGACCACGCCCTTAACATAGATGGTGGTGTCATCTGCCAGCTCTTCAATACCATGAATGATGGCATTCTCGATGATAGGCTGCAGACTCATCTTCGGAATCTTCTGCCTCATTATCTCATCCGCAAGATTCACCGACAGGTATATCTCGTAGTCAAAACGAAGATTTATAAGGGCCATATAATTCCTGATATATTCCATCTCCTCGGACACCAGAACAGTATCGGAGGTCCACTTCATGCTGTAGCGAAGGAGCTTACCAAGACTGGTGATGGCATCGGAGATATCGTAGTCTTCCTTAACCTCCGCCATCATCTTGATGGACTCCAGGACGTTATATATAAAGTGCGCATTTATCTGGTTCTGGAGAGCCTTAATCTGGGAGTCCTTAACAATAACCTCTCTGTTGATGTTCTCCTTCATCAGATCCTCAATGTTATCAAGCATTCGATTGACCTGATGCGCCAGCTCACCCATTTCATCGGTATCGCCGCCCTCGGGTGTTCTTACTGAGAGATCTCCGCTTCTTACCTTTCTGATGGTTGTAAGAACTTCGTAGAACTTCTTTAGGACGTGATTAACCAGAAGGTCGATAACAAAGGTCAAAAGGACCAGTATCAGGATCATCCCGACGATGAAATTGGTCCTGAGTTTATATACCTCCGAAAGAGTTCCTGAAATATCATCCACGGATACAAGAGTCCCTCCCAGCTCCGGGATATACATACCGGCTATGATCCTCTTGGAGGATTTGTCATAAGAGGTTCTGATCCCAACGGCTTCACCGGATTCCGCCGTGGTTCTCATTTCTTTTGCAAGGCCGGTGGCAATGCTCTTGATACTCTCATCCTGATTGCTTCCATAGATGATCCGTCCGCTGTTGGTGACAAAGCAGCTGCTCTCGCCCTCAATGTTCTCATACATTGAAGGGAACATGGTCTGCATTCGCATGTTAGCTTCGATAACGCCGATATTACCGTACTGCCTGTCGTACACCGGAGTTATCAGCGACAAAAGCGGTGACGGATCGGAGGTTGCAAACAGCCTGTCGGTGTAGTCAAAGACCCATCCACCTTTTCCCGAGAGTGCATACCACTCCTGCTTCTGCAGTCTTGTATGGTTGAAAAGAACCGGCATCATCTCCTGAACGTTGTCGTTGACCGCATAGACTCTGACTCCGCCCAAAACCGGGTTGTTGTTGATAAGCCTCTCCAGGGCAGCCACGTCGGTCCTGTAAATGGATATCCACTCCTTGGTGGAGTAAGTGCCTCCCGTGGCAGCCAAAACGAGCACCTTGTTCATGGTGTCATTGGACAAAAAGAACTGGGTGGTCATATTGATGGAATCAACGTTGGTAGCAATACTGTCCCTGCGTCTTTGCATGGTGGATTCCATGAAGCTTACGTTCTCCCTGATGCTTGACTGCTCCATGTTGTAGAAAACAATGCCGCCAAGTATCGCAACCGGGATCATAACAAACAGAAGGACTATGCCGGTGATCCTCGTATTCAGTTTAAGGCCTTTAATCCAGGCCCAGCTTTTTCTTAGCTTCCCTGACATATTGTAAATTCTTTTCCTGAAGCTGGTCGTATCCCAGCTCCTCTCTCTCTTGTTTGAAGTTCTCCAATATCTCATCGAACTCTTCGTCACTCTCCGAAAGAAGCAGTGCCGGAAGAGTCTTACTCCACAGGTTATCTATTCTGTCACTGATGTATGCATCCTCGGTATCCGAGGGAAGGATCACATCGTACTGACCCGTATAGGCTGAATATTTGTAGGTCCATTCCTCAAGCTGGGCCGTGGGACCACTGTTCTCAGGCCTCCATTTGAGCTGCATTACATTGTCCTGGAACATCCAGTAGGCATCATCAGCGCCGTAGAGTTCATCATAAGTCGTTCTGTCGGTGTTCAGAAGCTCCAGTATCTCGGGCTTTACCACTTCCTTGCCGTCCACAACGTCATAGGTAACTCCCTCGACACCGATATATACAAGCTTCTGCCCCTCCTCGGAAAGCATGAAATCAATGAATTTTATCGCTCTGTCCGGATGCTTGCAGTTCTTGGAAACAAGGGTGATGGTCCATCCGCTGACGGAGGATGTGGGAAGAACGTGGTCGTCCCGGTTCCTGTTCTTGGGGCCATCCACAGCTATATAGATGCTGTCGGGATCCCTGGCATAAAGAGCTTTCTGCTGGGAGGCCATGTCCGTGCGCTGATACAGCATGCAAAAATACCGTCCCTCTGCAATCTTCTCTTCCATCTGAATTCTCTGATCGATGAAGATATCCGTGGCAAGATAACCCTGCTGGGCAAGTCTTCTGAACATCTTGAGCCATTCGATATATTCGGGATCCGTGTTCCTGTCATATAGCTTCCCGTCTTTTTCATAGGGAACCGCCAGGAAGTTCTGGAGATACTGGTCAAAAGAGACACAGCCTGTATCGTCGAATATGTGAGAACCCACAGGTATAAGTGGCTTGCCGTCCACCTCCGGAAACATGGCCGCTGCCTTTTTGACCGCGGCTTCAAAGCCTTCAATGGTGGTCATATCAGGACTCCCTATGGCTTCATAAATGTCCTTACGAACAAGGAAGGTCTGATTGGAGCCTATATTGTTATTGTTCTCAACATCGGCAGGAGTTATGGATGAATTGGGATAACCGTAGATATTTCCGTCGGGCTGGGTATACCAGCTTACAGCCTGTGGATCGGAAACCTCCCAGAAATAAGGGTCGTACTCATCTGCCAGTTCATTGAGAGCATAGACCATGTCTCCCTGGATGATCTCGTTCATCTGAGGTTCCCACCAGCCCAGGGTAATAAGATCCGGAAGAGTTCCCGATGCAATAAGCGCATTGAGCTTCTCCTCTTCATTGCCCTGAGGGGTTATGAAATTGATATTGACTCCTGTCCTTCTTGTGATCTCCTTGGAAACCGCATTATGTCCCCAGGGAGTGTTGTACCAGGAGTAATTGATGTACCAGTCAAAGGTTACCGTATCTTCCGGCAATGTATCTTTTTCAGACACAGAAACAGCCGGGGCTGAACCAGTCCCGGCACCATCAGCAGCGCATCCGGTGATAATAAGTGCCGAAAACGCGCATGCTATTGCTATGCTTCTATATTTTGTAAAATTAAGCTTCATAATTATCAGACACCATGATAAACGATTGCTACCTGCAATCATTATACAACAATGGGACGAGCCGGGCGAGTACTCATACTCATCCGTCAATCCTCTGTGATGACAAGAGCTTCTTTCCCTGTCATCACACATAATCCGTGTCTTACTCCTTAACACTTCCTGCTGAAATACTGCTGATAATGTACTTGGAACAGAATGCGAATACGATCATGATAGGCACTACTGAAATTGCTACGCCAAGATAGATCGCACCCTGGTTCTTCTGAAGATCCGTAGCCGCATTGAGGGTTGAGATCATTACAGGAAGAGTCATCTTCTTAGGTGTGTTCAAAAGGATCAAAGGAACAAGGTAGGAGTTCCAGTTTCCGATGAAAGTACCGATTGACATGGTTGCAATTCCGGGAGCCATGATGGGAAGCACGATCCTGTGAAAGATGTGGATCTCTGAAGCTCCGTCAATTCTTGCAGCTTCCATAAGTGACTTGGAGAGTGTTGCCTTAACGTACTGACGAAGGAAGAACACAATTCCCGGAGAAGCAATTGCAGGAATGATCAGCGGAATATATGAATCGATAAGGTGCAGCTTCTGGCAAAGGTTATAAAAACCAATAAGAGAAAGCTGACCGGGGATCATCATAAATACTACGATAACCTTGAATAAAAGGTTGTTTCCCTTCCACTCATACATAGCCATTCCAAATGCTGTGATAGCAGAGAAATAAGCTGTTAAGAGGGTTGCCGGGACTGCTACTTTTAAGCTGTTAAAGAATCCGAGGAATAGATTCACGTAGTCGAAAAGGACTACCCAGTTATCATGCAGACTGTGTCCCGGCAGAAATGAAAAGGAATGCGTTATTTCTACACCTGAACGGGTGGCATTCACCATCATTAACCAGAAAGGAAGGAAGCAGGTAACGCCCAAAATAATGAGCAATACATAAAGAATGACTCTTTTTATCTTTGTTGCCATTGTCTTAATCCTCCTTTCCGCCGATGAACTTGAATTCCATAATGGAAACAAAAAGTATTATAAAGAACAGGGTATAGGCAATTGCCGCAGCAAAGCCAACCTGATGGGTTTCAAATCCAAATTTGTACAGATACATTACCGTAGTCTGAAGTGTTCCTCCGGGCTCACCTGCTGTGGAAGGTCCGGTCATAAGGAACGGCAGATCAAAGAGCTGCAGACCACCGATAAGTGATGTAACTGCTACATACAGAAGGATGGGTCTGAGAAGGGGAAGTGTGATGCTCCCGAATACTTTCCATCTTCCTGCTCCGTCAATGGCTGCTGCCTCAAAGTAATCAGTGGGAATACCCTGAACACCTGCCATGAGGATGATGAAGGAATTACCGAACCACATCCATGCCTGGATAACACCGATCACGGCCCATGCCGTAGATCTTTGTCCCATCCAGTTGATCTGCTGATCAACAAGATGTGTTGCCAGAAGGATCTGGTTGAAGGTTCCGTACTTCCAGTCAAGGAGTGTCTTGAACAGGAATGCAACAGATGTTGCTGCTATAAGGTTAGGCAGATAATAAACTGCCCTGAAAATACCAAGGCCTCTTAATTTGTATTTAATATCGGAGAAAACAATGGTAAGAAGGAATGCAAGTCCCAGCTGAAGTACGATGTTGAGGGACCACATCTTTACTGTGTTGTACAGTGAGCGCCAGAAGAACTTATCTTTTAACACTCTGGTATAGTTGGCAATTCCGTTAAAGGTCGGTGTGCCATATCCTTTATAAGTTGTAAAACTAAGATACAGTGTCCTTACTACAGGGTAAACACTGAAGATCAAAAATACGATGATGAAGGGGAGAACAAACAGATATGCTGCGTTATTCCTGTTTTTCTTCCTTGTCTTCATTGCTGCTTTCATATTGCCTCCCGGTCAGATCTTTTTTGAAAAATATCCGGGGCGAATTTTTTCGCCCCGAATACTATATGAGATAGAGATTAAAAAGGATTATCTGTTTACAGTGATCTCAGGGTATGTAGACTCAACAACATCATAGAACTCGTTGATAGCTGTCTCTTTGTCTGCCTCACCGGTCTTGATGGCTGTGATAGCTGCGCCCCAAGCATCGCCGATGATCTTGTCATATCTTGTAACCTTTGAATAGTCGATGCCTTCAGCCTGCTTAAGCCAGAATGAGTAGAGGTGCTCACCGCCGTAGATGTCGTTTGCATCATCTTTGTGCTTGTCAAGAACAGATACAAGTGAAACTGTGTCGCCCTGTGACTTCTCGATCCACCACTCAGATGTCTCCTCATCAAGTGTTACCCACTTAAGGAAGTCCCAAGCAAGATCTTTGTGCTCAGACAAAGCTGAGATACCGATGAATGTGCCGCCACCGAATCCGTATGAAGGACCTGAGCAAACGCCCCACTTACCGGCGTTGTCACCAACGTTGTCTCTCATAGTAAGAACACCCCAGCTGGGAAGACCGAATGCGAATACTTCTGTCTTGTCGAGATCCTTAGTAGCCTCAGCGAATCCCTCTGCATCCCATACGTTGATGGAATCATCAGCATAGCTCTGAACAGCTGCTGTAAGGATCGGAACCTCACCGGCCATAGCCTGGTACCAAGGTGTTGACCACTGGTTAGCATATGCTGTAAGGTCATCCTGGTAAAGCTTTACAACGAGGTCCATGTAGTCAAGTCTTGCCTGATCTACATTAAGTGTGTCATTTACTACCCAAGCAGAATCGCCTGAGAAGTAGTTGATCTCTGCATCTGATGCGAAGATTCTGTAGCCTGCATCCTTAAGCTTCTGAGCTGTATCAAGGATTGTGTCATAATCAGCAAAGAGCTTGCCGATCTCATCGGGATCGTCTGTTCCGAATACTTCGGTTGCGATGTCTCTTCTGTAGTATATTCCGGCAGGTGTGATCTGGTAAGAGATTGCTCTCTGAATACCGTCAGCATCCTGACCAACCTTCCAAACGTAGTCAACGATCTGGCCTGCATAGTCCTGAGCGTTGTAAGGTGCTGCGTTCAGATCCTCGAAATATCCTGCCTCATAGAAGTCCTCAAGCATCTGAGGCTCACCTACGATGATGTCAGGTGTTGTCTGTCCGCCGTTAAGAGCTGTCTGAACCTTTGTAACATAGTCAGCAGGCTCGATAACTACTGTCTCAATCTCAGCATCGTGAGTCTCTACATAGTGCTCAGCGAATGTCTGAAGATCCTTAGCCAGTGTCCAGATCACCAGCTTCTCACCACTTCCAACCTTCTCTGTGTTGGTGTCTTCTGCGGGTGCCTCGGTAGCCTCTGCTGTCTCAGTAGCTGCTGTGTTGTCTGTTGTGTCAGCTGCTGTGTCAGCTGCTGTGTTAGCGCTTCCGTCGCTTCCGCATGCTGCAAGTGAAAGTGTCATAACACCTGCAAGTAAAGTCGCTATTACTTTCTTGTAATTCATTTACTTAATCCTCCCTCCAAATAGCGTTTGCTTGTTATGAACTCATTATAGAAATCGGGAGGGCACAAAAAAATGACACCTTTTTTATAGAGGTGTCATTTTTATAAAACGTTTTTATTCAGGTCTTAACCGGCAATTGTAACAGTTATTTCTTTTACCAGACCGTTTCTGATGTCAAGGGCTGTATCTCCGCTCACTGTGCCGCCTTCAGCGCTCCTGCTTCTTCCGTCGCAGTACCTGATCTCCATACCTGTAATGGTATATCCGCCGGGGAAGAAGTCACCTTTTTTATTGAATTCGTAGGTAACCTTAGTCTTACCAAGCATTGTGGAAGATACGAAGCATCTGCCGCCCTCTTCCTTTACAAGATACTCGGGAATTGCAGGCTGAGGCGCAAACTCAAGTTCCCCGTCCTTAAGGGTAAAGAGCTGTCGGCCGAAGAACATCAGCTTCCACATGCTGATAAACTCGATGGTGGAGCCGGAAAGTCTTGCCACAAAGCCCTTGCCGTGGATCTGCTCATTGGGGTTGAAGCTGCTGGCAATAAATGAAGAATTCTCCAGAGTGCTCCTGCCGTAAACTTCCTTATCAAGGAAAGGAACCGCTGCCTTATGGAAGTCCTCGAAGAACTCCTTGTAGAGGCCGCTCCTTATGAGCTCAAGCAGGTACTTGTACTCCATGTGGAGCCAGATGGACTCATTCTCAAGCCATCCGGGAGTGAAGGATTTGCATCTTCCAAGCTCGAAGCTTGCATTCTCCAGTGAAGCGTTTACCTTGTACATGGAAAGCTTCTTATCGTAGAGGTCGCTTCCCTTAACCCTGTCATAAAGCTTCTTCTTCTCTTCCCTTGTGTTCTCAAGCTTAAGGAATCTTACGGGGCCCTCAAGGAAGAAAGGCACTTTTCTGACTTCGAACTTTTTGGGATGAATGCCTTCCTCATCCTTGCTATAATCTGTAACTTCATATGTAAAGTACGCAGGTGCAATTCCGTCTCCCAGATCAAAGGCCTTGGAAATGCCCTTCTCGATCCTCTTAGCGAAAAGATCAAGAATAGCTGCAGCTTCCTCAGTCTCCAGAGTCTTCATATCCCCTGAAAGCTTGTCGTAAACGTAAGCTCTGTACTCTTCCTTGGCGTCGTTTCTCTTGTTCCATGCATCCATATCCGTGGTAAAAGAGCCTTCGATATCAGCAAGCTTTTTCGCAAAGTCAACGCTCTGGGCAGGAAGTGTAACACTGCCGCCAAACTTTCTTATGGAATCTCTTGTATATCTGATCATGCGAAGGAGCTCATAGGTCTCATTCATGGAAGATCCGAACATTCCGGGCATTCCGTTAAGAGCATCGTACCAGCCGGGCTTTCCTCCTTCCATCTCAACACCCATTCCCTCTGCATCAAGAGCAGCGAACTTGGCTGCCGACATAAGGAAGAGCTTGGAGATCAGGGTGACATTTATCTGTTTTCCGTCCTTTGTAAGCTCGTATGAACCGCCCTTTACGGCATTGTCCCGTGAAGTCAGGTAATGGTACTGACGAAGTCCGTTCTCTGTCTCTTCATATTTCCTGGCCCTTGGAAGAATTTTAACCTTGGCCTCGAAGCTGCCCACCATGGTATCAAGAAGCAGCTCTTTTTCCTTGTCGGGATAGACCTCAAGGAAGTCATCGATCAGGTCTAAGTTGTAATCCCAGTGATCTGACCAGTAGCCCTCTCCGAAGTTGCCGTTGATGGTCTCGCAGGCGCTTTTCATAATCCCGGCAAAAGTCTCGTCAAGCTCTTCATCCGAGATTCCCTTTTTGGAATCCTTGATCGCAGCGATAAGCTGGCCCGGTGTAAAGGGCTGATCCAGCTTGATCCCGGAGAGAACGCTTTCCGGTGCGGTAAATTTTATCTGCTCGATCCCCAGCGGGTTGTAGCCGTCCATCTGGATAAGTGAATAGAATCTCTTGATGTTCTCATCCATGACGATAGGGGAAAAGAAATTGTCGCATCTTCTGTTCTGGTTTACATCTCGGAAGTTTCCGTTGCCCTGGGAATAGAACTCGGGAGACATTGCAAAGTAGTTGTAGTCTCTCTCCAGATCGCCGTGCTTTCTTGAATAAACATAGAAGGTATGACCTCCGGGAAGCTCTATGGGAGTTCCTCCGCGAAGCACGTTATCCATGTAGTTGTAGCGTGTGTAATCATCAAAGGTCTTGTTAGAAGTCTCCGTAGCTACTGTATCTGTCAGCTCATCTGTAAGCTTCTCAGCCTCAGCAAACTTTTCATCAAAGTAAGCTGCATTTATGTCCTTTTTAAGAAAGCCGTCAAGGATTTCCTTATTTCTTACCTGCCCGATAAGTTCGAAGAAGGTAAGGGACTGCCCGTTTCCAAGATTTCCTTCCTGTCCGAAGAAACAGCATGGGAACTCGTTGGAGTTGTTCTGCTTTCTGGATGAAAGCTCTGAAAGTGAAGCCTTCTCAAAGCCGATGGCCTCAGAAAGTGAAAGGTCATAGTCAAATATAAGACCGGGATCAACAAATGCCGTAAGCTTATCTCCCTTGGCATCTACTGCAATACCGAAGTTTCCGCCGGGAACTTTTTTTACAACGGCGGAGTCCTCCATGGAGAAACGAACCCTGAAGTAAGGTCTCTTCTGTTCGTGGTCCTCAACCTGCATATAAGCTTTTGTGGTCTGAACCATGTTCTTCATAACGTCAATGTGACAGCCGTAAGGAATAAGGGCAGGCATACCGTCGATAACTTCAAGGGCCATGTCCTTTCCGCTTATGTTGGTGATGGTGACCTTTCTCATAAGAGCGCCGATCTCCTCGCCGGGAAGTGTGGTGTAGCTTACCTTTGTGGAAAGGCCAAGCTCCTCGTTCTTCTCCTCAAGGAAAAGAGCATTCATATGTATCTCCATGCTGCTGCCGGCTGCAGGTTTCTGAAATGGCTCATATACAGCACCATTAGCTTTGATAAAGGTTCTGAAGCCTGTACGGTTTACGTTCTGATAAGCTGTGTGGGCGGGATAGAATTCCATAATGCTGTGGTCCTTGTCCTGCACTCCAAAACTTACAACCGCCTGGCCTCTGTTTACGTAATAGCACCAGATCGGGGTTCCCTTGATACCTGCGATTCCGGGAAGGAAGCTGGCAAAGGGAGATTTCTTGCCAAAATCGATGATCGTATCCTTTACTGACACCTCATAATTCATAATCTCTTGCTCCTCATAATCTACGTGATGGTTTTACCAAAGTTCTTTTTACAGATATACTTCAAGCCTGTGCCTGTCGGTAGTCCAGCTGTCGATCTTACTTGCGGGAACGCAGGCTGCGTTTCTCTGATATCCTGTAGCGTTTTCTCCGTCCACGATGAAGCGGCTTATCTCATACTCACCGAAGTTCTTTCTGCCGGTGTTCTTAAAGACAACCTCAAAGGTCTTGCCTCTGAATGGAAGTGTTATCATCGCCTCCCCCTTATCATCGAACTGTTGGGGTAAGAGCTTGGGTTCAATGTACAAATCTCCGGCATTTCCTCTTACGCCGAAGTTCTCTGTGACAACTGTCATAAGATACCAGCTGGCAGCACCTGTAAGGTAGTTGTAAAGACCTCTTCCCTTACTGTTGAAGTACTCAGGTACTCCGGGATAGATGCGGCTCACTTCAAAGTTCATGGATGCCCTATAAAGAGTATTAAGAGCCTTGAAGCCCTCTTGGGCAAAGCCCCTCTTATACAGAGCATTGCCAAACATGACCGCCATATGGGAAAAGACTGCTCCGTTTTCCTTATCACCGTAGGAGAAGCCGAACATTCTTCCAAGATCTGTTCTCAGCTCCTTAAAATCTGTATTAAGGCGATATCCGCCGATACCCTCGCTGTAGAGATACTTATCCGCACTGGCAATGATCTTCTTGACACATTCCTTCTTGGCTGTGCCGGACATTACGGAGAATACCTGGCCTGTCAGCATCATCCTGATATTCCTGCCATCTTTGGTATCAAATTCTCCCTCAACTCTCCTGCCAAGATCATCGTAGTATCCGTTAAACCAGCCGTTTCCTTCGGAATCGGTAACCCACTCATTCTCCCTGATCTTATCCATCATAAAGTCTGCCTTGTGATCAAGGGCTGTTGCGATCTCCTCGATCTTGTACTCTTGCCTTGCAGCTCCTATACTGTGGCTTACTCTGTCCATGTATCCGGAAAGAAGAGATCTTCTTGCCTCCGGGGAATCAAGAAGCTTTTGCTGCTCGGCAAAGATCAGCTCTCTTATCTCAGGGGTCAAAAGACAGGTATCAAGACCTGTCTTGGCCTTATAGATTCTCAGGTAAGTTGCGATGTCCTTAAGATTTCCCGCATAACCGCAGGTAAAGGCAACGCTCTCACCCTTGTGGGTAGCCATATCGAGAGCATCGTTCCAGTCAGCACCACGAAGCCTTATCTCTCCGTTGTCTCCCACATCAAAAAAGGCTGTGAGGTTCTCGATAAGAAGATGCTCAAGAACGGTTCCTCTGTAGACATTTCCGGTGTCATCCTTCTGAATCACGCCGTAATCATCGCCATAGCCTTCATCTCTTTTCTCTGCTCTGTGAACCAGGCTGTCCTTGAAATAGGTGGTCTCCTCGCCGAGGATTTCCAGGTCGCCGGTCTGATCCATGTAGAGTTTCAGTGTAAGGAAAGGCCAGAAGCCGTGGTCCATCCATACTCTGGGAATTCCGTTTCTGTCTGCCTTGAACTCGCCGGGCTTGTCGCCGATGATGGTGGCGTTGGTGCCGTCAAGTCTCACGCCTCCGAAGTTGTCCAGGATCATCTTTCTTACTCCGCTGGGGTCTGTAAGAAGAAGTGCAAGGCAGTCCTGCCAGAGATCACGCCATCCTCTTCCACCCCGGCCGTAGTCGTGGTGAGGAAGGAAGGAGCATCCGTATATCCTTCGAAGCTGGGGCTGGAATGCGATCCACTCCATGAAGCTGTCAAAGGTAGCATCCCCGGTCTTTACATGTATATTGGTAAGATTGTTCCAGTAATCCTTGATATCTTCAAATGTCTTCTTTGCCAAAGCCGCATCGGTGATGACCTTGAGAGAAGCCGCCATATCTTTTTCCGGCTCGGTGGTTGCACCGATGGCAAGAAGGAAGGCCTTGCTCTCTCCGGTCTTTAAGGTGGTCTTCTCAAACTTAAGGGCACCGATCATCTCTTTGCCGTCCACCTTGAAAGGAGCCTTTTTCCAGGCGCAGCTCCTGTCCTTGCCGCTAAGAAGGCTTCTGGGACGAAGGAAGGTTCCGCCTTCACCAAGATAAAGGTCCGCATCTGCGATGATCTCGGAAGGTGCGCCGCCCTTGTCATCTGACCCCAGAACATAGTAAGTGGTGTCGTTTATCTGATGTCCCCTCTCGTCAAAAGACAAAGTGGGCTTAACCACTACGCCCCTTTCTACCGCTTTGCCCCTGTTAAGAAGCGAGGTCACGTGCCTGTGGTCCCGCAGGTTATCTGCACTTCTGGCATAGATTGGTATTGCTGC
Organism: Butyrivibrio sp.; assembly: GCA_015056575.1. Classification (GTDB taxonomy): domain Bacteria; phylum Bacillota; class Clostridia; order Lachnospirales; family Lachnospiraceae; genus Butyrivibrio. The sequence goes on from SVGA01000011.1 coordinate 105,799, forward strand.
CACAGGGGTAAAAGAAATATCACTGTCCGAACTGTTGGTGATATTAACCTCCATGATCTCGCAGGATACATCAAGAAGCGAGAACAGTGTAACCTGTGCCGTGATCCTGCCGTTGCTGTGGACTCTTTTTACGGTCTGCCACATACGACCTCCGGTAAGCTCTACCGCATCCTCTCTGTCTGTAAATCTTGCTGCCTCCTGATCCGCCGAAGAACCGCAGGCTGACCACAGCTCATCTCCCATAATCACAAAGAAATTTCTTGTGTCCCTGTCTGCATGGAGGTTGGAAATGCTCTTGGGGGCGATCAGAAAGTGGTTCTGGTCCAGCTTGGCATCGCCGCCAAAGTCGGGAGAAACCGCACTTCTAAGTCCTGTATTTCCGGCAACCGGAAGGTAAAGCCCGCTGGTATGCTGTGGATTCTTCATGGAAAAAGATCCGTGATCGTCTGTAAATTTGTATCCGCTCATGTTTGTGTCCTTTGTTGTAAGTGTGTATTAACGGTTCTAAAGTCCTGATCAGTCAAATTTCAGGATCGTGGTTAAAATATGCTCGGCGCAGGGCTCAAGATCGGCTCTTGTAAGAGCGCCCATCTCCATTGCCTTCTTAAGTCTGTCGGGGAAGCCGCAGGCCATCTTAAGATCATTGCCGGCCTTAACTTCCTTGTAGTGCTCGCCCCTGGTCCACCAGTCTGATGTAACCATGCCCTTGTAGCCCCATTCATCGCGAAGGATCCCTGTAAGAAGATCTCTTGACTCCGAAGCTCTCTCGCCGTTGATGGCATTGTAGGAGGACATTATGGTGTAAGGCTCGCATTCATGTACGATGATCTCGAAAGCCTTGAGGTATATCTCACGCATAGCTCGCTCCGAAACTCTTGAGTCGCTGTGCTTTCTGTTGGTCTCCTTGTTGTTGCACGCAAAGTGCTTGACGCTGGCACCCACTCTGTTTCTCTGGATACCGCGAACCATGGCTGCTGCCATGCGTCCTGTAAGGTACGGATCCTCCGAATAGTACTCGAAGTTTCTGCCGCACATGGGATTTCTGTGGATGTTTATGGCAGGTGTGAGCCATACGCACAGATTGTTCTCTTTAAGCTCCTCGCCGCCGGCAAAGCCGATCTCCTCTGCAATCTCTCTGTTCCAGGTGCAGGCGATAAGTGTTGAGCAGGGGAACGCTGTTGTAAGAACTCCCGTCTCAGGTGCAAGACGAACTCCGGCAGGGCCGTCTGCTGTTACCGCATTGGGAACACCGTACTCAGGCATATTGCCCATTCCGAATACATTTCCAACACCTGTGTTGGGCTGACCGCCTACCAGGTGGATAAGCTCATCGTCCGAAAGCTGAGCCAAAAATTCTTTTACCGTAAGCTTACCTTCTGAAACCTCGAAGAAGTTCCTTGCGCCCTCCTTGAAAGGCTTTGTGAGGTAGTGCATGCCTCTTGCTCTCTCAATGGGAGTAAGGGCCTCTTCCGTTCCGGGCTCAAGCTTCTCAAATATGCACTCGTTGATATCCTTGTGCTGCCCTAAAGGAAGCTCCTCGTAGCTTCCGTCCCGGAGCATTCTCTTTTTGAGTTCCACGGGAGCAAGCTTATGTGTAAGCTGACATACCGTGATGTCCCTGTCATTGTTCCATGCAAAATCAGTCTTAACCGCATCTCTTACGTTGCTTCCGATGTAGAACTCATAGGTTCCGGCCTCGAGAACATATGCTGCCTCCCGGACTTTTCCAAGGTCATCGAAGGAAGCCATTGCATAGCGGCTTACCAGGAGTGTGAGTTCCTGTGATGCTCCGGGTGCAAGATCCAAGGTCTTGGCAAAATCCCCGAGGGCTCTTGCGGGCTTTCCCAGCTTGCCTGCAGGTGCGCCGTAGTAGAGCTGAACCACATCCTTGCCGGGTCTGTTTCCTGTGTTGGTAACTTTAACAGTAAACTCGAAGCCATCCTCTGTCTCTTTTGCCCCTGTTACAGCTGTCTCAAAAGAGCTGTAGGAAAGGCCGTAGCCGAAGGGATAGATCACCTTCTCTTTAGCCCCGGGAATGGTCTCGAAGTATCTGTAGCCAACGTATATGTCCTCTGTGTACTCAACGAAATCAAAGGACTCGTGGTAGTTCTCTGTGGAAGGATAATCCTCGAGCCTTCCCGCAAAGGTATCCACCAGTCTTCCTGAAGGATTGATGATGCCAAGAATAGCCTCTGCTGCGGCATCTCCGCCTTCCATACCGCCCTGTCCGATGTACAGAGCTGCATTTACCTTCTCGTCATTTATAAAACTGCAGTCGATAACTCCGCCGATATTGAGTACAACAACGATCTTCTTGAAGTTCTGCTTTGCAGCTTCAAGAAGCTTCTTCTCATTGGCGGTAAGATAGAAATCCCCATCAGGGAAAATCTGTGCAGAAAAGGCGGGCATGCTGGTCTCGCCGGGCCAGGGGTTGAACTCCCTGTTGCACTCGATGCTGCTGCGATCCCATCCCTCGCCTGAAAATCTGTTTATCATGAAAAGAGCAGTGTCGGAAAACTCCGCTGCCTCTTTGACTAATTCGTCTGAAAGCTCAGGTTCTGCAGTCATTCCGGGCACGCGTCCAAGCTTATACTGCTCCCCTATCTCTTCTTTATAGAATGTGGCCAGCTTCTCGAAAACGCTGACGCCACGGGCCTTGAGACCATCGTATACGGAGTGGATGTACTTGCAGTACACATCTCCGGATCCGCCGCCTCCCTTAACGTATTCTACCGATGCCTTGCCCAGAAGCACCAGATCTGTATTCTTATTAAGAGGAAGAGTTCCGTCGTTCTTAAGAAGTACGATTCCCTCCTCAGCTGCCTTTCTTGAAATATCAATGTGTCCCTTGCTGCCGGTCACACGCCCCTCTTCATAAAGGGGAAGGTTCGGCTGAAAATTAAGTCTTGCCCATTTTTGCATAAAAAATCCACCTCCATTATCGCTTCCATAATTGTACCATCAAAGTACCTGTGTGAAAGGGTTATTTTTCTGTGAAGGTGGTTTTTTTTATAAATTACGTGCGAGAAAACCCCTTCCGATGAAGTCGGTTGCGGGATGAATCGCACTAGCTTTTCTTTTTGTACTTCCCGGTCTTAATGTATTTGCGTTTGTGTTCTTCCGTTCGCTAATCTTCAATGTATTTCTTAACAGTATCAAGAGAAACACTTCCGGTAGTGGCACAAAAGTAACTTGCACTCCAGAAGGGTGAATCTCCCCAGAGGTATTTCTCAACGTGTGTTCTATATGTATTTCGCACTTCTTTAGATAGCTGTGATTTTAACGAGTTGATGAGCTTTACAGGAGCGATATCAGGTGGCATGGTGATCAGAAGATGCATGTGATCAATATCTGTCTCTGCTGAAATAAGCTCACTGTTCATGCGTCCACAGAGATAAGCAGCATAATTCTTCATGAAATCACCAATATCATCCAAATAGAACTAATGTTTGCTTTATCTTGAAATATGTGCTATAATATTAAATATAGAATACTATTAAGGAATTTATAACCGTGTACAGAACAAGGCAATACAGGATAAGCAAAAACCACATACTCTATGACTACTGCAGGGATATCTGCAGATCATCAGCCGTTCTGTACAACAGGGCAAATTTCATCTTAAGGCAGTATTCGTCATCGGTTGATTCAATGGCTG
>SVGA01000044.1 GCA_015056575.1 Butyrivibrio sp.
GCTGTATCCTTGTAATCAATTACATTATCTTTGCCACAGAAAACGCAAACTTTCTTTCTTCTGTGCATTCCGCCTTTTCTCCTTACAGGAGCATCGGATCTATCAGACTTTGTGAAAGCCATTATTTTGTCCTCCTATTTTAGTTGAAAGGAAGCTCCTCATCGATTCCGTCAGGAATGTTCATGAAGCCATCCTCCGGTGCAGAAGGTGCGGGAGCGCTGTTGCTGCTCATTGAAGGAGCGTCAGCTGCGTAGTTTCCGCCATTGGAACCGGCTGAATTCTTGGACTCAGCGAATTCCTGGTCCTCTGCAACTACATCAGTTGTGTATACTTTAACGCCATCCTTGTTGGTGTAAGAACCAGTCTGGATACGTCCGGTTACGATAACCTTGGTTCCCTTTCTCAGGTACTTCTCTGCAAACTCTCCGGCCTTGCCGAAAGCTACAATTCCGATGAAGTCAGCGGTCTGTGCGTCCTGCTGATCTCTTCTTGAAAATCTTCTGTCAACAGCAAGTGTATATCTTGCGATAGCAGTTGCTGAATCTCCCTGTGAGTATCTCACATCGGGGTCTCTGGTTAATCGTCCACATAGTATAACTTTGTTCATATTTTCGTCCTCTTCTATTTAAGCCTCGTTCTTAACGCATAAATATCTGATGACGCCATCCATGATTCTCATGCGAGCTTCGATCTCAGCGGGAGCTGTGGTCTCACCATCGAACTGGATGAAATAGTAGAAGCCTTCTGTCATCTTCTCGATCTCGTAAGCAAGCTTCTTCTTGCCCCACTCATCGACGTTGGTAACCTGACCACCGTGTTTCTCGATAGTTCTCTTTACCTTCTCGATGACTGCGGTTCTTGCGTCGTCCTCGATCTTCGCACTAACAACAACGGCTAATTCGTATTTGTTCATGCTTTCATTACCTCCTTTTGGTCTCTGGCTACTTGTTTCATTCAAGTAACAAGGAATTTATCACAGACCAAAATGTTATCATGTTTATATCATAATTGCAAGCATTTTTTGCCATGAATTCACTTGTCAAAAACGCTTTTTACTTTCCCTTGGCAGTCACGGATTTTTTTGCCACCTTTATGTTAAGAACCCTGGTTCCGCCGAATTTTCCGACACCTCTTACGGTAACCTTGCAGGTACCTGCCTTTGTGGGATCTGTAAGCGAAACGACCTTGTAATCCGTCCCTTCCTTAAGTGCCTCTCCGCCGTAGGTAAGCTTAAAGCTTACTCCCGTGTTTTTGGGATCAGCCACATTTGTACCTGCCACAAGCTTAGCTGATGAGATGTTCGTTCCATAGACGGTGAAATTCTTCCCAATGATATATCCTCCATAATTACCAATGGGCATCACCACTACTTCCATTACAGTACCTGCTTTGGCATCAACCGTCTTGGGATCCACAAGCTTTGATGATCTGTACACACTAAATGTGTAGTCTTTGTTTACGGCAAGTGTCTTTCCGCTGAGGTCCTTTACAGTGACCTTCGGAATGTTGACTCCGGTCTTTCTGGCAGGAACATCTGAAACAGTTATGTCAAAATCACGCGAGTCACCCTTCACAACTTCATAACTGCCTTTTATCCTGCCTGCAAAATTCCCCTTACCTGTAATGGTTATACCTGCAGTTCCTATAGCAGTGTTCTTGGCGTAAGAAACTGTGTAGTCCTTGCCCGCCTGAAGCAGAACATACCCAGTGCCGTTTTTATAGTAAACATTCGGAACAGGCTTTGCTCCGCCTTTCTGATAGCGGGTAGTTTTGTCCATCTCCACACAGATAGTCCCTGTCTTCTTGCCGTCTTTCGCAATAAAGGAATAGTCATCCTCAAGTCCTACTTTAAGGCTCTTTATGGCAAAAGACCTGGTGACGGAACCTGTAAATCCATTAACGCCCCTGATAATTATCTTTGCCGTTCCTTTATTTACATTGTTCACGTACTCAAAGGTGTAATCATAATTGCGGCGAGTATTGACGCTCGCTTTATCGTAGGATTTCTTTTCTATGCCCTTAAGTTCACGGGGCTGTGCTCCTTTGGAAGCGGTGTACACAAGCTTAAGGTCATTCTTTCTTATCTCGGATCCTGTGTATATTTCAGGAGCTGTGGAAACACTTACCTTGGCCTTTGAAACAGGTGTTCCGGTGATCTTGAATTTTACTTCCTTGTAACCTATAAATTTAACCGCATCGGGATTGCTGTTTTCAATACCCAATTTATCAGAGGCCGCAAGTATCAATGTAGCAGTTCCCACATCAACATTGTCATAATACTCAGCAATATAATCCTTGCCCTCAACAAGCTCTTTTTTGCCGTATCTGAGCTTAAGTCCGTCAAGAGCTATCTCCTTTCCCGTATAGGACATATTCCTTATACCGGAAACACTGACTTTGTTAAAGTTCACTGCTTCTTCAATAACTACCGCAGTTTCCATCATTCCGGTAAAATTGTTCTTACCGTGGATTTCTACCATGTATACCCCGGGATCCTTGTAGGCTACGGCACTTTTATTGACATTGTTCATATCAAAATCCGTAAAGCATTCGTCATGATAGTCAAGCTCATAGTCTCTTCCCTCTTTCAGTGTAACCGTCTTGCCATCCACAATCCAGGTAACCTTGGGCTTACCTTTGTGAAGCTTCCCGTCATAGGAATACATCAGAGGCATAGACTCAAAGTCTCCGTTATAAAAGTCGATTGGCTCGATCGTATAATCCTTCCTGATGGTTCCGGTATAGTTGCCTTTAAAAGTCACCACCAGTGTAGCCGTTCCTGCCTTTGTAGCATTGAGCGCCTTAAGGGTATAGTCTGTTCCAATTGTCAGAAGCTCTTCTCCGTCATAGACAGATACGGTCTGCGGCATACAGATCTTACCATTATTGTAAACAGGCGTTTTTCCCTTGATATCTACATGTATTGAAGACTCTTTTTCCTGATCCGAAGGGTCTGTTGGCTTGACAGGCTCAGTCGGCTTATCAGGCTCAGCCGGCTTATCAGGCTCAGTGGGCTTATCGGGTTCGGTTGGCTTGGGACGATGCTTATATATGCCGTAAAAGTACTCATTCTCTGTTATCCTATAGTCTGAAAGGTCAACAATTTCTCCCACAGCGGTACGATTATCGTTGATCGTCCTTGACCATCCGCTGAAGACATAGTCTTTTTCAGGATATTGATCCGAAAAGTCAGGGACCGTCACCTTTGTTCCGTAAGTACCGGTTACAGTTTTGTGAGTATAAGAGCCGTTACCCTCAACATAGAAAATAACCGTATAGTTTTCTATAACCCAATCAGCATAAAGAGTGATATCACGAAAAGTCTTTTCCCCGAATACAAATTCCTTTCCGGTGGATGCATCTTTCCAGCGCCTGAAGGTCTTGCCCATCTTGGTGGGATTGCTGGCAGGCTTATTTAAAACCTCCCCCATCTTAAGAGTTTTTGTTTCAATAACCTTGGCATTTGTGTCGTTGCCGTCTTTAAAAGTTACCGTAAAGATTGCCTCAGGTCCGTAAGGGACAAGCTTGGGGTTAAGAGAACTCATACGAAGCTTCTCGGCGGTTACTTCATACCAACTTACCATATTCCTGGGATAATTTATAACAGGGTTTGCCGGAGCTCCTTCCCAGGTGTCACTTCCGGGAATCCTAGGAAACTCTCCCTTAAAGGTGTATGACTTTACATTGGTGCCCTTGAACATGGCATATCCGATTTCGCACTTGTTCTTTCCAAAAGTGAAGGATTTAAGACCCAAGCAACCTTGAAATACGCGTACGCCATACATTTCAACTCCTTCGAATCCCTCGGCGGTCGCAAGCGCAGTATCTCCGTAAAAAGCATCTGAACCGATCTTCTTAACCTTATCTCCAACCACTGCCTTGGTGAGCTTAGTGCAGCCCTTGAATGCGGCAGCTCCTATCTCCCTGGTGTTACCTTCAATTCTCAAACTTGTTATGCCGGTATTCTCGAAGGCACTGTCTCCTACAACCTCAACTCCCGCAGGAACCGTAATGTCACCTGTAAAGTTTGTATTGGACGCAAAAGCATATCTTCCCAAAGTTGTAAGAGATGAAGGAAGAACAATACTCAGGCTGGCTCTGGAGCAGTAGTCGAAAGCCAGATCACCGATGGTTTTAAGGGTATCGGGAAATGCCAGTGATTTTATTGTAAAGTTCCAGCCATGGCTCCCTGCCTGATCAAATGCTCTCTCTCCTATATATTCAATACAGTTAAGCTTGGGCAACGTGGCGTTGATGGTCACACATTCATAAAACGCTCCATCTCCCACATATTTAAGATTAGAGTTAAAAACTGTTCCGTTAAGATTCAGTTCTCTGTCAAGGTAAAAAGCATAGTCACCGATATAAGTAACTCCGGCAGGTATTTTGCAGGTAGTTATCGTAGACCTTGCAAATGCACCGTGACCTATCCTTGTGAGCTTCGCCGGAAGACTGACCGCACCCAGCTGTAAGCCATAGAACGCATAGTCACCGATGGTAGTGATCCTTGAGTCGATGCTTACGCTTTTAATCTTTGCCGAGTCAAGTCCCCAGGGCGCCAGATTCGTGGTGGAATAATCGGTCATCTCGCCCGTTCCGGTGAGTTTTAAGGTACTTCCTGAAATTGTCCAGGTTATATCTTTTCCGCACTTGTTCGATGCTGTTGTGCCTTTCTTAATGAATGTAACATTCCCCAATCTGTTACTGAGAGCCTTAACAGCACTGTCAGACCATGTGCTGTTTTCGGAAGGATAGACCATCACTATCACATCTTCAGCGAAGGCATCATCAGCGATAGCAGGCATATTTCCGGCAAAAGAGCCTGTTCTTGTCTTAGACATCTTCGCAAAAGCACCGCTCTTAATGGTCTTAACATTCTTTGGAATATTAAGCTCGCCTGTGAGCTGCATCGTAGCGAAAGCATCTTCTTCAATCGTTGTAAGAGAATCAGGCAATTTTAGACTTACTGCCTTGCAGTTACAGAACGCATCTTTCTGGATTGTCGTGATACCTTCCTGAAGGGTAATATTTCTAAATGTCGACTCAAATGCTCGCTCGCCGATAAAACTTACCTTTCCCGGAATCACGATATCAAGATTTTTCCCTACAACAGAATTAAACTGCCATTTCCCGATACTTGTAAGGGTACTTGGAAGAGAAACGCTGGTCAGCGGACTCCCGGTCAGAACACTAGTGCTATTATCGACGTGGGCAAAAAGGTAGTCTCCTAAAGTTGTGATGCCCTCTCCCACTACAATCTTAGTTATGTTGTTGCAGCTTGCAAAGGGAGATCTGTTGCTACTAAGATTATAGTTATAAGTAGGCCCTGTCCCTGTAAGGGTGATAACAGAACCGCTTATTGAATAAGAAACGTTATCGCCTACCTTACCCGAAGTTGCTCCCACCAAAAGATCCTCCTCTTCTGTCTCAACAAGAGCATCTTCTTCTAAAGTCAACTCATCCGAGATCTCATCTGAAGCTTCATCAACAGCTTCTTCCTGTGTTTCTTCGGTAATCTCGCTTTCTGATGGATCCTCTTCGGTCTCATCAATGTTGGAAGCATCCACAGCAGAACTGTCTGCAGATGAGTTCTCCCCGGATCCTTCATCATCTTTGAAAGAATCACCTTCACCTGTGATGTCGGATTCTTCCTTGCTTTCATTTTCTTTTGATACATCCAAAGCAGTCTCATTGCCATCTGCTGTCTCTGCTTCTGATGTAGCCAAAATAGCGTTTTCTTCCTCCGCTGCAAATGCAGTGACCGGCGAAGTAAACGCTGTCTGTGTTACCATCGCAGCTCCAAGAAATGCTGCAAGTAGTCTTGCTCCTATTCTTTTCATAACGCACTCTCCTGAGTTAGTATTACCCCTCATAATAAAAAACCCAAACGTTCAATATGTTAACATAAACGTTTGGGCTTTTCAAACAATGATTTTATACAATTATCTTACAAAAATATCATTTCAAACCAGCACCGGTTCTACAGAATCAAAGTGTAATCCCCTGAAGCTGCGCAACTTCAGTAAAGACTTTACCGATCCTCTCCCTGATCACCAGTGTGTTCTGGGCTTCTCTGACAGCAATATCGCTCTCATTTATTACTACCAGTGTCCTTCCTCTGAAATAGTTGACAAAAGAGGCAGCGGGATAAACCGAAAGTGATGTGCCGCCGATAATGAGCATGTCTGCCCTGGAAAGCGCGTCAATAGCACCTCTGACCTGATCCTCAGGAAGTCCCTCTTCATAGAGAGTGATGTCAGGTCTTATCACACCTCCACAGCTGCATCTTGGAATAGGCTCCTCCGATTCAAATATATAGTCTGACGGGTACTCTTTCCCACAGCTCATACAATAGTTTCTAAGGGCGCTACCGTGAATCTCATACACAACCTTACTTCCGGCCTTCTGGTGAAGTCCGTCTATGTTCTGAGTTACTACAGCCTTAAGCTTCCCCATTTTCTCAAGCTCAGCAAGATACTTGTGAGCGTTGTTGGGTTCGATGGCCCTGGTATCCATCTTCTGTCTGTGGAACTCGTAGTATACCTTGGGCTCATAAACCAGACAGCTATGGCTTAAGAGGTACTCCGGCTGATACTTGTCGAAACGAACATCATGCTGATTATAAAGTCCATCCTTACTTCTGAAGTCAGGGATTCCGCTCTCCGTAGATACACCTGCTCCTCCGAAAAACACAATATAATCTGAAGCATCTATAAGCTCTTTCAGTTTCCTTGCATCTTCTCCCATAAGAACCTCCCTTCCCGGGTAAAAAAAGCTTTATCAGAATCCGGCTTTCTTAAGCAGATCTGCCATTGATGTTGTTGCCTCACCGTCGCTGGTGTACTCAATCTTCTCTTCAGTGATCTCCTTGGCTGTAACATCCTCAAGAGCCTTCATGCTCAGACTGAGCTTGCCGTCCTTGATGGCGATGACCTTTACCTTAACCTTCTGTCCAACCTTAAGTACAGAAGAAGGATGTGCGATCCTCTGATTGCTTATCTGTGAAATGTGGCAAAGGCCTGACATTCCGTTGCTAAGGCCGATAAATGCGCCGTAATTCTGAAGACTTTCTACAACGCCCTCTGTTACAAGTCCAACCTCAAGGTTTGATATCATCTCTGCCTTCTTGGCTGCATCTTCCGCTCTTAAGAATTCCTTCGCAGAAAGAACCAGCTTGTTAGCCTGCTCATCTGCAGTAATAACCTTCACTTTAAGTGTCTTGCCTACATAAGAAGGAATATTCTCTTCCTCTACAAAATTGAGGTCAAGCTTTGAAGCGGGAATGAATCCCCTGATTCCCTCAAGATATGCAACCGCTCCGGCCTTAACAGCCTCTGATACCTTAACGTCTACATACTCTCCGCTCTCAAGATATTCCTTAAGCTTATCCCAGGCCAGAACCTGATTGGCTTCCTTCTTGGATAAAAGAATATTGCCGTTTCCGTCATCTGTGCTGATAACTGTAGCAGATACAGTATCACCTACAGCTATATCTCTGTGAATATTGAATTTAGGATCATCGGAAAGATCTTCTATTCTGATTGTACCCTGTGTGTAATACATAAGATCCAGTGTAACACCGGTATCCGACACATCAATAACTGTGCCCTCAAGGATGTCCCCAACATTTACTTTGCGGAAAGATCTGTCAATCTGGTCCTGAAAATCTTTCATTGTTTCTTCTGCCATACCATACCTCCGGATAATGTATAAAATTAATACCACTAAAGATTATAGCACAAAAAAACCTATGAATAATGAAATTCATAGGTTTAAAGAGGTGACAGGCGGATTTGAACCGCCGCTCGAGGTGTTGCAGACCTGTGCCTTACCGCTTGGCTATGTCACCAAATATAAAATTGCCGTTACTAAAAATGACTCCGACGAGAATCGAACTCGTGTTACCGCCGTGAAAGGGCGATGTCTTGACCGCTTGACCACGGAGCCTAAGAGTTAGCGACCGTATTCTGGTCGCTTACTCTTAGGCCCTGCTGGTGTTCTTAGTGAGGTCCTTTCGAGCTTAGAACGCCAGTTGAGCCCGGCTTCTAAACGACCTTATCGATCAAGTGTGTTATTACTATCGCTCTGCCCACTCTACTAAGCTCGTGGAAAACCTCGCTAAGTATCTGTGCAGGCTACGCACCAAACTCGAAAGGACCTCGTTAGGTGCTCTAGCTCCCCCTGTCGGACTCGAACCAACGACACTTCGGTTAACAGCCGAATGCTCTACCGACTGAGCTAAG
>SVGA01000045.1 GCA_015056575.1 Butyrivibrio sp.
TGATAGATGTCTTTTGTCTTGGAGTAGTCAATGATCTTACTCTTAAGTTCTGAGATTTCCTTAAGACGTTTCTCGTAACCCTTGATCTGATCACTGAGCTCAGAGAATCTCTCGGAAGTGTCACCGGCTCTTTTCTCAAGTTCATTGTAAGTCCTAAGTCCCTGCTCCTGGAAAAAGAGAAGTGCCTTCATGACATTTTTGACATTGTACTTTTTCGCCCAGAGTTCATAGCCGGGACCTTTTCCCTTTGCAATAACCTCCTGCATGTTAAGGAGAAGATCAAAGCTATCCTCTCTGTAGAAGGGCTTGGCTTTTTCCTTTGGAGAAGTGTCTTTTCTCTCTTCTGCTCCTCTTGCCACACCCTCAAGTTTCTCATGCAGCTCTTTTTCCGAATAGCCATCTCCGAGGGAACGGAACCTGATGAATCTGGTCTGACCATTTCCTCTGACGGAAGTGTGCTTGCCTCTCTTGATCTCATATCCCTGCTCTGCAAGGTATGACAATAGCTCATCAAATGAGCCGGGCTTTTTGGAAAGGGCTGTGTCGATTGCTTCTCTAATTCCATCGCGGAATGTGGGTCCTCGCTCAGCATGTATGTAAGTTGTCTTACTGTGATAAGGCTGAGGCGCTATAACTGACAGACCATTTTCCATACAGATAAGATTGGAAAGTCTCCCCAGGGCAATGCCGGAGTAAGAAAAATTGGCAAACTTCCTGTCGCCCTTAAGAGTCGTGGAGTTGAAGATCACATGGTTGTGAATATGATTTCTGTCGGTATGTGTGGCCACAATAAATGCATGGTTGCCCTTGGTAAATCTCATGGCTGTCTCATATCCGATTCGATTTGCTTCCTCCGGAGTAATCTCCCCGGGCTTGAAGGACTGCCTGATCTGATAGGCGATCACGTCTCCCTTTTCTTTTCCGTTTGCCACTTCGTAATCTCTTTTGGACAAAAGAAAGTCCTCGTTAACAGTCCTTGGATTACAGGCGTAAGCTGTAACGAGGCTCCCTTCTTCTGTCTTATCAGGATTCATCGCGTAGTCAGTTCTTTCCTTGAGGCACTTGGCCAGGGTCCTACCCTTGGTGGCATGAAGTGCTATAAGTCTTGTTGCTGCCATTGTAATTCCCTTATTTGATGAATGATAATCTGAAAAGAATTTCCTTTAATGTTTCCCATATTTCATCCAGCTCTACCTGGAGCTGTTTAATGTCCTGAAGATATATACAGCCGGTCTCTTCAGCTTTCTTCTCGAACTTTTTAAGCGTATCAGTGTATTCGCCAAGAAGCCTTTCAACTTCCTTTATGTCTGTCAGATCCAGCATGATGACATGACCATCGATGGCCATCTTTCTCATGTATGCGCTGATTTTTCTGACACCGGCCAGTTCCATTTTCTGCATGATCTTCATCCGTTCTTCAGGCGTAACCCGGACAAAGATTCTGCCCTGAGATGGTTCTTTCATATCACAGCACCAGCTCAGGAGCAAAAGACCTGCAGGAATGATCATCAGGTTCCGGCTTACACTCGTGGAGTTCTTTCAATAGAGAAACCTTCTCTTCCCTCTCCGTGATAACTTCATGGAAATGATCTTTGCCCATTGGTTTCTCATCTTCATCCGGAATGCCATTAGCATTGTTATCGATCATGGGCTCCCTATTATGAGCATCGTCAGGAAGATTGTTGATTACACCATCTCCAATCATGTTGTCGTTCTGCTCCAGCTGATCTTCAAGGCCCCTTCTGACATTTCCGATGATGTTAGAGTCCTGTTCCTGTGGAAGTTTCACCGGCTGTTCCACTGCCTCAGGCTCCGGTTCAGGTGTATTTCCATTAATGTCGTCCCACTTTTCTATCGGTGTTCCTGTTTTTCTTTCCATACAATCATCACTCCCCTTCTTTCTTTTTCCTTTGAGGAAATCGAATCTCAAAGTGAGGCCTCTGCTCCTCATCCACAGTCAGATCCACGTAGCAGTTAAAAGAGTTCCCGGTTCTCTTGGACTTACATCCATCAAGCTTGACTGTCCCACAGTTAAGGAGCTCATCTGCAACTTCCCTGGTCATTTCTTTTCCAATTGCCTCAAAGAATCTGTTGTTCTTCCACAAACCAAAACGGCACTCCATATTGTTACAAAGAAACCCTTTCTCTCTTGCAACAATATGAGCGCCGCATACAGGGCAGTTGCCAACTACATCATCAGGCGCATAGGCCTGCTTAGTTCCACTGCCATCCTCAAAATTTCCAAATGGAAGCTCGTCGCCAAAATCGGCAGCATCCTTCCATCCATCATCCATACCACTCATTTCGTGACTACCTCCTTCTCTTTACCGGCAGTTTTTTCTGCCGTTTCATTTTTTATCTGATCCTTGCGGATATTCAGGTTATCCAAAAGAGACTGCTTGACTCCGCCCCATCCATCAGGAAGGATACGGACAGTTCCCAGAATCTTTCTGCCAACATTTCCTGTAATTCCGGACTTATCGGCAACAACTCCATCTGCATTTTTCAGTGGCGTGTCACCCTCATGATGGCTCTTCTCAATCCCTTCTTTGGACTTAACACCTGCCTGTTCCTTCGCATATTGTTCCAGGAGCGCCCCCTGCTCCGGACTCATCTCCTGAGTCTTTTCTTTATCGATCATCATGTCTTCCACTGATTTGATGATCATGGAAGATGTTGACCTGATGGTGCCAAGAGCACTCTTTAGTTCCTTAAGACTTTCATCTGTGGAATAGGATGCCAGATATGGGAAGCTATAGGAGCTTGTGTCATAGCCAAAGAAGTTAAGGACAACTGCTGCTGTTCCTTCTGCCTCAATTTCTTTCCTGTTCTTACTGATTTCTTTTCCCGGATCAGCGTGAAGCTTGGCATGAACCACTTCGTGAAGGCAGGTCTTGAGAGTCTGCAGATCACTCATACCTTCCTGGATTGCAATTCTCTTATCCTGCACATGGTAATAACCCTTGGCTCCGGTCTTGATATCTTCAAAACCAATAGGAACGGGGCTGATATCTTTGATCATATCCATGAGAATAGTGAACTTGTTTACATCACCCTTAAGCTCATTGATAGCAAGCTGCGGAAGTTCTTTTCCTTCAGTCTGTGAAACATCAAAAGTAGTCTCTGCCTTATAACTCATGACATTGATCTCCCTGGTCTCTTTCACAGGCTCTCCATCTCTATCAAGAATGACTTTTCCGTTGGCATCAACCTTGTCCACTTCTTTCTCAATCTTGTAAGGCGCGGGTGCGATGACCCTGATACCCCGCTCGCCTTTCTTCACATAACGCCCCATATTCTTCCAGCCGGTATAGCTCTGACAGAGAGTTGCATCAGGCTTTTGCATGGCGATCAGGATGCAGTTATTAACTGAGTAGTGCGGAAACTTGGCCATTGTAGCTAGAAGGTTTTTAAACTCTGCGCTATTTCTTACACCTTTAACGCCAACCTCAAGCTGATCTGTCAGTTCCTTAAGCCTATCTTCGCGGCTCTTAAAATCAGCTTTCTGCTCAGATGATTTCTTTTCTGTTGCTGTTTCAGGCATTCAAGTCACCTCCTCACTTCTTTGTCTTGTCCCCGTTAACTGAAGAAGGAGCCTTTTTGTCAGGCTCCTTCTTCATGTCTTTACTTATTTTTACTGCAAAGATAGTTAATCTGCTTTTTCGTGCCATCACTCATCCTCCTCGTCGCGATACCCTGCTGCGATATCCCACAATCTTCCGAAGAGATCCTCCTCTTCAAATGCAAAGCTGATATCGCCCTTAAGCTCCTGGACATATCCACGATAGTTCATCATAAATTCTTTTGTCTGAACCACCAGTGACATAACCTGAATAATATCTCCGTTTGTAAGCATGTAAATCTCGTTAGTGTCATAGACTACTGTTACGCCATCATTGTAGGAAGTATCTATGTCTTCATAGATCTTCACTGCAGGGAGATAGAACAGTTCTGAGCTAAGGAGCTCTCCTTCCGAATCATATCCGAAGATGTTTGGCACAAATGTCTTGAACTGACCAAGGATTTCAGGATAAAGATTATTGGCATACTCTTCTGCCAGCGCGTTTATGATGACGTCCTCATCTTCATCCTTATATTTGTTGTAATCATCTTCGTTATAAAAACCTTCAATCAGCTGGTCATATTCCATAAATCCGAAGAGCTTTGCCAGCGTTACCTTCAGCTTCTCTTTTGAAAACTCTTTTTCAGTTACTCCCATCACTCATCCTCCTTATCGCTTTCCGCATCCTCAGGCTCTTTTTCCTCTTCAAGCTCTATCTCATCATCCTCGGCACTTATGCTCTTAAGGTAATCATCATCGGTATAGTCCTGATCAGGATCTATCGCCTTGGACTTCTTCTTGGAGTTCTTGGTTGAGGTGTAATACATAAATCCGCCGGCAATTCCAAGTCCGATCACAAGGATGATCGCCATAATTCCATTTACATTGACCGGGTCTTTCTTGGGTTCAGGTTCTTCCTTGGGCTCAGGTTCAGGTTCCGGTGTAGGCTGAGGCTGTGGTGTCACCACTTCAGGCTCTTTTTCCTCTTCCTTGCCTATCCCTGTAACTTTTATATATTCGCTTACCTGGTCATCATCCATGAGGGACAAAAGATCTGACTCATCCACCATGTTCAGGAAGTGAACCTTCTCACTGCCGTCATCATCGCGATCAATGATGATGTAGAAGTAGTTGCCGTTCTTGGTCATTACAGTTATGAACTGCTTGCCTCCTGCTTCAAGGGATCCGTAATCATCCACAAGTTCCATGTTGCCATCGGGAGTAAGTGGTCCCCACTTCTCCTCTATCTCAGGCTCTTTTCCCTCACAGTTGTGATAGTCCTGCTTACAGAGCTTACAATTTTCATCCACGTGATCCTCTGTACACTTCGTCTCACAGGTGCAGTCATATCCGCCAGCCATGGCTGTTACTGGTGTAAAGCAAAAAAGTGACCCCATAAGAGCCACTGAACATCCAAGGACTTTTGCCTTGGCAGCTATTAACTTAAAAGCTTTCATCTAAGATATCCTCCACAATTCCTTTGTTTTCTTTTTTAGCAGGAGCTGCCGTTTTTTCCTCAACTCCCAGGTATTCTGCAAGCTGCTCAGGAGAAAGCCCGAGCCTTTCAACAATACCGACCATGCTGCTGGCCTCTTCTGCCTTGAGCCTTTCATTGACTTCATCAAGCTTTGCCTTGGCTTCATTCAGCCTGGCCTGTGCCCTGTCCCGATCGGCCCTGAGTCGTTTTAACTTTTCAAACATAACTTTTTCCTCCTTAAGGTATTCTCCCAAAATCCAGAAAGTGTGATTGCCAATATGGCGTATTGATATTTGAGTAATGCACCGGGTTACCGGCATGGATCATCCAGCCTCCACCCACATATATTCCGACATGACTGGCTCCGGATACTTCATAGGTTCCCTGGAAAAAGACAAGATCCCCGGGCTTTGCCTCAGAAGACGGGACATAATCTGTTCTTGCCCTAAGGCCATTGGCCGTAAGTCTTCCAAAGTTCCATCCGTTACCGCAGTGATTGATGACCCAGCTGACAAATCCTGAACAGTCGAAACCATCCGGGCTGTAACCACCCCAGACATATTCCACACCAAGATAGTTCTCAGCCTCATGCAGCATCCTTGCAAATTCTTCATCTGATAGATACTCCCCAGGAACGTGATGTTCATCACTGTCACCTTCTCTGCTTCCGGGAATACTGTAGATATCATCCTCCCCGAAGAGATACATCCTGTTACCGTAGGTTTCTTTCAGAACTTCATAACGGGCTAAATCATCATCAGTCAGCCCAATGTGCTCTGCCACATAGTCAATTCCATGATTTACAAGATAGATATTGCAGATGTAATACTCATATTCCTCTGTGTAGGTGTAGTCTTCGTAGTATCCGCCTTCAGCGTAGGAATCATCTTCTACCCATCTGGTGTCTTCTACTTCTCTTTCCCTGGTTTCAACCTCTTCCTCATAGGTGATTTCATACTGCAGCTCAAGGATCTCCTGTAATTTTTCCTGTACCTCATCTTCTCTGTAGGCCTCGAATATCACTGTTAAAAGAGCTGCCAATTCATAGGGATTATGACCAACCTCATCAAGATAGTAGTTGATCTCGTCATAATCCGCATGATCCTCCGCTATCTCATCAATCTCATCCTGCAGGCCCTCTTCCAGCTCCTTGTAATCATCTTCCACCGCCAGGATGTCTCTGTCCTCAGCTGTGTAAGAAGTTATGACAGTAATATCTCCGCCGCCGGAAGCAATAGCTCCGCAGGAACTAAGAAGTCCAAAGCATATAAGTACTATCAGCAGAACCAGCACAATAATGATGCTAATCGCCGGATTGTCCTGAACAAATTCTGTGATAAATTCACCGATAGCTCCAACAACGTCTTCTGCCTTCTCAGTGATCTTCCTTCCAATCTTGCCGCCATTCTCAGCAGCTTTAGCCTGCCTTTCCATCATTTTTCTCTGGATTTCCCGACGGGCTTTATCCCTGGCCGCTTCTTTGGTTTCAGCACTCGCTTCCTTCCGGCCATGGACTTTACTGCTATACTTGCCGTTCTTCACTTTGGAAGTAACATGGCTTGCTGCACCACTGGCCACATAGCCTCCTGCCTCGAAGACTTCTTCAGATACAGCGCTCTCGCCTCTGTTATCTTCCGATGAATTAACCACATCCGACATAATGTCAGCTGCAGCTACTACTCTTGATGCCGTCTCAGAAATACTTACCGAACTTTTACTCACAGTTCGTTCTTTCTTTGCAGCTTCCTGGGATTTTCTCACCTTTTCGACTTCAGATGCTTTCTTCTGAGTCTGCTTTCTGAGCTTTTCACGATGATTCTTTTCCTCAATCGTCTCGCTATTGTCAGCCTTACCGGTCCTTAGTTTTTGTCCGTAATATTTGCTGGCTGAATCCTTGTTCTTTAATTTATTTGCATGCACTCTTGGTGCATTATCCTTCTGTTCTCCAGAATCCTTATCTCTTGGAGGATTTCTTGTATATATTCCTTCAGCCATGCTCATCTCCTTTGGTTAAGCTGCATTTTCTTTTTCCGCAAACTTGGTTGTAAGAACCTTGTACAGCTTGGTTTCCTTGGGAAATCTGTCCACAAAGGGCAGGATTACATTTCCATAAAAAATAAGCCCTTCGCCCTCTCCCGAATGTGTCACATACGAAAGCTGGTGCGGACTTATGTTAAGCTGTTTAGCCAGGATTGCCCTGTCTCCAACCGCCTGATTGAGCATCAGGATAAAGTCGGAATTCTCAAATATGTTCTCTACTTCCCTGGAAGCAAGCAGGTCTTTGACGTTCTGAGTAACGCCGGTCGGCATGCCTCCCCACTTACGGAATCTCTTCCAGATCTCAACTGTATAGGCCGCAGTCTGCTCCTCACGAAGGAGAAGATGCATCTCATCCATAATATATCTTGTGGACTTACCGGCCTCTCTGTTCTCAGACACTCTGCCCCAGACCTGATCCTCGATTATGAGCATACCTATCTTTTTAAGCTGCTTGCCAAGATCCTTGATATCAAAGCACACAAGCCTGTTGTGGAGCTCCACGTTTGTCCTGTGGTTAAAGACATTAAGAGATCCTGTAACATAGATTTCCAGTGCAGTTGCTACATACTTGGCTTCAGGCTCCTCCTGAGCCAGGAGCAGATTGTAGAGATCTTCCAGTATCGGAATATTCTCAGGACACGGATTCTCGAGATATTTCCTGTAAACCTG
>SVGA01000012.1 GCA_015056575.1 Butyrivibrio sp.
ACCAGCCTGGATCTGTAACTTAATATATCCTTCGACTTTCTTTGCCATTATGGCACCTCCTGAAAATATGTGGTCGGACGCAATTCACTGTCACTGCCTAATGCGCAGAGACGGAATTGCTCCCACTCAGCGGTTACGTGCCTGCTAAGCAGGCTATATATCTAAGCACTCTCATGCCTAAATACCAAAACAAATCATGAATCAATCTTTCTGACTTCTGCGAAGCTGATCTCAACGGGAGTCTCACGTCCAAACAGATCAACATTGATGATAGCTGTCTGCTTGCCAAGATCCATCCTCTGAACAACTCCTGTGGTATCCTTCCAGACACCGGCAACAACTGCGATCTCATCGCCTACGCCGAAGTCTGCAGTGATAACATTCTTGGTGTTGATGCCAAGATTTTTGATCTCTGCATCCGTAAGGGGAACCGGCTTGCTTCCGGGTCCAACGAATCCTGTAACGCCACGTGTGTTACGAACAACGTACCAGGTCTCATCGTTCATATCCATGTTCACAAGAACATATCCGGGGAACATCTTTCTCTGAACATTCTTGCGGGCACCGTTCTTGACCTCGACCACATCCTGAAGAGGCACTCTTACCTCAAGGATCTGATCCTGAAGATGTCTGTTCTCAATGGTCTTCTCAAGATTGGCCTTTACCTTGTTCTCATATCCGGAATATGTATGGACAACGTACCAATGAACATTCTCATTGTCACCTGATTCCTCTGCAGCTGTAGCTTCTGCTTCAACATGAGCATCTGTTTCTGATAATACCTCATCAGACACTACCTCGGCAGAATTCTCGGCAGCCTGCTCGAGATTCATTTCCATTTCTTCTGACATATTATCTCCTTTTATTTAAAGAAACCGGATGTAAGGAAGTTCATTCCTGTCTCAAACCCGATATCCAGTACAGCGATCAGCGCACAAGTAATAGCAGAGACAACAATGACAGCGGTAGTCTGCTTGATAATGTCCTCTCTTGTGGGCCATATGATCTTATTGAATTCTGCCTTAACACCCTTGAAAAAAGTGCTTGCTTTGCTCTCATTCATATTAGAATGTACCTCCTGATCAGGGACAAAATTACTTGGTTTCCTTATGTACAGTATGCTTCTTGCAGAAAGGGCAGTACTTCTTCATTTCGATACGGTCGGGATGTGTCTTCTTGTCCTTGGTTGTATCATAGTTACGGTTCTTGCAATCTGTGCATGCTAATGTGATTCTTGTACGCATTATTTCACCTCCGTGCGTAATTATATTAGATTTAACTAATACTCAATTTTTGGCATAAAAAAAAGACATGTGTTTCTTGTCGCTTGTCTACTATAACATAGGCAAATTACCGCGTCAATACATTTTTTATCCATAATAGGTAATATTTAGCATTGTAATATCATCAAACTGAAGGGCGCCGTCCTCAAACCGATCTATGTCCGCTTTTACGGACGCGATCAGTTCCTTAGGCCTCTCGTCCACGTGATTGTTGAGGCTCTCTAAGATCCTGTCCTTGCCAAAAAAGTCTTCTCTGCGGTTCTGAGCCTCCGAAACACCGTCAGTATAGACAAAAAGCTTATCTCCCTTATTGAGTCTGAAGGTATAGTCCTCGTACTTAAGCCCGGGAAAAGCTCCCACAACAACTCCGTGGGGTTCGCAAAAGAGTTCATATCTGCCGTCTGCTCCTGTAATACAGGGATACTCGTGGCCAGCATTTGAGGCTATGATCTCTCCGGTACTGAGAGTAAGGATTCCGATCCATACAGTTACAAACATCTCATTTATGTTGTCCTCACAGATACCGTCATTGACAAAGCTCAGTATTTCCGAAGGTTTTCCTCCCTGAAGAGTCCTGTTCTTAAGGAGGGTCTTGCAGTTCATCATGAAAAGAGCTGCCGGCACCCCTTTACCGGATACATCGGCAATGATCATGCATAGATGATCTTCGTCTATCATAAAGAAGTCATAGAAATCTCCGCCCACTTCCTTGGCCGGAGTCATCATGGCAAAAATATCAAATCTGGAGTCATCGTTGAAATCATTATAATTGGATGGAAGGGCAGATAACTGGATGCTCCTGGCCAGATCCAGCTCCGTTGCGAATCTTTCTTCCTTTGCTGCAGATTCTCTGATCTTTTTCATGGCGTTTGCTACATCATTTTCCATCTCGACCATGGTATCCCACAGTTCCTCGATCTCATTATCGGTTTTTATATTGAGATTCTGGAAAACCTTAGTCTGTTCATCATCGCCGTTCTTATCAAGAGATGTGTACTTTCTTGCAGCGAAAGCAAGGGCATTGATAGGCCTGATAATCTTTCTGTTGACCACTATATCAGCCCTGGAAGCAAGTAAAAGAACCATCACAACCATAATGGGGATGTATATGGACAAAAAGATAACGATCTGGTTAACAAAAGCATTAACAGATATCGTTATGGAAACATATCCGATGAGATTCCCAAGAGAATCATAGATCCCCTTATAATTGGTAGCCTCAAACCCGTTGGCCTTGCCATAAGTAACATGCATGTACCAATCGGAATTCATGATCTTGTTTATAGTCTTCAAAGAGTCAATGGTACCGACTTTATTATTGATATATTGCCCCGGAAGATACGCCTTATTCCCCGTATTTCCGTCAAGCACAAATACCAGATTCTCTTTCTCTTCATCAAAAAAGGTAAAGGTAATATTCCCGATATTCGTCGTCTCCCGGCATTTTACCAGTATCTTTCTGGCATCAAGAAAATCTTCATCTACAATAGGAATGAGATAGCTCTTGAACTCATCGGAAAACCTGTCTTCCTTTACATCGTCTGGTACGGAATAATATACCTTCTTAACCTTCTCATATATCTGCTCAACATATTCCTGTCCGATAAGTGAATAGGCATAGTCTCCCACATGAACCATTTCTCTTTTATAGTTCTGGAGAGTCGGAAAGATGAACAGGACGCTTTCAACAATTGCCGTCATAATAAGAAAAGAAAATGCGCCAAAGAGGATGGCTCTTCTTGCCATCCTCTTAAGAGAACTTTTTTTAGTTGTTACCAGGCTCTCATTAGTCCCTGAAAACATTTTCGTTTCCTGTGCCATTTTCATCCGGGCTGTAGGCGAGTAAAAATGAATTGCCGCCTGTAGTCTTCTTAAGTTCTTCGTCTTTAACCTTTTCCTTGAGTGGCTTTGTATTGTTTAATTCATTCTTAATATTTTTTTCTTCTGCCTTCATTTTTTCTTCCTCCTGCTGTTTTTATTATACCACCTTACATCAATGAGGTAAGTCTTTTGTTTCATCCATCTGCTTATATATACGAACATATATAAGCATGTGGCAAAAGAATATAAGAATTTCAAAAAATATTTCAGTCCTCAAGTCTAATCCTTTTTTGCGGAAGGGGAACCTCTTTGTTTCTGTCGGCTGCAGGGTCATCTCCTGCGTCAATTGCATTCTTAACCCGCTTAAAGGATCCCGCCACTCTCTTCATCTTCTTTTTATCGGTTTCCTTGATCTCAACTTCTATCGGCTCTTCGTTGTTCGCCTCTTCCTCCTGCTGCTCTTCCATGAATATCGGGCCGACTACGCCCTGTCCGAGAAGCTTGTTGCCGGCAGCTTCATTTTGCAATGTAAGAGCGGATAGTTCTCCAAGATGAATGAGCAGCGCCTTTCTGGCGGCAGTCTCCTTTTTCACGAAATACTCCGCGGCTTTAGCATCACCGTTTTTCCCGGAAAGAAGCTCCGCAACCTTCTTTTTCTCATTTCCTTCAAGGAGGTCAAGGTCGAGGGTTCCTGCTGTGGCAGCTGCTTTAAGCCGCCTTGTTCGCATCATTTCCATATGATCGGAAACAGCCTTATATCTGGCATTTGCAAGGATCTCATTGTTCTTTATGGTCTGAAGCTCCCGCTCGGATTTTCCTGCCCGCATAAGGGCATCAAAGGTACTGTTCCCAATGCACTTTTGGGTCTTTAGCCGTGAAAGCGCATATTTCCTGTTTCTAAGAGCATTATATTCTTGGGCGATCTGCGATTTTTCTTTTAATGAAAGAGAAAAATAGCCATCATGGCTGAGTTTATCGTAGAGCCTTTTGGTTGTCAGCTGAATTTCCCGGATCGTGCCCTCGTAAAGATCTATTGCATTATTTCCGGTTATCCTGTTCTCAAAGGCCGCACGGACTTCATCCATGGACTTCGACATCAGGTCAACTTTATTCAGTGTCAAAAGGTCAAACTGCACCGAGGCATCCTCTGAATTAAGCAATGCCCTCAAAACTCCGATATTGGGCTCCTTGTCGAATTTTGCAAAAAGAGCGTTTTTTACATCGGCAAAGGTCTTCGGACGCATCGAAAGGAAGAATACATCCCTCTCTATAACGTTTCCGTTATTTACGCTGTTATCATTTTTATCCGCACCCTTTTTTCCCCTGTTTTGTGCTTCCTTGTACCTCATCTGACGAAGCACCTGATTGCCGTTGGGATCAAGCTCTCCTTCTCCGGAAAGGTGCTTCAGGGCATTTATGATGCCGGCAGCCCTGTCCATAAGGTCCAGCTGCTGCTGACGCCTCTTGTCCAGGTAACGGATAATCTTTCCCTTCATCTCGGGCCGAAGGAGCAGATCTGCCTTTCTCCTGTCCTGAATATCGGCCGCATCCAAAAGCTCCTTATCTATATCGCTTATGGCAAGTGCTATCTTGTTACCGCTTTCGCACAGCTCGTCAAAAAGCTTCTTATTGCCGGCGCCGTCCACTTTATCTCTGCTGTTTTTGCTTAAAGCATTGATACTTCCGGCAAT
The DNA here is from genome assembly GCA_015056575.1 of Butyrivibrio sp. Taxonomy (GTDB): domain Bacteria; phylum Bacillota; class Clostridia; order Lachnospirales; family Lachnospiraceae; genus Butyrivibrio. Next base: position 4,796 of record SVGA01000012.1, read on the forward strand.
GTTATAGCTGTCTTTGAAGGTTTTCTTCTGTGGTTTGTCCCCATCGGGGTCCTCTTTTGCTATAAGCTTTTGAGACTGTCTGTCCCAATACTCTTCCGCTCCGGCAATCTGCTTAAGCTTGGCATTTTTCTTGATGCCGGAAATAAGGGTTTTGGTCTGATCTCCCGTCTTTCTGATATGGGCATTATCAACATTTTCCAGATCTATAAGCGATCCGTCATTCTTAAAGTCCACGCCGTAATGCTCAAATGCGTACCTCATATCCTTATCAATAGATCTATACAGGTATCTGGCCACCTCGAGATTGTCCCTTGGCACAAGCTCCTTGTCCTTGGCCATTTCCATGAACGCCCTGGTAACCTCATCGTCACCGCCCTTTTTATCAAAAAGGATGTCCACGGCCTTGTACTTGTCCTTGAGAAGCTTAAGCTCGTCTATCTTCTGGGGTACGGCATGCTTTGAAAGCATGTTTTCCGAGATGGAACCAAAGGAGTACAGCGCATCCAGCGCAGCCTCCTTAATGGCCTCCACAGGATTTTCCATGGCTTTTTTCAGATAAGCTCTGTAGGCTTCAACGGAGCTTCTTGTCATCTCCACTTCTCCGCCCATCTCATCTGCGTCGGTAGCCTCAAGGGGCGGGGCCAGGGCCAGTATCTCTTTTTCATATTTGGTAAAAAGAGGATCCTTATTCACTTCCTGTCCGACATCCTCGAGAATAGCTTTTTTGGCAAGCTCAATGTATCCGAGGCGAACAGTGCTTTTCATGATGTCAAAGGCATAGGTTCCCGGATTTTTGGAAAGCTTAAGACCGTAAACGGCTTCCTGCCCGTTATCCTGATTAAGGTTTCTGAGAGTGGTGTTCCATGTCCTCTCGTAGCTTGTTGCCATTCCCTTTCTTCTGCAGCGATCCCTATAGCTAAGATTCTGGTTATGTACCACGGTCTCTTCCGGGCGCACATACTCACAGCGGCTTATCTGCTGTCCTTCCGATTTGTGCCCCCATTTATCTATATAGTTCCTGTAAAAGAGCTGTTGAAGATCTGCTTCGCTTTGGATAAAATCCTCGGCATAATCAATCTTTCCCTCGGCAAAATCTGAGCTTATCCGCTGATTCCTGTCCTGGATCAAAACATTGTCTTTAAAAACAGATGCCTGTCTTCTTTTTTGTTCTTCGAAACGTGGTATCATAACGTTCCTCCTAAATAGTTGACAGATTCAGAACCGCCCTCACCTCGTGATTGCCGCGGACTCCCAGCGTTCCCTCCAGAAGTCTTGATACATGTCCCTCCGGAAAATATCCTGTCATGATGACATTGTCATCGATCTCCTTTTGGATGATACGGCAAAGACCGCTAAGAAGATACAGCGGAGCCTTCAAGGTAGTTGTTCCCACAAAAAACAAGGTCAGATCCAAAGACCCGGGCTTAAGGAAACTTCTGATATCCTCCGTTGCGGGAATGATCGAAGCCCCCGGACTTTGCACTATAAGGGCTCCCCTGGGCTGATTGTCTTCAAGATATGCCATACTGTAAGGAAGGATATCATCCCTTGCCGGCAGGTTAAAGTCATAAAAAGAAAAGCTTTTACCGATCATCTTAAAAAGCCTCTCTTTCTTATCTTCCGGAAGATATTTCATGCGCATTATCCCCTTTGGATCATAGGAAGCTACCGCACACTTTTTTACTTCCTCAGCTTTAAATCTGAAATATGCCAGGTCCATCCGGCTTTCTTTAAAGCCAAAGCGTGATGACATATGTGTCAGCATCTCATATTCCCCGGGAATGTAATCCATTACGACTTTTACAAAGCCCTTTTCCCGAAGCTCCAAAAACAGCAGCATGAGCATCTGATCCATTACTCCACTCCCCCTCAGATAAGGAGCAATATAAAGGTAACGGATCTGCACTGCATCTGCAGAGTCCTCAGTAATAATGCACCCGACAGCTTCATCTGACTCGCTTATTCCGTAAAAGTGAAGGCCACTGCGTGATAGTGACTCTCTTTTAAGGATATCAGGAATAAGCAAGTCAAAAGCCTGTAAATTATCCGGTATGATTTCTTCTATATAGGCCATTAATAAGTATCCCCTGAATCGTCTTTTCTCTGAAGCTGCGGCAGGAAGAGTATGATCAGGCAGGCAGCCGCACTTAAGAATGCTATAAAGAACAGCCATGCCCTGACGCTGCCTCTGAAAGTGAATATATCCGTAAGCCTGAGCCTTGCCGTGTCATTTGCCAAAGCCGCCGTATCATCCGCTGCTGCATCTGCATTTGCATCAACCGGTGAAGAAAGAAGCTTATCCGCTGTTATGACCACAATGTACTCCGATGCATGAGTCATGGGAAATCTTGCATATCCAAGGTCGTCTATGGTAGTGTTCCCCTCAACAGTAGCTGTTTTGGCCTCCCCATCGTAGTGATACAGGGTTGCATACTTACCCTTGTTGGTTTCCCCCACAGGAACTATGATGGTAGCGGTAAAGCCAAAGTCTCCCTCGTGGCTTATGGAAAACTCCACATGGGGGTATGATCCCGAAAGCTGATTGATAACCCCTGACGGAATAGCCTTGCTTCCAAGCCTTACTCCCAGATCAATATCCGATGCAGCAGCATTCGCCACGTCGGCAGAGGTGAGCTCCCATTTAATACCTTCGGCCATTCTCAGCCTTGTGGTGACATCTCTGTCCTTCATCGCGGAAAAAAGGTCTCCGGATACATTAGAAGTACCGCTCATCTCAACTTCCAGCAAGGTGCCCTTATCCGCAACCCTTACTTCCCTTGATATCCTGTTCCATCCTGCAGTCTCAATCTCACCGATCTTGATATTGCCGGTAGCCTCGGCTATGTAGGGCTCTCTGTTTATGACGGTTCCCTCTATCCTGTCTGCAGTACTCTGCCCGGCAGGTGTCCCTAAAGAAGCAGCGCCCGGCGTCTTGGGCGATGAGCCTGATCCTGACCCTGCAATGCCGTTGGGTGCAGGTGTAAGTCCGTTTCCGCCCGATCCTGAACCGGAGCCTCCGTTTCCGCCCCGGACTGAGCCATTGGAAGAATCAGACCCGCTTCCGACTTTAAGCTCCTGCTGCTTGACGCTGCTTATATTACCTGCCCTGTCCACTGCGGCAAAGTAAAGCATATAGGCCTTGCCGGCTTCAAGATTCTTTACCTCATAGGAAGCCACAGCCTCTTTTCCCTCAGAGCTGCTAACTTCTATGAAGCCGCCCATATCCATCATGTAGTTTTTGTCGGGAGGTGTCATATTGTCGCTTGTCTTTTCCCTTACAACGATCTTGAATCTGTTGATCCCCGACAGATCATCAGATCCCGCATAGGCAACTGTAGCGCCTGTTCCGCTGTCCGAGCGAACAGCTTTGTAGGTTGTAAGTTTGGGTGCGACCGTATCGTAGCAGACATATCCCGTGGACAGGTAAGTGTAATTGCCGGCTCCGTCGGTTATCCTGGCATATACATAGTTCTTTTTGTCCTTGAGAGTTGTCTGTGGCTGTGTGCTGTCCACATAGGTCTTCCAGCCGGAGTTCTTTTCCTTGATTCCGCCCTCAACCTCCTCCGGAGATGAATAGTAGGTATCGCTTATATAATATTCGATCTTCTCTACTTCCATACCTTCACTGCTTGCTGTTATCGCAACCTTCTGCGGTTTATTGGTATAGAGAGCTTCGGTGTCGGAAGTCTGGAACTTCTTGCTGGTATACTTGCCTATCTTGATCTGTCCTGTGGCCTCCGCTGTAGAGCAGGCTATCCTTCCCGAAGATATGAAGGTGCTGTTCCCGGCCTTATCATAAATTATCGCGTAGATATAGTTTTTCTTGTTTGCTTCAAGAGTCGGCTTGCTTTCATCACTGTAGGTCTTCCACTGTGTAGAATCCGATGTGGGAGGTACCGCAGCCTTAAGAGCTGCCACATCCTCATAGTAGGTGTCGGAAATGAAGTATCTGATGTAGTTTACTCCCGAAAAAGCATCTTCTCCGGAAAGAGTTATCTCTTCCGGTTCTTTGAAGGATGCCGCAAGGTCGTCGTTTGATGCAAAAGAGGTAGTGCCAAATTCCCCGATCTTTATCTTGCCTGAGGGTGCGGTCTTGTCAATTTTGATCTCGATATCCAGTATGTCCTTTGTCTCCAAAGTACCGACATTTCTGAAGGTAAGGGATACAAGATGTTTGCCTTCGTCCTTCACAAGATAATTGCGTCTGAATGCAGTGGTGCCATACTCGGCTATATCAAATCCGTTGGCAGTAATGCTGACATCAGAAGCAAACCACTCCTCTCTGTCCGGCTTGCCGTTATATCTGATGGGAAGATCCGCATCATCATAGACACACAGTCCGGTCACATCAACCTCAGTAGGGGTAGCGGTTGCTTCCTGGGAGTTGTGAATAAGCAAAAGCTTAAAATTCTGAGGATCCTCTGACGTGGTGTCCCAGGTATAAGTGGCAACGGGAGCAAATTCTACCGTCCCGGAGCCGTCCGTGTAGCCCACGATCCTGTAACCGGCGGCACTAAGCTCAACCGATGTCATATAGTAACTGGCCATCTGCGGCTTGCCGTTGAAAAGAAGCTCCGGCTTCACAACAGTAAGTCCTGTTATGGTCTGCTTACTTACGCGGGAAGTTGTGTTATCGCGGATATATACCTCCACTGTCTGGTTCTCCCCTGCCGTATCATATACAAGAGAACTTCCGAAGTTGCCCGGGGTCTTACTTATGTCATAGGACGCCAAGTCTTCATCCACGGTTATCTCCACCTTGTTTAAGTAAAAGGAATCCTCGGTCTTTTCTGCGCCGTCGAACTTAAGCTTCCTTTCGGGCACTACCACTCCGATCTTCCTCTCACCGATAAAACCGCCTTCGGGCTTTCCTTTTATTGTAAGATAATATGTGGTGCCATCCTCGGTCACGGAGACAGGCTCTGTGATCGTAGGTGCTGTCAGCGTGTAGTGCGTATCGTTTACCAGAGGCGAAGTATCACCTTCGTATTTAACAGATACCGCTGCGCTGTAATCGGTAATATCGGCAATCTTGGTATAGTCAATAAAGGTCTCTTCCGAGCCCTCGGGGGTATATGCCACACTGCTGTCTATCGTCACCTCAACCTTTTCATCGTTTATATTCCTTCCGACAGCAAGCTTTGCGGTGGTGGATATTATCCTTCCGATGTTGCTGCCGCTTTTCACCTTGAGGAAAATATCTAAGCTGTCAGTCTCGATGGCGCTGTCAATATGGATCACGCTGTCATAAGTGCCGTTTTCTTCAGTGGCAATATCGTACTTATCAGCATCATATGCCTTTATATAAACTTCTGTACCGTATTTCTCCTTGTTGCCTCCCCAGCTTTCATTGTCCTCGCTAAACTGAAGATAGGGCGCCTCCACTGATACGGGAATATTTTTGGTGCCGGTGAAGGTACCTTTTCCGGTCAGGGTGATATTGTAGGTATGCCCTGCAACAAGACAGCCTGCGGGAAGATCATTGGATACCGTGTAGTGTTCACCAGCCACCAGCTCGAAGGATTCACTGCCTATAGCCGCACTTACAAAAACAGGATCTGCAAAGCTGCTCTCAGCAGAATCGTTGTAATTGATCGTAGTTCCGTCAACAGAGTATATATTCTGCTTAAAGGGGCCATAAGTTATGAAGGAAGAAGTAAGGGGCACAGGGGAAATATTAACAGTGACCGTTCTCTTATAGGCATTGGTAGTGCCTGATCTTCTCATATAAAAAGTTGCGCTGTTATCACCGATCTTATTAAGCTTGATAGTGCCTTCAGCGCTGCTTCCGTTGGGTGCGGGAACACCCGGAAACATCTCGTAGCCATCCGGTGCACAGACTTCGGTCTGAATATACAACACACCGTCTTTTTCGGGTCCCCGGTACACCATGCCGGGAATATCGGCGTAGGGAACAGTGATCTCTACTGTCAGCGAACCGGTAAAATTACCGCTTCCGTGGTAAGTCAGCATATATGATTGACCGGCTTCCGGATAATCACTGACGCTCCACAGATTACTGCTGATGGTATAATCACTGCCCTCCAGGAGATTTTCATCCCCAAGGGTCATGTCAAGCGGATCACGAAAAACGTTATCCGCAGCATTTGAAGCAACATAATCAACGGTGTATTCGCCGTTTCCGGCAACAAGACCTTCCTTCAGGCTCTTAACTACAGCGCTGTCTGATAAAGAAACTTTATTTATCGCTACCTGATACGAAACGGTAAACTCCTGATCCTCTGCCGCCTGCTCTGTGCTTGTTTCATAGCATCCAAGAAGACTTGTAAACTTTATCGTATAGGTTTTGGGCAAATCCGCTTCTACGGTTCCGCCGCTAAGTCCGCCGTAGGGCTCATCATCAAGATATATGCCCCTGAAAGCAGACTCTTTCGGGTAGTAAGTATAGTCTCCTATACTGTATGTGTTGGCAAAATCGGTAGCATAATTCTCATTATAGGTTAGCAGTACCTGATCCTGTCCGTTATAGACAAGCGTGGATTCAGCAGCCCGGATATCAAACAGGCTTTGAAACATCTGCTTGATCTCCCCATCTGTAGGAGCGGCGCCGTAGAGATCTTGCGTGGACTCATTGACAATGAGAACCCTGGCCCGGCAATACTCGCAGATACCTTCGGCATCAAGTGAATGCTCCTCTGCCGCATCATCGATCATTTCCTGCTCTTCTTCGTCTATGTGATATTTGGTATGTGTTAAGCCATCCTCGTTATCCCTGTATAGATACTCTATAGCAAACTCCTCCGGATCCTCGGAGCTTTCCGGTTCGGCATCTTCCTCGGGCTCTTCCGGATTCTCGGGAATTTCCGGATCCTCGGGGTCATCAGGATTTTCGGGATCGTCCGGGTTCTTTGGAACTTCCGGGTTCTCCGGCTCATCCGGAATTTCGGGCTCCTCCGGATTGGCAGAATCTTCCGGTTCCTGTGGATCAGCAGGCTCTTTCGGTTCAGTTTCTTCGGGGACTTCCGGTAAAGGCTCTGTTATGACCGGATCCGGCTCATCGGCATATGCAAAAATGGTACCGATACCCGATGCGGTACAAATGAGGCTCAGAATGAGCATTCCGATAAATATCCTCTTGGCGCCTTCCCTAAGATTATTAAACTTTTTCCTCAGATTTACTTTCATAACTTTCCCCTCATAATCTTTCAAAAAAAGACCAATAGGCTGCCGTGTTACCGGCAACCTCAGACTTTGGATCAAAGAGCACATACTGCCCATTAATATATCGGCATTTTTGTATTTATCCTTTATACGATCACAGGCGCCAAAAGGTCAAAGATGCCTTTTTTACGCCAGTCCGACTTCCTCGGCGTAGGGCTCGAAATCCGATTTGGTAAATACCTTACCTACCTTAACAAATTCGTACTTGATGGCATTAAGATAGTGTCTCATGCACACCTGGCCGTTTGCGGTGGGATCCGCCGCAGCGAGGAAGGCAGCATTGAGGATACAGTTTTTGATATTACCGCCGGCAAACTCAAATTTCTCGGCGAGGAATCTGATATCCACGTCTTCTCCAAGAGGCGTATCCTTTGGAATCGTGGTCCTCCAAAGCATCTCTCTGGTATCCACATTCGGAAACTGGAACTCAACAATATATTTCATACGCCTGAAGAATGCCGGGTCTATGTTGTGCTTGTAGTTGGTGGCCAGGACACATACGCCGTCATAGGCTTCCATTTCCTGAAGAAGCAGCGCCGTCTTGTTGTTGGCAGATGCCTGATTGGAGCCGCCGTCATCCGACCTCTTGGCAAAGATCGTGTCGCACTCGTCAAAGAACAGGACGACGTTACATTTTTTGGCCTCTCTGAAGATCATTGACAGGGATTTCTCCGTCTCGCCCACATACTTGTCAACAACCTTGGAAATATCAACTCTGTACAGCTCAAGGTTAAGCTCGTGGGCAATAACCTGAGCCATCATGGATTTACCGGTACCGGGCGCTCCGAACAAAAGAACCGTAAGTCCACGGCCGTAAGGGTACTTTCTGGTATAATTCCAAGACTCGTAGACCTGCTTCCTATAGGTCATCTGCTCTATGGCATGAGTTATGGTCTCCCTCTGATCGTCATTCATAACGATATCGTCAAAACCGAACTTGGCCTCCACTCTTGTGGCCTTCTGTGACAGCTCGGAACTCATCTGGGCATTACATCCCTTAAAGAGGCTGGCCCTGGATATCTTTTCCTCATTGTCCATATTGGACAGAGACTTGGCCTTAATCAGAGCATCATGGATCTTACCGGCGGTAAAAAGGAATTTTGTGGACATTTCAAGAAGATCCACATCTTCCGCAAGGTCAAAGTCCTTGGCAAAATACTCCCAGCAGGTAAGTCTTTCCCCTGTATCGGGAGCCGGAAGTTCAAGATCCGTAAACTGGCTCTTTGTAACCTCTCTGAAATCAATAAAGAGCTTACTCATGGCAAATACCAGAATATCTTTTTCGGTAAGCTTGGAAAAGGCAAGATCCATGTAGCCAAAGAACTTCTCCTTTTCCTCATCCCTGTAGGTCAACTCCGTAAGACAACAGCAGGCCTTTGCCAGAATACACTCCCTTGTAACGGACCACAGCGCTCTTTCCACAAACTGGAAGTCGTAGTTGAACAGCTTTTTACAGTTGATGGTAATGGCCTTCAGGCCGTTCTCCCTGCAGAAGTGCTTTACAAAGAACCTTCTGCCGCTGCCGTCATCTCCATAGTAATAAAAGATCCTGACGCCGTCATTGTAGGATATCCTCATGGCGTCAAGTCTTCCCTGGTTGGCCATGACGGGGTCAAGCTCCTTGTCATCCGTGAGCATACTGATAAAACGGCTGTAATTCTCATCAAGAAGCAGCGGATCACGTCCGAACAGAAAGTCGATCATTCTCTTGTCGGGGGAAACTACAGTAGAAAAGGGCATACTGCCCTGTACCTGCAAAGGAAGCACAGGAAGGAGCTGCTCAAGGCAGGCTGACATGTCGCCGTAAGCTCCGGTTATGGAATAGGCGGAGCCAAAAAATACCTTGGCGGCAGATTCTATCGTGGGAGCCGAAAGGGCTCCGTTCTCGTTTATGATATGGAATACTCCGGCGTAATCCGTCTGAGTTGAGGACAGAATCCCGCAGGCAAAACAGAATTTTGTAAAGGGTTCAAATTTAAGTCTCTTGCATAGTTCATAAAAGGGCAGGCTTATTCCCTCCGCCAGAGTTGCCTCCGCTCTTTCGTCTATCATTGCAAGTCTTTTGATCACCGGTATCCTGGTATCTTCTTCGATCACATCCCAGACTCTGGACTCATCGGCCTCAGTTTCGTCCACCGGATTATCCGCGGCAAAACTGCCAAGCAGGGCCATAAGATCATTGTCTATTTCTTCATCATCATCGTCATCACTTTCTTCCGAGTCGGAATCCCCGGATCCGAGAAGCGAAAAGAGATTCTCCCCGTCGTCTCTTTTATCCTCACGGTCTTCTTCATCACTCAGAAGATCTGTCGACGATCCCATATCGTTTGAAGACCCACCGCCAAGCCTCTCCTTGTAGGATGCGGAAAGTCTGTTTCTGCAGGCGTCACCGGCAAGCTCTATGTCAGGGTAAAGAACGTTCTTATAACCGCCCTCACCGTTTGCAAAGGTAACCTTCATCTTGGAGATGTAGGCATCAAGGCAGCCGTTGACACAGTCAAAGATATACTGCATATACTCATTATAGCTTTTAAATGGCGTATTCCTTGAACCTTCTTCGTAACTTCCCATTTATGCACCTCTTCACTGTCTTGTTTTAAAAGCCGCACCCTTGTCAAAAACGCTTTTGGCGGTATTGATGCCGGTCTGTTTGGTTATGTCAAAGACTCCTGTTGTGCTCTCGTTTATGAATTCCATTGGCTTTCTGATATCATACAGATAGGTCTCTTCTTCCTCGTCATCGATTACGGGAGGTTTTTTCCTTCTGTCTTCAACATCTTTATTTTTCCTGGAAAGCTTGTCATCGAGGTATTCTCTCATCCCACTTCCTCCATAGGAAAATCAGCTGTTAAATGCCGCGGACAATTCCTCATCAGTCATCTCTACTTCGTTCCTTAAATCTTCGGGGAATTCCTCTTTTGAAATCTCGGTAATATCAAGATATTCAGTGGAGCAGTAACCTCTTAAGTCATCCCCCACAGCCACAAGACACCATTCATTACCGGGCTTTAATATATATCCCTCTGTGCCCTTCTCAAGCTGATACCTGACCTCCGATCCGACGCCGGGCTCGGTTCTTACGTTTAAAGCATGAACAGAGGTGGAGACCTTGAATCTGAAATAGCGGATCCCCGGATCATCGGTTTCTTCTTCTGCTGCTGCCTCTTCCTTGTTTTCTTCCACAGGAGGTTCCTCTGCGGTTATCTGATCCTGGGGGATCTCGATTATCTCTACCTCAGGCTCCGGTTCCTTAACGACCACTTCGGCCTCTATGGGATCCTCCTTCAGTTCATTCTGATCAAGAGCTGTTTCCGCGTCGGTAACAGTAGCTGTAATGGCATCGTTAAGGATTGCGGTCTGCGCTCCGATGGAATCCCTCGTCTTGTCAAGAGCCGAGCTTCTTCCGGCAAACCCCAGCATTCCTCCGATGGCTACGACAAAAAAGAATACGAACAAGAAGATAAATATCCTCTGATTATTTTTCATGACTCCTCCTTAAGTGGTGGGAAGCTGAATGTAGATTCCCATTCCGTTGCCCTGGGGGCTTCTGGCATAAATGGTTCCGCCATAGTGCTCGACTATGGCCTTTGCCTGAGTAAGTCCGAGGCCGTTTCCGCTGATGCGGTTCGAGCCCTGGAAATTAAGTTCAAAGATATGCTTGGTCTCATTTTCCGGAAGGCCTTTACCTGTATCCTTAAGGACTATGAAAATATCGTCCTCTATGGATGAGATGGTGATAACAAGGGTTCCCTCCCTCTGCATGTACTTGATTGAATTATCTATGATGTTCCTGAACATTATAAGGATTCTTTTGGCCGAGGCATTGACCATAAGCCTCTCCGAAGCGCTGGAAATATTTATCCTGAGCCCTGCCTTTCTTGCCTCATCCGTCAGTTCTGCGATGGCTCTTTTGGCAACCTCGATAATATCTATGGTGGCCCTGTCGTCGTCATCATCGGGAGGAAGAAGTGACTCGTATTCGTTTTCACTTACCTGAGCCTTTTTGGCCAGCTCGCCGGCCTCTTCCTTAAGACTGTTGTTTTCTTTTTGGATTTCCTTCAGTTCACCGGAAATCTCTTCAATACGCTCCTGCCTTGCCTCAAGCTCTTTGTCCTTGGCCTTTATAAGGGTTTCATAATCCATCTCAAGCTTGTTCTTCTCGGCATTCAGTATCCCGATCTCCTGCTGGAGATGCTCCGCACCTGTATAATCGTTGTGGGTCTGATAGCACTGGTAAGCGAAGCTGGTGATGGAAAGTGAAAAGCACATGAATACCAGTATGATCAGAGTTACGCTGAAAAAGAAAAATCCTGCAATGGTGAGTGCATAGAACACACACGATAAGATCAGTGAAACAACCTGTTTCCTCGACATTTTCCCAAAATCCCCCTCTAATGGTTAATGTTATCTAAATCTATTCTGCGCCTTCCTTCCGAAATAGCCGCTTCTATGTCATGGCTTGCCATCACCACGGTGATGCCCTGAGCGTTTACAACGTCAAGAAGCCTGTTTATCTCTATTGATGCTGCGGGATCCAGATTTCCGGTGGGCTCATCCACCAGAAGTACCTTGGGATTATTGATGATAGCCCTGGCAAGGCACACCTTTTGCTGCTCTCCGCCGGATATTTCTCCCGGAAAACGCTTGTGAAGGTTATCGATCCCCAGCATGGTAAGTACATTGACTATCTTCTTTTCTGCCCCCTGATATGAGCCTCCCGTGGCCAGTATGGCCAAAACAAGGTTGTCATATACACTCTTGTTCCGGATCAGTTTGAAATCCTGGAAAATAACCCCAATTTCTCTTCTGTAAAAAGGTATTTCTCTTTTTGATATCTTTCCTATATCCCTGCCGTCAACGGTAATGGTCCCGGAATCCGGCTCGATTTCCTTAAGGAGCATCCTGATAAGGGTGGTCTTTCCGGAACCGCTCTCACCTGTAAGGACCACAAATTCCCCTTCTTCTATATCCTCTGAAAAGTCGCTGTATACAAGAGTTTTCCCATCTTCTGTTTCATAGCTTTTAGTCACATGAGAAAATCGGATCATTGCACACTCAGAACTTTCTGAAGCCCGGTAACTCTCAGAACTTCAATAACGCCTTCCGTCGCGTTGATAATGAGAAACTTACCACCCTTTGAGTCGGCAGTTTTTTGCCCTATCAGCAGTGCCCTGAGTCCTGCACTTGAAATATAGGGGACATCCTGAAGGTTCAGTATTACACTGGGGCACTTCTGAAAAGCTTTCAGGATCTCATTTTGAAGTTCCGGGGAAGCGTTGGCATCCACTTTTCCATGAACATTCAGCTGAAGCTTGTCATCGCTTCTGGTTTCATCAATTGTCATGTCTTTTTCTCCATAAACTTACTTTAGCGTTATGGCACCGTCATAGAGTGCCTCCTCATCAAGCACAACGTGCTTTTCCGAAGGGATAGTGGCATTCAGGTCAAGATAGCTGTTTCCGTCCATAACAGCCTCTTTTTCCATCTGAAGAAGTCTTATCCTGGTCCTTATGGGCTTGAACTGATCAAGAAGAAAGGTGAGCTGGTGACGAAGCTCCTCTGTCATTTTCCTGTTGATAAGGATCGTAACATCAAAAACTCCTCCCTCCTGAAGCCTGTTCTCCAAAAGGATGGCATCATCGCCAAGAACGATCCTGAGTATCCTCTCGATCACCCACTTGGTGCCCTTCATCCTGTTAAGCTGATATGCCTCCTTGACTATTGTCCTTAGAACATCCTCCGGAAGGAAGCCGCCCTTAAGGTCAATGCCAAACCAGGAACCGTACATCTCAAGAAGCTCTGCAGAGCATCTGTCCAGATCCAGCATCTCGTAGAGTTTTTCGTTCTGATCGCTGATATCATTGTAGATACTGGAGAAGATGGACATATATCTGTGAAAAAAGCTTCCTCTTTGCCTGTATATCTCGGGGAAAGCCCCCATGAAATTGTCACCTCTGGCACCTACTCTGATCTTACCGACAGAACCCTTTCCCGCTCCCAGCATCTCCACTGCCACAAACAGGAACCTGCCGGTGATGTCGTAAAGCAAAAGATCATCGGTATTTACGAATCTTTTGGCGTTTAGTCTTGTGAGCAAAGAGACTTTGTCCAGAGGATCGATCGTCTCATCACATAAATATCCATCAAGGTCTAGGCTTTGTCCTTCTCCCACCACAATATCTTGGGTGTTAAATGCCATAACATAAATATAACACACCATTTCCTCCGGCAAAAGGAGGTTGCAGGAAAGGCGCCCCCATTCAGAGTCGTCCACCACGCCGTCTATAGGCTTAAGAAAAGCGAAATGATCCCTTTTGGTCTCGTCGACTATAAGGGTATCGTTGTCCTCAAGATTAAAACCATATACGCAGCCCTGTTTTATTCTGTTGTTCCTGATCGAATACCAAATATCGTTAGCCATTATCCATCTGCTCCGGATGTGTTTTATTTATCGGATGTAACCAATTCTATTATTATCTCTCCCGGGTAACACAGGCAGTCAAATCTGGGATAGATGTCATACTCCCTCATCTGGGCCAGCTTCCCGTTTTCGGAGTGAAGAGACAGATCATAAACATACTCAACGCAGGAGAGATCTTCAATAGCATGGAACACATCCTCAAACATGAGCTTGTCTCCGAAATTATGCTCCGAGTTTACATAATCGATCTTACTGCGTATTCTCTCCTCAATCTGACTCCGGCAGTCCGTAAAGTGCTTCTTGACATAAACGGTGCATTTTACACCTATAGCCGCGAAAGAAGGCTTAATGATCCTGAAATCCGAGGTCAAAAGATGTCTCTCTTTAAGCCTCTCTTTTATCTTGGACGTATATATTCCCGAGAGTCTCGGAAACTTCTCGTCGGAATCCGGAAGCACCACCACGTTTACCAGATTGGTATTGTCATTCATATATGCCCTGGCCTTTCTGATGCAAAGCCCGGGAGTAGTCTTTACAATATACTCGTAATCCGAGGCGGTGACTGCCCTGTAGGGAGTCCGTATATCCTTGATAAATCTCTCCTTGACCTCATCGAGACTCTCTCTGAAGGAGCCTCCCGTTCCGGGACCCGGATTGTAAAAGCCGTCGGGAATAATGTCATTATCTATAAAAAGCATATTGCCTTCGCTGATATTCCCTCTGGGGCCGCTGTTTTCGGCGACGCTTCCCATGAACAGATCCGCATCTATAAAATCGCCGGGATCCTCGATAATGATCCTTCCCTCTCCCTCAAGAAGATGATAGTAGAGAGCTCCTTCGCCCTTCTTTTCCGGTCTTACAAAGTCATATATATACCCGTCATCGGCCTTTCTTCTGGCTATAAGGAAGAAGGACTCGTGAACGATATTGCTGCTGGGGATATCGATTTCCTGATCGTCGTATCCTATGACCTTACCTACGTTATATCGCCGCATGACTTCTTCACTGTAGATGATGACTCTGACACAGTCCTTGGCCTTTATGGGGGCGTAGCCGAAGCTTTCCCTGTCAAAGGAAAAAGTCACTCTTCCGTCATGTCGGTCCTTGTAGATACAGAATCTTCCTCTCTGACCGGGGCCGGATGCAAGCTCGTACCTTCTGTAGGATGAACCCTTCTCTTCCTTGCCGAATACCAGATAGTAAACCTGCTCACTGCCAAGGGGAGAAGTTACGGTGATGGAATCATTTCTTCCGAAGGTCTGGGAAAAAGCCTTTGTGTCCTTTTGCCAAACCTCAAACAAAAAGCCATAGACATTGGTGATCCTGGGAACCAGATCATACTCCGCCCTGGTAAGAGTTGCTCTTATGCAGTACCCTTCTATCGGGGTATCCTTGCATATTGAGAGCCTTTCCTTGGGAAGTGAGATCCTGATCTCGCCACTCTGAAGAAAAGCACAGGTGAAATCCCTGACATTTATCTCCTTGAATCCCGTATCCGTAAAGCATTCCCATTTAAGGTCGGCAAAGATATGCTCGGTCCTGTCTTCGGTCTTATTTCTTGTGGCTTTCCCGATGACCTTGACGTAGAATATCAGCTCTTTTAACGAAGACGGATCATTGTCAAAAACAAAGTATACGCTGTTTCCCTTCTTTGGCTGCTCCCCGAAGAATCTGGCGGGAACGCTTATCTCCCTGTCCAGAACAAAACTGACATCTCTGAAATTATCATCTTCGGCGGCAAAAACTCCAAGGAGTCTTGACACTCCGACATTCACCTCTTTGTTGGTCTCAAATATGAGATCTCCCAGGTGGAATCTCTCCCCCGCCTTTAACAGAGTACTTTCGGCTATATGATCTGATGACAAAAGAACCTTCGAACACTTTCCGCGCCGCGGCACGAATCCCGCCATCTTAAGGAGCGCCATTCTTGCCCTGTAGCTTAGTGTCACGATCTCCGCCCCCTGAAGGGCTGAAAAAGCCGTCAGATTCTCAAGAATGGTGATCCCGGGATCGGATGCATTGTAGTTGGTCCATTCGGAGGATCTTATGGGGAGTTCTCTGTAGACATCCTCCATCCTCTCCTCATAGGTTCTGTTTTTCAGTTCATCAACACTTAGCATACTTTTATACCTTACTTGTTGGTAATGATCACTTTATGCTGCCCGTTTCTGGGTACCATAAAGGGTGTAACTTCTATTTCTTTTGTATCCATCTCATGCTCGCCGGTGGAGTCCACGTAGTGTCCTATCATCGTTATCCTTTGGATGACGGTGCGGCTTCTAAGTACTCCAAGTCTCATGAGGATCTGCGATTCCTTGGGAAGGCTTCCTATCTCCCAGCCATCACCTTCCGGGCTTCTGGCAGGGTTCAGGTAATCCGAAAGAACAGTCTTGACCTCATTCTGTACCTCAAAGGAATCATCCATGTCCATCACAAGCGCCCACACGCACACGGAAATGTCCACAAATATCGGCTCAACCATATGCAGATTGTCTGAAGAGATGGTGACTTCGCAATTCTTAAGTATCTCCCGCTGAAGCCTGGAGGCGATCCGGTGAAAAGAGAAAGCTCCGTCCGCATAGTCCTTCATAAGAAGAACGACAGAGATATCCGATGGATCAAAGCTTCCGTCTATCCTTTCTCCCACAACGATCCTGGCCCTGTCTATGCTGTCGGAAAACTCAAGGCAGAACCTCTCGTAGTCTCTCTCGGACACCAGCTTGTATCTTGAATTCATGATCCCCGCGCATCTTAGAAGCGCATGATCTATGGTCTCAAGATTGGTTCCCCCATGGGCTTTTATGGGGTTGAATACAGTATCGATATAAGGGGCAGACCCTGTTAATCCAACGATCTCACCCTCATTTAAGTTTCCGTTCTCGCCATCGGTGGAACGTATCCTGGCTTTAAAGGCCACATCATCAGTCACCCTTGGCATATCGCAGGTTGCGCCGTCGGAGAACATGATGTTTCCGGTCATCCTGTCTATCCGATAGCATCTCTTATTGGGGGCGTCGGCAAAGTGGTCAACCTCCTGCCACAGAACATAGAAGGCCGATATCCTTCCAAGGAAATCATATTCCGCTCTTACCTTTTCGGGGCATTCCTCCAAAAGCCTGTCCATCTCCTCTTTTCTGGTATAGCCGATCTCGTTTACCCATACCTCGGCATCAAGGATATTTTCGGCTCCAAGAGGCATTTTCAGATTCGGAACAATGTCGTCGATATAGTAATCCCTCTCATCGGAGGTCTGTACATTGGTAACCACGACGGCATTAAGGCACAGCCTAGCTATTCTCGGAAGAAATACATCCTTTTCGTTTCTCTGGGCCTTAGCCCGAAGAAGTCGTATCCAGTACAGCCTGTTTCCCTCAATAACCCTTTCGGCCATATCTGCAGGAGGCATGAACATCACTGTCCCGGACCTGGTGAAATTCTCTGTAAGATCCGTAAACCTCATCTCCGCAAAGCCTGCGGCTGTGCTGTACTCCATCCTTATCTTGACACCGCTCTGGTTGTTAATGTCCGATAACTGGAAATAGATACTTACGGGTCCTTCCGTCATCTTCCTGTCAAGTCCGATATAGACCGCATCCTCGTGGTAATCTATACCGGAAAGTATTGTAAAGGGCTCACCATCATAGAGCTTAGCCGTAATGTCTTCCTTTTTGGTTCCCGCTATCCTCTCAATCCTTGCCGGATTGGTAAATCTTCCCTCATAGGAGTAGGATATCTTAAGTCCCGATATGGTGGGATAAGTATGTATCGCAGGTCTCATGTAACAGTTGGCGGACTTGACTATCCTCATTCTGATACACCTGCCACTGTAGGGTCCGGACTCCGACCTGGCCCAGTCATCGGGGCAAATAAAGCTCAGTTTGTAATCCCCGTCCTCACAGCTCTCAAACATACCGGTATATTCCGTATCGCACTTTATCTTCTTCCAGCCTATGCCGTTGAAGTATTCCAGTGTCACTTCGTCAACCTTTGCCTGAGCAGGATTATCATAGGGAGTCTTTCTGGGCTTTCTCTTTATGATCGCAAGCTCGGCCTCCTCTTCCTCGGCACTTATCCGAAGATTGTTCTCATGATATGTGGTCTTGAAGCTCAGTGTTATTCTGGAACCGGCTTTAGTAAAGCAGGGATCGTGCCCTATATAGCATTCGTTAAATACCGTAAGCTCCTCCGAAAAAGGATTGAACCTGGCGGCATCCAGTTCCTGCATACCGTCTCCCACATATTCGGGGATCCTGGATCTTCCCCCTGCAGAAAGGGATACGCCCTCTATTTCAAGAGAATCCGTCATGGTCTTTTTGCTCTCAAGAATGACCACCCCATATTCTTTTTCGGTAATGGTCACCTTCTGCAGCAGTTCCTTTTTAATGAGCCTGAAGGTCTTTTTATCCTCAAGAAGCTTTACTTCGTCAAACTCCGTAAACCCTTTTTTCGTATAATACTTAAATACAAGTTCTTTTCTCTCGATCCTCTTAATAACTTCAGAGGCTCCCTCAAGCCTGATATAAACAGGCTCGTTTATACCGTCAAACAGTCTCTGTTCGTATATGGTAAAGACGCTTATGCCAACGTTTGTCTTCTCACCGAAAAGAGTAAACGGCGGCACGAAGGGTGATTGCTCAATCTCGCCGTCCTGTCCCGATGCGCTGTCCGAAGAAAGAAGCATATCCTCCGCCATTTCTTCCTCATCCGAAGAATACTCCACCTCTCCCGTCAGTATATCCGGGGTCCTGATGTCTCCAAAGATCGGAGAGATCGTACCGTTTTCCGCATCGGTGGCAAAGACGTTCCTGATACTGGCGTCTGTTATATAGAGATTTCTCTCGGTCTCAAATACAACAAAGCCGGATTCCGTGCCATCGGATTCGGCGGTAAGTCTCGTTCCCTTGGGCACCTGGGTTCCCATAAGTCCTGCCTGCCCGTAATTAAAGATAACTATACTGGCTGCGGGCTGAGCCGGACGAAGGGTAGCGTCCAGCATATTCACAAATTCCATGTGATAGCGCTCAGGCATCTGACTCATGAGCATGTTGTTCTCAAGAGTCTGCCGTGCAAAGATCTGGGCGATGACCGAACCCGCATCGGGATTGTCTTTGTCGAACTTCCACTCGGGAGTATAGCTTTTTCTGAGCTTCTCTATTTTATTTTCGATGTCCTCAATCGTCTGAGGTTTAAAAGCATTTGTCATCAGTAGTCTTCTTCCGTATCAATTATTTCGGATTCATAGTACTCTTCTTCATCATCCGGTTCAGGCTCCGCGTTGAGGTAGAACGGGAATACCAGATTATCTCTCTGGTTGGTGGCAGCCAGGGTATAATCTATATTTATCATAATGTATCCCTGCTGTGCCTGCATGTCGGTTGTTATATTAACCTCGCTTACCCTGGGCTCCTGCCGAAGTATCGCGCTTGTTAAGTCCCTTCGCATAATTGTCAGTTCCGTAAGTGACGCATCCATGAAAACGTAAGATGCCGTTTCCGTTCCGAAGCCCGGCCTTGTGATTCGCTCAGTGACCTGGGTCATAAGGATTATATATATCGATTCCTTAACACTCCTTACACCGTCCGCCATTTTAAATCTGCCTGTGGCGGGATCTATCTGTGGCGGGAAAGCCACTCCCGTGCCTAAAAATGATTGTTCCATGCGTTTCCTCCGTGCTCATCATCCCAGCTTGACGGGTGTTCCGTCTACCGCCACCGGGCCGCTGCTTTTCAGGTTCAAAGTGGAATTGCCCTGAATGCTGGCATTGCCGCCTTCTATGGTCAGTCTGCTGTTGGCCTTTATCTCGGCGGAGTCATTCTCTGATATCTTGAGCTTGTTGGACTCCAGTGTTACCGTTCCGTTACTGCCATTCATGATGAGCTTTATGTTGTCCCCGACCTTAATGGTGAGCTTTTGCTTTGCAAAGATCTCCATCTGGCCGTTTTCGGTTTTCATCTCGATCTTGTTTTCGCTTTCCTTGTCCGAAATGAGGATACGTTTTTTCTCGTTGTCTATTTCTACCTTGTGAAGGGACTTTGAGGTGTAGACGGTGATCTTGTCGTTATCCCCCTCCCCCTCCGGGTTATCAATTATAGTTATGGTATTGCCGTTCCTTGTGGTTATCCTCTTTATCTTGTTCTTGTCATCAAAGGCGCCCTTGACAAAGGATGAATTGTTCTTCGGAACCGCCCCTATAATAAAAGCTCTTTCGATATTACCCTGTTCAAAAACAACCAGCACCTGATCGCCTATCTCCGGAACAAAATAGTCTCCCCACTTGGTGCCTCCGTAAGGGAATGCCATTCTCGCCCAAACCAATCTGTTCTCACTGTAATCCCTGGTGTTGATGTCCACCTGAACAAATCCCTGCTTGTCCTGATCGTAATTCTTGACCACCTGGGCAACCATGACACCGCTTATTCTGTTTTCCCCCATCCGGGTCTTTTCCATCTGACGCCTTGCAACGTCATCCACATAATCAAAAATCGGCATAGTCTCCTCCCATATTCCCTTACAGGGTTGATGCCTTTCCTTCAATAATGGTGTAGTACTTGCCCCCTGCCATATACTCGTGGGTAACATCGGTAATATAATAGTTGTTGGAAACAGCATCACCGAAATTCTTAAGGGTTATGAATCTTCCGGGAACAAATTCCGGCATCCCCCTGAGCGTCATCCTAAGGTGCCCCAGCCTGTATGAAATATCTTCAAGAATATATTCTGCTCTGTTTTCCGCATCCTGCTGTGTTTCTATACCTGAGTCGATATACACATAGGCCTGGGATGAAATAAGAGGCTTGGCCTTCGATCCCAGGGAAAACTTATTGGCATTTTTCTTCTTGGACTCTATCCTGGTTCCTTTGCCGATATCAAGAGTCCTTACCTTAACTTCTCCTACAACTCCGGTGATATCATATCCCACATCATATGAAACGACAGCATATCCCGGTCTTATCTCCGCCAGAGGCTGAGTATTGAGTTTGGCCTTTCTGAAGGCCACATTCCCACCCAGAGTAAAAAATTCGTAGTTAAACTTCTTGGCGGTCCTTACCACAAAGTCATAGTCGCTTTCTGCCACCATCTCTATCCTGATATCGGTTTTCCCGCCACCGGCTCCGCCGGGGACAGCTCCTCCGCCGGGTTTATCCGGCGTATCCGCTACGGTTATGTCCTTAATCGTTCCGTTTTCCTTCAGTTTCTGATATACCTGCTGGTCCAGTATTTCTTTTACCGCATCGGAATAATAATTTGCCTTAAGTCTTTTGGTGTAATTATTGGCCATCATGATACCCTTTATATCCATTGCGGTTATCATGATCCCCGCTTCAGACGGGGCTTCATAGTCATACCTGAAATCAACGGCGGCCACATATCCCTTGAACACCTCTGTGACAGAGGCGGCATGCCCCATGTATATCGTCACATCCGTTCCCAGAGAGATGTACTTCTTCAGTTCCTTGCTCCTGAAATACCCATTGTTAATATCATAAGTGTTGATAAGAAGAAAGGTTGCCATGGAAGCCTTAAGATCGCTGGTAAGACTCACTGTAATATCAACGGCTCTTATACTGTGTTTTTTGTAGTCCTCAATATTTTGGCCCCCAAGCTCCACTATAGCGACAGGTTTGTAAAAGCCCTCATATTTTGTATATAGTTTATCAAGATCTATAGAAGCCATTGCTTATATTCCTTTAAATAGATATTTTCGGGCTAAGGGCTGCAGCCGGATTATACATGCTGTAGAAGTCCGTCTGATACTCCTGCTGCCAGATGTCTGTATTGGCACCTGCGGTCTCACTGTCGTAAAGAACCATGCCAAGGGATACAAATGCCCTGCAGGGTTCACCGTTTACATTGAACATCACATACTGGGCATTGACCGTATTGAGGATTCCCTCATAGACCATATCTCCCCAGATAAAGCGAAGGAGTCTCCTGTCTTCGTTTCGCACTATGGCAGTCAGTGCCTCAACCTCCGGCTGAACGGAAGTGTAGTTTCCCTTTACTGCTGTTTTTATGGCTCTTCCGGCTCCCTGTATGCCGTTTGTCAGATTGAGATTGAACTTATCAAAGTAAAAAGCATCCTGCGGATTTGACTTATCAAGCACAAGCTTTACACTCATTTCAATACGTGTATTGGCCGCTGCCATTGTGGATCCGCCTCTTATATGGTTAGGATTGCTTTCAACCTTCTGACCGTTCCTTCTCTTTTTGGCATTTTCCAGGTCCTCGTCCGTTCGGTATTTCTGAATGGGCAGCTCCTCTCCGCCATAGCCGTTGATATACAGCTCCTCGGGATTAAACTGCACTTCAAACCTGTATCTTTTTATTCCGCCGTAAATTTCAAAACCATTGCTGCTTTTTGCTCCCTTTACCGATGCGGCAAAGCCTGTTACCGCGTCAAGATTGAAGTTCCCTATATCGGTAATTGAAAACTTATTGGCTGTAGGCTTTGGGGCTTCCTGTTTTTTGATCTCAACATTCCCAAAGTCCGCGATCTCTATGATGGCTTTCTCCGTAAAACCGGCCATCGAGCTCGCTGCACCTGCAATCGTCTGACCAAAGCCTGATTTTGCTTCCGGATTTAATGGCATAGATCTCTCCTAAATCAAATTCCCAGATTGATAAAATTATTGTTGGTTGCCTTCTTAAAAGCTGAGGACATTGATGCAACGCCTTCAAAACCGCCTTTCTTTTCTTTAAAGACTTTCTGAAAAGCGTTGTCCCAGTATTGTTCGTCATACTTAAGATCCTCATTCGACTTATCCTGAGTCAGTTCAAGATGCATCTCCCCTCTTATGGGATGTCCCTGAGGATTAAACATGGTAAAACGGTTTCCGACATCGGTAATGGTTCCGCGAAATGCCATATTGGCCCAGTAGAACACCACCTGCTGGGTAGCCGATGAAGATAAAAGACTCATTATTGCATCCATCTTTTTTCTTACGGAATAGTTGTTTCCTTTGTGCCGATAGGCGTTGATCCCCTTGTTGATCGCGCCCGAAAAGTTTGTATTGACAACATCATTAAGCCCGAAGGCATTCATGTTGTCGCAGTCATCAAATACCAGGTCGATAGACAGTTTGCTCTTACCGGTGAATTTGTACACATTCAGTTTGTCTATTCCCTCTTCGCCTTTTCTGGACTGGACCTTACCATTTACCGAATAAAGATTTATGGTTGCCGGGTTATACTGTACCGGAAATTTAATAAACGAAGGATGATCGCTGT
This sequence comes from Butyrivibrio sp., assembly GCA_015056575.1. GTDB lineage: Bacteria > Bacillota > Clostridia > Lachnospirales > Lachnospiraceae > Butyrivibrio. The sequence goes on from SVGA01000012.1 coordinate 27,627, forward strand.
CTACCTCTCCTATGCTGTCCGCTGACTTTGAGCCGGGGGTGAGGGTACTCACAACTCCCTTTCCAAAATCCACAAGTCCGTCCTTGATGGTTCCCCCAAGGCTCTTCTTAACTTTTTTTAACAGGTCCTTCTGCAAAGAGTTAAGAGCACCTACCTCCGTATTAAAATCCGTTTCCGACTCTTCCTGACTCTGATTCTTTTTGCTCAGATCTGTCAGGTATATATACAGGATAGCCTTATCGGCGGCTCCGTCGGTAAACATACCCTGCGCACTTTTTTTCAGATTTGAAAAAGCTCCGCCTGCTGCCATGGTCTATCCTCCTTTCCTTAGTATCCGCGCCTCATCTTTTCGTTGCGCATCTGTCTTTCTATCTTATTCATGACCTGTCCTGTAAGAGAATTCATCTTGCTCTTTACTTCATTCTCCACAAGCTGCTCCACATCTCTTGCTGAAAGACTCACCTGCCTTGTGTTTGTGGTCTCAACATCGGTATGGTTGATCACATGGTTCTCGGTCACAGTCGTAGTCTGTACGGTTTTGTTTATCTGCTTTTGGAGATTTGTCTCCATTTCGCTAAGCTGCTCATTCAATTCCTCTGTTGTAAGACTGCTGCTGTACCTGTGTACGGTTTCCACCGGGCTCATGCCCTTCTGTCTTTTGCGGGCAGGAGATGCCTCTCCTTCTCTTTCTCTTTTTATGGCTTGAAGAAATTCTTCGGTCCGGGGATCTCTTGGCACTGCCGCGCTGCTCTCGGGCTCAGTCACTACCCCGGCCGTTTCGACGTCATATATAAGCTCTCCCACCTGAGCCGGTCTTACTATGTTTTGGTTTACCACATTGGTGTCACCCTGATAGTATTGCTCAAGAAGCTGGTAGATTTCCATGGATTCGTCCGGAATGATGTTTCGAAGCTCCGTAAGGATCTGGCTTCTTCTCTGCTGCCTTCTGACCTTTCTTTCCTCGAGTTTCTCCATAAGGCGCTTGGGATCGGTCAGGGCAAGAGCGGCATCCTCTCTTGTCTGCAAGATACCGCTTTGGGGTTCTGAAATCTGTTCTCTTTCCCTTAGCTGTTCTCTGAGTCTTACATACTCCATGCGCCTGTTCTCATTCTGAATATTGATGGCATTTATGGTATCTGTAAGTCTTTGAACTTCGTCCCATGTCACCTCACCGGTCTTTGTTGTCTCCAAAAGCTCTATCTCGCTTTGCACAAGACGGCTGCTCTCCTCTTCAAAGTTTTCCGTATACTCCGACCGTGTCACAAGCTCGGTGTCATAGCCTCCCACCAGTCGAAGGAAGGTCTGATCCGAAGCCTTGAAGAAGGTATCCTCAAATCTGTAGAAGGTCTCATTGTTGGTGTAGATCCTGTCAAAGGCTGTGTGGAACAGATTCCTTACCATGTCCATAAGAACCGCTGATGTCAGCTCATTTCTGACACTGCTTGTAAGGTTCTCCTCATTCTCAATGGACTGCTCGTAAATGTTCTCATTAAGGAAAGTCAGATCCGTACTTCCAACTCCCACTCTCTGCCGCAGTACTGACAGCAACACCTTCTGGGCAATGTAGCTCTGGTCTGCAATGGAAAACTCCCTTGCATCCACCTCATTGGCCTCAACTGTCTTATTAAAGTTTGAGACTATCTGGTAAACCGCACCTGTATTAAGTCTTCTCATTATAGAGCTGTACAGGTAATTGGTCTCTTCGTTTGCGGTGCTCTCCTGCCTTACGGTGATATCGGCCCCGGAAAAATTCGTCTCATTAAACTCCTGATCCACCTGCAGCTCATTTACTTCACCGGTCTTTTCAAAGTTTGAAACTATTTCTCTGATCCTGTCGGTGCTCAGTCTTTCCCGCACGGTTTCCGAAAAGCTGTCTGTTCTTGAAGTTTCTTTTTCCGAGCTCTCCGATGTCCTTACGGTGCTGCTGCTTGTCCTGATCTCATCGATAAGCTCTCTTAGTTCTCCGCCTCTTTCGAGATACAGATTGATGAGGGTATTGGTATTTTGGGTCTCTTCAACGACCTTGTAAAAGGCCTTCATGAACCTTCTGTCATCCCTGACCCCCAGCTTATAAAGCGCATCGGTTATAAATACTCTGTCCTGATAGGTAAGATTTACATCAGCAGATGTGATGATCCTGTTAAGGACGTTGTTTAAGATATTTACCTTGCTGATATTGGTCTCATTTCTCTCTGCCCTGGAAAAGATGCTTGTAATCCCCTCACCTTCCTGAATATATATTTCCGGCGGTGTGGCAGCTATATGAAGAAGATCTTCTTCACCGATATGAGTCTCCATCAGGGAGTAATTGCCTTTGATCCTGTGGTAGAAGGCCTCGGGATCTCTGATGTATGTACTTTTTGCCTTCACCTCTATTGGGGCGGAAATAGTAAGCATCTTTTATCTGTGTCCTTTATTTCTTGAGATTATCTGCCATAAGCGCGCGGCGTGTGGGAGGCCAGATAACAGGGGTCGGCTTCTCGGAATCCTTTGGAGAAACAGACGCATATTTGGCTTTAGCTCCCTCTGATATTCTGTACTGTTCCCGTACTTCGGGCTTTTGTGAGTCGGTAGGAGATACCTTGGAATGCTTGGGGGTTGCCCCGTCTTTTATGCTGTAGGGCTCTCTTACTTCGGGCCTTTGCGAGTCGGTAGGAGATACCTTGGAATGCTTGGGGGTTGCCCCGTCTTTTATGCTGTAAGGCTCTCTTACTTCAGGCTTCTCTGAATCCTTGCGGGAAGCCTTTGCGTGTTTGACATGAGCACCGTCCCTGATGCTGTAAGGAACTCTTTGTTCAGCCTTTTCCGCATCAAGAGGGGATACTTCAGCCCTGTGATTCTTGGTCTTGTTTTTCCTGATGCTGTAAGCACCGGCATTGAAATCGGACTTATCGGAATCCTTTCTCTTTACGGTCCGTTTGCCGTCCTCGATAATAACATCATAAGTTGTGTTATTCTTATCGGGAGCTGACGGCTTAGCCCATTTGGGATCATAGCCCGATGATCCGTCCCATGGCTTCTTATTGATCTGAACCTTATCGATTCTTTCAAGATGCTCGATGCCGTCCTTATCCTTAGTCTTTTTGTATATCTGGGAATCTGCATCGGGATTATTGTAAGCTCTGTTGATATATTTAAGCTTGCTTCCGTTTTTACTGAGTTCGTACTGTGGTCTGTTAAGGTCGCCCTCTCCCTTTCTTACCAATGTGGGCTTACCGTCGACGGTACCCATTTCATAGACCTTGTTCTTCTCATCAGCGTCAATCTTTGAAAGATTCCCTCTGTGGGTTTTCTTGTTTTTGATATCAAAGGAGGATCTGAACTTATAGCCCGCGTCGTCCTTCATGCTCATGCGCACATGGCCGTCTTTATCCGTATCCCAGCGATACCAGTAGGTACTTTTTGACGTATCGTCATTGGGCGAGAAGGCGGCATACCTGTTGGTATACCCGGGACCGTTCTTGTCCTCCTGCTCTTTAGCATTCCACTCCTCTTCCTCCGAAAGAGACTGGAATCCGTTATTGATCACCACCAGCTCTCTGTAGGCTATGGTGGTGGTCTCGGTAAGGAGCCCTGACTTCTCTGCATTCAGTTCTCCGTACTCCTTGCTCATAACAGTGCAGCCCTGGAAGGTATAAATCCTTGCAGGCCAGGCGGGAGCTGATGCTGTAAGTCCTGCCCTTGACTTGTGTCTGTAAACATAGAGTATAAGCGGAAGTATGAGTTCAGTGCCAAGGGCAAGAGGATCCAGGAACCTCTCAGTACCTATATACCTCTCTATCTGGAAGGTAAAGGGCTTTGAGATAGGCTTTCTCTTTAAGTGAATGTAATCATTAACTCCACCCTCTTTTATGTATTCAAACTCATTTTCCTTGGTAAAAGCCCGCACGGTTTTAATGGGCAGGAAATACAGACCTTCAACTTCCATTACGAAATTAAAGGCCGTTATGGGATTATAGATGGCATCAAAATCGGTGTTGGCAAGAGCAGCCGCCTCGTAGCTGTCATAGGCCTTGCTGGCATCTCCTCTGGTATCCCATCCTTTTTTTTCATCTCTGTAAGTATACCGTCTTGGCATAGGCACTACCTCTGATCATTGATAAAACAGCTACCTGTGTTCAGGTTCTTGTAGCTTTCATATCAAGAATACTCTTTTCCTTGGTCTTTTTTGAGGGACTAAGACTCTTGTTGATGGAGGATATCTCGCTGCACCACCTTCGCCTTTGGGCATGTTCCAGTGCCATGACCTCATCCTGGCTCCAGTGGAAATAGTACGAGATAAAGCTCATCTCTCTATACAAGTCGTCCTTGGGATAAAGCCTCAATCCCCCTGAGTAAAATTTAGCGGCACCTCAAAGGTTTTTCCGCAATCCGGGCATACACACTGCATGGTGGGAGGCTCAACATCATTGATCCTCTGATACATATCCTGCAGATACGCAAGATCCGCCGTAAAGAGCTGTTCTATGGTGGTTGCTGTCACGGCATCCATCCCCTCAAGCTCGGTCACCACTTTACTTAAAATAACGATGGTAAGATAAGACGGATTTGACAGCACTCTGGGATCTCTGGTGGCGGATATCTCATCTCCCGCAGTGGCAAGCCTCATTTTCCCTCTCCTGTGAAGTTCTCCCCGTGAATCCATATATCCCTTCGGTAAAGTAAACTCATAAATTGTTTCCATACTGTCCTCCTGAAAGATTTGTGTTTAGTATATTGCTTCCTTTAAAGGGGACAGGAGCCATAAGCTCCTGAGCCCGAAAAAGAAACAATATAAAATCAGTTGGGGATAACCAGCTCTTCGTATGCGATCTCAACCGTCTCAATCGCAACATCACTGTTCTTTGCGTCAAGATCGGGAGCTGTATACTTGGTTACCCAGGCATTGGTAAGTGTCCACTGTCTTGCTCCTACAGATGAAGTAACAAGTGCTGTGGGTGCACCGGAATTGATATCGATAAGCTCGATAGTTACATTCTGACGGGGAATCTGACCACGCATCTCGCTGACACACTCCATAACCCATGTCTTGAAGGGACTTGAAATGATATATCCCATCTTAAGAGTTACATTGCCGTGCTTAACCAGTCCGGGAAGTTTTACGGGTGCCAGTGAACCTGAATTACCCTGTCTGAATTCAATAACATCCACAGTTGCCTCAATGCCTGTAACCTCCGAGAAAGCTGCAGTTCCTGAAATGGAATCAACCGTTACCAGGAAATTCATTTTGGTTAATGGGTAAGCGGATTGATTATTGTTTTCATATGCTCCAGTAGCCATATTCTATGACTCCTTTCCTATTTGATTATTGTATTCGGATCCTTCATTCTGTTTCTGACTTATTCTTCGCCACCGCCGCTGGCTTCCGATGTATGCTGAGTAACTCTGAAGATAACAAACTCAGCAGGACGGCTGGGTGCGATACCGATGTTGCAGATAAGTCTGCCATTCATGATATCGTCTCTTGTCATTGTAGAAGGTCCTATCTCAACGAAATAGCTGTCGGCCGCTGACTCTCCTGCCAGCATTCCGTTTCTCCAAAGTCCGTCAAGGAAATTGGAAACCGTGAGATTAACTCGCTGCCAAAGAGTAGGATCGTTGGGCTCGAATACTACCCAATTGGTATTTGCCTTTATGCTCTCTTCGACAAATATAAAGAGTCTTCGAACATTGACATACTTGAAAGCGCTGTTGCTGGAAGCTGTTCTTGCCCCCCAGATGCGGATGCCCTGTCCGGGAAGATTCCTTATGAGGTTAATGCCCTCCGGATTCAGGATATCCTGCTCATCCTTAGTATAATTTACAGAAAGCCCTGTACAGAATACAACCTCATTGGCAGGTGCTTTGTGTACTCCACGGTCAATATCCGTTCTGGAGTAAACGCCCATGACAGCTCCTGAAGGCGGGATGAAATCTGCCTTATTGGATGCTCTGTCAAATACCTGGATCCAGGGATGATACATAGCGGCATAGGTGGAATCAACCATCTGTCTGTAGCCGATAAGATCAGCTGTCTTGTACATGTCTCTTGGCATATCCAGTACAGCGAATCTGCTTCTTGTATTCTCACAGTGGAATACCAGCGCAACAACCACCTCGGGAATGGTGATTCCGGGGATAGCCATCATACTTACGACGTTGTTCTCAATGAAAGACTGAAGGCCTGTTCTCTTTCCGGGGCCATTGTCCTCACCAATAAAGGTTCCCGCATCGATCTTTGAAACAGATCCGTCGCTTCCGCCATCAAGGAAGAAAACACCGTCGGTAACATCGTCACCCAGGATCGCTGCCACAGGATTTCCGGCTTCCTTCATGGGAGCAACATCGACCTTTACAATATCGCTGCCTGCAAGTCTCGAACCGATAAACCTCGGAGAATCCGTATTAACCGAAAGCTCTGCATAATTCTCAACATCATCGCCGTAGCGAATGGAGATATCGGTGGTTACCAGATTAACAACCGACTTGGGGATAATATCGGTATCAACTGCAGAATCGGGAAGCTCATCCTCAAAGACAACTTCTCTGTCAATGATTGTCTTGATCCTTGTGTAGGTTTCCTCGAACTTAACAAGGTCTCCTTCTCTGAATCCGTCTGTTGATTTAGCCTTAAATCCTGCCTCTGTCTTTTCCACAAGCTGCATCTTTCTCTTTGTGTTTGTGGAAAGATTGACCTGGATCTTATTGCCCCATGCTCCGGGGCTTGAAGCTGTAATTGTAAGGAATCCTTTTTTTGCTGAAGCGGGCTTTGCATCCTTGGGAGCAACACGCATTACATAGCATCTTGTTCCTCCGTTGTCAAAGAACTGCTGTACACTGTTAGCCAGGTGTCTGTATTCGCCGTAGGCAAACTCCGAAAGGAAACCTCCGAACTGCTGCTTGAAGCTTCTCATATTGGTTACAAGAAGAGGTGCGCCTTCGATGGGGCCTTTCTCTGCAAGTCCGACAAATCCTGCTGTACTGGTGCCTACGCCTTCAATACTCCGTGGGGAATTATCATATTCTTCAACGTATACGCCCGGTGATAAATACTCTGCCATATACCTTACCTCTTTTCTTTATGATTTACTGTGCTGTTACCTTAACCTGTCCCGGAACAGTTATGGAAACCTGCCCCGCGTATGCGCACATGAGTTTACAGTCGTTGGAAAGACACGGCTTCCCGCCTATAAGTATCTTGGGCTTCGTGGGTATCCAGGTCCCTGCCGGTGCCGGTATGCACGGCTGAGGTGTTAATGCTCCCATTGCCGCTGCAGTGGCCGCTGCCACCTGGGGATTTGCCAGAGAGGTACACATACCGAAAGGTCCGATATTTGCCATGGGCTGGGCATCCTGAATGGTTGCCGCAGGTTTTCCCCCTGCCAATACCTTCTGCTGGCTGGTAACCTTGACCGGTGCCGGGGCTGTACCCATGCTGCACATTGCCGTTCCTGAAACTACTACCAGGTTACTCATTATTCACTGTCCTCATTGCTTTCTTCGGTTATAGGTATTACTACTTTAGCTGCATCCTTTAAAAGATCCATATGGCCTGCATCAAGATGAAAATCCGCTTTCTTGAAATATTCATCCTCTCCTACCTTGAAATGGATAAGGTAAGGAAGACTATCCGAATCATCTCTGACCTTGAGAGAAAAGTTCCCGTCAGGTCCGGCTCTGCCGTAGATGATCCTGTATATCTTGTCATTCAACTTGTGCTCCGCCTCAAAAGGTTCTTTTAAGACGATACTAAGCGGGGCGTCCTGCTCCTTTACTTCAAAACAGTCGTAGCGCTCGCCTGTCTCTGATAAAAGTGCATAGCGGATGCTCTCAAGCCTTACTCCGCCCCCGGATCGCATCGGAAGAAGTGTCATTCTTGAAACATTCTTCTTCTCCGTGATGCTGTGGAACAAGCCTATCGGACGATCCAGGTTGATCGCCTCAATGAATTTCAGTTCAGAAAGGGTTCCACTGATTTCAAGTACCTGACCTCCTCTTCGATTTTTCTCTGACGGCATCAGGAAAACATCTTTCATCGGAAGTCTTGGATCCAGCTCTTCACAGTTCACATTCAGCTGCGTCTTTTCGTATCCGGGAGAATCGATAAGCATAAGAAAGTCTTCCTTGCCAATATTCACGAATACGAAAAATCCATCACCTTTGTACATGGGCTGAAGTCTGTTACCATCAAGGAAAAAACTTGTTCCTCTTTCCTCAACCGCTCTTCCCGTAGTGGTGTCAACAAGACGAAGCGCAAGTGATAACCGGGTTCTGAACACTACTGTCACTTTTTAGTTTTACCCCCTTTCTTCACCTGTTACTCCAATTTCAAAGCTCGCATCGGATACACGAGGTGTATCAATGGATTCTGCGCTGGACAGGTATACGGGAGCCGCCCTGTAAAACAGGCTCATCTGATATGGCTTATTGATGGCCTGCCACACCCTTACCTTTTCCTCCAGACTTATCTTCGCCTGAGACAGTACTATCGGAGGTTCCTGCGTATCGAGCCAGGATTGAAGCTCATTGGGAAGGACGGAACTGTTATCGTTCACTATCTGCGCTATTTTCCCAATGATTTTTTGCATATCCAGATCCTTAAGGCCCATCTGGCCGGATCCGTTTATAAAAACCATATAATATAGAGCATATGGTCTTGGCGGTTTAGTAATCTGTGTCCTTCCCTTTTGGATATATCTTGGGCCTGTTACCTCAACATCTTCTCTGATGTCATAGAGATAAACTCCGACAAGATAGTCCACATCCTGCGAAAGCGGTGATGATACCTCAATGTTGTTGGGTGAAGGTATCGGTTCAGGACACATTTTCTTTCGCAACGTTTCTACAATAAACTGACTTACGTCTGATATGATCGGATACTCTGCCATTTTTCTTTCCTTTATTCTTTAAAGAATTCTGAAAGTGCCTTTGTGTATTCTTCTACTGCCGTCTGCTTGGGTGCCGTAAGACAGATCGCATAATCCGTCTTATATGCATATTCGGCATCGCATTCAAAGTATGTCTTTGCATCATCCTCCGAAATATAAACACTTCCGGAATAGACGATCTTCTCTGCCATCATTTCACCCTCAGAGTTGCTGCTCTGTTTATACATCCTGTCGGATCCGCGTTTGAATATATAAATCCTGGATCCCTTGGTCATTGTGGCAGTAGCCTTTGTATCATCGTAAAAATATCTGTAATCCGTGCAATCGGATATTGTTTCCATGTTTATGTATTCCACGGACTTACTCTGGGAGTACTGAGCATAGGTAAACCTGTTATTGGTCTCCACAAGCTTATTTACGATCTTCTTGGTCAGAGACTCGGCAGGCACAATGCCCATTCTGGAGAGTCTTGATACAGTGGCTCCTGCCACCGCCAGTTCATTCTCGTCCATATCGTCAAGACTCTTTCCGAAAAGAGCCTCCAGCTCCCCAAGAAGTGCATCAGAATCCGGAGAGGTCTTACTTGCGCTGAGGGAATCCTTAGCATCCTTAATTCCTGCAAGTGTATTGGCAGATGCTCCTGAATCTGCTGCTTTTTTCATCAGGGCATCCAGTTCGTCCTCTGCTCCGACTCCTGCCAGTGCATCGGCAATTCCCGAAAGATCGGCATTCTGGTCATCGGCAAGCTTTGAAAGTGCCTTATCCACCAGCTTGTCCGTCATCTTGTCAAGATCACTTCCGGATCCCGAACCCGAGCCGGCTCCGCCAGCACCTCCTGTACCGGACCCGCTGCCTCCCTCACTGCCGGATCCCGAGCCGCTGCCTCCCGAAAGACCGTTTGCCTCCCGATCTATATCCTGGTCAACAGCTGCTATAAGCGCATCATACTTTGCCGCTCCGGCAAGATCGTTGTTATCAAGACAGTTGTCTCTTTTATTCTGAAGATCCTCTTTCTTTTCCCGAAGCTCATCCAGTTTGGACTTCAGAGAATCGTCCGAATTCACTATCATGTCCGCCTCTTCCTTAAGCCAAGAAATAAAGGCCTGAACGGAAGATGTGGAATAAGCCTTGTACTCATCGGAAGGTATATCCTCAAGCCACCCCTCGGCTTCGGCTATCTTCTCTTTTACATAGGCAAGGGCATCTGCTGCATCGCTTCTTTTACGATATGCCTCTATGAGATACTGCATCATGGCCCTGTCAACTTCTTCATCCGTCTTCTGCTGTTCAAGAGCGGTTTTCTTGGCACCTTCGGAAGATGCCTGCAAATACTCAGCTCCTGCACCGGCCTTGGCGGAAGTCTGATACCTGTCTGTGGCCATTGGAAGAAGCGAAGAATTAAGAAGATTCTTTTCCCCTTCCTTGTCACTTATTATGTCTTCCTTAATATTGGAAGCATGTTTGAGGAAATCTATGGGGCCGCCTACGCCGCCTCCGGTTGTCTGATCGATCACCTGGTTGCTGTAATCATAGATCACATGACCCAGAAGGTCTTTTGTGTCAACCAGAGCCTTTCCTCTGTAGGTTGCGGCACTGTCGGCGCACTTGCCCATTGCCTGGCCGATGGCATCCACCATGGCCGAGTCAACTGCGAAGGGGTATTCCGCAGGCGTCTGATCCGCAACAAAGTCATCATTGTCCTCATTGGCTTCATCACGTCTTCGGTCCTTATCCTCCTGATACCTGTCAAGAACCGTCCACCAACCGCTGGAGGATGTGGTGATCCCGAGCCTGTCCAGCCATGCGTTGACAAATGAGCTGGCACTGGTCGAAGAAGATGCATACTCACGCTTTAGAGAGTCCTCAAGTTCTATCTGATAGTCGGGCTGCGAGCTGCGGTCCGCCTCCGAGGATGAGTCCTTGAAATCCCCGTAAGGTGTATAGTAGGTTCCGCTGGCAAGATCCAAAAGCTTGCTCAAAAGATTGTCATCAAGCTCCGAGAGCCTTTCCATAATGAGCAGTCTTCTTCTGGCATCAACCTTGCTCATAAGATCGTAAACAAGTGCGGCTTCCTCATCCTGACCTGCCGCCTTGAGAGATATGTAGGCCGAGTTAAGCCTTGAGAGGGTATCATCGCACCTGTTTGTCTCTGCGTCCCGAAGGTCAAGAGAGAAGAAGGTTGACAACAGCTGATAATAATAAACATCACTTCTGAGATTTCCCGTATCCTGCGAGCTCTTGTTCTCCAGATAATCCGCCTGGGAAATACTGCTGGCGCTGGACATGGTATACTGATTTCGTATGGGATCAAGTTCCGGAAGTCCTGCCAGATCATAGGGATCGGGTATATCAAAGGGGTTGACCCCTGCCATAGTCTTGGCATCCTTCATAATGCCGTCGGCTCCCACATAATAGGTTACATACAGTGGATTTATGGTATCTATGCTTTCCGGAAGTCCCTCCGTGGAAATACCCTTTATTCCGTTATCTATACTTCCGATCTCAAACCACTCCCCGTCTGCAAGCTCGGATTTGTAATATATGTTCTCCTGAGCCGATTCCGCCGCGGAGTTCTTGGCTTTTTCGTAAATATCATCTGTAAGGGCATCCTTGTGAACAATATAGGTTCCGATAAACAGAACCGAATTCTCAACAGTGGTCCTTGATGCAAAGGTCTGATAGGTAATGGCCTTATCGGGATCAAAGAGCGCCCTGGTGGGAAGGCTCTTTCCGAATACCACTGCCAGCACGGCAGCCAGAAGCACCATGGCCAGCAGTCTCTTTATGAACTTTTCCGAAATCATCTTAGAAAACTTCATTACTACTCTTCCTCTCGAATAACCGCGGAGTTGGCAGGATCAAATCTCGCCTTCTTCCACAGTTCTCCAGCATCGTCATAGAACTCAATCTCAAGTTCCTCCAGGGATGTCCTTAAAAGCTCTATATAAACAAGGGACTTATCAATAGGTGTCGTTTCGTCTTTACCAAGGGTCTTTCCGTCTTTTGTCTTGATCTTGAAGGAAGAAGCCTCTTTTCCCTCGCTGTTCATGGTAAATTTAAGCTCCAGCATTCCTGTGGTCTCGTTCTGACTTATCTCGTAGTTACCTATAAGTCCCGGAGGATCTCTTTTTATCTCAAAGCCTGTTCTGATATTTAAAGGCCCCGATTCAACACTTGGGTCTATAACGCAGTCATCGATAAAATCATCACCGTCATAGAGCCTTATCTTTGCTTCCTCCACCGAATCAAAGGTCAGCATCAGGTGGCGAAGCTTCTTGTCAGCCGCTGTCCTGGTTCCCACCAGTTGATTGTTGACCCACAGCTCATAGTCGCTTATGGATACTTCAAAATCATCGGGTATCTGCAGTGTCAGTTCAAATTCCTGTTTCTGTACTATCGGGCGGAGGGTATAATAAGCCTTCGCAGTGTTCTCTTCCACATAGCTCTCACCCACAACAGCAGTGTGCATATCCGCATCGGTTCCTGATAAGATTGCGCTTATCCCGCCGCAGGTGAGTCTGTCAAATGCAAAGAGTGTGTTGGTATAAAGCTTCATGGAATCCAGCATGTTGTTCTGAAGTTCCTCATAGCTCTCCATGGATGAATCGTATTCATCAAAGGAAAGCTCGCCTTTTCTGTTCCTTAAAGCATCCTTCTTAAGGTTTTCCTCTGCCTCTGCAACATCCTTTATGTACTGCCTGTAGGAGTTTCTTACGGAAATATAATTGTTGAAGGTATCCGTTACGCTCTGATCCAGTTCTTCCTTTGCAGCCTTCTTGTCATTTACCGCCTGGGCATAGTCAAGGACATTCGACTGAAGAACGGTGGGATCGTCCTCTATATATCTGGTTCCGTCCATGTCTCCCTTAAACCACAGCTTCGGAAGCTTGATAAAGAGGAATATCCTCTTCTTGCCGTTCCAGTAGCTGTCTATTTTCACAAGAAAAGACTTGTACTGCTTGGAAAATGCCTTTTTGTTAACACTGCCTCCGGCAAGTGCGGTGCTTACATAGGACTCTATCATGTTGTAATCGCCGCCATAGTGCTTCTTCATAAGGGAGGAATTTGTTACAAGCTCGCCCCTTGCCGTTACCTCCGCGGTGCAGGCCTCGTAGTAGGTCTCATCCCGGTCCTCGGTATATTCTATCAGCGCATCCAGCATGGAACGCTCTATGGTAGCTTCAAGATAGGGCTTTTCAAAGGTGTACATGGTGGACACATCGAACCCTACCATATTGGACATCTTCTTAAGGTCAGCTTCCAGTGTCCTTCTGTCGGCGGAGATCTTGTTACTAAGGGACTCCGACTTCTTTTCCAGCTTTTCGACGTCCGCCTTATTGGCCTGTCCCAGCCTTAGTTTTGCCTGATTCTGGGAAAGCCCTTCTTTGACGGCTTCAAGTCGCTGTTCGTTAAAAGCTATCGTGTCCTGCAGAACAACTATCTCAAGATAGAGGTTGTTTACCTTTTCGTTGATATCAAAGACCTTATCCTGAACCTTATGCTCCGCCACATTGATCTCATAGGAAAGTGCCGTCGGCTTATACTGGAAATCCGAGGCCTCAGCCATATTGGGCTCCGTCGGAAACTTAAAGTTAAGGAGCGGAGACCATCTGAACTGCTTCATGTTCTTTTCCTTGATGGCAAGGGATTTAACCGCGCTCTCGTAAGCAGCTTTCTTGGCTTCGACAGCTATTTCCGCGGACTCATACTCGGTGGAATTCTGTATGGCCATCGCCCGGCAGGCGCTTAATGTGAGTTTTTTTCTGACCGGAACTGCCGCCGAAACGCCAAGGGGGGCAAAAGCAGGGGCTACCAAAAAAGCTATCGCAAATGCTGCCACAGCTCTTTTGCCCATATTGAGTTTTGAAACAAACTCACGCACTTTCATCTCCCGCACCTGTTATGTAATAGAATGCAAAATTTCTGTCTGTTCCCGGGGTTACGAAGTTATACAGTACGTCACCTCTTTGGAAGGTGTAGATGTATACCGCATAGCTTCTGTCAAAGCTCTTTACCTCGGCAACATCCGAAAAGGTCTGGTCAATATCCATATCAACCCTTCCGGATAGTATTGATTCCGACTCATTTATCTTGTTGATGGCTATGGCCTCGGGAAGGATGACATTTGAATTTCCTTCGTAGACCGGATCACCGAATACTTCCTTAAGCTCTTCTATGGTATCCATACTGTCATTGCCATAGGGAAAGGTATTTCTGAGGACATATACACTGTCCACCTTTTCTTCATCATCAAGGGCCTCCGCATCGGAGCTGGCATGATACAGAGCTCCCACGGCATCCATTATCGCCACCGATTCTGTGGTTGTTGTGTACAGGGTCCTGTGCCCCTTATAGGCTTCCGACACTTCCTGGACGCTCTTTCCCAAAAGCTCGGAAAAAACTATCTCATCACTTGAAAATGTTCCGCTGTAGATCTCATTTTCTCCGGTATCGTAGAGAACTCCCGCACCGTTCTTTTTGCCCTGGGAGAATTCTCCGTCATATTCCGCAGTGCCGTCTTCTCTGTAGAGAATACCGCTTCCCTCGAAGAGATTTTCATGAAAAGTTCCCCTGTACTTCTGGGCTCCGTTTTCATAGTTCAAAATGCCCTGGCCCTCATATTTGTTCCGGTCAAAGCTTCCGGTATATACCACGTTGCCTTCTTTATTAAACAAGGTTCCGATTCCCGTTACATAGCCCTTTTCAACATTGCCGTCGTAGGCCAGATAGCCGCTTTTTCCCGTAATCCTCACATGTCCCTTTGCGGTGCGAAGTCTTACGGAATTGTACTTGTAGGTTGCAACTCCGTCAGCCGAAAACTTCTTAAATATCGAAGTTTCCGAGGTTATGTACCAAAGGCTTACAACACCTACGATTATGACCAGTGCGTACAAAAGCCTCTTTGACAGCATCCAGTTGCCGATGGTATAGTAGTCATCCTTATTCCTGGGTTTGACCCCAAGCATTCCGGCAAAGAAGTCTCTGATCTTGGCGACTATCTTGGTTCTTATGAAATTCCAGTTGGTATACAGCTTGAACTTGGTAACAAGCCCGGTCATCCTGGACTTTATGGTCTGTATCAGGATATTAAGCAAGCCGCCTCCGCCCATAGGTCAATCCTCCGGTTAAAGATCCAAAATCTTGTGACTGTCTCCCTCGGCGCTCTCGTTAAGGTATCTGTCACTTTCAAAAACATAGAACTTCACCAGAAGATCATCCGGTGCGTCCTTTAAAATCTCTGAAAATCTGGTTCTTGCGATATAGAAGTCCTTCTCATAGAAAAGCCTCAGCGCTTCATTGAACTTATCAAGAGTAGAAAGCCGCTGCTTTCTGACCGCACCGCGGCACGCATCAAGGACTTCGTAAAGCTTTACCATATTTCCACTGGAATCCTCACCCGCATAGCCTATAAACCTGAGGGGAGAGGTGATGTTTTCTCTTTCTTTGATGTCCTCGGTTATCACAAGATCCAGCTTATGCTTTGTTGCAAAAACGCTTATCCTGGTGATAAGGTCCCTGTTTGACGAACGAAGATAAGTTGTGGCCTCATCTTTGTTTCCGATAACCGCAAATCTGCATTTGTCATAATACAGAACAGTTGAAACCGTGGTTGTTCCGGTATTGTCTACGGCCTCTTCAAGAAGCTCCACGAATGAACTGACAGTTTCTTTTTCATCCTCCATAAAAAACAGCTGAAGCCTTGAAATATCCGGAGCCTTTCCGATAATTATGGCATTGTGCTCCTTTTGATACTCTCCGACGCTGTCAATTATGGAATCCAGTCTGGTCGTCCTTTTGTGTTCCTTAAGGTCTATCCCAAAGGTTCCGATGGTACCCGAAACGTCTATCGCATCCTTGTTTCCGACTTCGATAATGGACTTTCTTGAGAGTACCTTCTCCACATTCTTTGGTGCAAATCTGTAATATGCCTCCAGGATCATCATCTTGGTGTACTCGATATTGTCAACCTTCCGGTGTATCTGCGCCACAGCATCCCACATATCCTTGATATCGCTGCCCAGTGTAAGCGGCCTTTCCGGCATACTCTTTCCAAGTGCAGTATCATCAAGAGCCTCTTCAAGAGCAGTGATATCCCTAAGATGCAGGAACCACGCCAATACCACCAGTGCACTTGCTATGGCAAAAGCACACAGGAACAGAATGAAAACGGCTCTGTTATCAACAAAGACCGACTTATGATCCGTGGTGCTGTTGATGATCCCCACAATGGCAAATCTGGGATTAAGATCATCAAAGGTAGCTGCTACGGCTCTGTAGTTTTGTCCCGCAAACTTAAAGTCAACGGCTGCGTATTTGCCTCCTCTGTAGATCCTGTCTGCTATGGAGCTCATATCCTGTCCGTATATCTCTGATAAAGGCTGTCTGTTTTTTCCTCCGGCACTTACGCACACATACTCATCTTTTAAGTTATATACGAATACGTCATAGAAAATGTCAGCGTTCCCTTCTCTTTTTATGAAATCAACTATTCCCCTTTTCAACTGCCTGTACCTTGAGGAATCATAAAAAGAGCTGTCAGTGTAATCTATGTCATTTCCAAGGTTTATCTCATCCTCAAGACCGATCATGGACAATATGGCAAACCTTGTATGCTCCCTCTCCCTGGCGGAATAATATGCGGAGCAGACTGCGATCACTCCCGCGAGAGTGATAACAAATACCAGCGCCTCCGCAATAAAGAGGTAGTAAAAAGACCTGTTTCTGTCGGTAACAGTCCTTATCAAAAGGTAGAGGACTATGAACCATATGATGAGGCATGCCAGATATATGATAATGTATACGGAATAGAGACTTAAAAGCTGGCCAATGGACAATCTGATGGATGAAACGGCGTTTCTTATAACGGGATCCACCTCAAAGACTCCCGTAGCCATATCACTGTCAGTTCTTACGTGAAGCTCACCCAACCTGTAAGCCGCGTCAGAAAAGAATCTGCTGCCTGTGGCAGTCTTGGCTCTTTGAACATCAAGCCTTAAATTCTCTTCCGCCGGCTGATCCGGATCCTTAAGGATACTGTAATCTGTCACGTAAACCTTGGCTGCAAGCGCATCCTCTGAAATGGTCGTGATATATATTCCCGCATCTTCCGCGGATACGGCAGTTACCTTCTCTCCCGTATTAATGGAAAACATCGCGGATCTGCTAATGAGCCGCAATTTGTTGTCAAGGCAGACAACCCTGTAAACCGGTGTGGAAACCATACCATTACCGCTTGGATCATCCTGTTCGATATAATTCTCCAAAACAGCATAAATATTGCCGTCATAGGATGACAAGCCTCGGGTCAGTCTCCCCCCGGCGCTCCTTACATCAAACATGGCGGATACCCTTCCTCTGGTATCCATTTTGAAGATAATACCCTTCCGGGCAGCATCCTGGGCAAAATAGATATCGGCTCCGTTTACCGTATACTCGGAGTAGGAGGTGCACTCCACATCGACGGATACCCTGTTCATCAGGAAATAAAAGATAAACAGCGATATGGTAAAGCTGAGTATATACAGAACTGTTATTATCCTGGTTCGCATCGACAACCTGTTCATCACTTAGTCCGATCTCCCTACTGCAAAAGACTCTCTGTACCGATTTTCTTGAATGTGTTAAATAAAAGCCGTAGCCATGAATTTTCCCCCAGCAGGAGCCTGGATAGCACAATGCTGAGAGCTATGACCGCCAAAATAAGGCTTATCCAAAACAGAATACCGATTATGGTATCCGAATTTCTTTTTATCCAGAGTTTAAAAAGAAACCACGGAGTGATCTTCTTGTTGGTAACCGCCGCAATGGTTATGTCCCTGTACAGATCCGTAAATCTGTGGTAGCTTCCGTTGGTGACCTTTTTGTCCAGAAGATAGTAGCTGGTGGCCTTTTGCCCCGCCTTGGGCTTTAGCAAAAGCAGGAGCGTCCTGGCGCAAAGATCGGTACACTCCTTCTCCGTAACGTTCTCGTTAAGCTCCTTAAGATCCATCTCGTAGCCAAAAAAGACAGACCTGTCCACCGAAAGGTTCAGCATTCCGTTTCTTAAAAGCAAATGTAAAATTGGATAGGGAAGATCTGATGTGATGCACGCAAGGATAGTACTGATACATACTTCCTCACATTGAGCCAGTGTCAGAGACTCCCCCTCGTAGAAGTCAAATAGCGGCCTTTCATTGTGATAGGGAAATACCAGAATATGCTGCTGCCCACAGGCAAAGGAATCTACAATAGTCTCCCTGCCGTTCCTGCCGGAGAATTCCAGAAGTTCCAGCACCTTCCGCACCACGTCGTGCTGATGGATAACCAGAACGGTATAAAGAATTCCTCCGGAGGAATTAAGGTCTCTGCAGATATAGCAGTCATTCACCTCTCCGATGCTCTTGGTAGCAACAGGCATCAGCCGCATTTTACCGGAATCATACGTCATCTTAGCTCCCCTCAGAGATTGATATCCGGAATCTTAACCAACGGTTCCTTATCCTGCTCTTCTATGCTGCCTGCGTCATTTTCCGAAGCCGTGGACTTGACGATGGCATAGGCATAAGTACATACCATAGGCATATCCGAGCAATATATCCTGATCTCGTATACACCTTCCTTGGAGGGCGCGGTATATACGCCATCCGTAGATACTTCACCGCTTCCGGGAGCGGTCAGCTCGTAGGTTATGCTGCAGGCTTCCATGTTGTTGAACTGAACGCCGAAGTAATAGCTCTCCCTGGGCCGCATAACAACGGTCGGTGTCTTTGCGGAAATGGACTTGCCGTAGTAGTCGGCAGCCTCAAGTTCCTCTCCCGAAGGGAATTTAATAGCCACCCATCTGTAGGTGAGGACCAGAAAATCCACGTCCCTAAGAAGCCTTGCGGCAACCACGAAGCTTCCCTTGTCATTCAGCACCCTTACCGCTGTTTCGGCATCCGCCAACTGCTGATTCTGCCTGGAGAAAAGCTCGGGATTGCCGTAAACAGTGCTCTTGGCGCTTGCTCCCAGGGCCTGATCCTGGGAAATATATTCGTAACCTATGGAAACATAGACATTGCCTGAGCCAAGACCGTGGGTGATCTCCCCGGAATATCTGATGTCGCCGGCTCTTGCGTCTCTTCCAAGAGGGATCTCCAATACTCCGGTGGCAACATTCTTAAGCTCTGATGCAGGAGGAAATGCAGCAACAGGCGTCCTGACCTCATCCGTTCCGGCAGCTTCCTGCTTCTTTGAAATGTCGGTATCCTTAATAAAGTACTCAAGGTAATCATTTTTGGTCCCAACCTGGGAAGGAAGGTCTAAGTACTGGTTCTTCTTAACTTCTCTTATATTTTCGATCACATAGGCGCTGTCGGTCCTCATCAGATCAACTTCCGCCAGCTTGATGGCAGAAGGAGCTACCGCAGTTCTCATTTCCAGTGAAAGCTTTCCCGTCTCTCTTCTTATCATGGATTCGGGACTCTCATCCGAAAGTCTTACCTTTAATGTAAAGCTGTTTTCCGCGCTTATGGCTTTATCATTCTCAAATGCCGCCGCAGAGCCGCTCCTTAATATCACATTTGCCTCTATGCCCGCAGAATCCTGTACGGACATCCAGAAGTCTTTGGTATAAACCTCGCCTTCGTCCAGGGATACATCGTCAATTTCTATATCTATCTGCTGTAAACCTTCGGGGGAAACAAAATTGGGAATGTCCAGGGTTCCTTTATAAGAAACTGCACAATCCGCTCCGGAAATCTTATGTATCTCAACGCAAGCCTTCACGTTCCTGCCCTTGCAGACAATAGTGGGCATACTGATAAAGCCTTCATAGTCCTGACCTTTGAAGATGCTTTCTTTTTGAAGAAACTCCGATTCGATCTCAAAGCCCTCATCAAACTCTTCCTCGTCCACAAGGAAAATCTCAAAGCCTTCACTTATGCGGTTATATTCATACTCCCTGTCCGACTCCTTGTGGGACACGGCGTATACCGAGTGAATATCCTTCTCTTTATAGCGCACGCAAAGAGCAGCTGTATCCGTAGTAAGGTTATCAAAACCCTCAATTGATGACAGCTTCTTAACAAGGGAAGAATCGATAATGATCTCTCTTCCGCTTCCGTCCAGAACAACTCCGCTTTCTATCAGGATAGACAGATCATCAAGATTGACAACTCCGCATCCGCAAACGATGCCGGAACCGTACATCAGGCTGTTAAGGAACCTGACTTTATCAATGTGATAACTCTGCTCTGCCTGGAAATCAGCGGTTGTAAGCATTTTCCCCGGATAGTATCTGTTTCTTTCAAATGGATATGCCTGATTACTAGCCATTGATTTAAGAACCCCCCTTAGAATAGTCCAGAGTGTACATGGTACAACATATAGTACTCCTTATAATATAATATCACAGAAAATAAACCCCAATTGAAATTTTTATTCACAAAACCGCCATTTTGTTGGGGATAAATTATAAATTTTTCATAAACTCAGAGCCGGCTCACAGGCCGGCTCTATTTACTAATTCCTCAAAGTTTTCTTCTTTAGTTTGTACAAAAGTCTCAACATCAAGTGCTGTGCTGTCATCAAAGGCGCTGTACTGCGCCCTTAGCAGTTCCTTAAAAGACCTGAGCGCGACCTCCCCCGGATTATGGGCCATAATAAGAAACGTATCTTCCCCGATCCTGAATATCATACTTTTCTCCGGTCTGCAGGCAGACACGGCTCTGGCGGTGTCACTTGCATTTTTGCCTCGAACAGATACAAGAATGACATCATTTACTTTCCTGCTCAGAAAGTATTTTTTCAGATAATCGATAAAACTCTCGTTATAAAACTGTGTTTCCTCATCAATATATTGGTATCTCTTCTGGATGATATAGAAAGTGAGTATAAGAGATATGGCAGCACACAACGGTTCAATATACACCGAGGTTGTGGGAAGCAGTTCAAAAAAATAGGCTACAGCCCATGGGATAGCAAATACATCAAGTCTCAAAAGCAGCGGACGATCACGCTCTGTCTTATGATAACGGACAATTTTAATAGCCTTTACAATGTACCAGACAACCGTCACAACAGAGACGATATAATACGTCAAAAGCCACAAGATAAAAAGCGCGGCGGATCTTACCGAGACATCCTCAAGCCCGTTTACAGTCTCTGATTCCATTCTTTTTAATAACAGCACCCCAAAGATCCCTATAACCAGAATGAACAGATAAGGAATGTAGAAAAGCCTGTATCTTCGCTTTATCTCGTCCATGCTGCCGTTGATATAATAATCCACAAACAGCACCCACATCTGTGCGCTTAAAACCAGTAGTATCTGCGGAACAGTGCTAAAAACAAGAGGCCAAAACCCGAAAGGGTTCTGCGTAGCAAACAACCAGTCCATATTTTTTATGATGACCGTGGCACAATAAACTATCTCAATAGCGCACAGATATCTGAAAAATACGTCCTCCTTCCTTTTGCTGATGCGAAATCGTCTGTTCAGCAGAAAAAGAAGCAGTATGGCAACACCTGAAACAGCAGACATAACTATATAGATGATCGTCTTCATCGAAACAGACATACTTAGGGCCCTCACTGATAACCGGCGGGATTTAACGCTTCCTTCACAAAATCGATATCCGCTTCCCGGTCCATTACTTTGATGATAAGGTCTGCGTGAGCCCTCGCCGCAGCATAGGCATTGGTCATTACGATATTCATCTGCCGGTAAAGCTCTTCTCCCGTCATTTCTATACTTACAGGAACAGCCAGATGATAGGAGAGATATCTTTTTTCCATATCAAGGCGCCAGGCACCGCAGGGAAGTGATGCGTTTATATAGCTCATGGCTTCAAACAACTGCGGGAAATTGCTGCTTGTAACCTCTTCCGCTATGGTAATGGTCCCGCAAAGATGCTGTATCTCATCATCCTCCGATACGGGATTAAGGAAATAAAACTCTCCCAGTGCCTCACAGTCGGGAGACCAAAGGTCATCAAAAAGAACACTTAAGATCACAGGCTCGCCTTCATTTTCCGGCTCCCGCAGCATCGCAGGCTCCATGGCTTCCTGAAACTCCCCCTGAATTCTCTTAAGTATCTCGTGCCTTTCCTTCAAAAGATTGCTTATGTTCATGAATTTTCCTCCACAGATCACTTTGTCATATATACAGCTCCGGTTTATCTGCCTGTCATTCTCCTTGCAAGTATCTTCTTGTCCGGTTTGCCCTTTTTCTCATTAAACGGAAGCCCAAAGCTCTTGATTATCTGTATATAGCCTTCTCTCTCATCCTTATCTGCAAAATCCTTGGTTACAAAGAGCTTGTTGTGGATAAGCTCGGCGTACTTCACCGCAATGGCGTCCATGGCAGTGAACATATCCGCATAACCTGCTGCCGCACACAGCTTTCTTCTTAGCTGGTCCTTAAATGCTTCGGGATCATGTATTCTTCGTCCCATCTCAGCCATCTTGTTTTCTACCCTTGTATAGAAATCTCCAAAGCCAAAGTAGTCATCAAAGGTCTGCGTGCGTATTTCCACCATCCGTTTCTTATTACGTATGAGCCCTATCAGAGTAAGTCCGATGCCCACAGGCGCCGTAAAGAGGCCAATCCCGGGAACAACTACGCTGACAAGAGAAACTACGCTCGATACTGTACCAATAGCAGCTGACTTTGCCTTATTCGAGGAAAGTCTCTCGGCCAGAACCATCATATTCTTTTCATATCTGGTCTCTTTGGATTCGGGATCATCCCTGTGCTTTGCTGCCAGATACTTGGAGGCCTTTACGGCATTGCGATGATCCAGCGCAGATGAGACAGTTGAGTAGGCGTTCAGGGCCGTCGCCACCCCGCTGGTTACGATTCCCGTAACCTGAAGGGCCGAGGAACCCGTGTACTTTGCCGTTTCAGTGAAATTCGATGCCTGCTCTGCCAAAAAACGGCCTTTCTCAATACCGTTCCAGGCAGACTGAACGCCTCCGGCAAAGGAGTTGATCGCGGTTACGATCTGCTGGGCGTAATCTGCAACATGAAGATTGCTTCCGTTCATAATGAGATTGTTCACCGCCATCAGCATGGCACTGGCCTGCCCCAGAGTACCTGTAAGAGATCCGACTCCGCTGGCCGTGACAATGTCCATCTTTGCAAGCTGTGAACCATCAAGGCCCCATTGCAGACAGGACATTTTACCCAAAGCATCTCCCACAGCTTTCGGAACCTGCCTTAAGTTTTCAAAGCCTTCCCTGTCTTCGCCTACACTTACCGGATTGAGTTCCCGATCCGGTGAAAAATTATATTCACCGGCTATCTTCCCGACCTCATTATCGGCCGCAATAAGCTTCTTTATGGCATTTGAAGCCTCACCCTTAAGGAAATCCAGCCTTCTGTCTATCATTTCCTTTTCTTCTTTGCCCTTTGTACTTAAGGCTCTTATCTGCTCACTTTGAATATCGTTTAATAAACCGTAGGTTTTTTTCAGCAGCATTTTTCTGGTGAAATCCGCAACGGCAAGCTTTTCCTCTCCGGTAAGCTTGTCCTTGTCTAACCTGCTTAGCTCATCAAATGCCTCTCTCTCCTCTTTGGATTCCACGGCGATATCCCTGCCGTCCTTTATCATTTCCTTATACTCTTCATTTGCGCGAAGGGCATCAGAGAGTTTACTCATATAAGTGTAAGCGCCCGAAGCCCAGGATGTAACCTTAAGCTTTGTAGCTTTCATCCTGTCCCTGAAGGTATCAAGATTCGGAATATATGACTGGGACTGCCATACAGCCAGGGTACTCGGAACCTTTCTCAGTCCCGCCTCAATAAGATAATAGATAAAAAGTCTCTCCCTCTTGGACTTTCTAAAGAGTTCATTTATGATATCCGAGTGATTGTTTTTAAGCCTCCTGGCAACGCTTCCCAGCATTCCGCCGTTATGGGCATTTCTTACAAACCACTGGTCTATCCTGTCTATGGCATCAAGCTGGCTCTGTGTAAGCCCCTGATCTATCTCGTCTGCCGAAAGCTCTTTTTCTTTCTTCTTTTCATCCATGGATCTGATCTGATCCAGGGTCATCTTAGTGATATCATCAACTTTTGCTTTCTTGCCCTTTTCAAGTCCGTCTATAAGAGCAACCTGCCTTCTAAGAAGATCATACTGCATTATGACATAGGGCATTTTTTCCCCTTGATGGATGATCTTATACCGGGCAATATCTCCCTCATAGGGCAAAAGAAGATTCAGCTTTTCCCTCACGTGTGCTCTCTCATCGATGATCTCATCCTTTCCGAGGGTCAGTCCCCATTTCTCATAGGCATCCCCAAGATGTTCGATGCTGTCATCGATGCGCTTTTTCTCTTTCTTAGTGGGATTATTTATGACATGGACTCTGGTATCTCCGGGTATTTTGATATTCATGGCCGAAAGAAGGTTCTCGAAAAGCCCCTTCATTGAATCACGGATCTCTACGGCTGCCTGTTTTCTTGTCTGTCCTTTTTCGGAAAAAATGTGTCCCCTGTGGGTGTCATAGTAAGCATTGGCATATTCCGAAACCAGAAGCACTGCCGAAACAATATCGTCAGTTGATGATCTTTTGTTCTCCAGTACGCTTTTTAATGTCTCCAGGGACTCACAGAGCCTCTTAAAGAAGGGAGATCTGTCGGGATCATCCGTTTCCTTTAGCTTCTTGAGCTGTCCGTTATTTCCGAAAAAAGACCTGCCTATATTCCTATAGGTTAGCTCAAGAGTCCTTTCCCCAAGGATGGACCTGCCGGATTCAACCTGCAGGGAAGAAAGAGCGGGTCTTCTTCTTGCAAGCTTTGAAAAGGCAGGATCTGTCTTTTTATAATCCGCCGTAACAAAATCGTACTTTTCCCCCAGCTCAACTTCAGTAAACTTGTCAAGCTTAAGGGTTTCTTTATCCTGCTCTTCATCCAGAAGTTCTTTTACAGTTTTTTGAAGAGGAACGGTTTTTACATTGTTTATCTCTTCTGCCTGCTGCTTGGTGATATCTTCAAGATGAAGGTCATCTTCAATAATATCAAGCTTCTGTTTGGAATATTTCAGGGATTCCTGTATTTCCTTCCGAGGGTCCATTCATCATCCTCCTTATTCCAACATTTACAGATACAATACCATTTCAATGGCCGGGTACTCTCTGTCAGCCTCGCCAAACAGATTGATCAGCTCATCATACCTGTCATCTCCGACAGACTGGAAAACCACCTCTTCTATATCCTGATCCACGGTCACGCTGATCCCAAATTTGACTGCAAGCGCCGTAAACACTTCTCTTTTGTCGCAGGAGGGATCAAGAAAGAAATTGTTTACGATGACTTTTTTTCCTTCCCTGTATGCTTTTGCAGCCCCGATGACCTCATTGTTTTCCAGATAGAACACCGAAAGCTGCTCATCGAAGCTGCTTCTTATCATGAAAAGTCCTATATCATCCCTTTCGTTTAAACGAACGATACACTCATCACCGGGACCGGCAAGTCTTACCACCTTTTCAAGACTGTCTCTCATCTTCGGCACCAGCCTTGAAAACTTTCCGGAAAGAAGTCTTTCGATGCCGTAATACAAGACTTTCTCATCTATGACCATTGGAATAAAGTCATTTGCCGCAGCATAGTTGTAGCTTTCAAGAAGCTCTGCCGCATTCTCCGAGACCTCCCTGTAGATAACATATTTTACCCCTGCTTTTTTCAGGCTTTCCAGGGATCTGTTCAGAAGCTCTTTTCCATAACCGTTTCCCCGAAACTCCTCGTAGATCATAAGGTTTTCCAGCTTCACGGCCCCGGGCAGATCCTCGGAAAGAGTATATATGACAAGACCCATAAGCTTATTGTCTGCCGTCCTCTCGATCCCATAGGCGCAGGTATTTTGACCCTTCAGGTATCCTGGGGTTTCGTCTTTGGAAATGGCTATTCTCTTACATGCAACAGCATCCGGCATAGCTTCCACTCCTTTTTCTACTTTTCACTTCGTATGCCGCATATCACAGTCTTTCCCTTTGCCCCCGGAAAAAGATAATCCGTAAGCTTTCTGGTCTTGCTGTCATGGCGCCGCAAAAGCACCTGAGTGTCCCCGGGGTATTTGGAAGCCGCAGCATTTATGGCAAATCTCATCATCTCAAGCATGTATTTGTCCGCGTCGATTCCCTGGGAAAACAAAAGGACCGGCATCAGAATCCCGCCTTTTGTCATTCTTACAAGAAACAGTGAACTGACCTTATCGTCAGTGATGACACAGCATGATACATCCATCTCAAACCACTCCATGGGCAGATCCGGAAGATCCTCCTCAAGTCCGTATCTTCCACTGAACATGCAATTGGTTATACCTCTTTTAAACTGCAAAAGATCCAGCTCCGAAACAGGCTTGATGTAAGAAGGAGATGTCTTTTTCTTTGCGAGCTTAAGAAGTGCAACACTGCTCAAAGGCTCCAGAAGATCAACACTCTCCTTCTTTGTCAGTTCAAATCCGTTATCGGCCAGGATCTTTTGTATATCACCGGGGAGCATTGACATTTCAAAAACAGTTTTGCCAACCCCCTCCCCGGTCGCTCTTTTGTGGTATTCCCCCAGCATGGCACCGGCATCCGCACCTTCGCCGGCGACAAACAGTTCGAGTTGTGCCTCGATCTTGTCTTCACTTGAAAGATTCTTAAGGCGCCAGGCAAGGACAGACTTTATATCCTCATCTTCATCGCATTCTTCCAGCGCTTCATAGCAGTCTCTGCCAAGGTTATCTGAAAGCTCGGCTCCGAGAATCCGAATATATTTTTCGTTGCTTCCGTTTTCAATGGCCCTGATCCTGTTCACGCCTGCCACCTCTTCACCTTATTTCCGGATAAACCGGGGCTCACCGGATTTCCTTCTGAATCTTTCTTTTCCGTCCTCAACGTCACGCCTTTACGCTGCCGCTTATCATGGTGCTGTAGGAGGTAAGATTTTGCTTCAGACCATGCATACGCTTGATTTTCCTGTGCTCGTTGGTATTTTCGAGTCTTGTCTGCCTCTCGTCCTGACTTAAGAATTCGTTGAAGTTTTCATCGGACATCAGGAAGTTCTCATCCTCTGTGGCAAAATAGCTCATTCCCGGATCCCAGGCAATTTCCTTTATATCCTTTATCTGTGCATAATCGTCACTATCCAGGAAGAAGCTTCTAAGCTTGCTTCCTTCAGGATACATCTGTTCTAGTATTCTTTCCGCCATGATCTGGCACTTTTCTATTTCTTCTTTCTGCTGAACGATCCTTTCCTTTAAAGCCATGATCTTATCTTCCTGCCATCCAAGGTCATGGAGAGCAAGCTTTACGGTGTCTTCGAAATGATTCTGCATCTCGCAGATATCAAGATAAGCCTGCCTGTCCATATGAAGCATGGTAGGAACTTCCATGTATTCCGCCTCTTCGCTTTTCTTGTTTTCTTCATTTTGCTGATCAGCCACTTTCTTGGCATTAAGCTTCTCGATCACCTTCTTCTTAACTTCTGCCAAAAGAGCTGTTCTGTCTTTTTCTTTCATGGCATCCAGCTGAAGTTTGAAATTATAGATAACTGTCCTTATCTTGTGCTCGATGTACCCGGTACCGGTTGATTCTTTTTTCTCAGCTTCATTATCGCTTACATCGATCTGCGAAAGGTCGGCATGAAGCAGCATGGCCTCTGCCAGAACATTCACTCTGTCTTCCTTTTTCAGATCCTTCAGATTTGTCATACCGTTATCATCAAATTTAATATGATTTCCTATGGCACCGCACCTATCCAGAATACTTTTCTTTAAATTCGCTGTTATAGGTTCTCCGTTAAGCATCTTAGATGTTTCCAGCATTTTTTCGGTATCGGAGATCTTTGTACTTATAAATTTCACTCCAAGCTGCGTCTCGGTAAAAAGGTATTTATCCAGTATGTTGTATCCGATTTTCTCACCTTTTTCATCGCAGATATACATTGAATATCTGTCATTCTTTTTGAGTATCATTCCGTTATACTCATAAAAGGTCTCCATGCTGCCAGCAATCTGCTTCTTTGGCAGTTCTTCGGCGCTTTCTACTCCCAGTTCCTTGAGTTTGATGACCTTTGACTGATAGTAACCTATCCGCCTGTTACGCTCATGAACATCATAATAACCGGTTCCGATCCTGGGCGTAGGTACCTTCATATTTTCAAACAGCTTTAAATTCGCTCCGCCCATAAGTCTGGCATTAAAATATACCGCCTCGGGACTGGTCCTTGAAATCTTTCTGAGTATAGGGGGAAGCATTCCGTTCTTTATGCTTGCACCGTCGGGGTTATCTTTTTGCTTAAAAGCATCCTTCAGATTCATGACGCCAAAGGACATGTCGTGGTCATAAGAGCCGATACTCTCTATGACGATATCCTGATTAAGGGGCTTATTCTCATCATAGTTGGTAAGATCGGGTTTGGTCTTGCACTTAAAGTTTCTCCAGTGTCTGTCTGTCTGAAGAAAAGTAGTATCGATCATCTGAAGTCTTACCATCTGTCTTAAAGCCTTTGGTGAATAATGGATTTTTTTGCCATTCTTTTCTGCTATTTCCACAAGCTTTAGCATCTCAAGTCCCGGTGCCTCAACAGATATGGTTCCGGATACGTCTTCGGAATGTTCTTTTCCCGCAAGTTTAATATTAAGGACTGCACTCTCGGATGAAGTTATTACATCATTAAATCCAAAGAGATTGGCGATACGGTAAGTTGCGGTGTTATTCTTGGCCATGACCTCATCATCTGAGGCGTTACTTCTGTCTTTCTGCTGCCCGTATGCCTCTATTTCTTTGCCCAGTGTCATTGTAAAGAATCTGCTTATTCTGGAATTACCGCCGTTTTGTTCCTTGGGATCAGCTTCCAGGGACATACGTTTTAAAACGGCAAACAATTCCTTATCTTTGCTAAGACTAAGACCAAGAGGATTCTTCTTTGATTTAGCCATTTGCTCAATCCACTGATACTCAGTCATCTTCTCAAAGACTTTATGCTCCTTTATATTGGCTTCGAGAGCCTTCTGCCTTAGCTGATTATTTTCCGCCTTTGCCTTTTCAAGGTCCGCCTTCATGGTTATCAAAGTACGTTTGGATTCCTCAGCTTTTGTATTGTATACCGCCAGATCACTGAATACCTTATCAAAGTCATGCCCCAGGAAGGAGAGATATCTCTTGTTCAATTCCTTGCTGTCTTTGATATTATCGGATGCGGAATCAAGCTTGGTCTTCATTTGGGTTAAGAATTCTTCTCCGAATTCATAATCCTTCATATCAATCTTGCCATGGAGCCTCGCCTCTTCTCTTCTGGCATCTCCGCTATGTTCTTTGCTGTGTGCAAGCTGCCCGAGGCGTCTGTTGACAAAGCCCTTGAGATCATCACCCACGGGTTTGAGGTTCTGTTTGAAGTAGTAGTACCCATCTTTTCCGTTGATATTAAGCCTGATCCTGTAAACATCAGTGGAATTTCCCTCAATCTGAAGCTCTGCTTCCCCTATTACCTGATGAGAGTTGGCTTTATCCAGAAGATCCCTGGTACTTTTTATATTCGCAAGCTCCTCCGGCTTAAACTTCATGTCAGCTATTTGGGAAACTACCACCGAGAGAAGCTCCCTTTCTTTTTCAAGAGCCAGTTTCATCGCTTCTACTCTGCGATAACGCTTTTTGGTCCAATTATACTTGGGAGTTTTTGTATCAAGATAGTACTGGCAGGCATTGATGGCTGCATCGAATCCTTTAAGGTGTGTCTGCTTAAGCGCATTGGCATCAACCATCCCGTTAAGTCTGGGAACATCACCTTCAAGCAGAGCATTAAGGCCGTTAACCATCTTAATGACAGTATTCATCTCATTGCTGTTTCTGAATATGCCGGTGGTCTTTGCCATAGTAGCCGCCTGGATCCTGGCAAAGTCCTTGGTGGCCTTGACCCTGTCTTCAAATGAAACAGGCTGCTGCATTTCCTCTGGGTTTACAGTTTCCATTCCCATTCCAAGAAGCTTGCTCTGAAGAGTCTGCCCCCTTTCATACAGATCCTGCGGACGGGCATTGGCATCCTCCTCTTTGATATTTGTAAACTGCATCTGATCCCTGGTATACTCCATGGGATTATAAGTTGAAACATTCTTTTCCGTTACTTTATATTTAAAGTCCATACCATTCTCCGTTTATCTAACTTCTACATCTGTCACTACGAAACCGCCTTCGGGAATGTCCTCCGGCCTGAACAGGTCCTTCACTTCATACGCACCGCCGACTCCGAAATCATCGTCCATATTATCGGGGTTGCTAAGGTAATCCGCGTCCGCCTGCATCATATACGCTGTTTCTTCAAGCTTAGCCGGCATAACCTGCCTTATAAACTCCAGGGTATCATCGGAACCTGCTGTGACCCTGATAACATCATCAGCTCCCAGTACCTTGGCGCCTTCTTTGATGGCACTGCCCAAAAGATGCGATATGACCACGGGGGTATTTCCCTCAGACCACAGGGCCACGGGATAGACCACGTTCTCTCCTCTGTGAACCAGGAAATATCCGTTGATCTTGCCTTTGCTCATACTGACTAAAGAGACATCCTTATCCAGGTATTTTCTGCCGGCTACAACATCATAGAGCATTCCGTGACCTTCACCGGTCGCCCTTTCCACCGCATCAGAAAACGCCTTGTTGGAAATCTCAAAGAATGGTTTGATATCAGAGTATTTCTGATCAATGGTAGCTACCTTACGTGCAAAAGGGCTCTCATAGAGCTGCCTTGCGGTAACGTTCCATTCTCCCATAAGAGTTTTCCTCCAGCCAAATCCCCACTGCAGGAAATACAGCTGAAGAGCCTCGAAGTTTTCATCCTGGGGAAGTCTTGCGCAGACTCTTTTTACCTTAAGAAATTCCGCAGTTTCAAAGATCTTCTCCATCAAAGAGGCCCCAAAGCCAAAGCCTCTGTATTCTTCATCCACATAGAGCCACTCTATGGTAATGGATTCTTCTGCCTGCTGGGTAAAAATAAGTATCCCGACACCAAGGCTTCTCTCCACCACACCCAAAGCCGCAGCATGGGGCAGTCCCAAAAGTCCCAGCATGTTCTTGGGGGCTACACCGGAGAAAAATACAGCATCATCCTTGTTAACCTGAACAATTTTCATTCATCTCACCTCATTTACAATAAATATCAGACTATTTAAAAAACTCTATATAGTATTTTACGATGAATTAGTGTTCAGGTCATAAGTTTATAGTTTTTTTATTTATATACCACTTCTCTTTGCATATAGAAGCTGAAGAGGAACAGAATACAGTCCACAGGTATCTTGATCAGGGTCTCGGGGACCATGGGAAGCGCTCCGCAGATGGCGCTCACCAGACCTCCGCTTGCCAGCATGATGAACACCGCCAGGAAAAAGTACTTAACCGCCGCTCTCTTTTTACTGCCCTTGCCCTTAAACACTACCCTGTAGTTGACTAAGAAGTTATAGATCGCCGAGATGACTCTGGCCAGGATCGTAGAGAGCATGATATATCCTATGGCCACAGACACATTCCTGAAAGCCGCACAGAATACGGTAAACAGCACGATATCCACAAGTGCCGAGGACATGGACGAAAACAGAAACTTAAAGAATATCGCATATATCCTGATGGAATCACTTATGGGATTGAAGTGACTGGACTTATTCTCCTCAAGATAGATTGTCTTAATGGGCACCTCAAGGATCTTTATCCCAAGCTCTTTGGCGTCCAGGAGCATATTGGTCTCAAACTCAAACCTCTCCCCCTTCTCGGTCAAAAGAGCCTTCATAAACTCCGAAGATATCCCTCGCAGCCCTGTCTGGGTGTCGCTGATGCTCATGCCCGTAAGAAGTTTCATAACTTGGCTGGTGGTCTTATTTCCAAACACCGACCTTGCAGGGATCCCCGACTGGTTAAAGTCCCTCACTCCAAGGATCAGCGCATCGGGATTTTCAAAAAGGGCTTCAATGCACTTTCTAATGTCCTCCGGGGTGTGCTGTCCGTCTGAATCCGCGGTCACAACACCGACAAGTCCCGGGTACTCCGTAAGGCAATAGTTGAAGGCAGTCTTTAAGCCTCTGCCCTTGCCCATGTTCACCGCATGAACCAGGACCTTTGCCCCAAGCTCTCTCACCTTGTCAAATATCTCCCCGTATTTTTCGGGAAAAGAGCCGTCATCTACCACCACTATGGGGCCTATACCCGCAGCATTTAAGTCTTCCGTAAGCTTTATCAGTTTCTCATCCGGCTCGTAGGCCGGGATTATAACAGGTATCATTTTCTCCATATCAGTAATCCAATCCGCTTACGCTGTATATTTGTCCGGATCTGTATCCTTCATCCTTAAGAAGCTCCCCAAAGAGAGCATCAGTCTCTTTTCCCGGGTCCTCAACATAGAAATACTCAGCGTGGCTTTCCTTCATCTTCCTTATAATAGAATCTTTGTTGTCATCTGCTGACCACACGTCATACACCAGTGCCGCAGGACAGGCCTCCTTGCTGATATAGGCGTTGTGGACATAGGAATTGTTCTTGGGATCCCTAAGGATCAGAACCCGCTTTCCCCAATACCTTCTGTCACTCACCGCAGCTGCGATACGTCTGCCCTCATCTGTCACCATGTCATAGACATAGTCCTTATCCTCCTGCAGGCTAAGCCTGTATCCGATCAAATGTGTATACACGCCGCTGTAATCCGCTGTCAGAGCTATAAACAAAGCCCATATCCCGGCTACAGCCATAATGCTCTTAGTCCCCTTCTCAAAGCCCCTATCAAAAGATATACCGAATAACAGATACGCCGTTCCCAGGGTAAAGGGTGCGCAGTACCTGGCGATGGACAAAGACATGGCATAGGCATCAAGATACTGATCCTCGGTCCCGAATATGGAAATATGGGCCAGGAAAATGATGCCGTAGGCGATGACTCCGGTGACGGCGGTAAAAGCAATAAGCTTTCTCATCTCTTTTCCCGTGATGAATCTTCTTGCCCCAAGCACAATGATAGCTGCAAATATCAAAGCCACGGCGCAGCCCGCCGAAATATCAAGAGTAATGTTCCTGTCGCCGTGCATGGGCCAAAAAAGGAAGGCTTCTGCATAATACCTCATCTTATCAAGAGTATTATCCGGTGCGGTGAAATTCCCCGAGGCAGCCATCCTGATCCCGGCTCCCGTAAGCTTCGCCACTCTCCTGTTCATAAGACACAGTATGAGCCAGCTTCCGTACACCGCTGCCCCAAAGGCTCCGGAAAAGAAAATACCCTTTCCCTTTGGCGCAAAAATAATATAGAAGATAAGGGCAAAGACTGCCCATTCAATCCCAACGGATTTAGTAAGAAGCAGCACCGATACGTAAAGAGCTATCCTTATATAATAGTAGGTCCTGTCGGTACCGTTAAAATCATATATGGAAAGAAGAAGGGCTCCGTACACGATTCCCATAGTGATGTCTGCAGGAGTTCCGTAGTAGATCATGCCATTGAAGATGCCGCTAAAAAGCATCAGTGCGCCAAACATAAGCACCGACAAAAGAAGGCCGGCCGCTTTTGAAAGCTTTGCGGATGCCTCTTTTAC
This sequence comes from Butyrivibrio sp., assembly GCA_015056575.1. Lineage (GTDB taxonomy): Bacteria > Bacillota > Clostridia > Lachnospirales > Lachnospiraceae > Butyrivibrio. The sequence continues at coordinate 61,009 of SVGA01000012.1, forward strand.
CTTGGAAAGAAGAGGCATGAGGAATACGGTGTTTAGGGCAAAATAACCCGTAAACTGAAGGCTCTCCCTGTATCTTACGGGGCTTAACTGCAAAAACAGCCATTTGGCAAGTGAAGTAACCGGCGGATAATCCCCGAACTCAGGAGATGCATTGCCGTATTTTCCCGGGAACCCGCCCATAAAGTACAGCTGCTTGGCATCCGAGGACCAGTAGTTGATGTCGTCCCACCAGGTAAAGACCCGCTGCCCTGTCATAAAACCGACAAAGATAACGGTTGCCGTAAGCAAAACCATCTCGATGGAGAATATATTTCTTAAATAAACCTGTATCCTGCCGGCTTCCTTCTTATAGAAGAGATCCGCCGACACATAACCTATGTAAACCAGAGAAGCCGCTCCCACAAGTTCAAGGTGCCCTGCATAGGCAAAGGCATACAGCACAAGCAAAAGAGCTGCCGCCGAAACCGAAGCGGTCTGAGAAATATTTTTTTTAAATTTGTCCGCAAGTCTTGCGGAAAGCAGGAAATATGCCGATATAGTAGACAGAAACACCATAATATGCGCATCCTTATTTTTTATACAAGAATTATGATAATATAACGGACCCGGGGTTGCAATTTCTAAATAAATCATAAATTCTCGGAAATTTGTAATAAATCAATTGACATTTGATTTTTATTTAGTATTATGAAGGTAACTAAACGTGGCTTTATTTGCCCTCGTACGACTGATACCAATGGAATGGTAGAAGATTTAACGCGTACGGATATCACGGAAGAAAGGAGGGGCATTTATGGCAGGCATTTCTTTAAATGGCGCTTATAACCATTTCATACAAGACTATGTATCCAAAGATGTGACACAGGCCGACGCTCATCGTAAAGATGAGCTTAGAGATGTGTACAAATCTATTGCCAGGATCAACAAGAAGTCCCCTCTTTATCTGCTCACGGATGATGACGTTTCCCGCAATGATGCGATTGACATAAAAGAGAAAGCCCGTCAGCTTCAGGGTGATATTATGAAGCTGGGTGGACAGGCTGACAGATCCTCCCTCAATCATTCTTCTGCTTTTACAACCGACGAAGACAAGGTTCAGGCATCCTATATCGGCGATTCTCCGGATCAGGATATCGGCAATATAGGTTTTGATATTGAAGTTTCTTCACTGGCGCAAAGTCAGGTGAACAGAGGCAGATTCCTTCCCAAGGATTCTTCTTCTCTTCCCGCAGATAACTACGCATTTGATGTAAGGGTCAATGAACAGGAATATGAATTCCAGTTCGGCATCTATACCACCGACAGGAATATAGACATACAGCAAAAGCTTGAGAAGCTGATCAATAAAGCGGGCATAGGCATCAGCGCCTCCGTTATAGAGGATGGCGGCCGTTCAGCCATAGAGATCACTTCCACCCACACGGGACTTAAGACCGGTCAGACCAGCCAGTTTGAGATCTATGAATCCTCCAGCGGGCTCGCAACCGGAAGTGTTGAATATCTCGGACTTAACATGGTGGCGGCTCCCGCAGCCAACGCCCACTTCACATTAAACGGCGAAGAGAAGGTTGCAGTATCCAATCATTTCACCGTAGGCGGTAAGTTCGATATCAACCTTAAATCCGTTACGGATGAAGCAAGTCCCATCCATGTAGGGATCAAGCGGGATAATGAAGCTCTTATCGGACATGTATCCTCCCTGGTTGAAGCCTACAATAAGTTTGTTGAGGATGCAGGTGGTATAGAAGATTCCAAGTTCAAGAGCTCCAAACTTAAATCGGAGCTTATAGGTCTTGCCCAGCAGCATCTGGCCAATTCCGAAGATATAGGGATCAGGCTTGAAGGAAACGGAAGCCTTTCCATAGATGAGGAACTTTTAAAACAAGCTGTTGAAAGCAGTGCAAGTTCGGCTTCTCTTGATCCGGTAAACAAATTCGCGTCAGCTCTTATAGATAAAGCCAAAGATATATCGGTTGACCCCATGAAATATGTTGACAGGCCTGTCGTAAATTACAAAAATCCCGACAGCCGCGACACAAATAACCCGTATATCACAAGCGAATACTCAGGCATGATGTTCAACAACTACTGCTGAGTATAGCGCTTTAAGCTGATCTGCTGCAGCAGATACGGCTTGAAATGATATAGTTGCCGATGAGCGTTTCGGCAACACAAAATGCCCCGGGCGTCATCTGCCCGGGGCATTATTATTGTCCTAAATATCCGTGTTACTGCATCCTGCTCATATCAAGGGCTGCTCTTATAACCTGATCCATGTTGTAGTACTTGTACTGTCCAAGTCTTCCCCCAAAGAGAATATCGGGATATTCCCCGGCAAGCTCAGTATATTTCTCATAGAGACTGTTGTTGGTCTCATCATTCATGGGATAATAGGGCTCATCTCCGATCTTCCAGGTTGCGGGATATTCATAGGTGATGATGGTTCCCTTGCCCTTGCCGTACTCAAAGTGCTTGTGCTCGATGATCCTGGTGTAAGGGATCTGCCTCTCGGTGTAGTTAACCACCGCGTTGCCCTGGAAATTATCCGTATCCGGAAGTTCTTTGGTCTCAAACTTAAGAGATCTGTACTCCAAAGTCCCAAGCTGATAGCCAAAAAACTCATCGATCATGCCGGTAAAGAGGATTTTGTCAAAGCTGTCGCCGGATACCGATTCGAAAGGCCTTGCCGGCAGCTTGCCCTCCATTTTAACAAAATCATAGTAGTCTGTTCCGGTCTTCACCGTAATGCTGCCCTTATGACTTGTAAGGAGTTTCTCTATAACCGCAGTATAGCCCCCTTCCGGGATTCCCTGATAGCGGTCGTTGAAATAATTGTTGTCATAAATAAATCTCATGGGAAGTCTCTTGATGATAAAGGCAGGAAGATCCTTGCAGTCTCTTCCCCACTGCTTCTCTGTGTACCCCTTCACCAGCTTTTCATAGATATCTCTTCCCGCAAGACTGAGAGCCTGCTCTTCAAGGTTCTCGGGCTCAAAAGTATCTGTGCCCTTTTCTCTTTTGATCCTTGAAATTTCTTCCTGTGCCTGCTCGTCTATGATCTTTGCGGCTTCCTTTGGAGTCTTTATTCCCCACATCCTGCTGAAGGTATTCATGTTAAAGGGCAGGTTGTAAAGCTCATCCTTATATACAGCAACAGGGCTGTTGATATAGTTATTGAACTCGCAGAAACGGTTAATATAATCCCACACCTCTCTGTCGGAAGTATGGAAAATATGGGCTCCGTATTTATGAACATTGATGCCCAGACGGTTCTCCGTATATATATTGCCGCCTACATGATCTCTCTTGTCAATAACAAGAACGCTTTTCCCCCGGGCTGCCATCTCCTGGGCAAAAACCGCGCCAAAAAGTCCTGCGCCAACTATCAGATAATCGTATTTCATTATTTTCCCTCCAAAAAAGGCTTTGCGGAATCCATTATAACAAATCCGCAAAGCCTTTTCATTTCCTTTTTCAGTTTTGAAAAAAAACCTTCCCCGTCACAGATATATCAGTCTGCCTGGTACTTATCAAGCTGAGAGAAGTCTCCCATCATGTCAAGGATCTTCTTACGTCCTGCCTTGTTAAGCTTAACGTACTGCTGCATAACACGATTCTCAACAATCTTCTTGCCAAGGTCTGTTCCCTGCTCAAGTGTTGAAAAATCCACAGGATTAAGATTAAGACGATCACACATTTTGATTACTGTACCGTAAGCCATTCCCTCAATTCCCCTATCTAATGCTGTAACAAGTGTGCTGTATGGAATAGACATATCTATTGCAAACTGTCTAACACTTTTATACTGTGAAAGGATTTCTCTTTTTAAAATTTCAGCCTTTGTCATGTTGCTACCTCCTGTTTAATTTTTTTCTTGTGAAAAATGCTTTCCCTTTTGCAGTTAATAGAATAACACATAGACGATTTTTCGTCATTCACTTTTTGGGGGAATTTTCAAATAAAATTTTAGTCGGATTGACCACTGTTTTTTGGCATTTTCACGAAAATGCAATCGGTAACAAGAATTTGCGAAAGTGTTCACACTTTTTTCACAATTCATTGTTAGAATAAGAGACTTTTTAGCGATAACAAAAAACCTTTCGATATATGCTGGATTTCGTAAATTTTTGGAAAATATACGAAAAAACAAACAGCACCGAAGTGCTGTTTATCATCTGTTTATGCATGTAATTTAGTAAGGTTGCAAAACCATGCGTTTTCTTTTATTGTTCTTTCGCAATTCTATTGTTCAAAAATGCCATAACCTCATTGTAGTTTTCTTTCGGAATACTATAAACTTTATGAACATTTCCCTCACATTGAAGGTCTATAGAGCCCATTTTGGGCTTGACGGCAATGACATTCGAGTAGCGGACCGTCTCAATTTTAAGATCCTTGGTGGTGGCAAATTCCAGTCTCTTTTCATAGATACGAAGAACGCCCTCCTTAAGCCCGCTGGTTCCCGAAAAAACATATACGGGATCGTCGTCCTCGATGGCGATATCAAGGCCCTTTCTTCCCTCCTTGGACACCACGGAAGGCTCTGTCATATCCATAAATTTAAGCTCATTATCATCAATACCGTTTTCCGAATCCGGTGTCTTGCGGATATTCACCTCTATAAGCCCGGAAAGGGAATTATAATTGGCAGCAATGGTATATCCGGAGGAAACCAGAAGAGGCATGAGCTTGTCCCTGATCTTGTACCTGAACCTGATCATATGAAAGCCTTCTTCCAATACTATGGAGATGGTCTCCATGGGTTTAGCCTCGTAGAGCTCCCTGTCGTCCACAAAAACCATCATCTTCTCGCCCGGTTCCCTCGTGAAATTAGTCTGGATCTGGATAAGATATCTCTTCATATATCTTCACTCCTGCGTAGAGTATAATATTCTAATCCCGCCGATTTTAAGGCATTCGGCAATTCTTCCGTCGCTTACATATTCCCTGTCAGCCAGGGCGATATCAAAGCTGTGGGACTTCCAGGGAAGTCTTAAGGTGTTCATCTCACCCCACACCACTTCATCCGCCATGTTCCTTGCCACGCTGGCTTCTATGGAGTTTCTGCATACTCCCGCCACATATGCCGATGGGCAATGCTGCTTGATATAGGAAGCTGTAGCCCCCATACCGCAGGTAAAATCTATAATCCTGATGGGTACATCAAATGTGTCCGCCACCTCGATAGCTTCCCGGGCTGCATCAATCCATGGCGCGCAGAACCCCCAGATATCAAAGCCCCATTTTTCAATGAATTTCCTGCGACTTTGCTCCATCAGATCATTGCCTCCTCCAAAGCCGCTTCCTCCCTGATGGTATATGAAGCTGTTAAGGCACAGATACTGTTTGAAGCCCGCCCTTGCTATGCGAAATCCCAGGTCATCGTCCTCAAAGTAAGCCGGTGAGAAGAACTCATCAAATATCTTAAGGTCCGGCGCCACCGCCCTTATGGCATCCCTTGATACCAGCAGGGCAAAGCCCGTAAGCCTGAATCTTCCGGCATAGGGGTTAGCCATGGGAACGCTTTTTTTGGCTGCGTATTTTATCACCGCTTCTTTTCCCGTTCCGTACAAGGAAAGTTCCTCCGCCGGTATTTCCTGTAAAAGAGCACTGTTGGAGCATGCTCCCGCAGCCCCCACGTTCCTGTCCTCATAAAGCCCCATTCTTAGGAAAAACAGAGCATTCGGCGTAAGGACGGTATCGTTGTTCAAAAAGAAAATATCATTACCGGGATCACAGGCCGCCGCGCCGATATTACAGCCACGGGCAAACCCCAGGTTTTCCTCGTTTTCTATAAGCACAAAGTTGTAGGAGGCGTTTTCCTTACGTTTCCTTAAGAACTCCAAAACGCCCTCCTGGGTGGAAGCATTATCCACCACCACAACCTCAAAGCTGCCCTCGGGCATGGTCTCCTCTATGGAATCAAGGCACTCCTCCATGATCTCAAGATCATTGTAGGAAAGGATCATGATGCTGACGTTTCTTACCCTCAAAACCGGATTATTCCTAAGCTCCGCGATAGAATCCCTTATAACCTCGGCGTCCTCGTCCTCAGTGCAGTAATGCAGCGCCATCTCCATGCAAAGATAAGACTTGTCTATGTTGATGTTTATGTAATACAGCCCCAGCATGTAGAACAGTTCGTATTCAGCCTGATTATAGGAAAGGCCCTTTGCAATGGCATCAAACTCCGCGCAGCTGTCCTCAAGAGATTCCCAGAGGGTAGCCTCATAAACGCACAGTTTTGAAGCCTCCTTCGGAGCCATTTCGTTAATGTGAAGGAGCTGTTCCTGAAACTCATATAAAGCTTCCCGGATCTCACCACCGGCGATAAGTTCACCCAGTCTTTCCAGCATAGATAGTCTCTTTCCTCAGGCTATATCAATATTTTAGCACACTATCGCGAAATGAAACAAACGGAGTCCATCCCGTGTCTTCTTTCAGTCTCTTTACGGAAGGGTTGAGATTGACAATGGGTCCTTCCACCTCTCCGAAATGCAGAAGCTTCCTGTCTGCTCCAAGAATATCCGCCGCCTCTTCCACATACTCCCTAAGGGGCCTGACATCTCCCCCGGCCACATCATAGACGGCACCGCTTTTTCCCCTTTCGGCTATCAAACGAAGTGCCTGTGCAGCATCCGCTGCATCAAGATAATCCCAGTTCTGCTCACAGGTGCTCAGGCAAAAACTCTTTCCTTCCCGCAGATTTTTAACAAGATCCGGCAGCATTCTGCCGCAGGGCTCATATTTACCGATAAGGCTAAAGAGTCTGGCCCAGATAAAGTCAAGGCCGTTCTCATTGGCTTTTTTACAAAGAAGCTCATAGGCCCTGGCCTTGTACTTGCCGTACTCAGTGATGGGGTCCACCTCCGCCTGGGACCCGATGCCGATAAACCGAAATCTTCCCGCACCTCTCCTTTTGAGATTCTTATCAATTTCCACCCCACACTCAATAGCTGCCATCGCCCCCTTCAGGTTTCGCATCTGGACCGCCTCATCGTTCCTGTCTCCGCCCCAGGCCAGATGAAAAAAGCTTACCTCTCCCTCCGGATCCTCCGGAAGTCTGCTGATAAGCTGCTCATATTCCTCCATATCAAGAAAGACCCTGTGTATATTAAGGTCCTTCAGTCTTTCATTATGTGAAGATACCCTTCTTCCGACAGCATAAATCTCATAATCATGCTCCGTAAGATGCTCCACCAGATTTGCTCCGGCAAAGCCGAAAGCCCCGGTGACAATGGCGATTCTTTTCTCAGGCATCCTCAATCTCCCCGGCTTCTCTCTCATAGTCCGCAGCCTGCTCTTCGCTTCCAAGCTTTCGATAGCACTTTGCAAGAGCCAGCCTCGGCATCACGCCACTCTTTCTTGCATCCAGTATACTTGAACACTCATAGGCCGCATTGTAGTACCAGACGATGGCCTCATCCAGGTCGTCCAGAGCAAAGTAATAATCGCCAAGCTCATAGCACATCTCGGAAGACATCTCCGTTATGGCATCTTTTAAGGTGTACTTAAGAAGTGCCGGCACATCCTTCTCCAAAATGGCTATGTGAGCCAGAACGCAGCTGGCCTCCTTAATCTCATCAAGGCTCCTGTCGGTATCAACTATGGCCCGGGCAAAAAAGTCTTTGGCCTTGATAAAGTCCTCGTCATCCCCCGCCATAAAAAGTTCTCTGGCATACATTCCATGAAGCCGCTTTGACAGACGTCTGCCTTCATTTACAGCCTTCCTGAAGGCCTCGAGATCTCTTTTCCCGTGGCTTTCTGTAGGTCTGTGGATGATCTCAATGTCGCTGTTTACAACAACAGGGTTCAGCACCACCTGCTCGTGAATGGGATCCTCCCACACAAAGGTACGTACTCTCTTAAAGAGTTTGGGGCGAAGCTCCCTGTCATAATTATAGACAGTTCTGAAGGAGAGCTGGTTGGTGTAGTACATCTGCACGATGTCAATGTCCAGCTCCTCAATGTCTTTTTTCAGCTTCTCAAACCTTTGGCGGTTTTCCTCATCCAGCTCCTCGTCCGCATCAGCAGAGTAGATGTAGTCGCAGTTTGCCAGGGAAAAAGCATAATTCCTGGCTTTACTGAAGTCTCCCACCCACTCAAAGTACTCGACCCTGGCGCCAAAGGCTTTGGCTATCTCCACGGTCCTGTCCGTCGAGCCGGTGTCTACCACTATCATCTCATCCACGAGCCCTTTCAGGCTCTCAAGGCACTTTCCAAGATTCTTTTCCTCATTTTTAACTATCATGCACAGACTGACTGTAATCATGTCTACCTCCCTGTGAAAAGAGAATCCGTCATACCACTACCACGTTGTTGCAGCCCTTGTTTCTGGCTTTTTCAAGAGCATTGGCCACGTTCTGTATGGTCTTGCTGTAATCGCCGTTATACCTCGATACTCCCACAGAGATCGTGAAGGGAACAGGCGTATCCACGGCGCTCTCAATATCTCTTCTGAACTGCTCCATTCTGGCGCAGGCATTATTCACATCGCAGTTTTTGAGGATGATGACAAACTCCTGCCCTCCATAGCGGATGACATAGTCGTCTTCATGGGTCTCCTTGGCCAGCTTCTGTCCCATGTACAGAAGGGTAAGGTCCCCGGTGTAATGACCGTTTTCCTCATTTATTTTTCTGAAGTTGTCAATATCCAGCATGGCAATCGCTGCCGGTGCCTCTGTATCCTTAATGGCATTTTGGGAAACAATTTTCTCCAAAAGATGTCTGTTGTAAACCTGAGTCAGAGGATCTGTGATCATGGCCAGTTCCAGTTTCTGTTTCATGCGATAATGGCTTAAGAAAAACAGCACCAGCATAAAATGAGTGCAGGTGACAAAGATAGCGCCGCAGACCTCCACCACCAGCACAAATATGAGACTGTCGTAATAAAAGAAATAGCGTCCTATAAGTACTTCGCCGATAAAAAGCAGGGATGATATCGCCACCTCATGAGGCTTGGCCGAAAAACCCACAACCATCCACATCAGGTTCATGATGATAAAGCTCTCGGCGGCATGTCCGTTGTCTCCCAGATGATACATCACAAGGAGTGCGGATATCACTATCCCATGGGCCAGGAAGTAGTCGAAAAGCACTATCCCACCGCGGCTTTTTACGATATTTGATCCGATGGCGTAGATAATGAAGAAAACCAGTATTGACAATCTGGGAGCCAGAGTGGGAGTAAATGATCTGTTAAAAGCATAGTCATTCAGAATGAAAAAGATAAACAAAAAAGAGCCGGTGACCAGACTAAGCTCGACGTACTTCTGATAGTAGTCGCACTTAGAGGCATAAAAGTCAGCTAGCTCTTCCTTATTCATTGTCTTGTAGTCTTTATAGAGTTCGTATATCTCTCTGATCGCATCAATCGTCTTCATACTAGTACATTCCCCCTACCTACCATTGTACACGACAAACGGTAATAAAAACAGAGGTAATTGCTATAACGACGATCAGTCCTGAATCATTTCTGACCAGGTAATAACTTATTCCTCAGTGGTATCTCCTACAGGCTTGCCGCCGGTAGCCAGCCACTTAAGATATGCATTGATGAAGGGATCAAGGTCACCGTCCAGTACTCCGTCGGCATTGGAAGCCTTGAAGCCTGTTCTGGTGTCATTTACCATTGTGTAGGGCTGGAGGACATAGGAGCGGATCTGGCTGCCCCAGGCATTGTCCATGACTTCGCCTCTGATACCTGCGAGCTTAGCTGCCTGCTCCTCCTGCTTCATGATAAAGAGTTTGGCCTTCAGCATCTGCATAGCCTTGTCCTTGTTCTGGAACTGGGAACGTTCATTCTGACAGGCAACAACTACGCCTGTGGGAATATGTGTGATACGCACCGCAGATGAAGTCTTGTTGATGTGCTGTCCACCCGCACCGCTGGAACGATAGGTATCGATCCTAAGGTCATCGGGGTTGATATCGATATCCAAATCTTCCTCAATGTCTGGCATAACGTCACAGGACACGAATGATGTCTGTCTCTTGGCCTGGGCATTGAAGGGGCTTATTCTTACCAGTCTGTGAACACCGTGCTCTGACTTAAGAAGTCCGTAGGCATTAGTCCCTGAAATCTGGAAGGTAACCGACTTGATTCCGGCTTCATCGCCGTCAAGAAGATCGAGGGTCTCAACAGAGAATCCCTTTCTCTCAGCCCATCTGGTATACATACGGTAGAGCATGCTGGCCCAGTCGCAGGCCTCTGTTCCGCCGGCACCGGCATTGAGCCTTAAGATAACGTCATACTTATCATAGGGGCCGTTAAGAAGGTTGCTGATACGGATATCTTCAAGGGTCTGCTCGAAGCTGTCCAGCTCCTGCCTGATCTCTGCAGCCATATCCTCATCGTCAACACCCTCGGCATTCTGCATGTCTATAAGATCTATAATGTCGCTATACTGCGTATTGAGATGCTCAATATTCTCAACCAGGTCCTGCATGTTCTTAAGGTCCTTGGTCTTCTTGTTGGCCTTCTCGGCATTGTCCCAGAATCCGGGCTCTTCCATCTCACGGGAGAGCTCCTCTATGATCTTCTTCTTGGAATCCAGGTCCAGGGAGGCGGTAACCTCCTTAAGTGTATCCTGAAGGTTCTGGATCTCAACCTTCATCTGATCTAAAACTACCATCTAATATCTCCTCGAAACTTATACCTGTCTGCCGTGACAGTTCTTGTACTTCTTGCCGGATCCGCAAGGGCAGGGATCGTTGGGATAAATCTTGGCCTCTGCTCTCTTGATCGGAGCCTTGGCTACTGTATCGTCCTTGTTGGTTCCGGTAACCTTTGCAACCTGCTCACGCTCTACTCTCTCTTCGATATGAACGTGGAACAGAAGTCTTACTGTATCTTCCTCGATGTTCCTTGTCATATCATCGAACATCTCAAATCCTGCAAGCTTATACTCAAGCTTGGGATCTCTCTGGGCATAGGACTGAAGACCGATGCCCTGACGCAGCTGGTCCATATCATCGATATGATCCATCCACTTTCTGTCGATGACCTTAAGAAGGATGACACGCTCAATCTCACGAATGGTCTCGGGCTCGGGGAACTCAGCCTCTTTTGCCTCGTAGAGCTTAACAGCTTCTTCCTTGAGCTGCTGTGTAAGACCGGCCTTTGTAAGGTTGTCGATACGTCCCCTTGTGATCTTCTTAAGAGGTACTGTGGGAAGAAGCAGCTCGTTGAGTTCCTGGAGATTCCAGTTATCGGGATCGTTCTCCTCACCCACAACGGTCTCCACGGAAGACTCTACTATATCTGTGATCATCTTGTAGATGGAGTCTCTCATGGAATCTCCGTCCAGAACCTTCTTACGCTCTGCATAGATGATCTCTCTCTGCTCGTTGTTGACCTGGTCATACTCAAGCAGGTTCTTACGAATTGCATAGTTGTTGGACTCGATCTTCTTCTGGGCTGATTCAATGGCCCTCGACAGGGATGAGTGCTCAATCTCCTGTCCCTCGGGAATCTTAACCGCGTTGAAGATGGCGGTAAGCCTCTCTGAACCGAAGAGTCTCATCAGATTATCTTCAAGTGAAAGATAAAACTTGGACTCACCGGGATCTCCCTGACGACCGGAACGACCGCGGAGCTGATTGTCGATACGCCTTGACTCGTGTCTCTCGGTACCGATGATCTTAAGTCCCCCCGCCGCTCTTGCTTCGTCGTCAAGCTTGATATCCGTACCACGGCCGGCCATGTTGGTGGCAATGGTAACTGCGCCGTGCTTACCTGCCTGCGCTACGATCTCAGCTTCCAGCTCATGGAACTTGGCATTCAGCACCTGATGCTGGATACCGCGCTTTTTGAGCATGCGGCTCAGTTCCTCTGAAGCCTCGATGGTGATGGTACCAACCAGAACAGGCTGTCCCTTTTCATGGGAGGCGACAACTGCATCGCAGATGGCATTAAGCTTCTCTTTTTTGGTCTTGTACATTGCGTCCTGATGGTCTATACGGATTACAGGCATGTTGGTAGGGATAGCGATTACATCCATACCGTATATATCACGGAACTCCTGCTCCTCTGTAAGAGCAGTACCGGTCATACCGCATTTGCTCTCGAACTTATTGAAGAAGTTCTGGAAGGTAATGGTGGCAAGGGTCTTGGACTCTCTCTTTACCTTAACGTGTTCCTTGGCCTCGATAGCCTGATGAAGGCCGTCTGAATAACGACGTCCCGGCATTACACGTCCTGTGAACTCATCTACGATAAGGACCTCATCATCCTTAACGATGTAGTCATGGTCCTTCTGCATAAGATTGTTGGCACGAAGGGCAAGGATGATATTGTGCTGGATCTCCAGATTCTCGGGATCAGCAAGGTTCTCGATCCTGAAGAATCTCTCAACCTTGGCAACACCCTGCTCGGTAAGATTAACGATCTTATCCTTCTCATTGACAATGAAGTCACCTGTCTCTTCTCTCTCAATGCCCATGATGGCATCCATCTTGGACAGGTCTTCCATATCCTCACCTCTCGTCATCTGCTTGGCAAGAATATCGCAGGCCTCATAGAGCTTGGTTGACTTGTCGCTCTGTCCGGAAATGATCAGAGGAGTACGGGCCTCGTCGATAAGGATCGAGTCAACCTCATCGATGATACAGAAGTGCAGACCGCGAAGAACGCACTGCTCTTTGTAGATAGCCATATTGTCTCTAAGGTAATCAAATCCCAGCTCATTATTTGTGACATAGGTGATGTCGCAATTATAAGCCTCTTTCCTCTCCTCACCGGTCATGCTGTTAAGAACGCATCCGACGCTAAGTCCGAGGAATCTGTGGATCTGACCCATCTGATCCGCATCACGCTTAGCCAGGTAGTCATTGACCGTAACCACGTGAACGCCCTTGCCTGTCAATGCTTCCAGATATGAAGGAAGTGTAGCTACAAGAGTCTTACCTTCACCGGTTCTCATCTCGGCGATACGTCCCTGGTGAAGAATGATCCCGCCGATGAGCTGTACCCTGAAGTGTTCCATTCCAAGGACTCTCACGCTCGCTTCCCTGACAACCGCATAGGCCTCGGGAAGGATGTCATCAAGGCTCTCACCCTCTGAAAGCCTCTTCTTGAACTCGTCGGTCTTGGCCCGAAGCTGTTCATCGGAAAGCGCCTGCATCTGGGGTCTCAATGCCTCAATAGCATCAACAGTCCCCTTGATCCTCTTAAGCTCTCTCTCGGAATGTGTTCCGATAATCTTATCTAATATACTCATTTCTTTCTCCTAAAAAAGGGCATACTCCACCCTTTGTATTAAGCAAAGTCCAAAGCACATTGTAGCAGATTTGACCTATATTATCAAGAAGGCCCCCGATGGGCATCGGGGGCCTAAGCTATCAGCCGGATAGCTGTATCATCAATATGTCTGAGCCTTCTCTTCTCCGTTTAATACGCGAAGTGCGCCCTGGGCAAGGGCCAGAAGTTCATCCTCACCGGGATAAACGGTTACGGGTGCGATCCAGTCTACTCTGTCCTTAATGGCATCGGTGATAACCTGACCGTAGGCGATTCCGCCGGTAAGGATGATCTGGTCAACCTTGCCCTTGAGAACTGTAGCACAGGCTCCGATGTTCTTGCAGATCTGATAGATAAAGGCGTCACGTACAAGAATTGCCTTCTCGTTGCCCTCCTCGCACATCTTGTTAACTTCTCTCATGTCGTTGGTTCCAAGGTAAGCATTGAGTCCACCGTAGCCAACGATTTTTTTCTTCATCTCTTCGTAAGTGTACTTGCCTGAGAAGCACATATCTACCAGAGCCTTGGCAGGGATGCCGTTAGCTCTCTCGGGAGAGAATGCACCGTCGCCGTTGAGGGCTGCATAAACATCGATCATCTTGCCGTTTTTGTGAACGCCTGTTGATGTACCTCCACCCATGTGAACAACGATCACGCTGATCTCGTCATATTTTTTGCCGATCTCTTTGGCGTACCTTCTGGCAACAGCCTTCTGATTAAGAGGATGGTCGATGGATACACGCTCGATCTCGGGAACACCTGAGATTCTTGCTACGGGCTCCATCTCGTCGACAACAACGGGATCCACGATATATGAAGGAACACCGATCTCGTCGCCGATCTCTCTTGCGAGGATACCGCCAAGGTTGGAAGCATGCTGGCCCTGAACGCCCTTGCGAAGATCCTCCAAAAGCGCATCAGTGCACTCGTAGGTGCCCCCGGGAATGGGACGAAGGAGTCCGCCTCTTCCGACGATAACGTTGAAGCTTCTGATATCAATATTCTCTTTTTTGAGGAAATCAAGGATGATGTTCTTTCTGAAATCCTTCTGATCGATTATAGATGCATAGGACTCGATCTCCTCAGTGCTGTGTCTTAAGGTCTCTTCCTTGGTGAGGGTCTCATCCTCAAAGATACCGATCTTGGTGGAAGTTGAACCGGGATTGATGATCAAACTTTTTATCATGATCAAAGCACTCCTTTCTTTTTATCCTCAGCAACAACAGCTGCAAGAGCAATGGAGTTAACCTTAACTTCTACAGAATCGGATCTGGAAGTAAGGATAACGGGAGCCTTTGTTCCTGTCAGGATGTTGCCATTCTTGACTGTTGCAAGACGAACAATGGTCTTATATGTAAGGTTTCCTGCGTGAATATCAGGGAAAAGAAGGATATCGGCGTCGCCGACGATCTTTCTGTCAAGAGCGCCTGCCTTGTGTTTGGCAGCCTCAGGATCAATGGCAAGATCCATTGAAAGAGGTCCGTCAACTATGCAGTTCTTGATCTCACCCTCTTCGTTGAGTCTTGTGAGCTCTGCTGCCTCAACGGTAACGGGCATCTTGGGATTAACAACCTCAACAGCTGCAAGAGGAGCTACCTTAGGGCACTCAACGCCACAGGCTCTTGCAACATCTACTGTATATTCAATGATGACTTTTTTATCCTCAAGTGTAGGATATGGCATAAAAGCAACGTCTGTAAGGAACAGAAGACGGTCGATGCCGGGAATCTCAAATACGCAGACATGTGAAAGGGGACGGCCTGTACGAAGTCCAACTTCTTTATCAAGAACGCTCTTAAGGAAATCCTTGGACTCAAGGGCCCCCTTCATATAGATGTCAGCCTTGCCGTCATGTACCAGAGAAACAGCTTTGCGCGCAGCCTCGATGGTATCCTTCACATCGATGATCTCGTAATCTGCGGGATTCATGCCAAGTGTTCCCATGATCTCAACGATCTTGTCATTGTCACCAACAAGGATGGGATCCACGATTCCTCTCTCCTTAGCCACCTTAACAGCCTCCAGAACATGTGAGTCCTGAGCCACAGCAACGGACATCTTCTTCACAGTTGCCGTCTTAAGCTTTGCCAGAATGTCATCAAAATTCTTACTCATTGCAGAACAACCTCCATAATATAATTGTAGCACCTTAGCGCATCACAAATGTGCGGTCCCTTGGCCGCCATATGATAAAATTTTAACACTACACTTAAATAATCGCAAGGACTAACCGAGGAATATCGATCCCCCGTCACATTCCCAGCAGATCCCTTGCCTCGAAAGAAACCTTCAGCTTGTAGTTGCAGCGCGGGTTCTTATATTTGATCAGTACCGCCCTCTTTGACATGTTATAGTACCAGCCCCGATCCGCCTCATCAAACTGACTCTTATTCAGAAAATGCGGCAGCACGGAAACGCACTCTTCAAAAGCGCCGGGGAAGGCAGGATCGTTCACAAGGTCCTTTTCCCTGTCTTTTCCGGCATCGGCCGGATTCCCATCCCCTGCATTGACCAGGAATGTACCGTTGCTCTCCGCAACCTTCACCCATACCTTTACCGGAGCCCGGTCCTTCTTGACCATTTCCACAAGCATGTCCTCTACAGGATTCTCGTAATCCCCTTTAGTCCTGAAATCCACATCCACGCTGTCATATCCGTACATGGTGATATCGGTCCTGCAGTAATTTCCCTTCTTATAAGAGTTTGTCACACCGTCATCCTCATACAGGGAAAAGGTGCTGATGGCACAGGGATCCTCTGAAAACGGCACCAGATACAGATGAAGTCCCGTCACCTTGTCCCTCTCCAGATTCATGGGCTGATTCAGGGCAAAAGGAACAATGGCACCTTCCCTAAGGAACATGGGCACCGAGTCGAGATCTGCATGAACAGGCCCAAGCTGTCCGCCCTCATGGCGCAGGAAACCGTTGTTCATATCGTACCAGCAGCTTCCCTTGGGAAGATATACAGCCCTTGAATCAGCTCCCTCTTCCATCACAGGAGCCACCAGAATATCGCGGCCGAACATGAACTCATCATCTATGTCACAGACATTTGTATCCCTCTGGAACTCATATACGAGGGGCCTCATGATGGGGGCTCCCGTCTTTGAAGCCTCATATTCCAGAGAATAAAGATAAGGTGACATCCTGTACCTGAACTTTATCAGCTCACGGATAATATCGGTAATTTCAGGATACATCCAGGGTTCCGTCACCGTATTATCATCTGACGCAGAATGAATGGAGAATCTTGGCTGGAAAATTCCCTGCTCCACCCATCTTACAAACAGCTCCATTCCCGGCACCGAGCCGGCAAAACCGCCAATATCCGCTCCCTCGTTGGGCTGGCCCGAAAGCCCCATCCCAAGGATCGTGGGAAGGTTTCCCCTAAGGCTCTCCCAGCTTGTGTAGTTGTCACCGCACCAGGTCTGCGCATAGCGCTGAATTCCGGAAGAACCGGCTCTGCATACGGAATATGGTCTCACATCAGGGTCATGCTCAGTAATGGCTTCGTTGCTGAGCTTGCACATGATCGTTGCCATTATGGGCTTCAAAGCCCTGAGCTTTCCTCCTTTTCCGTCAAAAGAGACATTGGCATCCCCATCCAGTATCCCGTCATACTCGCAGTTATCATTCCAGATCGAATCAGCGCCAAGTCCCACCAGGCGCTCCGTAAGAAGTTTCTTCCACAACTCTCTGGCCGCTGGATCGGTAAAGTCCCAATAAGCTCCGTCTCCGCCCCACCATTTTCCGATGGCAGCCTCTGCACAGCACGCGTCTTTATCCTTAACTACTCTTGCAGAATACTCATTTCCATCATCTGTCGCCTCGCAGCAGTTCTTTTTCACAAAAGCCCCTGCCTTCTCAAATTCAGCAAACTCAGGATGAGTCAAAAGAACTCCCGGCTTCACGTTAGGTACATTCGGCGCCCCTGCTTTTGCCATGGCCCTAAAGTACCCGGCAGGATCCTTGAACCTGTCCCTGTTCCAGCAAAAGACACATCGCTTGCCATCAACTGTAGTGTACCCGGAGGACAGATGGAAGCCGTCGATGGGAATATCCTCCCTGTGCATGGTATCAATAAACTCCAGAAGCAGCTCATCGCAGTCCTTTGGAAGCTCCGCATAGTACATGGAAGATCCCTGATACCCAAGGGCTCTCTTTGGCAGAAGGGCAGGTCTTCCTGTCAGCAGAGTGTAATTGTCGATTATTCCGGAAATCTTTCCTCCGCCCAGGATAAACATATCTATGTCACCGCCGTCAGCCCTGAAATAGCAATACCTTGGCCAGTAATTGGATTTCTCGCATCCCATATTAAATTCGGATTCATGAAAATTGTGGTAGAACACACCGACTGCGCAGGATGACTCCCACTCCAGTTTGATATAGAAAGGAATATGCTTGTAAAGGGTATCCGCCCTGTAAGGGTCATAGCCAAAAGAGTCCGTGGCTCTCTCCCGAATAAATCTCTTGTTTTTATTAAGAGGCCCTGTCTTCTCACCAAAGCCGTAGAATACATCATCCTCATCCATGCGGGCATAGGAAACCAGTCTCCTGTTGGAATCCCTGATAAATCCCGAAAGCCCCGCCGTGGAATAGAGTACGTTTCCGCTTCTGTCCTCTACTTCAAGTTCAAAGGGGTCACAGTTCACCTTAAGCTGCAGCTTTCCCGTATTAAAAAAGATCCTGCCCTCCATCCGGACCACAGCAGGTTCAACCGGTTCAACGCGTTTTCTTTCTCCCTCGAAAAGCGGATCCAGTCTGTCCTGCCAGGCAGTTGTCATAAGAACATAGGACTCCTCGGGAAACTCCCTGTCGAAGCTTGCCCTGATACGTATGATCTCATCGGTCAAAAAATACAGCTTTATATCCGCAGCGTCTCCTTTTAAGAGGAAAGCCCCGTCAAGCTGCGTACAGTTTTCTATTTTCCTAAGTATCTCCATAAAATAACCCTCCGCACCCATTATACCACCTGATGCAGAGGGTTAATCAGCACAATTATATTTTAGAAGCCTTCCATCCTGCGCTGTCTTCTAAGTTCACGCCTTTTCTCGGCTCCTTCCCATTCAGCTCTCTCGCTCTCGGTGCGAACGTTGAGCCCGTATGGAACAAGTACAGGTGTGTTGTCGTCATCTATACACACTTCGGTGAGATATGCTCTGTTGAGCACATGCCTCATTCCGTTCCTTCTGTCTTCCACGTAGGTATCTACCCTGACTTCCATTGAGGTCCTGCCTACATGAGTGATCTTACCGATGATCACAATTATGTCATCCAGCTTGGCGCCCTGCTTGAACTGCATGTTGTCGATGGCTGCCGTGGTCACAGGATTTCCCGAGTGCCTTACCGCAACGATACCGGCCACCTCATCTATCCAGGACATAAGCAGTCCGCCAAAGAGCCTGTCCTCGCTGTTGATATCCGAGTACTTGATCACCTTGGTCCACTCAGTGATGGAATCCTCCACGTTCTTATTGGCTATCTGGTGATCCACATGAAAAACTTTTCCCATACAGTTACCTCCGAAAGAGATTTAAATATAATACTATTTTACCTTAAACAGTCACCCTTTGCCACTAAAAACAAACTTACGCTCATTCTGCAAAACGGTCCCTTGACCCGTCCCCGGGGCACATTCTTAGTTGGTGCGTCTGTCGTATGAAGTGATAACAAAGCGGGTAAAGAGGATCACCGAAGGAACGGGGTGCCTTGCGCAGAAATACAGGAGCTTTCCGGCCTTCCCGGTGATGTTGACTTTAGTATCTGCAATCTTTTTCCTGATATCCTCCCGAAGGAATACTCTTCTTACTCTTGCCACCGTGTCTTTTTCCGGGCAGCGAAGCTCGCTCCGCAGGACCACCAGGAGCATTATCACAAATTCCCGGTCCATCTGATGATCGGCGCTTAAGATTTTCTTGTCCTTAAGTATCTCGCGGAAGGTCTTGTCCGAGTGCTCAAGATTCGCAAGAAGCTTGGGATTATAGCCGTGGGACATGGAATCGAAAACCGTTCTGTAGTGATAGAAATATCCCCCCTCCATGATAACCAGTCTCTTGCAGTCGCACAGGCAGGGCAGGGTTATGTTCACATCCTCCCCCATGATGATGGAAGGATCACAGTATTTGATATTATCAAGGATAAGATTTCTGGAGATCAGCTTCATACAGCGGGACATGGTGACGGGACGAACCTCGTTACCCAGAAGGTTGTTTTTGACCTCCTCCAGTTCAGCTCCCATGTATAGCCCCGGCTTAAGTCCCTGAGTTTCTTTTCTTTGCTCCGAAGCCTTCTCCACGATGTAGTTTGAGGATACGATCTGTCCTCCGGTAAAAGAGCTGTCGTATTGCTTATAGAGCTCCTCCAGCATTTCCTTATCTACCCAATCGTCACTGTCAATAAGGCAGATAATGTCGGTCTTTGCATCCACGACCCCGGCGATCCAGGCAGAGGTAAGTCCGCCGTTCTCCTTGTGGATGACGCGGACTCTTTTGTCCTTTGCTCCATAGGCGTCACACATCCCGGGGCTTACGCCATCAGTGGAGCCGTCGTCCACCAGAAGCACTTCAAAATCCTCAAAGGTCTGCCCCAGCACCGACTCCATGCACTGCTCAAGAAACTTTGCCGTATTGTAAACCGTGATAACCACGCTGATACTGGCCATAATAAACTCCTCGAAAATAATTTTCACTTAATTATAGTATACATGGGTCTTTAAGGCAAAAAGGCATAAAATTAATAAAAACTTTATATTGTCATAAGGGAATATAAAGATTTATAGGGTATGATAGACCAAATGGCGAAATCGGTTAAATTGTCTGAAAGTATGGAGATGATCCTATGGAAATAAATACAAATACGAGCAATAAGAAAGTGATAGATACCATCAATTACAACGGCAAATACGTGGATGTGGATGTTGTCAAGAAGAGGGCAGCCTATGCCATAGCCATGCTTATCGCCATGGCCTCCGCTGTGATCCTGTTCTTCATCTGAAAAACCATCTTAATGATGAAGCTGCGAAACCGGTCACTTCCGGTCTCGCAGCTTTTTTGTTTTTACAGGCCCTTCTTTTCTCTGTTGTAGTTAATAAGGCATCCCGCCCGGACGATCTTTCTTTCATCCTCTGTCATGGGAGTGGTGAAAAGAGATATCTCTTTTACCGTATCACCTATAACGTAAGCCTTTATGCTCTCAGTGGAATTCTCCGCGAGGGCTTTTTTGATGCCGGGAACGTAGATGTAACTTCCGATATCGAACATATCGGGAGCTTCCTTCATCTGGAAGGGAACCATACCCCAGTTCATAACATTGGAGCGATAACGCTTTGTGGCATACTCCTCACAGATATTTGCCAGGCCGCCGATAACGCGCTGGCAGGAAGCTGCCTGCTCACGGGCTGAGCCGTCGCCGGGCTTCTTGGCATAGACCATGGAACCGATCTCGGTCTCTGCTGCCTTAACATCCTCGTTTCCGGGGATAGTCCTTATCTTGTCAAACACAGCCTCAAGCTCGGGGCAAACCTTTGTAACGTCCTCTCCCGCAACTCTTGCCTTCTCAACCTTATCAACTTCCTTGGATCTTCCTACGTACTCGGGATCTCTTCTTGAAAGAGTAAACTCCGCAAGTCCCAGAGGATTGGATCTGAAAGATGATGTCTCTCCTGAAGGAATGAGTTCATCGGTGGTGGTTACAGGGTCAAGGATCTTGGAGCAGACCTTAAGAAGGATGTTGTCGGTAAGTCTGCTCATTGCGGGCCAGGGTTTGATGTTGGGGCCGCTGACCAGCTCCTGACTTGTATCAGCCTTGCCAAAGCCGTAGTAGCAGCGGGCCTTGTAGGAGCTGTCATCAAACTTATACTCAGGAATATCTCCCCAGCAATCCAATGTTTCGGCGGAGGTAAGGATACCGCCGTTAACGCTGGTTGCGGCAATGGATCTTGCATCCATAAGAGCCACCGCAGCCATCTGCCCGTTACCGGGCTTTGAGCCCTCACGGTTCGGGAAGTTACGGGTTGTGTGACGGATCGAAAGGCCGTCGTGCATAGGTGTATCTCCTGCGCCAAAGCAAGGTCCGCAGAAGGCCGTTCTCACGATCACCCCTGAAGCCATAAGGTCTGTGATAAGCCCTTTCTTGGCCAGGTCCATAAATACAGGCTGGGATGAAGGATAAACAGCCAGGTTAAACTGATCGCAGCCTGTGTTCTTTCCTTTGAGGGCGTGAGATGCTTCAACAACGTTGCTGTAGTTACCGCCTGCGCAGCCTGCGATGATCCCCTGCTGTACCATAAGTCCCTTGTCGGTCACTTTATTAAGAAGGTGGAACTCGGCCTTACCCTGGGAAACCTTAGCTGCCTCTTTTTCCACGTCCGCAAGGATGTCCTTCATGTTGGCGTTGAACTCGTCGATGGTGAAGGCGTTGCTGGGATGGAAAGGAAGGGCGATCATAGGCTTGATCGTGGACAGATCAATCTCAATGACGCCGTCGTAGTAAGCAACCTCTGCAGGATTGAGCTCCTTGTAATCTGCTCCTCTTCCGTGCTCTGTAAGATATTTCTTAGTATCTTCATCTGTCCTCCAGATTGAGGAAAGACAGGTAGTCTCTGTAGTCATAACATCAACGCCGTTGCGGTAGTCGGTGTCCATGGAAGCAACGCCGGGGCCGACGAACTCCATTACCTTGTTCTTGACATAGCCGTTCTTAAATACGGCGCCGCAGATGGCGATGGCAATATCGTGAGGTCCAACGAAAGGCTGAGGCTTTCCGGTAAGATAAACCGCAACAACTCCGGGGCGAGCCACATCATAGGTGTCCTCAAGAAGCTGCTTGACCAGCTCTCCGCCGCCTTCTCCGATGGCCATGGTCCCAAGAGCTCCGTATCTGGTGTGGGAGTCAGAACCGAGGATCATCTTGCCGCACCCTGCCATCATCTCTCTCATATATTGATGAATAACCGCAATGTGAGGAGGAACATAGATTCCGCCATACTTCTTTGCAGCGGAAAGCCCAAACATGTGATCATCATCGTTAATTGTTCCCCCAACAGCACACAGTGAGTTGTGGCAGTTGGTGAGGACATAGGGAATCGGGAACTTCTCCATTCCCGAAGCTCTGGCGGTCTGAACGATACCAACGAAGGTGATATCGTGGGATGCCATCGCATCAAACTTTATCTTAAGCTGCTCCATGTTGCCTGAGGTGTTGTGTGCCTCCAGGATGGAGTAAGCTATAGTGCCCTTGATTGCCTCTTCCTTGGTCACATTCTTGCCAAACTCTGAAGAAAGCCTTGCCTCTTCTCCCTCGGGAACCAGGTCCGTTCCGTTTACAAGATATGCTCCTTTGTCGTACAACTTGATCATAAATCGGTCTCCTTCACTATTGGTTTCCAGTCACAGTTAAATCAATATTACACGATTGTATACAATAATGCAATTATGGTTCCAAGGAAAAGAAAGGGTGCCATGGGAAGTCCGTCCTTTACCGTCAGCCTTTTTGCCAGGATCATTATCACCGAGTAAACTGCGCTGATAATAATGCCTGCGATAAGAGCCCCGGCAACGAGGTCGCTCCCAAGATAAAGCCCCATAAGAGCCGCCATCTTAACGTCTCCCGCCCCAAGCTTTCCTCTTACAATGATATAACAAAGAAGAAAGGCTCCCCCGGCGATCAGCGCTCCCCCGGCGCACTTTACCATAAGCCCGCGCGCCTCGTTTCCACAGGTCAAAAGAGCTATCACCATAATAAGGAGCCACATAAAGCCCGCTATACCAAGAACCCTGTTGGGAATCCTTCTGTCCCTGTAATCCGTATAGGCAAGAATAGCCATGACCACCGTAATAACGATAGCCATGGCTGTCTGTATATAATTGATAGTTATCAGATCCAAAAACGCTCTCATACTCTGTAATTGATCGTACCGGTTCCGAGCCCCGGATTCTTCATGCCGGAGGCATTATACTTGGCAAACTGCTTGGCAAAATATCCCGAAAAATCTTTCAGGTAGGCATTATTCTTGGAGGCCTCAAGATCCTTGATATACATATCCATTCCGTATTTAAAGCCGTACATGGACTCGGCCATGTGCCGCATGATCCTGTAGACATCCGAATGATTCTTCAGAATGAATTCATCGATATCCGCCTCGGTCACCCTCATAAGCAGCATTTCCGAATAGGCCACAACGGTATATATTGAAGGCTTGCCCCCGGAAAGAAGCCCCATCTCACCGAAATAGTCATCCTTGGACTTGATGCCAAGGATAGCCTCATTTTCAGTTCCATAGCCGATGTAGAGCTCGGCATTTCCTGATATGATCTTGTACATATCCATATTGGCTTCGCCTTCTTTTATTATCACACTGCCTTCGGGAACCCGGATCATCATAGGCTTTTCCTCCTTAACTGATTACAGGCCGAAACTACACTTATAATAATAGCATATTCTATGCTACAATTGCTTATCATGAATATAATGGAAATCACTGATATAAACTCATCTGAACTTGATATATACTACAGGCTCCCGGAAAGGCAGCTTCTTACCATCAACGAACCGGCGCCGGGGATCTTCATCGCCGAGAGCTTCAAGGTTATTGAAAGAGCCCTGACCGCAGGATTCAAGCCAATTTCTGCCCTTGTGGAAAAGAGAAGTCTGCCGGCCCTTGAGATGCTCCTAAAGGAAAAGTCCGTCCCGGCTTCTGACTTTCCCATTTACACCGCCACCGGGAAGGTTCTGGATTCCATGACGGGATATCACCTCACCGGGGGATGTCTTTGCGCAATGGAAAGAAGAGAGCTCTTTTCCCCGGTAGATATACTTAAAAGCTCAAGGCGCATCGCATTTCTTGAGAACATTATGAACCCCACCAATGTGGGGGCCATCTTCCGGTCTGCTGCCGCCCTTGGCATGGACGCAGTTCTTCTTACAAGATCCTGCTCCGACCCGCTGTACCGCCGCTCCATCAGGGTCAGCATGGGGACCGTTTTCCGGATCCCCTGGGCTTTTATCGATTCAAAGAACGTTCTCTGGCCCAATGATGGCATAGAGCTTCTTCACGAAAACGGATTCAAGCTGGCCTCCATGGCCCTGAGAAATGAGTCCGTTGATATAAACGATCCTATCCTTAAGAGCGAGGAAAGGCTTGTGGTTGCCCTTGGCTCAGAAGGTGAAGGTCTTTTGCCCGAAACCATTTCAAAAAGCGACTACGTCATCAAGATCCCCATGTTCCACGACGTGGATTCTCTAAACGTAGCCGCCGCAAGTGCACTGGCATTCTGGGAGCTTGGGAAGGTCTGAACCCGGCACCGGATGCTTAGGGCGCTGTCGGGTACTTCTCCGGGTCGTTTTCCTCTTTCTCGATCCTTTGGATATGCTCCCATGCCTCGTCGTCTATCTCTCTTCCGGCAAAATGCTTGTTACGGTCTTCTTCCGTGATCTTTCTGATAACCCTGCAGGGATTTCCTGCCGCAATGGTCCAGGCGGGAACGTCCTTCAAGACCACGGAACCTGCTCCGATAACAGCATTATCGCCGATGGTCACGCCGGGGCAGATCACAACATTGCCGCCTATCCAGACATTATTGCCTATGGTGACGTCGATTCCATACTCATATCTTGAATTCCTTGTTGCAGGGTGAACCGGGTGGCCGGCTGTATAGATCGAAACGTTAGGTGCAATCTGTACGTTGTCCCCTATCCTGATCATGCCAACATCAAGCATGGTACAGTTATAGTTTGCAAAAAAGTTCTTTCCCACTTCAATGTGAGTGCCATAGTCACAGTAAAAGGGCGGATTCACGAATGTGTCCTCATGGGATTTGCCAAACAGCTTATTGAT
The DNA here is from genome assembly GCA_015056575.1 of Butyrivibrio sp. Taxonomy (GTDB): domain Bacteria; phylum Bacillota; class Clostridia; order Lachnospirales; family Lachnospiraceae; genus Butyrivibrio. The sequence continues at coordinate 86,084 of SVGA01000012.1, forward strand.
GATCCCTGTAATGGCCGCAAAATCCGATCTGTCTGCGCAATTAAGCTCCTGAGTGAGCTTTCTGGCAATCTTCTGCTCCTCAAACACCTCCTCATCCGAGATGTAAACCATTTCATTGTCTCTTCTTTCAATATTGCTCATTTTCATAGTATTTGCTCTCCCCTATGGATCTTTTGCCCGGGACTTAACCCGTCCCCGCGTGAACACAGTTATTAAAAACAATTATAGTATAAAATTGATACCCATGGATTAAAATGCTACCTGTTACAGCGTCTGTATTTTCTCTATCCTTGATGTATATGCCAAAATGTCTTTAGGAGAATGATGTGTTTTTATGCTAAAAAAGAGATATATGATACTTTCGGGGCTGGCTATGCTGGCCGGAATCTTAACAGGATGCGGGAACGGCAAGATGGAGATCAAGGATTATCACACAGATACTTTCGGACAAAATGTTTATATTTTTACTCAAGAGGATGATTCGGCCGGGATTCAGAAGACTCTTGATAAAATCCACGCAAGGCAGGAAACAGCTCAGTTTGACGACAGCAGATATGCGATCTATTTCATGCCGGGAGAATATGACGTATCCGCAAAGGTTGGCTTCTATACGCAGCTATCGGGCCTTGGCGCACTTCCTACGGATACGAAGATAGCATCTGTAAACACCTATGCAAGGTGGCTTTCAAGTGACGCTTCCAACCACAGCGCCACCTGTAATTTCTGGCGCAGCATCGAGAATATCGAGATGCAGTCGGATACTGTATGGGCCGTGTCTCAAGCTACCGGTATGAGAAGGGTTCAGGTGGACGGAAATCTCACCCTTCACGACAATTACGGCTGGGCCAGCGGCGGGTTTCTTGCGGATTCCAATGTGACAGGTTATGTGGACTCGGGATCACAGCAGCAGTGGCTTTCAAGAAATAACAGCTACAGCTCCTGGATGGGCGAGAACTGGAACATAGTGATGCTGGGAGATGATAAAGCGGGCGTACCTGAAAAGACCTGGCCCGAGGCTTCCTACACGGCAATTGAAAAGACAAAGACCGTAAGAGAAAAACCGTTTCTTATTTATGATAAAAAAGACGGCTTCGGAGTTTTCGTCCCCGACTGGAAACAGGACAGTTCCTCCTATGGATGGGCAAAAGGAGCATCTGAAGGAAAAGTCATACCTCTTAGTGATTTCTATGTAGCAAAAGGGGATACGGATACAGCCGCAACCATCAACGAAGCCCTCCTGGCAGGAAAGAACATTCTCTTTACCCCGGGAATCTATGAGCTTGATGAGGCCATCACCGTAAAGGATTCGGGGACGATCCTGCTTGGCATGGGACTTGCAACCCTACGCTCAACTGCAGGTAACAGCTGTATCGTGACGGAAAATGCCGATGATCTTATCCTGGCCGGACTTCTTATGGATGCGGGGACCACAGAGTCTGAAACTCTTGTGACTCTCGGAGCCAAGGAAAACGCCGCCCCTTCTCTTCTTGCGGATATGTATTTCAGAGTCGGAGGCATCGCATCAAACGGCCCCTGCAAAACCAGGAACTGCATCACTGTAGACCTTGATAACACCGTAGGTGACAACCTGTGGGTTTGGAGAGCAGACCACGGAGACAATGTGGGCTGGGATCTCAACACCTGTAAAAACGGTATCATTATAAACGGCGACAATGTCACCATGTACGCTCTGATGGTTGAGCACTTTAATGAATATCAGACCATGTGGAACGGAAATGACGGAACCTGCATCATGTATCAGAGTGAGGTTCCCTACGATGTCCCTGACAAGGGACAGTGGATAAATCCCGACGGAAAGAGATTCGGATATGCCTCCTTCAAGGTTGCACCGGGCGTCACCTCTTTTGAAGCATCGGGGCTTGGAATATATCTGTACAACAGGGATAATGCTATCCCAATGTACTGTGCCATGGAGGTTCCCGATATAGAGGGAGTCCATGTTCACCATATCATAACCGCATATCTTAATGGTTTCCCCGGAATGAAATGTATCATCAACGAGGCAGGGAACTCCATCCTCGCCGCAGGTCAGACCGCTAAGATCATCAATTACGAAAACGGACAATGGAGGTAATAGGGGTTACCCATCTGTCTAAGCGCCAAAAGCGCAGCCGGAGGGATAGCCCTTCCCCGGTCCTGCTTACAGTAATGACTCTGCTATATTCTGGCTGTGCTCGGCAATTCTTCTGCATACAGAAAGATATTCAGAAATGTATACACTGGACTCTGCCGAGGTTTTCCCTTTTCTTAGAGTTTTAAGATCCGATTTCTTCAGCTTTTTTATCTGCTTAACCAAAGCTTCCGTCTTTTGAATGATAAGGTATGAATCCGTCGCATCACGTAATTCATACGCATTAGCTGTTGCCTCCAGAATCTCGCTTAAGCTTTTATTGATGGGATCGAAATATTCGCTTAATCCGGCCTTGTTCTTGCCTCCACTGTGACTGATCTTCTTTGCTGTTGCTGACAGATTCAGAGAATAATCACTGATTCTCTCCATATCTCCAAGCACATGCAGCATATCAGCAATCATAACGCTTTCTTTTCCTGAAGATTCAGCTGAAGATAATTGTATAAGGAACTGATTACATCCATCGACCATAAAATCCACTTCACTTTCTAGTTCGTGGACTTCATCTCTTATAGCATTATCATATGAACTCAGAAGTCCTATCGCCTTAAGCACACCTTCGTTTTCTTTTTTCATTACAAGCACTGTCTTTTTCCTGCATTCGGTCACGGCAATTGCAGGAGACAACAAAAGTCTGTTGTCCAAAAACACCCCTTCCTTACCTTCTTCCTTTATGAGGTGCTCAGCAAGCACTACCAGTGACTTCGAAAACGGCAGAAGTATAATTGTTGTCAACACATTAAAGGCTGAATGAAAACATGCTATTGCAAAGGGCGTTATAACTTCATCAAAAATCTGAAGATTAAGTATTCCCCGGCAGAAAAGATATATGATCAGTCCGATTGCTGTCCCTATCATGTTAAAGCTGATATGGATCACAGACACTCTTTTGGCATTTTTACTTACACCAAAGGAAGAGATCAGTGCAGTTACACAGGTTCCTATGTTCTGGCCCATTATAATAGGGATCGCAACTCCATATGTAATATGCCCTGTCAGACTCAGTGCCTGCAGCACACCTACAGAAGCTGCCGATGACTGGATGACGCCGGTAAATACAGTACCTATGATAACTCCAAGGAAAGGGTTTCTGAAGGCTGTAAGTATACTTGTAAATTCCGGCATCTTGGCAAGTGGTGATAATGCATCCGACATCCATTCCATGCCATGTATCAGAACTGCAAATCCAACAAGAACAAAACCCACATCCTTATGTTTCTGCTTTTTCCCTCCCATAACGAGAAGTACACCAATAAGGGCTATTATAGGAGAAAAGTATTCAGGCTTCATCATAAGCAAAAGCGGGTTGTCTGTCTTTAACCCACTAAGGCTCAAAAGCCATGCGGTCAGTGTCGTACCTATATTGGATCCCATGATAATGCCTACTGTCTGAAGCAGCGACATGATCCCGGAATTGACCAGTCCTACAAGCATGACGGTAAGAGCTGATGACGACTGCATGGCTATTGTAATAACAGCTCCAAATATCAGCCCTTTTATCGGACTGTCTGTCATTTTCTGAAGAACCGACTCTAATCTGTCACCGGCCACTTTCTTCAGTCCCGATGACATGATGTTCATGCCAAAGAGAAAGAAAGCAAGTCCTCCGATGATTGAAACCAAGCTGTACATATCCATAGACTTTTACCCGATTATTTCAAGATCATCTGCATTGTAATAGTACGGTGTGGGATCTTCATGATCTCCGTCTATATCGACACCAATATTGTGATCTGTCTTTCCATGAAGTATGCTTTCAACTCTTCCGGTATAACCTGCATTTACTTCACAACTGTTTTTAATCTTTACTTTCATGCCCAATTCAATTTCCATCGTTTCACCTCTCTAAATCAAGTATTATTCCGAAATCGAAGTTCAAAACTAAAAAAAGAGACCTTACTGCAATAAAAAAATTGCAGTAAAGTCTCGCTGCTTCGAACATATTCCGGGGAACCTGTCCCGTACTGACGAAAATATGATACACGTCTCCGTGTCAGCTACTCCCTGTTACCACTTTTAGGATAAAGCAAGCAGACAAGGCTTGTCAATATGCAAGTGTGAATGGATCGTTACCGGAAGTGATACTAAAACATATAATGTTGAAAATCCGCCGAAGATGACCATGAAAATAATGAATATGTATGTTATGAAAATATTCATTTTCTATCCTCCGAATCTTTTTTGTCTTTGTTGTTTTTGCTTTCCTTTTTTTCGTTTTCGTCATAATCAGGAGCATTATGCTCTCCAACAACCACCCAAATAACAGCACCGACCATAAGGACCGTGCATACAATAACAACCGCATTTGCAATCATTTAAAAATCTCCTTTTCCAAAAATATGGCAAATACATTTCTTATTCAGTTGTTTGGGGAATTGATTATTTCAGACCGTCCTGCTCATGAATAAAAGTCATGACAGTATTCCTGGAACAAATAACATTTGCCCAGGGAAAGATTGAAGGCAGATTGGACTTAAAGAAGGTCCCTATAGACAAAAAGAAGCATAGAATCAGTGTCAGAATGACAATTCGCTTATTTGAAGAGCTTCTTTCCAGTTTTTTAATAACTTCCGTGAGAATGCTGACATCTTTTATCTCTGCTGCTGACAGCACATGGGAGATGTTATGGTTTACATAGCAATTTGCATTTAGTGGCCCGGATGTCCGAGACATATCTGCAGCTAAGCGATAGTCAAATCGATCTGATAACTCCAGGCTTTCATTGGCATCAAAAAAAATACCACCTACTACGATGGCAAACAATACAAGAAGCAATATTGAGTTTTTAACATACACTCCCAGCTTCATAGAAATTTCTCTCACGTATCTCAAACATCTTTCACTATGATAGCAAAAAAAGAAAGAGGCTGCAAACTCCGATAAACGCTAAGCTTACAGCCATACATATTTTTTTATTTCATATAATGATCATGAAAAGAATAATCCAAATAGTGGTGAAAGCACAATCATGATGATTGAGAACGTAAAGGAATTCACCGACATTAATGTAGCTCTTTGATCAGATGGGATCATTGTGTTTAGAAGTACATCAGTCCTTACCTGCAAAAGATTATCAGAGAATGCGCCTATGAAACCGCCGATTATCATGAGGTAACAGTTTCCGGAAAACGCAAGGCCAAAGGATAAGCCCACTCCTAATGCACTTAGGATTCCTGTTTTTTTGTATATTTTCCCCGCAAAATACTCAGCCGCCTTGGCTCCCGCTGCCGCACCAATTCCCATTAAAAATAATGCCGGTCCAAGCCACAGCTTTTTTAACCCGACTTCAGGGAGCCTTGCCTGCATAAAAAACAGAACAAGCACATCTACAGCTCCGATGCAAGCGTTAAAAATAATTATCATTCTTGCTTTTCTGCTATCTCTTATAAATGTGAAGCTCTCTTTTACCACCTGTCTAAAACGCATTGATACGGATGTCTTGCTTTGAAGATCGGTACGAACATCTGCAAGGGTGAGCGCTATCGCCACTGTGATAGCCCCAACAACAGCATCGATCATGTTTGCTCTCTTATATCCCAGCAAAAGAGCTACTCCTGCCATCAATGTTCCAACAGAACCGAAAATCTGATATAACATAAGGTCATTGGATGCAAATTTGTCATATTCTCTCTCAATACCTGCCTCTTTAAGGCTGTCGTAGGCCAGGGCCTCCCTTGTACCCGATGCCAGATTGTAGCTTAATGCGCTGAAGGCTATAGCCAAAGCCACCGTAAAAAAATCTTTCGAAAAAACCATAATAAGCGATGAAACGATAACCATCGACCTGCCGGCAATCATAGCCCTTCGTCTTCCAAACACATCTGCTATAACACCTGACGGTATTTCACAGATCATGCTCACTATGTGGAATATGCTTTCTAATACCCCTATCTCTATAGTGCTAAACCCTCTGGCCGCAAGAAGCGCTACCCATGCAGCCCCACCTATAGCAAATCCTGATACTGAATCAATAGCAAGTAGCTTATTTATCTGTTTCCTGGCTGTTTTCTTTTCCATAAAAAAATCTCCTTAATCTTTAATCTGTTTTCTAAAGAATAAGGAGATAATGTCTCTCATTATTTTGCTTGAGAAGCTTTTGCAAATTACCGGCTTCTCCTAAAAAAGAGCGCACTATCCCCGTAAACAGCAAAAACATTACCCTTCATCAGATGGATATTACTTGTTTTCCAGGTCATCATGTGTCCCTTTTCCTTGAATGATCTGCTTTATTTTAGCATACATGATCGCGACACGTCTATGTTTTTTATTTGTTACTCTAAGTCAGCGCATAGCGCTTCCTGCCGCTTCCGGACGTTAACTGTTCCTTCTCAGATGAACAAAGTATCCGGCAACTCTATAAGGTTACGGAAGCACACTCTCTCCTTAGGATCAAGACCGGCTAAAGGATCATCTGTCACAAAATCCAGGCAATTCCCTTAGCAAGTCGGATATCAGCATCTTTAAAGTGATTTCCCGGATTCAGCTCAAAAACCGTATCTATACCATTGTCTTTGTAATGTTCATAAGTCTCATTGGTTTTATCTTCAACCGTGCTCAGCAGGCCATTTCTCGTGCGTGCCTCTTTATCTCCAAGAGAGAAATATACCTTATCAGGCTTTCTGACAAAATCATTTTTGTTGGTATATTCCACAAAATCAGGAAACCACAAGGAACCCGATGCACTTACAGCTCTTGAAAATATATCCGTCTTATAGAGGCTATAGATAGCAAACAACCCTGCCAGAGAATAACCGGCTATAGCTATATATTCAGGTTCAACAGCAAGCTCCTCCTTTATTGCCGGAATTATGCTGTCGATAAGTTTATTAATATATTTATCTGCGCCCCCTGTACATGGACTGTCATTTTTACTTAAGGGCGGGCATTCCCATGGTGACATCTCATCATCCCAGTTAATGTCACTTATGACAGCAAGGTTCACCTTCTTATCAGTCATTGAACGAAGCTCACTGTAAAGGCTGCTACCGTTTTCCTGAAATGTGTTAGTGATCACAAGCGGAGCTGCCTCATCCCTGTCACCATATAAATAAATATGCTTTCCTTCAACTATCATTTCCTTCACTTGTCCTCTTTCTCTTCATATATCTCTTTTAAAGTTTTACGATCAGAAGCAAACAGGTTCAAGTCCGGCATCATAACATGCATACAGCTTGCGCTTTACATCCATATGGACAGACGGCCAGACATAATCCACATGCTCCCCATCGTCCTTCTGTGCCACTTGCGGAACATAGTAAGGAATGCAGTCTTTTTTCAAGACAGTCTCTATTTCTTTCACCTTAACTTCCAACCTGTCTTTTGCTCCGAGTATACCTTCATGGAAGACTTTCTCATTATAGTTTTCCAGCGTAAGCTGATGTGTATATGGCACTGCAAACACAAGGCCGGATTTATATTCTTTTCCAAAATCACTATAGGATATATCGGTGAATCCAAAGATCATATCCGGCGAGTCATAAAAAATATCTACAATCTTGCTCTGCAGTTCATTCATGAGAAGCCCTCCTTGGTTTGGCGAAATACAAATGTTACACTCATCATTATTACAGGAACTTATTGCGACTCATGGTAAAATGTGAGTGCATACAGAATTGTCAAAATAGCAATGCCATCCTTTGCTTAATTTGAAATGCCCATCTTATACATCCTTAACCCTCGCTCTTATAACAATGATAAAATGTGCTATCCATATCTACAGTAACAGAGCCATCTTTCAGCAGCACAGTTTCAAAGTATTTTTTTATAACATCCCTGTTTTCCTCAAGATATTTTACCCCTTCGGGGTATTTCATTTGCACTCTGTCAAAAAGAGCATCTGTGCTATCGAATACTAATGGTCCCGGAAGCGCTATCTTTTCTACTCTATCGAAGTTCTCTGATAAAAGCGCTTCAAACTCAACATCCATCTGCCTTCTTTCTTGTCTCTTTTTAAGGGCAAAAGAAATATCCAATCCGGCTTCGGTTAAGCACGTTTCCCAGAAATCATATTCTTTTACAGCTTCACCATAATGATTAACAGAAAACATGCCTCCGGGTGCAAGCACCTGCGCCACATTTTGGATAAAATATACATCATCATGCAGGTAAGATAAAAGATAATGCGCAATAATCTTAGAATACTTTTTCTCTCTTATCTTTTCCCAAGTCTCATCTTTTTCGAGATTACTGAAAAATACCTTAATATCAGAACCTTCAGGAAGCGTCACACGGTTCTCTTCAAGATAATCGTAGAGATCATCAGCCCAGTTCCCGTGGATATCGTAGCCTTCCACATTGAAGTTCTCAGGAATACGTTCCCAGTTCTTTCTCCATAAAAGGCCGTAGCTGCAACCAAGGTCAAGAACAGTATCATTTTCTTCAAATGATAAAGAATTAAAAATCTTTTCATACCACTCAATTCCGTCTGCAGCATGTTCCGCAGCATACCATCTGCGCTCATCCGCCCCCTGACTCATTTCCATTTTCCTTATAATGTCTGCAATATCGTCCCAGTCAGGATTTTCATCAAACCTTGCAATCGCTGATTCTATGCACTTTGCAGCCTTTTGAAGCTCATATATTTTCTGATTCATCATTTCAAGCTGTTTCTCGAGGATTTCTCTTATAGAACTCTGTTCATCATTTTCAAGACTGCTCTTAATCTCTTCAAGACTAAATCCAATATGCTTGAGCGCAATAATCTTTTCAAGAATTATCAGTGAGCTTTTGTCATAGAGTTTGTAATTGCCTTCAGAAAGCCCAACAGGCTTAAGCAGCCCTTTTTCATCATATATACGAAGCGCCTTTGTTGATACTCCTGCCTGCTTTGCAATTTCTCCGGATGTCATTTTTTCTTTCACACTGATGCCCTCCTTTTAGGTAAATACATTTTTTGTGGACTAAGTAAAACACTTGATTCGCGCGCATTTCATCCTGTGCTTACTTAATGGTAAGGGCTGCCCCAAGGGCAAGGTCAATACTTTTTTATAATCTTCCAAGCACTCAGAAGCTTTTCCATACTCCAGGCTGCATTAGCGGGACTTGTCGATGGAAGACATATCGCAGGCCTTTTGATAACAGGCTCTGTATATTTCTCATAATACTTAAGTGCCGTTTTGCCGTTGACATATATTGCCTTGATATCCGCGGTGTTTAAGATAAGGCTTAAGTCGTTCGGCACTACATTTGTGATGCTGGAGTCCGACGATCCTACAATATCGCAGGATTGTATCACATCCCATACTGCAATTCTGTTCCTTATCAAAAGAGCTTTCTTCTCCTCAATTGTCCTTGGCTCTTCCTCTTCAAACACTCCGGAAACCACCTTCCAAAATCTATTCTGCTTGTGCCCGTAAAAGAAGCCCTCTTCTCTGGATTTAACAGAGGGAAAGCTCCCTAGAATAAGTATTTTTGAATTTTTATCATATATTGGTTCAATTGGATGTATAACCATAATTAAGTCTCCCCTTTCACCATCCAACATATATGCACACTCTTTTATAGTACAAGATGGCAACAAAAAAGAGAAGCATCACTACTTCTCTAACTTTTGAGGCGTCTTGGATCCCGCATGGATTACACGCTGCACTAAACTCGAAGGGACCTCGTTAAGTGCACGTGTATGGTTCGCACTAGCTTCGATAATACCTCAGCAAGTGCTCTACTCAAGGAGCCTTGCGACGCGCAGCTAGTCCTTTAGGGCGGACTCACCTTCTTGAATTATTCTTCCAACAGTATCTCCTTCGAAAGATCCTGGCAGTTATGATAACCAAAAGCAATCCACATAGCGAATATAATAACGGTCCTGTCTGAAATGATATCAAATTTGTTCCACACAGTTTAGTTAAGCGCATATCAGGGACATTGGAATTTAGCAATACAGAAATTGGAGTCAGATAGCGTATTTGGCTCAACACACGCATATGTGTTGGTACGCTTCCAAAAAGATCACATAATATAAGAGCAAAAACCGTTCCCGCAGCTGCCATAGATCTGTCAAACAACAGTGAGAGCATCATTACCAGGAGTCCTGTAAGTATACAACCAAGTAAATACACCACTGTATGCAAAAGCAGCATCTTCCATGCCTTAACAGGCATCACCGAGAAAGGCATGACCATATACCATGGTGCATCAAGGCCATGAATTCCGCCGAATATAGCAACTGGAATATGAGTCATGAGAAGCATCATAATTCCTATAGCAAGCGAGAATGTGCATCCGGCTATCAGTTTCGTAGCAACCGCATATTTATGGCCACATTTGCTGGAATAGATAAGCGAATCGGTTTTATCTTCACTTTCCCCTGCAAAGCTTCCGGATAAAAACACAGCTATCAGCAAACAGGTTATAGTCATGGTAAACTGATAGGTGTCTCGGAGATTCTGAACATCAGTTGTGCTGCGGTAGATAAACGGTTTCGGATTGCTTTCTTCCATTTCATCCCAATATTCCCGCTCTTCTCTCGTCAGATAGAATGCATCAGCAAACTCATCTATAACTCGTTTTCTAGTCTCATAAAATGTATCTTCTGTCCATTCCTCCTGTTCCTCTGAACTATGAAAAATAGACTGTGACTCATTATATCTAAATACTTTCCTTGCATATAGTGTCGCAAAATACCATAACCCTGATTCTTCCTGATCAAAAGCCTCTCTCATCTCTGTAAAGAAATTCTCATCCATTATCCTTCCATCAAGGGACTGTTCTGCCTTCCAGGATTGCTGCTCGGATGGATCTGAAAAATAGCGTTGCGCAGAGACAATGAACAGGAACGCTGCTATGGCTAATAAAATCAGCAGCTTTATTCTATGAGAAAAAATCTTTTTGAATTCATATCTGTATAATGTCCAAAACAGCATCTTTCATTCCTTCCGGTATTAGTCTGTTTCTATCTTCCTGTAACCTGAAATCTGTCGTAAGCAACCTTTCCAATAACTATCAAAATAATCGCTATAAAAACATATATGATAGGAGCAGCCACATATGTTGTAACATAATGCCCTCCAAGGCCTACCAACCTGTACTTCATCAGTGTCCATATACTTATCTGATTTGATGGGAGCATATCTTTTATTTGTGCCAATACTCGGTATCTTGGTGGAATTAGTTCCAACTGACCGAAAATAAACAATCCCACCATGATACCCATTACTGCAAGGCTGTTCTTTACTACCTCTGATATTGCCATTGCAAATGCGGCAAAAAGAATAGCTGCGCTGATCATAACGATCATTTGCACGATAATAAATTGCCCCATAGTGAATGAATAGGCTGACAAAGGAATCTCCATCTGAACAATAGCATTAAGGCCATTAATCCCGTATAGAACAGCAATCAGACCAGCCAAAAGAGCCGCCGATAAAATTGAGCATCCAATTACAACAGATAATCCAGCCGCTATTTTTAAAAGATATGTCTCCTTCCGCCCATTTCTGCAACTGATCACTATCTGATCTGTACGCTGACGATGCTCTATCGTAAAAACTGTAGACAGGCATAACGCCGAAATAAGCATTATACACATAAGTGTCAGTGACATTCCCTGAGCAAAATTTATGGTCCCCTGACAATAACGATATGTAAAAGGTGTATCTATTTTTGCATTCTCATTTTGCCACCACACTATCTCTTCATCAGCCAGCCTTTCCTCTTTCATAAGGTCCAAAATGACTGCTTCCCGCTCCCTGTAAAGCTCATCTGCTGAATACTCCCGTATGCGTGCATTATCAGGTATGATACCATTTTCAATCTCTGCCACCTTTTCGTATTGAAAGTTATCAGCTGTCCATACTGTTCCGTTATCTATAAGCTTTGGATACATCTCCTGAAGCAGAGCATCGTCAATAACTGCTCCCTCCAATACCTTCTGGCCCTCTTCCATCTCTTTTGACATATATAATTTCGGAATCAAAGCTTCAATCAGTATAAAGAGCACCGTCACTATAAGCATTGCGACAGTAAGACGGTTCTTCATGATCTTCTTTATCTCAAATCTATAAATTTCCCCATAGTTTTTCATCACTCAAACTCCTCCATGTAGAACTTCTCGAGATCACCCTGTTCATTGTCCCAAGCTCCTTCATAGATGATCTGCCCGTCGCGCATCATGAGAAGACTCTTTGCTATGCTGTCAATATCAGAAACTATATGAGTTGAGAAAAGAACTATCGTATTTTCCCCAATCTCGGCAATGAGGTTTCTGAATCGCACTCGTTCTTTCGGATCCAGTCCTGCTGTTGGCTCATCAAGTATAAGAATCTTAGGATCATTTACAATAGCCTGTGCAATTCCAACCCTCTGCTTCATGCCGCCGGAAAAGGTTTTGATTTTTTTATTTGCAACATCGGATAACCCCACAACTTCCAAAAGCTCATCAGTCTTTCTTTTGGCGTGTCTCTTTTCAAGCCCCTTTAGTGCCGCTATATACTGGATAAATTCTTTGGCAGTAAACTCAGGGTAATAACCAAAATCCTGTGGGAGATATCCAAGAAGCGACCTGTATTCTTCTGTCTGAACCGCAATTCCGTCCGCTGTAATCTCTCCGCTTGTTGGCGCAAGGATTCCGGTCATCATTCTCATCAGAGTTGTCTTTCCCGCACCGTTAGCACCAAGAAGTCCTGTGACACCTTCTGATAAGGTAAAAGAAACACGGTCCACCGCAATTTTGTTTTTATACTGTTTACTTAACCTGTCTACTGATAATCTCATGCCAGCTCCTCCACACACTCAATTGTTCTCCATTGTTCAAATACTGTTATCACCGCCAGTACAAGTACTATTAATACTCCCCAGTTCTTTACCATTTCCATATAGCCGTTTACCAAAGCCATGTCATAATCTCTGATCCATACCATTAAGGCTGTGATGAGCATTGCTATTGCCAGTGTTCCATATTCAAGCCTTCTTCCCCATATGCTACGCTCAATCTGTAAGCTAATGGTCATTGTCACGAGATACGGAATCAGCATATGCATTGCTGTCACAAGCATTTCACCACCAAACGCCATCACCAGAATCGGGGATGTAATCGCAATCATGAATAAAAAAGCTAATCCAAGAATCAGCATCCTCGCAAAGATCACGCTCCTTAATGAAAACCGTGTGACCATTTCCAGCTCAGACATTCCATATTTCCTGGTTCTGTTGTTTTCGAGTACTGAAACAGCCGCCAGAAATGGCATTATTACAGGAATCAGTTCTCCTGTTTCTTCACGGTGCATACAGGAACCCAATATAGCAAGTGCTATAATCACTACAGTCATAATCCACACTGACACCCGTATGTATCTTACCTGCTGAAACAGCATTTCTATCATGCCCACTTCTCTTGGTCTTAAGTTTTTCAAAAATACATGCTTATTCTTTGGCTCTGGAGCATCAAACGCCATGTTTAACGCATCTTTCAATTCATTTTTCATAATCGCTCGCCTCCAAACTATCTCGAAGCTTATCCTCAGCACTTTTCAGCCGCCTGTATAAGGCAAATCTTGAAATTCCCAACGTCTTACTGATAGTGCCAACTGATTCATTATTGACATGTCGTAGCAATAATATCTCCTGATCCGCCACAGGGAGTTTTGATACCGCATCCCTTATTGACATTTGTTCCTCCAGTGAGTCTCCTTGCGCGGATGCTATATGCTCATAATCTTCTGAAAGATAATCAGGCTTCACCCGCCTGAACTCATCTATGCACAGGTTCCTGGCAATGGTGTAGAGATACTTCATCTCGTAATCGTGTATATTGCCTTTCTGACTGATAAATCGAAGGAAAGTTTCCTGGGTGATATCTTCAGCTACTGTCTGGTCCTTTATCCTGAAATAGACATACCGGTATATTTTGTCGTAAGCATTTTCTAAGTCCATGGATACCTTTTTCAACCTCCCTTCATAATGATTAACGGATGAGCCATGTAAAATGTGCGGAGAATAACAAAAAATATAGATTAATTTTCTACATGAAATAGACCCTCAGAATAGCATTATTTCTGAAGGTCCACCTTATACTTCCTGATACCGCCTAAAACTTTTCAATGAATCGCGAGTGAAGTTATAGTTGTCAACCAGTTTATTTACCAAATAATAATCCTTCATTGCAAAATCCATTAAGATTTCATGACGATCCTAACAGCTCTATTATCGCGTTCAGATCATCCACCTCAAAATCTGCCTGTTCCTCTTCGCCAAGAGCATCCCAGTATTTCCACATCCCTTGCTTCACACGAACAGTCTTCATACCTATTTTCTTAGCAGGTATTATGTCATTATCAACCCTATCTCCGATCATGACAGCATTCTCAGGCTTACAACTAGCTCTTGATAAGCAAGTTCAAATATTCTCCTGTCCGGCTTCTCTAATCCTTCTTCTGCAGAAGCAATGACAATATCTATGAACTTTAAAACACCATGCTTTTCTAATCTGGCTGCTGTTCCCGGAAGCTGATTAGCAATGACTCCAATTTTATATTCCTTACTCAATCGCTCAAGGCACTCATATGACTCCGGAAACAATTCCTCATCTTCACTTCTCCAGCGAGGTCTTTCTATTCCGTATTCCTGAATCAGCACTCGTTCTCCCTTTTTCTTTTCCTTATAAAGCTGAGTAACCTTATTCTGTATCGCATCAAAAGGTTCATTAACAGCATCAGCAATTTCGTGTAGTCTATGTAAAAATGGCTTTTCCTCACTTACCAAAGTTGAGCCAACATCAAAAAAGAGCCATTCTATGTTATCCAGCTTCATCGCAAATCCTCTATCATCTTAATTGCTTCATCAACAGAGATGCAGCTTGCAAATCTTTCCGGCCACATCATATCGTTATAATACTTGTAAGTAGTTTCTCTATCCATGTAATCACTGTCGAAAGTAGAATTGGTACCTTTCGGAACTATTACCTTGTATCCCCTTTCAAAAGCCGATTTCACAGAGGCATCAATACAAAAGTTCGTCTGCAATCCGACTATCATCAAGTCTTTTTCTTTGGATTCTCTGAGATAATTTGCAAGATCATTATTGCCAAAGCAGCTGTTTATCGTCTTTATGAAAATCTTCTCATTTTCTTTTGGAGCCACCTGATCAGCTATCTCAAAATCCTTGTCACCAAAAGAAAAGCCAGTTCCAGGGCCATCATCATGCTGAACATAAATAATCTCAACATTATTCTTCCTTGCAGCATCAATAATACTTGTCACATTCTTTATGAATCCGTCAAAATCATATAGTCTTTCATCGGTGATTCCTTTTTGTACATCTATAACAATAAGCTTCATCGAACACCCTCCAACAAAAACATATTTTTAATATAACAGAAAAGAGCCATTAGATATGTTTAAGACAGTATTTTTACCACTTATTATAAGTATAGCACTCTATTCCTAAGCAGAGCTTAGGGAGTGCCCACTCGCCGTGGGGGGCGTCTCCGACGGTTCTCAATGTGGCGTTACACTCCCCAGGCGAATCCTCCCCTTTGTTTATACGCTCCGCTAGGTTTTACATTGCTAATTTTTCAGAAGCGTTGTTTAATATTGGTATATGCAATTGTTATACTTGGAGGAAGGTATTATGACTGAGGATAAAATCATCAATTTCCCTATAACGACACCTGAGCAGTATAAGGCGTACCTCAAGGCAGAGGAAACGACCATGATGAAAATAGCCGGTAAGATGGGGTATATATACGGGACTTTATATGCTTTTTTTGACTGTCTGAAGATTGAATCAGGAGTATCTAAAAGACACTTTATCAGGCATAAGAAACGTAAGAATTTCCATGTAGTGGATGAATATTATGGCAGAGATTCTTCCTTTGCAAAACATATTCTTAACCGTATTCGTATTTGCTCTCTCGAGAAGAACAGTCGGCGGGATTGATTTATAATTTTTAATAACATCACCGCCGACAGATTGTTCTCATTTCATTCTAATTTTGGTATCAGTCTTTAAACTATCCAAAGCATTAAACTTGTCAAAATCTTTATTAATATTTTTATTTATTGATAATAACGGGGATTCTTCCCGTAATATTCAATAAATGGTTTTATCTTATTCTGTATGATGATATAGATTCTTCACTCAGATTCTTTACTTTACAGCGACGAATAAACATATCAAACGCCGTTTTTAATGTTTGTTCTTCTGTTTTCATGGTTATTTTCTTGCTCATGGGACACCTCCTTAAAGTGCTATAAATCCCGTGAGTACAAAAAAGGGCTTTACCTACAAGAAGTAGATAAAGCCAATAACTGCCGGCGACCGGGATCGAACCGGTACGGGTATCACTACCCACGGGATTTTAAGTCCCGGGCGTCTGCCAGTTCCGCCACGCCGGCATTTACCATATTTAATTTTGGTAAAAAATACGCGATATGCATGATACATATCGCGTTAGTGGGGCCTACAGGGCTCGAACCTGTGACCCTCTGCTTGTAAGGCAGATGCTCTCCCAGCTGA
>SVGA01000013.1 GCA_015056575.1 Butyrivibrio sp.
TGGACACCCAAATATCAACTATATCACGAAGGAACTCCCTCTTTTCAATTAATCCTACAAAAACTTTACGCTAGCTCGTCTAAAAAAAGTATGAAACTAAGCATTGTCGCGTATAATACCGCCCAGGATATGCAACAGAATGCTACCACCTCATCATTCTATACAGCAGGAAAAGCCCCTATCCAATATGTGGATAAGAGCTCTTCCCGAAAATCCCCTATGTTAAATCTCTCTCCCATCGACGTCTATCACTTCAATGTCATCGTCTTTTCTGCCAATCTTCAAGTCTTTCTTATTGGCAGCCAGGTACAAGAGAATTGCTATCACGTCGTCAACAGGTCCGGGTAAAAGATCTGCCGGCGAAATCACGTAGATAACAAGAACCGCGAGTATTATCCAATCAATAAGCCTTTTGCCTCTCATTTGCAACCTCCCTTCTAAAACAATCGCCTCGTAATGCTTAGATTTGATTTTATTATATCCTCGGAAGGGCAAAAGAAATATCGCAAATGCTGAGACTTTGGCAGCGTAATTCACTTTTTTGGCAAAATAAAAAGGGGCCTCGTAAATGGAAGTAAGCTCCCGGGTCATTTTGCTGAAGGCGTCAGAGGATGCGCCGACTGGTCTATGCCCTGCAGCCTGTTCACTTCCACATCAGATCCACCTCTTAATGGGATCAGAAAATTCCGTACAGGATAAGCCCCATAACTCCCGAGCCTGCGATGATCCACATGGGGCTGATCTTCTGCCCCTTTACCTTAATGCATCTTCCTGCGATAAAAGCTGCTGCGAAAATTGCCAGCGCAATGGGATCCACCGGAAGATCCGCTTTTATGGGAAAAAAGTCTTTGTCCGGAGCCAGAGACAAGGTCAAAAGAGTGAGTCCTGCTGAGGCAATCATTGCGATTATGGCAGGACGAAGAGATGCCAGGACTGCTTTTACAGCATCAAGGCCTCTGTACTTGTAATACACGTAAGCCAGGGCGGTGACAATGATGCATGACGGGGTGATATTTCCCGCTGTGGCAACCAAAGCGCCGGGAATCCCCGCAACCTGTATACCGACAAAGGTGGCACAGTTCACTGCAATGGGGCCGGGAGTCATCTCCGCGATGGTGATGATATCCGCAAATCCGGCCATGGACAGCCATCCATGGAGTTCAACCACCTGCTCCTTGATAAGAGGCATTGCCGCGTATCCGCCTCCGAAGCTGAGAATCCCTATATGAAAGAAGGAAAGAAAAAGCTCAAGTAATATCTTCATTGTCTTCCCCCTTTCTGCGGTCTTTCCGATTTCCGAAAAGATACATCATAAGTCCGATAACTCCGCTGGCCAGAATGATGAAGATTATGTTGATCTTCAGAAATCTGTTGGCCACAAAGGCAGCAACCAGCATGGCTAAGGAAATGATCCTTCCTGCAATCGTTTTGTCTTTTCCCTTAAAAAGAAGGCCCAGCATACTGATAACAACGTCCAGGATCACGGCAGCAACGCCGCAGAGCATTCCTGCCATGGCGATGTTGACATAGATATTGTTCCTGAAGGTGTTATAGAACATGGAAATAAGAGAGATTATAAAAAGAGGCGGAATGATGGTCCCCAGCACGGAAATAGCCGCACCTGGAATTCCCGCCACATGGTAACCCGCAAGGATAGCCACATTTACGGCAACAGGCCCCGGAGTTGACTGAGCGATGGCTGTCATATCCAGCATTCCCTCTTCATCTATCCATTTCAGGTTTTCTACAAATTTGCGCTGCAGAAGGGGGATTATGACAAATCCCCCTCCGAAAGTAAAAGCGCTTATTTTTAAAGTTTCAAAGAATAATACTACTAACTTGTTATTTTTCATTTCGCTCTGTTACAGGCTTGTAGGCCTCTTCTTTGCGGGCTAGCAGGTCTGCTGCCTCCTGCCTTCCGGTCTTTACCAGCCTGTCGTGATACTCCTCAAAATGTCCTCTTGCATGGAAGGGGCCGCCCTCGCGGCCGTCCATGCAGGGTGTGAACTGAACGTATTCGTAGTCGTTTTTGACGATGAAATCCCAGACTTTACGGGGATATCCAGCAAGCTCCTCTGTCAGTGTACTGAGGATATTGTAGGATACGCCGTGGTGCTTTTCTTCCGGTCCACGTAGTCCGCAAAGTCCCTGAAAAAGCCGATTCCCGCAACGGTGGGTTCGCCGCCCCGGAAAGCGAAGGTCACTTCGTCTTTTCCCATAAGACCTGTAAACACGTTGTCGATCACGGCTTCCATAATGTCTTTTTGCATAATTCCATATGAAGTTGTGGACCTTGACGATGCCTCGTCCTCATAAAAACAATACCTGCACCTTAAGTTGCAGGCAGAAGATGCAGGTTTGATCATAACCGAGAAATGCTTCATGCGGTCTCCTTTTAAATTACACCAGTTTCTTTATAGCCTTCTCCCCGGCAATAGGGTAAAGATCCATCATATGCCGGATGATTGCTTCCCGCGAATCGGCAGGGCTCTCGCTGTACCGGCTCGTCATATGCTCATAGCCCCAGATGGACTCCGGCTTACAGTAGATTGCGATGGGCCAGCCGTAGTACTGGCCTTTTTTGTTCTTCCTCTGGCGAAACTCCCGAACGCAAAGATAGGTCTTCATCTGAAGATCCGTCAGGGTCCCTTCAAAGCCCTTCTCGCCGCCCTTGCCAAAACCGGCTCTGGCCTTGATCTCATTGGAGTAGATCTCGCTGTCTGTATCGAACAGATCCATTATCTTCTTCTGGCGCCTTGAGGCCTTTTCGTCATCCCACAGCGCATCGAAGTCATAGCCGTCACGCCTGTAGTTGGCAAAATAAGGAAGCCACTCTTTAGAGATGAATCCCGCCTTTTTCTCAAAAAATTTGCCATAGGCAACTTCGCCGCTTCTTGCTATCACTTCGCGCCACTCCCAGGGGTCAATCTCCGGATCGCCGCACCACCAGTAGCCCGGCACTGTGCGCTCCTCCAGAGAGAATCCCGGGATATCGTTTTTGAAAAGTGGAAGGAATCCCACCTCATTTATGTAGTTGATGGCATCCCGGACGCTGTGCAGGCATTCAGGGTCG
The DNA here is from genome assembly GCA_015056575.1 of Butyrivibrio sp. Classification (GTDB taxonomy): domain Bacteria; phylum Bacillota; class Clostridia; order Lachnospirales; family Lachnospiraceae; genus Butyrivibrio. The sequence goes on from SVGA01000013.1 coordinate 3,074, forward strand.
TTCCAGTCAACGCCGTACATGATCCAGGTTCCGTTTTCATTGCCCATTTGTAATCCCCCGATACTTGTCCATATCTGTCATGCCCTCTATTATAAGCACAAACAGGCTCCGGCAAAAGAGCTGTGAACTTCCCTATCGCTTTTGACATATCCGAATTGATGCTTCCCTCAAAGAAAGCATCTGCATTTTTGTTGTAATAATCTACATTATTCATGCTACCACTATTAACCCTGTCTTAGCAGGTCCTTCTTTCTTAATCCGTTATTTTTGCAGGCTTTTCTCCAGCCGGAATGGGCCATAAAAATATATGCGGACCTTGGGAACCTGTATGCATCCGCATAGATATCCTCAATCGAAGCGGATCTGTTTATTGCATCCCCGAGAGTACGAAGCGCCTCAAATACATATTTGACGGGGCCACCCGGAGCGTTTATGACCTTAATGAGCTGCCCCATCATCTCGCCTGCGCCTATGGCAACAGCTCCGCAGTAAGAATAACCGCACAAGCCGCACCAATTGCGGATCTGCTTCAGTACATTTTTTATCTGCCTACTCTCATAGAATCCCATGTTGACGACGGCATATATCTTCTTGTTTCCTGATGCGCAGTTTTGCAGTTTCTCCATTATCCCAAGAAGCGGTGAGGGGATTCCATCCACATACATGGGGAAAGCGAGAACTATTCTCTCGCAGTCTGCAAGCACTGCGACAAGCTCATCAGGCTTATTCTGATAAGCAGAAAGATTGACCGTCTCTTTTTCGCCCCGGATGAATCCGGAGAGAGTGTCCAAAAAGCGTTTGCTATTGGCGTTATCTCCTCTGGGACTCCCGTTTAAAAGGACTGTCTTCCCGTCTGCATTCGGACTCTTTTGGGGCTCGTTTGCTTTAGACGCAGGGCTGTTGTCCTCTTCAAACTTTATATCTTTTATGGTTGCATGGAAATTGCGGCAGACTGCTTCCACGTAGGCTTTTGCATCAGCCTTGTCTTCCGGCGACAGCTCTTTTCCCCGGAAAATAAAGGTAACTGCCTTATCCTCAGGGTAACGCTTCCTGTGGTGCATTTCGCCATCTTTGATCTCAAAATACGGAAGTACCAGGCCAATGCTCCGGTCCATGACGTTCTTAACAAACCTGCTGAATCCGCCGTAGGTATAGCGTGACATGATGACCATCTCATCAGCCTCATGAATGAGAGCTCCCATACGGTCGTAACCGTCTTTTATGACGCACTCCCCCGGGGTTCTCAGCCAGCAGCCAAAGCAGCCTGCGCAGGGCCTGATGCTGCCATTGTCTGATATCACCCTCCATCCGGCGTAGTCCTGTGATATCTTGTTCCACTCAGTTTCGTTCAGGTCATGTATAAGTAGTTTCATCCCCAATACCCCCTTAAAACGGCCGTGATCACAGAATTGGGATTCACTGCATCTAAAGTCTTAACTCTGTGCCGCCGCTCATCAAAAAAGCCTCCTCTTAGGAATGTTTTAAACATCCTAAGAAAAGGCTAATGTAAAAGAAAATTGTTTTCAAGAAAAATATTTATATTTTGCTCACTTATCAGCCACCGAGAGTCTTGCTTACATATTCTCTTGCACCGGCCTCATCAAGCTCAACTGCGTCATAGACATTACCTTCAGTGTCCACGATGATACCTGTTACAAGGTCCTCGTTGAAGTAGTAGCCGTATGTTCCGAGGCCGCCCTCGATCTTAGAATACTCTCTTCCATCTTCGGTAGTTGTTGTCTCTGTTGTATACATTCCATAGTCAAGGCTGCCATCTTCCTCGTAGATATAGATGATATCGCCGTTCTCGTTTCTGAACATTGCGATGTCGATAGCCTTGTCAGCACCCTCAGCGGTCTTAAGTCCGCCCATGAATGTCAGTGTGTCCTGTACGTTCTGGATCTCCTCTTCAAGATTGGGCATTTCCTCTGTAACTTCCTCAGTAACTTCCTCAACCTGCTCTGCTGCATCTTCAACCTGCTCAGCAACTTCCTGTCCGGCAACCTCGTTTGAATTGCCGCAAGCTGTAAGTGATGCTACCAGCATTACTGCACATGCTCCTGTAACGATGCTCCTAATTACGTTTGATTTCATTTTCATTTCCTCCTCGTATCTGTGTTCTCACAACGTTCATATTGTAACTCGTTATTGCAACAAAGTTTCTTAAAACATTATTAAATCTCTGTTGCACAACTGATTATTTATACGAGGGTAAAAAATGTGTGGCAAAAAAATCTGATATTTTTTGAAAAAAAATTTCTAGTCAGCGCCCGAAGCTACTTTCCGCCCGTCTTGTCATTAAGAATCGCGTCCCGTATTGCCATGGCCACCACTTCATCCGGAGCTTTCCTGATCGCCTCTGCCTTGGGATTGGACGCGGCAGGGCGATGGGCATGGCTGGGCGATGGGCATGGCTGGGCGATGGGCATGTGAATTGAGCCCTTTCCAACGCAAAGTAATCTACAGACCAATTGAGTAGGTAAAATAGCCCAAAATCTTAACGTTATATCGATAAAAGGCCTGTTTGAGCACTCGCTTATCGTTATAGCGTTTGCACTTCGTGCATTCTATGCGTTATTTCGCAAATATTTCCACCGCAAAGCTCCATAATTAACAAATGCGGTGGAAACACCTTTTAGAAATCATCGAAATCTTGTAATCCACCGCTATTTTCTATTAAACTACCAGATGTAAGTCCGCTTGGATGCTTCCATTACCAACACAAATGTAAACAGGGATTTTTAAAAAGCTACCGACAGCTTTCCCAATAACGCAAACATCAGATAGATCAAAAGAGCTCCAGGCTCATCCCTGGTTACTATGGCAAGAATGATGCCTATTATCCACAAAATCGCAGTTGCTTTACTCACTGTCTTGAAAGCGTAAGCGGGGCTATGTGCATCTGCAAATTATAGCAGTCCTTCACGGAAGAAAGCGGAAGCTATGCATGAACGCTTACCTCATGATCATGGCAGTCAAATCTCACAATCCTGATCAATCTATTTTTCTCTATTATTCTTAAGAATCGCACTCAGTTGACAAAATCCCCGTTTCATTTACAATTATCAATAATTAAATTCAAACGACGCCTGTTGCTACCGAGTAACGGGATCAACGTCATTTCCTCGTCGTCAGGTCATAGCAGATGAGGAAGTGGCGATTTTTATTATCAGGAGGTTTTTAAGATGCAGTGGATCATTTTGTTGTTGGCCGGATTATTTGAGATCGGATGGGCGATTGCCATGAAATATTCGAATGGGTTCACGGTTCTTTTCCCGTCTGTTGTGACCGCGGTGGGATACATTGCCAGCGCGGTGTTCTTGTCAATGGCTCTCAAAAGCCTGCCTCTGGGCACAGCTTACGCCATGTGGACCGGGATGGGCATTGTCGGAACTACGGTGCTTGGAGTATTTCTTTTCCGGGAAAAACTCACCACGGCGCAGGTCATATGTGTTATGCTGATCCTGGTTGGAATTATCGGCCTGAAATTACTTGCAAAAGAGTGAGGTAAACTATGTTCAGAAAAATGAGAAGATTTGGTCAGCAGATCTCTGATGAGAAATGCATAGAGATTTTGAAGAATGAAAAAAGAGGCGTTCTCTCTGTCATCGGGGATGACGGGTATCCTTACGGAATGCCGCTGAATCACTGGTACTGCGAGGAAAACGGGAAGCTCTATTTCCACGGTGCCATGGAAGGCCACAGGATCGATGCCATTCGGGCATGCGACAAGGTCAGCTACTGCGTCTATGATGAGGGCTATCGCAAGGAAGGGGAGTGGGCTCTGAACATCAACAGTGTCATTGTCTTCGGGCGCATGAGGCCGGTGGAGGATTTAGCCAAAGCAGAGGAACTGTGCAGGAAGCTCAGCTATAAATTCACTGATGACGAAGAGTATATTGAACGTGAGATCAAGGGGTCTTTGGCAAGAACGCTGTGCCTTGAGCTGACGCCGGAGTATATGACGGGAAAGCTTGTGAATGAAGCATGATTTTAGGCGCTTAGCTTCAGGCATCCTCGCTGCAGATGATCCCAAGGCTCTTCTCCTGCTATAATATGCATATATAATAGTCATATGGAGGTGATCGTAATGAAGGTACTTATTATCAACGGAAGTCCCAGAGTGAGCGGCAATACATCAATGGCCGTCGATGAAATGGTTAAGATATTTCATGAAGAAGGAATAGAGGCAGAGGTTGCTCAGATCGGCAATAAAGATGTAAGAGGCTGCGTTGCCTGCGGAAGCTGCGAAGAGACCGGCAAATGCGTTTTCGACGATGTTGTCAATGAACTGGCGCCTAAGTTTGAGGCAGCCGACGGGCTGGTTGTGGCTTCTCCCGTGTACTACGCATCCGCAAATGCGACACTTATTGCATGCCTTGACAGGCTGTTCTACAGCACCGATTTTGACAAGACCATGAAGGTGGGAGCAAGTGTTGTTGTTGCCAGAAGAGGCGGATGCTCAGCCACTTTTGATGAGCTCAACAAGTATTTCACCATCAGCAACATGCCCGTTGCTTCCAGCCAATACTGGAACAGCGTTCACGGCGCCGCAAAGGGTCAGGCTGCAAAGGATCTTGAAGGTCTGCAGACCGTTAGAGTTCTGGCAAGAAACATGTCCTTCCTCATTAAGAGCATTGCCTTGGGAAAAGAGAAATTTGGCCTCCCGAAGACTGAAGAACACGCCTGGACGAATTTTATAGATGGGTAAAATGTTAAATCCGTATTGTATCAGGCAATACTTTATTATCTAAATTAGCACTCTCTGTTGACGAGTGCTAATTGCGGTGTTATAGTACTTATAGAACAAAGGAACAGAGAAGACTGTTAGGACTTTCAGTTTCCTAAGATCTAAACCCTCCGTCCCAATGCTCATTAACAGTTAACCAATTGTTTATGTGCAAAGGAGGTAAGCATTATGTTAGCACCCAGTATTTTTGAAGAAAACTTAATAGACGATCTTTTTGGATTCCCTTACATGAAGGAATTCGACGACATGGAACGTGGCATGGAGCGTAAGCTCTATGGCCGTAAGGCATCAAGGATGATGAAGACCGATATCCGTGAGAAGGATGACAACTACGAGGTTTCTATTGATCTTCCCGGCTTCAAGAAAGAAGAGATTACAGTAGAGCTGGACAACGGATACATCACGATCAACGCCGCCAAGGGTCTTGACCGGGATGAGAACAACAAAAAGGGCAAACTCATCCGTCAGGAGAGATATGCAGGTTCCATGACAAGAAGCTTCTACATCGGTGAGAATGTTGAAAAGGGCGACATTGAAGCCAACTACAGACACGGCGTTCTGACCCTGACAATTCCAAAAAAGGCTATGGAGAAGAAGATTCCCGAGAAGAACCTGATAGCTATCGAGGGATAAGCGGATACCCTTTATAAGAGAATGCGGCCGGCGGGATTTTCTCCCGCGATGCCATAAAAATACCCTGCCACGGACCAAGGACTCAGCTGAGGCCAAAGGTTCATGGCAGGGTATTTCATTTCATTTTATGTGAAGGTGGAAACAAAATCTATTACAGAAGTGCTTTGATGCAAGCCTCAACGTCAGCTACGTCAGCTGTGGGCTCGAATCTTGCAACAACATTGCCGTCACGGTCAATTATGAACTTGGTGAAGTTCCACTTGATGTCGGGCTTCTTGTCCCAATCGGAATCCGCCTCTGCAAACATCTTCTCAAGAAGGGCCTTGAACTCGTGCTCCTGGAAGCCCTCGAATCCCTTCTGGGACTTAAGGTATGTATAAAGAGGAAGCTCGTTCTCGCCATTTACATCGGCCTTGGCCATCTGAGGAAATGTGGTGTTGTAATGGAGTGTGCAGAACTCATGGATCTCTTCATCTGTTCCGGGAGCCTGTGCTCCAAACTGGTTGCAGGGGATGTCCACTATCTCAAGCCCCCGGTCGTGGTACTGAGTGTACATCTGCTCAATAGGTGCGTACTGAGGTGTGAAGCCGCAGCCTGTCGCAGTGTTTACCACCATGATAACCTTGCCCTTGTAGTCGGCAAGATTAAGTTCTTCGCCATTTCCTGTTTTCAGTGTGTAATCGTAAATCATTGATTTGTCCTCCTTAGACATATCTCATATTGTTCCTGTCAATTGAACTTCTTTTTGGGTGCGGCCTTATGCTCAAATGAAACTTTCATGGGTGCGGCCCGCGATCAGTTAGACCTTTTAGTGATGATGCGGCCCGCGATCAGATGAACTTCTTCGCAAACTTCAATGTCTCGTCCTTGCAGCTGTCAACTGCCTTGCTTTTGAAGTACAGTGTCTGGCTTTCTACAGAAATACCCTTGTCTGAAAGAGACTTCTTGATAACGTCCAGTGCATGTTTGGAAAGCCATGAAGTTGAGAACACTACTGCCTTTCCAACCTTGTCTGCAGACAAAGTATCCAGATACTTCTTGAGATTTTCATCTATTCCATAAGCGTATAGCGCGCCGCCTATGAAAAGAACATCTGCCTTTTCAGTCAAAGCTGCGTCTTTAGAATCAACTGAAACCGCGTTAACTCCGGCAGCCTCTGCAATGTACTCTGCCACTTTCTTAGTGTTTCCCGATCTTGAATAGTATCTGACTGCTATGCTCATGATTTTCTCCTTTGCTGTGTTTGGGTGCATTTTTCAATTATTTTTTTGCATTCTTTATTACGTTTTAGCTTATTAAATTGTGTACAATCTAATTATACATACTTTTCCTGTATTTGCAAGTATATTTTTAGCATATGCTAACATCTCACTTCAAAGCTATTTTTCCGGATAACAGCTAACTCCTCTACTCAAACCGGCACCTGATCACAGCCGGCATTCCTGCCGAGTCCATCCCTTCATTCAAACCAGCTCTTTACTGTGGCAATCTCCTGAATATACCCCTCGTCATCGTTGGGGGTCTCCAGGATAAATGGAAGTCCCTCAAAAACAGGATGCGTAGCGAAGCGCTTCATGGCCTCCATGCCGATGCCCCCCTGCCCCAGCTTCTCGTGGCGGTCCTTGGCGGCTCCGCAGGGATTTTTGCTGTCGTTGAAGTGCACAGCCCTAAGCCTCTCAAGGCCGAGGATCCTGTCAAACTCATCAAGAACTCCGTCCAGGTCATTTACAATATCATAGCCGGAATCCCAAGTGTGGCAGGTATCAAAGCACACCCCGAGTTTCTCATTAAGCTCCACCCTGTCAATGATGGCCCGAATCTCCTCAAAATTCCTGCCGACTTCCGAGCCCTTACCTGCCATGGTCTCAAGCAGCACCGTGGTTTTCATTTCAGGGAAAAGAGCCTTATTCAGCCCTTTGGCAATCTGCTCAATCCCGGTCTCCACTCCCTGCCCGGTGTGTGAACCCGGATGGAAATTGTAGTACTGTCCCGGTAGATATTCCATCTTGGCTAGGTCTTTTTCCAGCATATCAAGGCCGTTGGCCCGTGTCTCAGGATTAGCGGAGCATAGGTTCATGGTGTAGCTTCCGTGGGCAACCAGCTTCCCAAATTTATTCTCCTCAATAACCTTCTGCAGCGCCTGAACATCCTCAGGTACAATGTCCTTGGACTTGCCGCCCCTGGGATTTCTTGTGAACCAGGCGAAAGTGCTTCCGCCAAAGTCCACCATCTGATGGCCCATGGCCTCGTATCCGTTTGTAACTGTCAGGTGACAACCGATGTAAATCATGAAATCCGCTCCTCTTTCGATGCCCCCGTCAGGCGTTATTTTTCTGCGCTTTCAGGAAAGCAACGATCATCAGGATATAGCAGATTGTCTTGGGAAGCATCAGCATTCCCAGCATCGGCACGATCCCTGCTCCCACAGCAACGGGAATATAGAAAGCAAAGGACAAAAGAATGTAGAGCCAAAGCAGCCTGAAGGTTCTGTCGTCAGCTCTTTTTACAAAATAGAGATAGCAGATGATGGCGCCCAGGATCACAAAGGGAACATTCCTTATGATGCCCCAGGTCATGTCGCTGCTGTTCTCAAACCACCCGTTCTGCGGGAAAAGACACAGCACTACCCGGATCACAGCAAGACACCAGATAGCAATCGTCAGGTTCCTGCTGCCGCTCTGCCTGTAATATCCCTGCCAGACATAGTAAAGAAGCACATAGAAAACCGTCATGGTGATGGAGGTGACGAGCTTTCCAACACCCAGAGGCGCAGTCATGTCAAGGTCTGTAAAGTAGTTCAAAACCCTGGGCACCAGGTGAAAAGCGTCGCCGCAGCCCAGCACCAGAGCAGCGATGCCCATGAGTTTCTGCGTCGGGTTTTTGGCCCGGCTAAGGATGATGCAGCCGCTGATGATGGCAAACAAAAGATAAAGTATGTCGAATGATGACTCTCCGTATTTCATATGTGTGTCCTTTCCTGTGTGATGCGCAACCCGCGCCGGCCATTGCCTCCTCTTAGAACATCCTGCTGTCGCCCAGCACCGGCACCTTGCTGGCAAAGAATGAAAATTCTCCGCTGTCCAGAAGGTTTCCTTCGTCGTCCGTAACTCTTATGTCAAACACCAGGATGTGCTTGCCGGTTTTGAGCTTCATGCACTCGCAGTAGATGTACTCCGTGTTCACTGCGGGCAAAAGAAAATTCAGATTCGCCGAAACGGTTGTGACATAATATCCGCTCATGCTGCCGGTGGCGCCGGCCATGGCGTCTACGATGGACAGAAGCGCACCGCCGTGGATGCTTCCGTAGGAATTGTGCAGCCTCTTGTCGCACTTGATCCTGGATTTGCTGTAGGTGGGGCTCAGCTCCAGAATCTCGAATCCGATGAATTTGTTAAACTCGTTTGCATACAGCTCAGCGATCATCTTCTCCCTGATCGCATTTTCTTTCTCATTGCGTGCCTTTCGCATAATTACGCAGTTCTCCTTAAATATTCGTATATTTTCAGCCGGGATCTCTTTTCCCGGACTTCTTAATTGCCCGCCGGGGCTACATTACTCCGCTTTAAGCCCGCGTGCCGCTGGGCCGCATTACTCCGGCACATATCCGTAGAAGAACATGTACCCTGCCCGGTAAAAGAAATTGTCGCCCATGAATTCACGCTTCATGGAATCATAATTCTCTGTGAGCCAGTCCTGGGCGTCCTTGTAGGCTTTGTTGTCCGGGTCCTCCTTGACCAGCGCGGTGTACTCACGTGGAACGTAGGAGAACAGTGCCTCAAACAGAGTGCCCCTCTCTTTCCTTGTAAGTCCCACCGTGGAAATGCTGGAATCCACAAGGACGATGTCCTCAAGATATGCGTCCAGCATCTGGGCGTAGACCTTCCTTCCGGCATAGAAGTCACCGGAATATTTATCGTAGTTGATGAGCTCAAGGATGTGCTCGAATCTGCCGTCCTCATCGGGATAAGCCAGGGCGCAGTCGTGGTCGAACTCCCTTATATACACGATCCCGCCGGGGTTCATCCTGTCCACTACCTGCCGCAGCTTCCTGGAAGGATCGCTGGAATCCCTGAGGATCAGGGTAAGATCCACAAAATCAAATCCGCGGATCTCATTGTCGGACATGATCTGGTCCATCTCATCCTCGAAATTGCTGTGCTCCATATTGCCAACGTAGAAGCGGTTTGCGCCGTCGTTGCCGTACTTCTCGTTGGCCTCCTCGCACTCCTTCTCGGTGTTCACAAGGCTGAAAACATGAGCAAACTCAGGCCTGTTGTACTTCTTCATGTAGGTGTCCGCGTCATAGACTGCAGGCGCAAAAAGCGTAAGGTTTTCTTTGCCCTCAAGGAGCTTGTCCCAGATCTCTTTTTCCGTCTTCTTAACAGACTCATAATCGTGGGAGATGCGCTTCCTCTCTTCGGGAGACATTCCTTCCGCGTAAAAGAAATTTGAAACATTCCTCTTCTTGCGAACCCGCAGGGCTTTGCCGTTCTCATCCCTTAAGAGCTTTACGATATCGTTAATGGCAGCATTGAACTGCATGGGGTTGTAGTAAACTCCCTGATAATCCAATGCCTTTTTTACATTCACCGGAAGGTCCGCGGGGCTCTCGTATTCCGGACTGAACACGGGAATAATGTTCTTCCCGAATTTGACCGCGTGCTCGATCTCCCTGCGCACCCAGTCGCCCTCATTCCTGCAGCGGTCCAACGCTCCGGAAGACAGTATCAGAACGAAGTTGTCGGACCTCTCTATATTGTTGAGGATCTGGGTGGGGAACTCCCCGCTTCCTATAGAATCGTTGTCAAAAAAGGTTGTGTAGCCCTTTTTGTTCAGCGCCATTTTCAGAGACCTTGTGAGCTCCAGGCCGCCGTCCCGTCGATAACTGAAGAAAATATCCACTTATAATACCTCCTTATCAACGTAGGCCTCAGCCTCGAAATAGTCTTCAAAAACCTTTATCTCAATCTCCTCATCCTCAGTCCTTGGGCGATACATGAAGACATGATGAGGATGGCCGTAGTTCCGGACGAAATTCTCAATGAATTCCTCGCCGTAGTACTCGGTCATGATCTCCTTGTCGTCCACCGTGCGGGCGATGATCTTAAAGCCAAGGGCATGGCTGTAGGCATTGACCAGGTCCTCGTTTTCATCGTTCACGATGCACACCAGCTTGGTCACCCTCTGCAAAAGAGGCACCACCATCCCAAGGAACCCCTTCCAGGGCTCATTGGAGTACAAAGACACCAGCCAGTTGCTCTGGGTTATGGAGAAGCCTGCAAGTCCGTCCTCGGTCAAAAAACATTCATCATCCCCGTAACTGTTCTCCTCCGGGGGCGCAGTATAGTCACCGCGGAAAAGATATTTCCTGTTAAAGGCAAAGGCTCTGTTAAAAATCTCGCTGCTGACTCTAAGAAGCGCAACACTCTCGCCTTCTTCAGGATGAAGCATCTGAACAAAGTCTCCCTTTACAAATGACTTAAGCTCTTCTTTTGCCTCATCGGGCATTTCCTTATATTCATGCCAGTAATCCATATCAGCCATGGTTCCCTCCTTATATAGGTCACCCAAAAACATTTCGACGACTCATTTTATTATACCGCAAGAAAGGATTTCTTATTATATAAAAAATCCCCCTAAAGGAGACTTTGGATATTTCCATTGTCTACCTTAGGGGAATCTTATCACTTTCATCAGTTCTCATAATCATCCAAAAAATGATGCCGCACGCCGTCTTTCTTGTAGCAGATAACGGTGTCCAGGTTTACATTCTCAACGCTGGCAAAGATATTGGCCTCCACATAGGGATTGGTCTCCTTAAGCTTCGCGATGAGTTTCTTGGTCTCCAGCCTTTTGGAAGAAGTAGTGCCGTCTTCGTGGCAGGTGGAGCAGGTCTCGGTGAAGTGGCAGGCGCACTGCAAAAAATGTAGGTCGTTATAATCGCGCCACGCGCAGATGTCGCTCTCCCGGACAAAGTACAGTGGCCTTATCAGCTCCATGCCCTCGAAGTTGGTGCTGTGAAGCTTGGGCATCATGGTCTGGATCTGCGCTCCGTGGAGCATTCCCATGAGGATGGTCTCGATAACATCGTCGTAGTGATGACCCAGGGCGATCTTGTTACAGCCAAGCTCTTTGGCTCTGCTGTATAGGTAGCCTCGTCTCATCCTTGCGCACAGATAGCAGGGATTCTTCTCAATGGTATCCACCGCATCAAAAATCTCGCTCTCAAATATGGTAACGGGAATTCCCAGCGCCTTGGCGTTGCTCTCTATAAGGGCCCTGTTCTCCTTGTTGTAGCCGGGGTCCATCACCAGGAAGGTCAGCTCAAAATTGCACTGCCTGTGCTTTTGGATCTCCTGGAAAAGCTTGGCCATCAGCATAGAATCTTTTCCCCCGGAGATGCAGACCGCAATGTGGTCCCCCTCCTCGATAAGGTGATACATCTTGCAGGCCTTTGCAAAGGGTGAAAAGAGCTGTTTATGGAATTTTTTCCTTATGCTGAGCTCGGCCTTTTCCCGCCTTTCCTCCAGGTCTCCAAACTCGGAAACCTTGGCACACACATATCCTGTGTAACCGCCCGAAAGACTGTAATGCTCCCTATCTTCAAGGAAAGCGATATCCCCGAAATCTCTGGTCTTTCTGCCGTAGTCGCAGTAGAAAACCAGGATCTTATCCTGAGGCAGAGCCGCTATATCTTTTTCCACCTCTTCATATTCCCGGTCAAAAGAAACAGCTACTGCCCCGGGCATCATGCCGTAATTCCTGGCGGCTTCGTCCCTTATATCAACGAGAAGATAGCTGTCTTTCTGTAATTGTTCAAGTTCCTGTAAAGTTATTTCTTTCATTCTCAATATTTCCCATTAACATGGTTTCCTGCAAACTGTAAACGCATCATCCCACATCAAATATGTGAGGATGACATCTTATATCATTCTACACTATGCGTCAATGGGGCCAATAAAAATCAGCTAACCTTGCTTCTTGGGATCACGTAAGGGTCGCCTGTTGCAGGGTCTGTGATGATGTCGCTCTCCATGCCGTAGACCTCCATCATAGGATATGGAAAGTACTGTAGGTGTGCTTGCTGCCGCAAGGACATCGTTTGGAATCACAGGAAGATCATGAACATCACAATGGCGAAGCCGATGGTAAAGGCCAGGGCTCCTCTGTCATTGTCCTTCTTTAAGGCGATCTGAGGGATTTCCTCTATGGTGGTGTAGACCAGAGCTCCGCCGGAAACCGCCATTATATAGGGCAGAAAGTTCGGGAAAAGAACTATCGCTACCACCGTGATGATTCCAAGGAGCGGGATAGGTGCTCCGGAAATAACTCCCATAAGAAAGGCCTTGCCTGTCTTTGCGCCATTTTCCCTAAGCCATAGGGATACGTTCAAGGCTTCGGGGATGTTCTGAAGTGCGATGGCAATTGCCAGCACCAGGGCAACCGATGAAGATATCCACTCGGTCTTCATGAAATGGGCAGCATAGATAGCCCCCAGGGCAACACCCTCGGGAGTGTGATGGACTACTTCTTTGAGAACAGCCTTGATCTCAGGTTTCAGCTGGCTTTCCGGTCCTTCTGTGATATCGGAATAAACATGGGTGTGAGGTACCAGCTTATCAAGAAGGATCTGAAGGAGCACTCCAAGGCAAAAGCTTACGGTAACGGGAATGATACCTCTGTGAGCATTTTGGGAAAGTCCGTCCACAGCAGGCTCGATCATGCCCCAGACACCTACCGAAAGCATAATGCCTGAACCGGCCCCCACAAGGATTGCTCTCATGTTGTCCGAGACCTGATCCTTCTTGGCATAGATTATGAGTGAACCGAGAAGTGTTCCGATAAGGGGAATGAGCATTCCGAATATGGTCTCGGTGTCAGACAGGGTGTTGGCGCTGTCCAGGTGAGTAATGAGGGAGCGAAGGCCGATGAATATCAGGATCGTTCCTCCCATGATCTCAGAGCCGGATTTGTAGCGATCGCCGAAGACGCTTCCGATCTTAACTCCCATCATGGAGATAGCAAAGGTGATAACGCCAATTACGATTACCGCGAAGATAACATTGCTGATGCGGCTTGCTTCAAATACCTCTACCGGAACCGCAACAAAGGTGATACCCACCGCCAGTGCATCGATGCTGGTGGCCACAGCCATCATGAACATCGTCTTAACATCAAATCCGGGCGGAGTATCTTCCTCCGGCCCCAGAGCTTCCTTGATCATGTTGCCGCCGATCAGAGACAGAAGTATGAACGCCACCCAGGGTGCTACGATACTGATAAGTCTCTCGAATCTTGAGCCCACAAGATAGCCGATAAGAGGCATCATGCCCTGGAAGGTTCCAAACCATACACCGCAGAGCAGATATTCTTTTTTGGTAAGCTTGCCCGCGGACAGTCCTTTACAGATGGATACCGCAAAGGCGTCCATGGCAAGACCTATTGATAAAAGCAGTAATTCAAATAATCCCATTTATATGCTTCCTTCGTTCTGACAGACAAAGGCGGTGGAAACACCTTGCCAAAATCTTTGAAATCCTGTGATCCGGTCGCCAATATTGTCCTGATACATGTCCGCAAGACCCGACATGCATCCATTATTTTTTTGATCTGCGCGGCGGCGTTTAGGCGTCAAACTTCTTTCACGCCTGATGCCACGTTTTCTTTTCCCGAACGATCAGTATCTTACATCAAAGGACCGCTCGTCCGGATCCGGTTCCAATTCTTTCCGATCTATGCCGGAAATGTCGATGAATCTTCCGCTGCGAATAGTGGCGATAAAACTCTCTATCGCCGCCTCATCCCCCTGGACTTCGCAGGTGACAGAGCCGTCATATTCATTTTTCACATATCCTGTCAGCCTGTGCATGTTTGCGGCGTGCATGGCCGTGTACCTGAAGCCCACGCCCTGCACCATTCCGTAGAAGCACAGCCGATATCTCTTTTCCATGATATATATCCTAACCTCTCGTCTTCCTGCGCGAAGGCTCTCTCCTGCATGTAGCAATGTTCCCCGCGGATTGGCTGCTATAGTTGGGAAACGTTTGGAAATATTCCCATCAATTCTTTTGATTTTTTCCAAAATTCTTTAAAAAGATCGATTTTGGTCGAAATCTGTCAGGCGCTTGGAAATATATCGCAAAATGTGCGGGTTTATTTTCAAAAAAACTTGTGTTTTGGAAAAAATGGCACTCTCTACCTATCTTCCAAGGAAAATCACGATCTCTGTCTGTTTAGCAGCGTCCCCTCATGAACAAGTAGCCTTGATTTTGCGAATAGCCTCATCTTGCGAATAGCCTCATCTTGCGAATAACCTCATCTTGCTATTGGTCGGTCGGCCTTTGCGATCCTGCCCACAAGAATGTATGTAAACAGGAACATCACTGCGACGAACCCGAGGAAATACCAGCTTCCTTCCTGGGCCTCCATGGTGGCGATGTAATCATATGCCCCGTGCAAAAGAGCCGGTGCCACAACCGCAACGATCCTCATGAACAGGGAAGCCGATGCCATGCCTCTGTAGTCATATTTCTTGGCGATGCCGTAGAATATTCCCATGAATACGCCAAAGCACGCGTGGCCGGGGATGGCGGTCACGGCCCGGACGATGGCTGTGCCAAAGCCGTACATCATGACATAGCTGATGTTTTCCCAAAGGGCGAATCCCAGGGAGACAAAAACCGCATACACAACGCCGTCGTACTGGCAGTTGAATTCTATGCTGCGCCAGGTTTTGCGTTTCATCATCAGGTATTTGGAGCTTTCCTCGGCGAAGGCCACGATTCCAAAATACAAAATGATGTTGTAAAGTGGCGATTCATAGGGCACGGTCATATCCAGTATCACCGACAGCACGCGCTCCTCCACAAGGGCGATCAGCGCCGAGAACACGCCGGCTTTGATCAGTTCCCAGATCATGTACCCGCTCTCGTGCTCCAATTTGTCGGAGCGATAAACCTTCACCATTAAAAATATCGCAGGAACCACCGCCGCTGCGATAAGAAGTCCATGATAAACCAGATATGGTGCTACAAGAAAGTAAAACATTTCGCTACCTCTTTTCCCTCATCTTCCTATTCTGTTCCTTTTATTATAGCGTAAAAATTCCCCGGTGCCACATAAGACGCCGGGGGCTAATACAAAATCTTATTTCATAATTCAATCACGGTATAGGTGTCGCGGACCTTCTTGGATTCGTAAAGTGCCTTGTCGGCGGTTCCGATCAGGTTGTTTACGAGCTCAGTTCCGAAGGCGCCGCCAAAACTCATGGTCAATCTCACTTCAGGCTTACCGTCCAGCGTTATCTCTTTTACCGCGGATCTTAGCTTGGACAGCTTGTGCTCCAGGTTCGCCTTGGTGATGTCAAAGAATACCATCATGAATTCATCGCCGCCGTAGCGGATGACAACATCGTCTTTTCTGACGGAATGCGCAAGCAGCCTAGCAACCTTCTGGATTGCTTCGTCGCCGCTCTGGTGGCCGGCGGTGTCGTTGACCTGCTTGAACAGATCGATATCGGCCATGACTACAGCGTGGCAGGGCTCGAAGACCAGTTTTTCATCCAGGAATCTTCTGTTGCGGATCTTGGAAAGGGAATCTATATAAATTTCCGCCTCGAACTCGGAGATCATCTTCTGCTGAGCCAGATTCTGCAGCTTGGCGTCAGTGGTATCCATGCAGCCATAGACCAGGTGAGCGATTTTTCCGTCTTCATCCCGGTCGCCCACCATAAAGACGCCGTTGAACCAGCGGTTGGCGCCCTCACTGTAAAACTCCAAGCTTGAGGAGCCGTACTCTTCAACTGCCGCAAGAATAGTATCTAAGTTAAGCCAGTCGTAGAGGTTTTTGCGGAAGTTCTCGGCAACCGAAGAGTCCACGTTGTTCTTGAGGAACTGAAAAGCGTCCGGGTCCTTGGGAACCGCTTCCACATATTCATTGGTACTGATCATACGGTAGCTTAAATCCTTGACATCGATAAACAGGGAGAAATTGAAGACCTTGCCGATGGCTTCAATGATCTTGACATGCTCCTCCCGCTCTACCTCGGCCGTGATATCTCGATAGCACCCCATATAAATCTCCAAAGTGCCGTCATCAGGGCGTCTTATGAATCTTCCCGCTCCGGTGACCCAGATGATGCGACCATCCTTCCGCTGCATACGATAGGTTGCATGGGTGATATCGGGAAGCTCCCGGTGCATTTTGACGGAATCCCAGAACAGCTTCACAATGCCGTCACGTTCTTCGGGAACAAGTGTCCTCGCCCAGCTGTCAAACTCATTGGGCATATCCTCCAGTCCGTTATACCCCAGCATCTGCCTGGTCTCATCGTTGAACTCAAAGCTCAGCAGGTTCTCATCCCGGTCAAAGGTGCAGACATACATACCTGCCTTTAATCCTTTGGCAAACATGTCTTCTCTGAACCTGGCAATTCTATATTTGTTGTTGGCCTCTTCGATTCTCTTGTTACATTCGGCCAGGAGCTCTTGCTGTTCCTGTGGGTAGGCAGATAAATCAAACAGCGGCGTTACGTCGTCTACTACGACACTTGCTTCCGCACCAAACTTACCTACACCTTTACTCATGTTATCCACTATCTCTTTTTTATCCATCAGAGCCTCCAAATCCGTCATTTCGTGAACTATATTTCACGGCTCGCGAATATTATCCCCACATACTATTGTAACAGCAGTTTTGGAAATAGCCAAACGATATACTCTTAAACTGATAGACACAATTTCGCAATCAAGAAGGCACCTCAGGCCAGTACTTCCGAGGTGCCAATAGAAAATTTTATTAAATTTTTATATGTCTTATCCCAGAAAAGGCAATGAAACATGGTAGACGATGCAGGACAGAACAAGTGCTGCTCCAACATAGAATCCTGCTGTCTTTGCTGTCCATTTAAGTGAATGGGACTCTTTGTAGGTGGTGGATAGAGCCATGAGGCACGGAACGCTGAAAGTTGTCGCGAACATGAAGGCCAGCGCCTCTGCGCCTGAGATCGTCTGTGCCATGATCTGAGAAAGAACTCCTGTGTCCACACTTCCTGTGCCGGCATTAAACGCAACATCTGCTATATTACTCTGTCCCGCAAACACCGCATTCAGGGTTCCAAGCACAGCCTCTTTTGCGAAAGCCGCACTGATGAACGCCATGAATGTGCGCCATCCCATGCCAAAAAATCTGGTTACCGGCTCAATAAAGGTTCCGACTTTATAAAGGAGGCTGCTTTCAACATTTCCTGAGGGGCTGAAGGAGAATACCCAGAATATGATGGAAACGAGAGTTACAGTCTTAAGCGCACGCTTAAACATGTCAAAGCTCTTTATCCATGCTTCCTTGATTATGTATTTCCAGTGAGCTTTGTGGTAAGGTGGAAGCTCCATGATCATTCCTGATCTAGATTCCTCCGGCACAAGCTTATTTCCGAATATTTTCGATACGATAAACATCAGGACAAAAATGTATGCGACAATGCCAAGGCATACAAGAGCCGTGCCCCAGGCAGGGAAAAACATTCCTGAAATAACGGGGATCACGCTCCAGATGGATGCGCAGGGAACCGCCCATACCACCATCATGGTGAGCATTTTCTGTCCCCAGTTGTCCATGACTCTGGTGCCGCTGGCGCCTCCGATTGTGCAGCCCATTCCCATAAGGATCGGTGCAACCGCTTTGCCCTGAAGACCAAGCTTTGACAGGGCACCGTCAAACTGATAAGCAGCTCTGGCCAGGAATCCGATCTCCTCAAGAAAACCAAATACAATATTCACGCCAAAAACAAAGGACGCCATTGAAATACAGAAGTAAAAGGTGTTGGGAATAAGCAGGCTGAACACGGAAACAAGCCAGGGATGAACTCTAAGGCCAGTAAGGAAATTCGCTATGGGTTTTCCCAAAGCCCCGGGAAGCATGCTTGCTACACTCATGAAGGGGGCCATAATCATCATAGCTGCCAAGAAGCCCACCAGGATGACGCCCACCGTAACTATTTTTCCCCAGAAAGGCTTAAGAATGATATTGTCAAACTTTGAGAGTCTGTAGCCTCCATCAGGAATTGTTGTTACTCCTGAAAGGATCCTGTCAACCCACTCATACTTGGCCTTCTCGACGGAATTCATCTGAGTCTTCGAACTAACATCAGGGGCGCTTGTCATCTTATGGGGTGATTCCAGCTCTTTTTCTATAAGTTGTTTCAAACTGTCGAAGCCTTTGCCGTCGGCAGCGGTAAAAGGAAGTACCGGTATTCCGAGCCTTTCCGACAAAAGCCTGTGATCGATACTCTTGCCCTGACCTGTTGCAACATCCATCATATTGAGGATCACAATCGCCGGAACATCCATCTGAGCAAAGTCCGCCAGCATGTACATGCTTCTCTCGAGCTGGGATGCATCGATCAGAACGCAGACCAAATCTGCCGCGCCGCCTTTTATATATTTCTCGGTGATGACCTCCTCATCGGAATTGCCGGAAAGACCATAGCTTCCGGGAAGATCCACCAATGTATATTTAACGTTGTTATAGCTGTAGGTTCCTTCTTTTTTCTCTACTGTCTTGCCCGGCCAGTTTCCCACATGCTGCCTTGAGCCTGTCAGCTGATTGAAGACTGTGGATTTTCCTGAATTAGGCTGTCCCAAAAGAGCTATGCAGTTCATCCCATCACCTCCATAGCCTCGATTTTCTCGCAGTCTTTCCTGTTAAGTGCAAGCAGTGTCTCCCTTGCGTAGATAAGAACCGGCATTCTCTTGTCGTTCTTAACTATCCTGAAGCTTGCGCCTTCCGAAAGCCCGATGGATGCGATACGTTTCACGAACCACTCGTCCGTCCCCAGGGATTTTACAGTGCCGCTTGTGTCCTTTTTCATTTCACTTAATTTCATCTTCCTTCTCCCTCCATCTTATCTTTCGCATCAGCAAGGTGCGAACAGCCCCCGGTACATCCCGGGCAGCCACAGCCGCATCCTCCCCGTTTACGATCTCTGATTCTGCTCCAAAGCAGCATTACAACCATCATTACAACAATCATCCCTGTAATGATTGTCGGTAAATTATCTGCAATCCATGCCATATTCGCCCCCTGCTGCCGCCATTAAATCTGCAATTGCTGAGTCAGCCGTCGTCGAGTTAGCCGTCATTGAGTCAGCCGTTGTCGAGTCAGCCGCCGTTGATTTAGCCGTCGTTGAGTCAGCCGCCGCTTGGTTAGCTATCGCTAACATGTGGATTTAAGATATGCCCCACAGCCAATGTGGGGCAGTATATCAGTGAACTATATCCCAAACCACGCTTTCCATGCGGGTCTGAAAAACTCCTCCAGTGTCCTTGCGTAGTGCAAGGCCTCTTCCTTGGTAAAACCATGGGATATCGGCAGAAACAACGCTTCTATTGACGAAGTAACAAGCAGATGGAATTCCCGCCTGTCAAAATCCTTCACCGGAACTCCCGCCTTCTTCATCTCCTCCATATATCGCAAAGTCACGTCTTCCTCAAGCTCTGCCACATCATGGGTGAAATTCTCGTACTTCGTTCCCTGGGATCTGGTAATGATAAGCGTAAACTCATCTATGTGGTCGTACATGTACTGCATCGCACGTACTGTCTCGCCCTGACCTTCCCAGCTGAAATTCTCATCGATGCTCTCAATCTCCTTGAAGTACTCGCCCTCCATTCTGGAGTAAAGATCGTAAAAGCCCTGAGTTACAGGCTCGACAAGAGCTTCAAACATCTCTTCCTTACTGCCAAAGTGCTTGTACAGTCCGCTGACCCGGATATCGGCTGCTGCCGCAATCCTTCTAAGAGATGCATCCGCAAATCCGTACTGCAAAAATTCCTTCCTAGCAGCTTCCACTATTCTGATATGAGTTTCTGTCTTATCTCTTGGCATAATAATGTCACCTTTTGGTGAACACTGTTCTCTACGTTTTATAAGAGTACACTGTTCACTTTCTGTTGTCAAGTGCCCGCAGCAGTTCAGTTGTGAAAGAGCTCGGATTAAATTACTTATTGCTAAGCTTCCTCAGCATTTCCATGGCCTTCTCATAGGACTCCCGCATTTTCTGCGGTGTGTTAACGGTAATCCCCAGAGCCTTGGCCTTTTCAAGCAGGGCTTCGTCATCGCTGATGAGCATGAAGATATTGCCAGCGGAGCCCATCACGCTGTCAGCATCAGCAGCCGATATCCGCCTTGCACTTGCTCCGTGCCTTTCGCAGAGCATGGATATCTGCCCGGAAAGAAGCTCATCTTCTTTAGTTTGAAGGCATATAACTATTTCTTTTTCCATATTGATCCCCTTGGCTACCGAACATACATTCGATACAATTGTGCTTGGTGCTACCAGTACATACGGTAGGCGGTTAGTCCTTATCCAGAGGACTGTGACCTCTGTACATATAGAAATCTCGTGTGAGAAATCTTTGTTGGAGGTACTTGCTTATGCTCACCATCAGTGACCTGATTGCAGTAGTTGCACTTTATGCAACGTTCTTTAGTCTTGGTTACATGTTTGGCAAGCATGATGCCAAGACACAAAAATAACCGCCCATTGTCCCCCACAGACTGAGCGGTTATTCACGTAACTAATCATTAGTTGGGGCTACCCGTCTACCGGTAGCGCCTATCTATTAACATATTATCATTACCGCCCATTGTCGTCAAACTGAATACTTCTACTTCGCCCTGATTTCCCTGTCGGTATTCTCTTTGGATACGCCAAGTATCCTGTATGCTTCCTTAAGTGTCACGCTTTAATCCCATTTCCGGAGGAAACCTCGTCCCATTCTTTCTTGTATTCATCAGCGCTCACGCAGAATGCGCTCTTGAGAAACGGGTAATACTCCCGCGTCGTTACGAGCCGCGAGCCCTTCTGCCTGTTGCACTTCTTGCACAGGGGAAGAAGGTTTCTCTCATCGTCCTCGCCGCCCCTGTACTTCGGCACGAAATGCTCGATGGTCACCTTTTCAAAAGAGATTTCTTTGCCGCAGCGGGCACAGACTCCCCCTGTCTTCTCTGCGATGATCCGCTTTATAGCTGCTTTTTTGCGCTTCTGTCCCCTCATATGTTACCCCCATAGCTTGCCGTTCTCCGGGCGCAATCAGCCCGGCGGCCCCGGCGCAATCAGCCGAAAGCCCTAAGCACAACCTGCCCGGCGGCCCCGGTGCAATCTCTCAAAATGCCCTTACGTAGCCTACTTCCGTGTACACCATACCGTGCTTGCCCCGCTCCGACTTCATCAGTGAGATCCCGTTCACCCTCGCGGGCTCACTCTCCTGAAACTCCGGCAGGAAAGCCTTATCCCTGGTGCACTCGGCCCTTCGGATAAGCGTCACATGAGGCAGGAACTTTTTCCGGTCAAAAGAGATCTCTTCGTCCAAAAGAGCTCCTCGCAGGCGCTTCACGTAGTCTCTAAGCGCCTCGTTCTCCTCAAAGTCCGCAAAAAACATATCTTTGAAAGGCCTGTACCCACTGAGCCTTACAGAAAATGACCGCAGCGGAACGCTCTTCATCACTTCCACTATCTGCTCGGGATCGTCATTCTCACCAATGAAGGCCAGCGTCATGTGCAGGTTCTCCCTAGGCGTGTAACTGCCCTTAACACCGCTGCGCCTAAGGTCATCCTGGATCTCCTCAAGAGAATCCAGCATATTTTCATCAAAGCAAACGGCAATGAAAAGTCTCATATGGTGTACCTCGTAGCTTTTCTTTTATTTTACCAAAAAAACTGCCACATTTCTGTGACAGCCTTGAATATAGGAAAGTGCATAACTACGAAAAGTTCTTTTCAGGTCCGGGGATTACGGCATGAAATGAGTTTTTAGAATCTTACAGTAAGGCAAAAAAAATATTACTGTACGAATCGGAAATCGCAATTCAAACAGTAATAATTCATCTCCAAACAAAGGATTTATGCTATATTCTTATGCTTATATGTAAAATATGGATCTAAATAACGATAATCCGTCCCGGGTAGGGCATTTTGTCTTTATAATCTACGGCAGGAAATAGGAAATCGGATCTGTACAGTAAGCTCAGAATTTGATTACTGCACAGAATACAAAAACTGAATCCTGCAGCCCGGTTTCCCGCGGCAAAAAAGAAAAACATCATCCTTCCTGCAGCCCGGTTTCCCAAACAATTCAAAAAGAAGCCTAATCCGCCTGCCTCTTTATCCCGCCATCCCGGGAATATACGCCGCCAGCACCGCCAGCAGCACCGCAGGCAGCATATTCGCCACCCTCAGCCTCTTCCCCCACACGAGATTGATCCCGACGCAGAATATCAGTATAGATCCCACCAGCGACAGGAATCCCACAGCCGTATCCGTCATCAGAGGGGAGATCAGCTTCGCAATCAGCGTTATCGAGCCCTCAAACACAGCAATTGGAATCGCGGAAAAGACACATCCCTTTCCCATCGATGACGTCATTACCGCAATGATAATAAGATCCAGCACCGACTTAACAGCAAGAGTCGAGTAATCCCCCATAACTCCGTCCTGAATTGCCCCGACAATCGCCATGGCTCCTATGCACACCGTAAGTGATGCCGTAACAAAAGCATCCACGAACATCTTATCTTTGCTGTTGCCGGTTTTTACCTTAAGCCACTCTCCGAACCTCTCGAACCCTCTTTCAATCTTAATAAGCTCTCCGATCAAAGTTCCGATGGCCAGAGTAAGCACCACCAGCATTGACTTTCCGCTCACAAGACCCGCGCCCTCTATCGAGAGCATTCCCTGCATCGCTCCGGCTATCGCAATGAACAGCACGCTTATTCCACAGGTTTTGGTAATTGAGTCCTGCTGCTCTTCTGAAAAAAGATTCCCTACGAAGCGCCCCAAAAGGCCGCCCGCCAAAATACACACAACGTTGATTATCGTTCCAAGCCCTATCATTTTCTGCTTCCTTCAGTCCTTAAGTAGTCTGCATTCCCCGTTATGAAGCCTGTTCCAGAGCCATCTCGGAATTGATGAGATCCTCATTTGCCGCCATAGCCTGCAAAGTCATGGTAAGAAGCTTGTCCAGTTCCCATCCAAGTTGCTGGGCCCCGCGCTCGATCACTTCTCTTGAGCAGCCCGCCGCAAAACCCTTGCTCTTGTACTTCTTCTTGAGGGACTTAAGCTCCATGTCCTTGGTGCTTTTCGACGGTCTCATCAAAGCTGCTGCCCAGATAAGCCCTGTAAGCTCATCCGCAGCAAAAAGAACCTTCTCCATCTCGTGAGTCGGTTCCACATCTATAGTCTTGCCGCATCCCACCGTGATCCCGTAGCCGTGGGAACATACGGAGTGAATGATATCTTCACTGACTCCGCCTTCCCTGAGAAGCTCCGGCGCCTTGAGGCAATGTTCCTCGGGATACAGCTCAAAATCAATATCATGCAAAAGACCTACAATCCCCCAGTGCTCAGCTTCTTCGCCGTAACCAAGCTCCCCCGCGTACCACTTCATTACAGCTTCAACAGTGAGCGAATGCTGAATATGAAACGGATCCTTGTTGTACTTTTTCAGCAGTTCAAATGCTTCATCTCTTGTAATCATTCTTTTCTCCTCCAAACTTAAAAACCTTTTCTCTCCCTGGCTTTCCGGATCAGCGCCTCCGCCTCGTCAAAGGCCCCGGGAAGATAATCCGCCTGCCATTCTTTGCCTTCTTTTTCCTTGCGTTTGATCTCAGCCCAGGCGGCGTGAAGCTCTTCCTCAGTGGCGAACTTCATATCCCCGAACACGTGGGGGTGGCGCCTCACCATCTTGTCTGAGATAGCCTTCGCAACATCGTCAAAGGTAAAAAGACCTTCCTCCTCCGCCATCACAGCGTGAAACATGATCTGCAGCAAAAGATCCCCAAGCTCTTCCTTGAGATTGTCCGCATCGCCGGTCTTGTCCAGGATGTTGATGCCACCGATGACCTCAGCCGCTTCCTCGATGCATCCGGGCTTTAAGCTCATATGAGTCTGAGCCTTGTCCCAGGGGCAGCCGTCTTCACTTCGCAATTTTTCAACTATGGTTTTCAGTCTTTCAATCTCACTCATACCCGCTCCTCCGATCCATTTGGAATCCTGATCATTTTGTGCGCAACCCCATACCTCCTTCAAACTCCGCCTGCGCCCTGGCCATCTCGTTTCGGCCATATGCGCAGAGCTTAACCTCGATATCGTAATCCGGGTAGTCACTGATGAATTTTTTGTATGCCCTGCAGCACTGCCTGGTGGACTCTACTGCCGGATTCTCGAGCCTCCCACCGAATATTCCCGAGCTTATCAAGGGAAAAGAAATAGTGTGGTACCCGTTCTCTTTCATAACCGAAAGGGAGTTGTAATAAGCATCAAAAAGCTTATCAAAAGCCTCAGGTGTGGCGCCAAAGTTCGGTCCAACGGCGTGGATGATGGCTTTTGCGTTCGTCAGATTAAACGCCGGAGTGATCACAGCATCGCCGTCACTAAGCGGCGTCCTGTATTTGCTGCAGGCCTTTGCCAGTTCATCCTCTCCCGCCTTGGCAAAGATCACACCACATATTCCGCCGCCGGCCCACAATCCGCTGTTGGCCGCGTTTACCACTACATCCGCCACCTGATCCGCGCAGGATCCGTGTATCAGCTCTATCTTACTCATTGTCTTCCTCCAGATATCTTACCTTCTTGCCGTGTGCCTTTGCATACTCAATCTCTGACCTGGTGCTGTCGCCGATATAGCCGCCGACGTTGATCACAAAGATCTCATCGGACATATCGATCTTGCGCTTATGGATATCGTCCAGCATCTCCTTGGTTTTGGTGAGGGTTCCTTCGTCCATGTTTTCCCAGACTTCGGAATCCCCGGCGTGGCCAAAGAGCCCAACGCTGATGACTATGTTGCCTTCCAGTGTCAGCTTCTTTTGCATCTCCATAAACTGGTCTTTAAAGCGTGTGCTTCCGCACAGGGTTATTACAGGGTAGTTTCCTTGCATGGTATGGTCCTTTACTTGTCTGTATTTTCCGTTGCTAATTCAATTGCATTTTCACTTAAGTGATTTAGTCACAATCAAATATTGCCTTGCTTTCGAGCCTGTCGCCGTAAGTCGCCTTCCACTCCTTATGAACCTCAGATGCATCAAATGCTTCCAAGCCATCAGGGGTCAGCTCCATCTCGATCATGATGCTGTATCTGTTGTCCCTTGTGCTGTTGGACTTATGAATGGTCACGTTCTCAACGCCATCAAGGTCCAGCGTCTTTCGGAAAAGAACCGTGATCTCAGGGAGGAGTTTCTCAGTATCGGCTTTGTCTTTGAATTTTGCTATGATGTAGTGTTTCATGATTTGGGCCTGTCCTGATAAGGTGATTTGGGGTGTTTCAATAATAATTACTATAGCACAAAGAAAGAGCTCTCTTCCATTGGGAAAAGAGCTCGGGACATTGCCAGGCGCAGCAAAGATTACCTACATATTATCATCTCCGAGATCAATATCTTCTATTTCTGCGTCAGTATCGAAAGTATTGTTTTCTTTATAGAATTCTGGATCACAGAGGTTGTATGACATTAAGTTTTTCCGTAGCTTCATGCATCCAGGCTTAAACATAGCGTAAGTTAATCCTCCTGATAACACTCCACCCGCTACAGGAATCATTGAAGCGACTGTGTCAGCAAATATTTGCTTTGTCATCCTTATCCCCACTTTAATAGCCACCTTTTTGACTATTGGATATATCACGCCTTTCGTTAACGCCTTTTTAGCCAGATTTTTTGCAACATGTCTTGCAAAAATATCTGCGAATTTTTGCAATGCTGCTGCAGCTCCTTGTACACCAAACATTACTCCTATAAAAAGAAGTAGCGCATTCATGGTTTCTGAATCCATCTCATCTTCGTTCATATCAAGATCATCAAAACCATAAAGATAAGCCAATTCCTGTACGGCTCTCAAAACAAATACAAAATATGAGGTAATATCTGCCGCCGCTGCTCCGACTGCAGCAGCCCCTCCAGGTATACTCGCTGCGACTGATAACCCCGTAACTTTTGTTGTTTCATAATTTATTACATGCAATGATACTTTATTGATTATTTCTTTAGAAATGCCCGCTTTAGCAGGATTATTATCTATTGCTTTTTGGAGTTGATCCTCAATACAGTACTTCATCAACTCTTTTCTAAGAAACATATCCCTGTTTATCTTCACTCCAGGGGCTTTCATAGCAACCTTTAAAACACCCTCTAAAGTTAGTTCGTTATTTGCTTTTTTATCATTGTTAGCCATTTCTCTTCTCCCCTATAATTCTTACTGCTCTGCATATGGCACTCCGTTCTTATCCAAAGAATCAGTCAGTTTTTTATACGCACTTTGAGAAGCTTTGTTATTTGATATCATCACTATTTTTTCGCCCTCTACTTCATTAATTATTATTTCCAATTCTTCTAAAGATATTGGAGCATTATCATAGTAATACTCATTTTCACTAACTAACACATTTATCTCAAATACTTTTTCCTGCGAATCATTACTATACTGATTACCGCCTTCATCACCATGTGGATCTTCACTAGGATTTGTTTCCTTTGTAGATTCAGGTTCCTTTTGTTGCTGTTCTTCTTCTCTAATTTCTACCATATCATCTACTTTTACACTCTCTTCAGCAGCTGGCATTATTCTGGTTTCACTAGGAGTTTCATCTTTTCCGCAACCACATCCACCAGAATTCACCACCGATATCAATAGTACTAAAATTATTGATAACATCTTCACTTGTTTTTTATTCATTAACTTCAACATAATTTATATTCTCCTCACCTAATCTTTCGAGCAGATCATTATACGCTTTTAAAGAAGCATTATCATCTTTTATCTCTACTACCAGTTTGCCTTCAATCTTTGAGATTTTCTTAATAAAATCGTCAAGCGTTATCCTCTCATTATCATAATAGTACTCTCGTTCAACTACATTAATCTGTATTATTGCGCCATCAATAGTATCTATATTCTCTGTTTCCTGTTTCACCTGATCTACTTCTTCAGCAACAATATCATTTTCGGTCTCATTTGCTATATCAGCCCGAGTTTCAATCACAGAATTACCATCTCCTTCCCCGTCTCCTGCCCCATCTCCTGTTCCAAATCCTCTACCAAATAGTATTAACCCAACAATAATCGCAATTAAAGCAATAATTATCAATGTTTTCACACTAATCAGCTTACTCAAAATCTTAATTACTCCAAAAATCCCCTTCAATAATGCCCCAAATATTTTCATCATTATTCCTCTTTTCCTATAGATAGATCTGTCTCTGATATATATAGATATTTATATTCTTTCTTTAATTTTCCAAGGCCATCAACAATAATCTTATATGCTGATCTTGTACCAGGCTCGGACCCATCATATGTAAAGTCGCAAAAAATAGTTTGATCATTCTCGATACCAATTTCTTGAATGATTCTCAATAAGTCTACTGATACATCAGATTTTTGAACAATTTGCTCTATCAAATCCTCCTTGTGAATAATTCTAAGCCCCCAGTTGCTATTACCCATATCTAATACAATTTTTAGGTTTTCATTTCTGTTGAAACTAAGCATCTCATTAATATTATAGGCAGTTCTTTCATTAGCTTCTCTTACTGTCTCGATTTCTTCCTCCAATTGCTTTGCTAATTTGTCAGCATCGAATTCTCTTTCTTCTGCCTCTTCAATAGCAGACTCTAATTCTTGTACTTTTTCATCTGTTCTTGCTTTGTTAGCTTGACTATCCAAATGACTAAACAGAACAAAGAAGAAGATGACAATAAGAGTAACATCAAGCAGTGATGTAAAATCAAGTAAAATGTCTCTTTTCTTCATTGCCACACCACCTTTATAAACGCTCTTCTGATAGTTCTTTTGCTTTTTCAATCTGTTCTTCTACCCCATCAGCAATAATAGAATTTGCTATTTTGAAAATCACCGAGAAGATTATTCCCCAAGCAGTTGAAGTTAATGCAATAAAAAAATTATTTTTTATATTAGTCATGTCACCGTTAGCTAAGTCTAATCCCAGCAGTCCGCACACTGTACCAAACATTCCCAGCAAAGGGAAAACTGTGATCAGTGTAGTAAAAACTGTGTAACACACTCTAATCCCGACATAGAGATATTTTGTAAAATTCTCATTTCTCTTGGCCTTCCACCCCTCTACCCTCTTTTTAATAGAATGTTTTAGTATTAACGTTACAAAAAGTAGGAATACGGTTAAAATAGCAAATAGTAGTATCAAAAAATCATTCCCCATTATACTTTTTAATAGTAACTTAAACGCATCAGAATACATCTCCATATTGCTTTTATGCCTCCTACTTTTCTATGGTTTGATACAATATATTAAAATTGTAACATAATATAGGTAATATAATATCTAATTTTCAATAATGTCTGAATTTTACTTACATTTTTACAGTTTTATTTGATCAATGACCTTTTAGTTTTATCTCCCCAATAATCTGCCTTACCCTTCGCTCTGAAAGGCCAAGCGCTTTTGCCATATCTGAAGGCTTCATATCCTCCATATTTTCCATTATGAATTCTTTACGAAATTCTACAGAATAGAGTTTCTGAGGGAATGTGACATTGAGTCCGGAAAAGTGCTTCCAGATCTTTAGAGTAGCAGCATCCCCTACCAGCTCTGCCAATTCTTTATATACACCGCTGTATCGTTCCGGATTGCTGTTAATATCTATCACCTCCTCGTCAATATTCAATTGTAAAGAATCATTTTTGAAAATATCACTTGTTAAATGCCCTGTATTTTTCATGTGAAATTTACACTGCTGTTTTTCCACTAGTTTTTGCAGTGTAACCCTCCTTTCACAATAGGGCATGAAATTTTCGCGAATTATTGACGGCATGCCAAGAAGAAAGAGATCAAGCTTTCCTGATCTCCCCTCTAATACGCTCTATTCATAATTCATTGCTTTATTTTTTTCCACCTCTTTTCATTACAACTATCTGTATACCCATTCCTTACCATAAATGGTTTTATTCTATAAAATGGATCATCCCATTTGTTAAGCACACACTGAGGATAAAATATTTCTTTATCATTATCCATTAACGACCTTATTTCCGAGTATAAAAAACGCTCAATACCTTCCCATCGACTTTTAATCTTGTCATGATCACTCTTACTTTTATATAGTTTTTCATCTAAATCATCATACTTATTAATTGATATCTCAGATGAAGCTCGTTCATATAGTCGGGCCAATAGTTTTTCTGATTTGTGAGACAAATAGTATTGTATTATATCATCGTACACCTGTGATAAATACACTAACTTTTCCTCAAAATAAATATCATACCAGAGATACTTCTCTATGAAATTAACCGGTTCTCTATATTCTATTTTTCCAGAATCTTTTCTTATTACCGCAAACCCTTTATTCGGAACATATAGATCCGATTTGTAATAATGTGGTGCTTCACTCATCAATAACATTGGTGGTTTATCATGCATTTGTTTAAATACTTCATATGCTTCAAGTAAACTGATCATCACTATTCTCCACACTAAAAAATCATTTTCAAAGATTTTGGTGCGAGTTTATCTTCTGCCAGGACAATCTGAAATATCAAGGCACTAATTTCATACACATCATCACGTCAGCACTATCCCCGCGAACAAATCTCCCATACAAAAGCTCAGATGATCCACCTCTTCTTTTCTTGCGGTCTCATAAAGCTCATTTAGCTTGTAGTCAGGCTCTGTCTCCAGCTTCGTAAATAAAACTGCAGTATTCTCAGCATCGACCAAACCGTTATGAGCCCTTCCTTCGGGAGCTATGTCTGAAATAAAGAGCGCATCTTCAAGGCTGTATGCTTTCTTTCTGTCCATCTTGTATCCGAAGGTTTTCTGGCAGTCTATCCAGTTGGCAAAGATGATTTCCAGTCTGTCATCTTCAATTCCCTTATTAACACATTCATGTATGATTTGCTTGGGATCGGAATTACTCCAGGAGACGCATCTAACATCATCCGCAGGAAGCCAATCCAGAAATGCCTCAATGGCTTCTTCAAAGCAAGGCGCGTCTGCCACATCGCGTTGGGTTATTCCGGTTAGTTTCTCAATGAAATCATCGATCCAGCCAAATTGCGGCTTTACATAAGTGTCAAACTTATCTACAACCTCGTAGTCCTCATTCAGAAGAACTGCGCCAATCTGAATCGTTTCCTGACGATATTTAAATCCATAGTCTCTGCATTCCTTTGGAACCTTGCACATTTCAAGATCAATAACCGCATACTTCATAGCTGTCCTTACCTTTCATGAGAGAAGATTTTGTTTGGGTTTTCTGATGGTACAAGTCTATCAGCCAAAAGGTACTATAAAACGGACAGCTTTAGAATACCGATGTTTACTGCCTTTACTGCCATATTTCCGAAATATTCACCTCCTTCCACAATAGGACATGAAATTTTCGAGAATAAAGATGGCAAAGTTCAAAAGCAACATGCTGAAACAGTTTATTACAAATACTACGATGCTTTCTGTCCGAGTAAAACCAAATGTGCACAATATAGCTCAAAGGAGTATTATGGTCCTAAGAGCAAGCATAAGAAATAGAAATGGAGAAATGGAATAAATGGGACTTATACAGGATTTCTTCAATGGACAAAAAGGAATAGTCGGTGAGAGTAAAATCGCACTAAAACTTGGAGTTCTTGATTTCTTTGGCTACAAAGGCAAGTGCCTAAAGAACCTGTATATCCCACGTTACGATGGATCAACTTCTGAAATAGATCTTTTATATATCACTACTAAAGGTCTCTTTGTAATTGAAAGTAAGAACTACAAAGGATATATCTTTGGAGATGAAAGAGCCACGAATTGGACCAGTACACTTTATGGCGGTAAGACATGGTATGGTGGCAAAAATGTAGAAAAGTACCACTTCTATAACCCTATAAAACAGAACTATTCACACATCAAGACCTTAGCTAATTATATTGGTGAAATAGACGCCTTTTCTTTCATTGTCTTTGGTGATCAAGCTGAATTGAAAAGCATTTCTATAACATCCCCGGGAATATATGTTTGTAAAGCAAAAGATCTTAACAAGATATTAAGAGAGATATGGAATAGAGAACCTGATAGATATTCAGAAAATCAGGTTCAGGAAATATATAACAGGCTTCTACCACTGATAAATGCCAATCGCCAGGTAAAAATAGATCACATACAAAATATTACTGCTAATGATAACAGTAATATTTGTCCATGGTGTGGCGGAAACCTTGTCATACGAACCGCGCGTAAAGGCAGAAACGCCGGCAACTCTTTTTATGGGTGTTCAAATTATCCAGGGTGTAGATATACGAGGAATATATAAAAAGGAGCTGCAGCTCATGGATTTTTTCATCACCAAGCAACAGCACTTCTATGTTCTTTCGTCTCCAGTAATTTTTTACTATTTATACTAATTGATGAACAACCTACATTCATAAGACAATCACATCCAGATAAATCCTCAATATTATCCACATTTATATTATTTGTGGAAAATATGTAATATCAAAGACAATTCTTAACAGCCCAACATTACAGAACTCACCGGGTTGACTTCATTTGTTGCTTTTTACATATGAAGTCATGACGATAAGCGCTTGCGATTGACTCTATATCCTATTATGTAATCTGAAGTCATATCAAATCAGGGCGTCAATTGACCCTCAGTTTCAAATACTTCATTTGCAGTCAATAATCTACGAATAATTTACAGCCATATGGTTGACTCATCTAGAGCATCTTGCGATTGCAGTCAATCAAGATTTCCCAATGCGTTGATTCATATAGTAGAAACTATGATATGAATCATTCTGCCGTGTATATTTCAATGACTCATCTGAAGCAGCTCTCAAATAGAGTCATTTCCGCTCACAAAAGGCAACTAAAAGCCACTAAAAGCAACAAAAGCAGAACATATCTGATTTCTATGATATAGTTCTTTTACCATAAACATTTCACCTCACAAAACCATGAACAGTGTTCCCGCGCCAATCAGTATGCATCCGATTATGGACTTCGCCGTAAACTGCTCATGCAGGAATACGAATGCAAGTATCAATGTAATAACCACACTGAGTTTATCTATCGGAACAACCTTTGATGCTTCTCCAACCTGCAGCGCTTTGTAATAGCATAGCCATGAAGCTCCGGTTGCAAGCCCGGACATTATAAGAAACAACCAGCTTTTTTTACTGATCTCAGAAATCCCATTCTGGGCATTAGTCAGAAAGACCATTCCCCATGCCATGACGACAACCACAACTGTCCTTATGGCGGTTGCCAGATTTGAATTCACGCCATCAATTCCAATCTTTGCCAGTATTGAAGTAAGTGCAGCAAAAACTGCTGACAGCAAAGCAAATATGAACCACATACATCCTCCTTATCCAAGAGCCCCTTTGCACTGAGCTCATCAAAGTGTTTTTCCTAAATTACAGATTATCCTCTCCCCACTTTTTCAGCTGCAGCAGGATCGGTATCATACTTTTGGCTTTGTCGGTCAGGGTGTATTCCACACGTACCGGCATCTCGTCATATTGAGTTCTGTTTACAAGGCCGTCCCCCTCCAATTCCTTGAGGGATTGGGCCAGCATGGTATTGGTGATCCCGAATACTGCGCGGCGAAGATCTCCGTATCTTGCCACTTCATTGTTGTCTATAACGCAGAGGATCATGATCTTCCACTTTCCGCCAACAATGTTCAGTACCTTTTTTAATCCGCAGCCCTTACCTGCGATCTCGTCACATAATGTTTCTTTTTTCATAGTCAGTTTTTCCTTACCAGGTCAATTAAAATTGCGTACTTGATAAGTTTATTGTACCACGTATAATCACTTCTCAAGATCCATAACCACCTTCGACAGCTCTTTTGCCAGGGTTATATGGCCTTCCGGAGTCAGATGTAGAGAATCCTCCTCCGAAGGGTAGATATACTTTGCGGCGTCAAAAAAGGTGCAGCCACGCTGCTGTGCAACCTTCCTGTAGCACTCCGGGAACTTTCTCGACTCCTCGATCGAGCCCTCGTCAAATGCCCCGTAGAATGCAGAGGTTCTGATGTCCTTGCCGATCTCCGGCGGCGAAACCAGTATTATCTTTGGCACAAACGTCTGCTTTTCCGCGGTAAAAGCTTTGACAACATCCACCAGTTTGCCTGCGCTCTCGGCAATCTGCTCCGCCGTCAGGTGGAATGTGAGCTTGAGGTCGTTGCTTCCCAGCATCAGGATCATGATATCTATTGGCCGGTGGGAATATAGGCAGGGCATGAGATAATCCATCCCGTTCTTCCAGCCGTCTACCGGGTCGTCGTACAGCGTAGTTCGGCCGCTGCAGCCTTCTTCGATCACGTTGTACTCATCACCCAGCAGCATCTGAAGCCTTCCGGGGTAGCGGATTTCCCGGGGATAGCGGGTGCCATATCCGGGCATGTAGCCGTATGTATTTGAATCGCCATAGCATAGAATGTTCTTCATCATTATTTCTCCTTCCCTCCATGGAACCCACCTTGTACTTGAAATCATCGGCGCCGCCGGCCCCTGCAAATATAGTCCCAACTGCAGTCTCCGCATATCTTTTCTCGGATTCCCGCTTCAATGATCTTTTTCTCTACAAGATCCGTGAATTGTGCAAAAGAAATATCACTTCCCGCTGCGATTCCGCAGGCCTTCAGCACTTCCGCATCGTACCTTGTCACTTTCTCCTGACTGGTGCATATGCCGCCTTCGTTGTTTGGGCAGTTCTCACAGACAACATCTGTCTCTACCTGAAGTCTGATCTTCTGCGAAGGATCCTCCTCCATTCTCCGGATTATCCTCCCCATATGATCGGTAAAATCCTCACTGTATCCCTTGCCCTCATAGAACCGGAAACACATCCCATGATGTGGCCGTAATATCACAACGTCCTGTGTGTTCTGATTTTCCATAACCTACTCTCCAGCTTTTCCTGCAATCTTTTTTGTATTACCCTATCATTTAAAACGGTCCATCCGGTGTATCAAGCTCCACGTACCCGATCTCATACTTTCCATTCCTGTAGGAAAGATCAAACCCCAGACTGGAGCTGCTCCTCGGAAGAGGTTCTACATAGCATCTTATGGCAGGGTATTTTCCCTCTCTGACTTCTGCCCAGTATACACTCCGAAGCAAGCAGGTATTATTTTCTGTCCACCAATAGTTGATGTAGTCATCGTATACCTCTTCACTTCTGGATAGTCCCGCTTCTTTTATCGAATATCTGATCACAAGATCCTCGGGTTCTTCATATTCTATGGTGAAGCCCTTTGCACCATTTTCTCCCTTGGCAAGCGGAAGCTCTACCTCGTAGTACTCGCCGGAAATGTCTTTATCAAAGAGCCACATGTCGCCGAAGGATAATGGATCTGTGCTTGTATCGTAGGAAAGGGTAAAAAGGATCTCTCTTTGCCCATCTCCATCAAGATCACCGCCCTGAACGTGAGGGAAGCCTGTCTCCCATCCTTTGGGAACTGTGAGTTTGTCTCCATTGCCAAACTCTATGATGTAAATAGCAGTCTGCTCCTCGCCATTCCATTGGCGCTTTAGCCTGTCTGTACTTCCATCGCCATCATAATCGCAGTTCTTAAACTCATCCTGCCAAAAATATCCACTGCACTCATCAACATATCCTTCATACTCCCATAGCAAAAAAGGTGATCTCTCATCATCGTACTGTTCTTCATCCGCAGCAACAGTATATTCGGGTATGCACCAATCTTCATAATCAGGGTCGGTTGTGGCAAAAAGATCTGAGTTCTCATGGTAAAAATAGTATCTTCCGTCCTCGGTAATAAGAAGATCATATCCATCACCCATTGTGGGAACGATGCACTCAATATGTCTTGCAACGGTCCCGTCTGAAAGCTTCACTGCTTCGGAAGATACATCTCCTATTTCAGTGTTGTTCAGAAACAGCTCATTATATGTTTCCTCTCTTAACAGCTCTTTTAGCTGCTCCAGGTCATACTCCGAAAAGTTTTCCGCAAGCACGTTCCCGTTGGTGTAATATGGCTCATCCTGAATATAGTCACCGGTCACGGAAACGTTCATGCCCATGCCTTCCACAAATCCATCTGCAATTACATGGAGTCCGTTATCATCCAAAGAAAATCCGATGTACGCAGGCTCTCCGTCAAAGTCTTCATCATCAAACTGCTTATATATCGCCTGATTTTCTGATATAAAATATGCTCTCCCCGCAGCATCACCCATGTGCGAGTAATAGAAAAACTCTCCGGTAAAGTCAAAGCCTTCTTTATCCTGATTATCTATAGTGATATCCGCGCCAAAAGAAGAATGAACGGCGGTCCTATTCCAATCCCCCGTAAAGCTTGCAGCATCACTTACTGACTTCCTGCTTTCATAGAGTTTCGAAAGATTATCCTCTGTAAAATCAATTTTGGCAGTTTCCTCCGCAGGCTCTTCATTATCTGTTTCAACAGTTTCCTGTACCGGCATGCTCTCTGCCGTTTTATCGTTTTGCGCCCCACATCCGCCAGCCAGAAGCATCAGTGTAAGCAATATGATAATAGGAATATCAGTTCTCATAGAGCCCTCCAATTCTTTCTGTTGTCATTGACCTACAACGTATGTCTAATATCATTATACTTTGCTAACGGTAATCACGGTAGGCGGTTAGTTAGCAAGCAGGACCTGCGATTTACTTTTTGAGTTACAAATCCACAAACAATGCTATTTCCTTCTTTATCTATATCGGTAAATGGTGGATAATTATATGTAGTACCGAGCATTTATAAGAGAAATGGAGTGATTATATGAAAACACTTATTGCCGCGGATAACAACTGGGCGCTTTTGTCGATACTGTTTCTGTCTGCTTTTCTGGCTATCTATCTGGAGCAGAAATATAAATGGGCAGCAAAGCTTACCGGAGCTGTGATCGCACTGGTCATAGCTGTACTTCTCACAAACTTTGGCATTATTCCCACCGCCGCTCCCGTCTTTGACGATATTGTGTGGGGATATGCGGTTCCTTTGGCGATACCGCTGCTGCTTCTGGATGCAAACGTGATAAAGATATGGCGGGAGACAGGAAAACTTCTGATGATATTCCTCATAGGCGCTGCAGGCACTTTCGTAGGAGCTCTCGTGGGAACAGCTCTTTTGTCCGGGCTGGTGGAGGGGCTTCCCGGGGTTGCTGCCATGATGACAGGTTCTTATATCGGCGGAGGCGTCAACTTTACTGCGATTGCCGATGCCTTTAATGTCAGCGGAGGACTCATCTCTGCTGCCACTGTGGCAGACAATCTCAACATGGCTGTATACCTCATGATCCTACTGGCCATTGCATCGAGCTCTTTTTTCAAAAAACATTACACCCACCCTCACATCGATGATGTGGAAAAAGCAGGAGCGGGCAAGGACGGCACAACTCTGGCGGCAGGCTATTGGGAGCGGCACGACATCTCGCTGAAAGACATAGCTGCTTCGCTGGCCTACGCGGTCCTTGTTGTCACTGTATCAAAACTTATTGCCGGATTTCTGTCCGGAATCATTCCTGATAGCAATGGTTTTATGAAGATGCTGAACACCTTCTTCGGAAGCCAGTATGTGTGGATCACAAATGTTTCAATGGTGTTTGCTTCTTTCTTTGAGGACAAGGCAAAGGAAATGCACGGTGCCAAGGAAGTCGGGACCTGGCTTATCTACCTGTTCTACTTCGTCATCGGTGTTCCGGCATCCATTGTCATGATCATCAGGAATGCTCCGCTTCTTTTGCTGTTCTGTTTTATCCTTGTGGTATTTAACATGGCATTCTGCTTCGGCTTTGGAAAGCTGCTTCGCATTGATCTTGAGGACATCATCCTGGCGTCAAATGCCAATATCGGCGGCCCTACCACTGCTGCCGGAATGGCCATTTCCATGGGGTGGACGAAACTTGTTGGCCCGTGCATGCTGGTCGGAACTTTCGGCTATGTGATCGGAACATGGCTGGGTATCATCATAGGATCGATCTTAGGAGCATGAATATGGATAAAAAATTTGCGGAAATCGCAGAGGTTGCTGCCGATGTGATTCTAGAGATACGATACTATTCGACTTTTAATTTCATAGGGGACAGAATAGACGGATACCTTGAGCCGACAGCTCTTTTGACAAAGGAAGCTGCAGGCGCACTTAAGGCTGCCTCTGATGAGTTTAAAAAGAAAGGGTATCGGCTTAAGATTTATGATGCCTACAGGCCTCAGAGGGCTGTGGACCATTTTGTGAGATGGGCTAAGGATATAGACGATCAGCGAATGAAAGCTATCTTTTATCCCGGTATACCCAAGGAGAAGCTCTTTGAGCTTGGATTTATTGCTGAGCACTCCGGTCACAGCCGGGGAAGCACAGTGGATCTGACGCTGTTTGACATGGCCGGCGGGTGCGATCTAAACATGGGCGGATACTTCGACTTCTTCGGAGATATCAGCCACTATGAGCATCCCGCTCTATCGAAAGAGCAGCG
The DNA here is from genome assembly GCA_015056575.1 of Butyrivibrio sp. Taxonomy (GTDB): domain Bacteria; phylum Bacillota; class Clostridia; order Lachnospirales; family Lachnospiraceae; genus Butyrivibrio. Next base: position 40,936 of record SVGA01000013.1, read on the forward strand.
CTCAAACCGCGCTCTTTTGCGGGATGTCATGATGTGGGCCGGGTTTGAGCCCTATGAAAATGAATGGTGGCATTTCACCCTGGCTGATGAGCCCTACCCGGATTCTTATTTTGATTTTCCGGTGATGAGACCGGTAACTGAGTCATAAAAAGCAGTGTAAAAGCCGGGCTCATATGCCCGGCTTTCTATTATGCTGCGATCGTAACAAGGCTGCATACTCCGTTTGAAACGGTCGCCTCAAAATATAATCCAACCTTGATGCAATTGCCAAAATGCTCGATAAACTCTTCCCTTGTCACATCCTCAGGGCCATCTTCCCCACCGATCATCTGATAAACGGTGTTTTCATCTGTTTTGAACACATGCTTTACATCATCGCTGACAGAAATTGTGTCCTGTGCGGGATCGTTCTTATAGCTAAGTGCCCCGTAAACAGCAAAAGAGTCATCCTGGAATTCACCTTTGTAGATTACAGTATACAGAAGTCCGTACTCATTTGTTGTTCCGATTTTGTCTTTGTCAGACTCCATAAGTGTGGCACCCCAAACACCATCCGATGTTTCTTCTTCGGTTGCAACGGTCTCTTCCGCTTCCGTTGAAACTTCCGCCTCAGTTGCGCCGCTCTCTGTTGCTTCGGGAACAACTTCTTCCATGGAATTGTCAGAGTTATCCGGGTTTTCACTGTTCACTTCCTGAGTCTGAGTAACGCTTTCAAAAAGCGCAGTCTCATCTTCTTCCTGAACACTACTGGCGGTACCGCAACCGCTAAGTGCAAGTACGCCAATCAACATGACGGTTACCAAAAAATTTTTTCTCATAATTTTCCTCCTCAAAAACAGATAAATTTATTTTATTCCCGCTTTTGTTAACCTGCAAGCACTTGAACATTATTATTTTAGTTGATCACCCAATTCTTAAGATTTACCCCCAAAACGTCCCTTGACTCCGTCCCCGGGGCTCAATATATCTTATACCGTATCTTCTGCTCGTCAGTCAGCTCCGCGCCCTCGAACTGCTTGTAGAAGAAGTCCACAAGCTCATCCACAGAGCGCACCTTATACTTGAAAACATCGGCGCCGTCGGAGCAGATTGCCTCGTTAGCGGACGGGATAAAGATGTTGCCTGTGGGAACGTAATGCAGGAATCCGCCGTCGTTAAGGTCAATTATGTACATATCATTACTATCGCTGATGGTAACCGTATTTGAAGCCGCATCATGATCGACATACGAAATATTCTCCATCTGCACATCGGATATGAAGGCAAACTTCTCATTCTCCAGATCATATACTTTGAAAATCATATCCTGTCCCTGCAAAAACAGCAGTTTCCCATCCTCGGAGAACTTGACCAGGCTGCTATATTCACTGCCGTAATAATCAAATTTCTGAATTGCTTCGCTCTTGGCGATATCGATAATACGCATCTTTCCATCACTGCAGCTGGCCGCAACGTACTTTCCATCCCTGCTTACGCCAACATTTCTGATCACATCATCGCCGGCAAGTACCGTCCACTTGCCGTTTCCGATTTTCAGTTCCAGTATCTCACCTTGATTGCCTTTGCCGATGACTCTTTTGCCCTCATCAACCAAAGCGCATTTATTAAAATAATGTTCGAATCCTTCATCTACGCAGTGGTACACCACGCTGTTTGACGCAAGATCGACTACATAGTACTCCGGGTGATCATAATACAAAAGATATCTGCCCTCCTCACCGATCACCAGCTCAGGCAAGCTAAGATCACCTGAAAAAGTGATTTCCTCTGTCTCCCCGGTGCTGATCGTGTACTGATATATCGCCATGCCCTCCCTGAAGATAATGATCGTGTCCTCATCCTTATAGAATGCATGGTCAAAAGAAATATCATTATAGGAAATGTTGTCGATTTCCCGTCCACTTTCAGTATCATAGACGTGGATATGCCAGGTTCCGTCTACAACCCCCTGGTAAACAGCGGCAAGAAACGTCCGGCCTGACGGGCTTGAGGCCATATAGTAAACATCATCTTCGCATCGACCATAATCCACTCTGTCAGGATCCGGCAAAAGAGACATCACTACCAGGTTAGGTGTGTTAAGATCTCTGGATACGAGATGTCCTTTTCCAATGTAGTAATCCCGCATCTCGTTGGATGTAAAATAAGAGATTTCCGGGGTAGGGTGTCCATCTACGCTGCTTACATCCAGTATTTTTCCATCAAAGGTACCCACCAGCATCATGTCCGAAGTATCCATCAGAGTTACTCTTTCAATATCTGAAGAAGCCGTATACGTCAGCTTTGTCTCTCCGGTGTCAAGATCCAGATTAAACAGTCTGGTGTTTGCTGTTACCACAAGGTCTTTTTCCTTCCTGTTATCTCTCTCGTAGATTCTTGAGCTGATAGTTACATCTGCAAATATATAGTTTCCGTGGTGGGTTCTGTTAAACTCTAACTCCTTGCAGAAGATCTCTTTTCCTGTATTCATGTCAAACTTCTGCACATATATCCGGACAGGATCGGAGCTAAGCTCATAACCGTTGTCAGTGGAAACAACAGCAAGATTGTTATCCGCGGTAAAAATGCAATCCATAACAGATTCTTCTTTTACGGCAAATTCAGTATTGGCACCGGTCTTCACGTTTAGAACATTTAATGTGGTGGGATCTTCGCTGTCGTACTCCCACTGATAAACCAGAAGAAGGCTGTGATCGGAGGTAAAGTGTGCGTGGTCTACCGAAAACTTTTTTCCCTCTTTTCTATCAAACTTCCTGACAATACTTCCGTCAGAAAGGTCGTAGATCTCCAGCGAGCCGTCGGCATAGGTATCATCCCTCACCACAACAGCATATTTGTTCATACCATCAATATATGCATTGTCAGCGCTTTCATCCCCAAAATTCACATCATAAACGGTATTTCCTTCTTCGTCGAAAGCTGCCAGGTACTTTCGGGAAACAACTATCATATGGCCATCGTTCTCACCTACGGCATACACGTAATTCCGATTACCCTCTATGAGTTCGGGATTTCGCTTCAAAATGCGTTTGCCGCTGGTAAGGTCCCACCAATACACGCCATGATCGTCATCATAAGACACAAGCCTGCTGCCGTCATTATTGATCATAAAATCGCGAAGCAGCAGATCATGCCTCAGGATCTTATCGGAGGTGATCATTTTCCCCGAATCATATGAATCCGTTGCTTTCTCCAGGGCATAAATGCAGTCGCTGACCAGGGGCCTTTCTTTTCCGTTGACAGGAAGACCTTCCATAGCCAAAAGACCTGCCGTCTGCCTGTCACCTGTTTCCAGGGCATCAATAGACATTTCCGCCAGTACCTTAGACTCTTTTATCAGCATTGTCTGGTAATTCTCGTTGATCCTGCGAAGATTGTAGGCGTTGTAGATTGCAAAAGCTATTGAAAGCGCTGCCACACCGGCTATAATAGCCATGCTGCGCCGAACAACGCGCTCTTTGTGGCGCTGCTTAAGATCGTCGTAGTCACAGCCAAGGATTGCTGCCACAAGACGAAGTGATTCGGATTTGATCTTCTTCTGTATCTCGCGTTTGCTGTTTCCCCTGACATCTGCAGCAAGGGGCTCAACGGGATTTCCATCATCATCAACAAGGAGCTGTGGCGGAAAAGAATCCGCGGGTTCGCCCTCCGCCAGTACCGCCAGTACATTGTCCCTGCCATGCATGGCAATAAAGGTATCTATCTCCTTCATGACCCAGTAGGACTCTTTGGTCTGCGGCGTGCAGATGACAACAAGATGCTCCGACTCAGACAGCGCCTGCTCAATATTGCTGCCAAGCTCGCTTCCTATGGGCAGTTCCTCCTGATCCCTGAAAACCCTGTTAATCCTCTTTTTCCCGGTTTCCTTCTGAATTTTCCCCGGAATCCTGCTGGTCTCCAGCGCTCTGTGGATCCCCTTTGCCACAAATTTGTCTTTCTCAAGATGTCTGTAGCTGACAAACGCATCATACTTCATATTCACACGTCCCCCCAACTAATTGAATACGCCAAGAATAGTTTATCATTAAACGTAATAAAAATCAGAGATATTTTCGGGCAATGAATGGTCCCCGGGGACGGAGTCATGGGCTCTTTTTAATGGTCCCTAGGGACCACCCCAAGCTCATTTCGCACCTTAATATATTCTGTACCTTATCTTCTGCTCGTCAGTCAGCTCCGCGCCCTCGAACTGCTCGTAGAAGAAGTCTACGAGCTCCTCCATGGAGCGCACCTTATACTTGAACACATAGTAATTATCGGAGCAGATTACCGCGTTGCTGGCAGGGATGTATATGTTTCCTGAGGGAATGTAATGAAGGAAGCCGCTATCATTCAGATCAATGATCCACATATCACTAATCTCACTGATGGTAACCATATTTGAGGCAATATCATGATCGACATATGTAATAGCTCTCATCTGCACATCGGATATGAAGGTGTACTCTCCTCTGTCCAGATCGTAAACCTTGAATAACTTATCCTGCCCCTGCAAAAATAGCAATTTGTCATCCTCAGAGAATTTAATCAGGCTTTCATAATTATCACCGTAATAATCAAGTTCCCGAATCACGCTGTTTTTGCCGGTATCGATAATTCTCATCTTTCCATCGCTGCAGCTGACCGCAATGTATTTTCCATCCTGACTTGCGCCAATATCTCTGACAAAGTAATCGCTGTTGTATTCTGTCCATTCACCGCTTTCAATGTCCAATCCAAGTACTACACCTTTATAGTTCCTGCCAATGACTCTTTTCCCATCATCAACTAAAGAGAGTTGAGAAAAAGAATATTCATATTCATATCCATCATAAGAACAATGGCGTACCACACTATTGGACGCAAGATCAACCACGTAGTAATCATGATCATCATAATACAAAAGGTGTCTGCCGTCCTCACTGATCACCAAATGAGACCGTTCAAACTCATCTATAAAAGTAATCTCCTCTGTCTGTCCTGTACTGATTGTGTACTGATATATCGACGGCATACCTTCCCTGAATATGACAATTGTATCTTCATCCTTATAGAAAGCATTACAGGAATAATTAAGATGATCATACGAAATGCTTGTTATCTCTCGTCCGCTTTCTGTATCATAGACATGAATATAACTCGTCTTATCAGTACCCAAATCGTACGTTACAGCAATGAAAGTTTTCCCTGACGGACTTGAAACAGTATAATTAACTGTATTCTCGCACCTTTCATAATCCACCCTTTCGGAATCGGGCAAAAGAGACATCACCACCAGGTTAGGTGAATAGGAATCACGGGCTATCAGATGACTTTTTCCATAATAGTAATCCCGCAGGGCTTCGGAGGTAAAATAATGCTCATTTGCTGAAGAAGGGTCACCTGTTCTGCTGTGTATATACAGTATTGTTCCGTCAGCAATTCCTACCAACATCTTGTCCGTATCCTCAAGCAGAGTTATTTTTTCAATGCCAAAGGGGGCTGTATATTCTAACTTAATCTCTCCGGTATCAAGATCAAGATTAAACAGTCTGGCGCCTGACGTTACCACAAGGTCTTTTTCCTCTCCATTATTATCCTCATAGATTCTTGAGCTTACGGTCACATCTGTATGTGCACCATATTTAGAATATGATATGTTATACTCCAATTCCTTACAAAAGATCTCATCTCCTGTATTCAAGTCAAATTTTTGTACATATATCTTTTCATGAGAGAAGATGTCGGCAGAAGCAACTACAAGATTGTTATCCGCAGTAAAATCACAATCAACAACATATACTTCTTTTACATCAAATTCAGTAAAGGCACCGGTATTAATGTTTATCAGATTAATGATTGCGGGATTCTCGCTCATATTTTCCCACTGATTAACCAGCAAAAGGCTGTAATCAGAGTTAAAATGCGCATGATCTACATCAAAAGCTTTCTCTTCTTTTTGAGGATATTTCCCAACAAGGCTTCCATCAGATAGGTCATAAATTTCCAGTCGGCCGTCATCAGACCATGTATCCCTCGCCACCGCTGCATATTTGTTATTATCATCAATATATGCATCAGTACTTTCTTCATCTCCGAAACTCACCTCATAAACAGCATTCCCTTCTTCATCGAAAGCTGCCAGAGATTTTTCAGAGACAGCTATCATATGTCCGTTGTTTTCACCCACTGCATACACATCATTCTTACTGCCTTCTATAACTTCCGGATTTCGCTTTATAATACGCTTGCCGCCGGTAAGGTCCCACCAGTACACGCCATGGTCGGTATCAAAGGATACCAGTCTGCTTTCATCATTATTGACCTTAAAACCCTGCAACGGCAGATCATGCCTTAGGATTTTATCGTAAACAAGCCTGTTCCCGGAATCATAAGAATCAGTTGCTTTCTCCAAAGCATAAATGCAGTCGCTGACCAGGGGCCTTTCTTTTCCGTTGACAGGAAGACCTTCCATGGCCAAAAGACCTGCCGTCTGCCTATCACCCGTTTCCAGGGCATCAATAGACTTTTCAGCCAGTACCTTTGACTCTTTTATCAGCATTGTCTGGTAATTCTCATTGATCCTGCGAAGATTGTAGGCGTTATAGATTGCAAAAGCTATTGAAAGCGCTGCCACACCGGCTATAATGGCCATGCTGCGCCGCACAACGCGCTCTTTGTGGCGCTGCTTAAGATCGTCGTAGTCGCAGCCAAGGATTGCTGCCACAAGACGAAGTGATTCGGATTTGATTTTCTTCTGAATTTCGCGTCTGCTGTCTCCCCTGACATCCGCGGCAAGTGGCTCAACAGGATTTCCCTCATCATCAACAAGCAGCTGCGGCGGAAAAGCTTCCGAAGGCTCACCCTCCGCAAGGACGGCCAGAACTTTTTCCCTGCCATGCATGGCAATGAAGGTATCTATCTCTTTCATGACCCAGTAGGACTCTTTGGTCTGCGGCGTGCAGATGACAACAAGATGCTCCGACTCAGACAGCGCCTGCTCAATATTGCTGCCAAGCTCGCTTCCTATCTGCAACTCTTCCTGATCCCTGAAAACCCTGGTGATTCTCCTTTTCCCGATTTCCTTCTGAATCTTTCTCGGAATTCTGCAGGTCTCCAGCGCCCTGTGGATCCCCTTTGCCACAAATTTGTCTTTCTCAAGATGTCTGTAGCTGACAAACGCATCATATTTCATATTCGCATCTCCCCCAACTGATTGAATAAACCAAGAATAGTGTATCATTAAACGCAATAAAAATCAGAAGGTATTTCGAGCACTAGAAGGTCCCCGGGGACGGAGTCATGGGCTCTTTTTTCGCATAAAAAATGGCTACAGTCCATTGAACTGTAACCATTTATGTGTGGTCTCATAAGAAACATATAGCCCGTCAACCGCTAACGCATGCTGATTCGGCCATGGAATGTAGCCGGGTACTCCGAAGGAGCACAATGAACATCATATCACCCAATTCTTAAGATTTACCGTCGAAATTTCTTAAGATTTCTAAAGAATTACAATTGCATTTTTAATTGTTTTCAAATGGTCCAACACAAATACTAGAAAACAGTCCCTGTGGGGGCACCCCGATAGTCCCTATGTTCACCATCAAACGATCCAGCACTAATACTAGAAAGCCTGGGCCCCATGATTTTCACCGATGCAAATGTGTAATTTTTCCAAAATTCCTCTATTTTTGGAAATATCTTCTCCACTATTCATTGATTTTTCCAAAATAAATACCTTCAGGCTGTAAAAGAGTTGAATTTGGAAAAAAATGCTCTATCCCTTTGGAATTATTTCCAAAATAAAAAGTCCAATCTCAAAACGGTCTCCTGACTCCGTCCCCAGGGCTCACCTGCGCCTCAAAAGCCCCCGACAGACAGACCAGCCCACCAGAAGCCACCACAGCCCAGCAAAGCCCCCGCCTCCCTCATAGAACCACCTCGGCTCAAGCCCCTAGCTTCCTCCCAAAACTGCCTCCTCGCTCCCCTCAAAAAGCTCTAAAAAAGCCCTCAAAAAACCGCATAAAAATGCCCTCCACTACTATATGAGCAGTGGAGGGCTTTACAGGTGTAACTATGCATCAGCCTTCAATGGCTATCAGATTCTTCTCCGGAATCTTCTTCTCCATGGCCTTTTTAGGAATCGTCAGATTGAGAACTCCGTGCCTGTAATTGGCATCGATATCTGCTTTCTCAACATTCTCGCCAACGTAGAAGCTTCTCGACATCGATCCGGCGTAACGCTCCTGCCTGAGGAGTTTGCCCTTCTTGTTGTTCTCATCCTTATCCATGTTCTTCGAAGCACTGATGGTGATGTAGCCGTTATCAAGTTCTACAGTGATGTCCTCTTTCTTGAATCCGGGAAGGTCTACCGAAATCTCGTAGTTATCATCCTTCTCCCGGATATCGGTCTTCATCATCCTTGCCGCTTTCCTGCCATAGAGTTTACGCTCCATGTCGTGTTCCATGTTGTCAAATTCCTTCATGTACGGGAATCCAAACAGGTCATCGATAAAATTCTCTTCAAAAATACTAGGTGCTAACATAATGCTTACCTCCTTTGCACAAAAACAATTTGTTAACTGTTATTGAGCATTGGGACGGAGGGGTTGGATCATTGGAACCTCTAAGTCCTAACGGTCTTCTCTGTTCCTTTGTTCTACTTATGGTATAACACCGGAATTAGCACTCGTCAATAGAGAGTGCTAATCTAGATAAAAAGATATTGCTACATCCAATACAAAATTAATATCCATCAGGTTCTTTTCTCTCCAAAACCGAGAAATAAAGTACCCTATTCTCCTCAACCGGTGATGTAAACAGAACCCCAATTGCCTTAAGATATCATTAACTAAATGCACCCACACACCCAATTAGAAATGCGGAGGAACACCCATGTATGATATGAGAACAAGAGAAATACAGGAAGCTATTGAGGCTGCTGACGTGGCACTTGAGCATCTTGAGAGAGCAAGAAGATGCCTTTCCAGTGCAAGTGGCTGGGGATTGTTTGATACTCTTGGCGGCGGGTTTATCAGCGGTCTTATAAAACACAGCAAAATGAATGATGCCGAGGAAGAAATCGATCTGGCCAAACAAGCTCTGGCCAGATTTTCCAAAGAACTCAGAGATGTAGATGGCTACTCATCTGTACACATTAATGGTTTTCTCACTTTTGGAGATCTTTTCTGCGATGGATTTTTGATGGATGTAATAGTCCAGTCGCAGATTGGAAAAGCTAAGCGCGAGTGTGAAAATGCCATAGATCAGGTCACAAATATACGAAATGACTTACAAAGAATGTTGTAAAACCGATTTTATGGAATCTTTATTTTTCAGAAACATTTCTAACACACTGAAACGATAAGCTTTTTACATCGGTTAAAGAGATACTGATCGATACCAAAAACAAAAAACATTCAAAGGGGATTATTATTATGGGAGTATTAGAAGCTGGAATAGCAGAATATGTCGGAAATCACACACGAAGATTTGGATATCCACCAACAGTTGAGGAACTTGTAAGTACGTTCGGTTTCATAAACATCATGAGATCAATGTTCTATGTGCTCAATCTGTTCAGGATTGGAATGATAAGAAATTCGCTGTTCTTCGGGACAAGTGATTTAAGAATGATCTCTGTAAAAACAAAATAACCATATGTAAATTCAAGGCTGAAAAGTCGCTGCAAATCCGGACTTTTCAGCCTTTATCATTATCTTTTACTTAAACATCGCAGCTCCCATTTCAAAGGCTTTCCTGCACTCTTCCGGAAAAACTGTATCATGCCTTTTCTGCTTGGCATCAGGATCAAACATTGTCCAGGGCCAGTCAGTCTTGCTGTAATCCTTAAGTTGCAGAGTATCTCCGCTGATCAGAACCTCAGTAGGCCCAACAAATGTGTTCAGAGTCTGCTGATAGCTTCCAATGAGCTCTTTATACATCGAGTCCGGAGCATTACTTGTCATCACAAGCAGAACCGGTATGGGATGCTCATTGCAGCAAGGGTTCTCCATGTTATAGGTCAGATTCTGGAAGATCAGTCTTTCATACAATGCCCTGAAAGAAGCTGTGAGATTTGACAGGTAATTGGGTGATCCTATGATCAGTCCGTCTGATTCCCGTATTGCATCCAGCACCTGTGTAAGCCCGTCCCTGCATATGCAGTGTCCCTTGAACTGCTCTTTCTTGCAGCCAAAGCAGGAAATACAGCCGGTATACTTTTCCAGTCTGAAGAGATCAAAACGCACGATCTCTGCCCCCACGCTTTCAGCGCCTTTAGAAGCCTCCGTAAGAATGGTATCCGTGTTCCATCCCTTTCTCGGTCCCGCATTAACTACAACGATCTTCTTGCCCATAGAAATACCTCCTCCTTATCTATATTACTCATGCTTTTGTACAGCCTTTTCTAAACCCCCTATCTTTTTGGAAAAGAGCTATCGAGGTACTTAAATGTTATGTGGATTTCCATATACTCTTCTTAATACCTGTCAACGCTGATCCCAAGGCATCTCATAATCCTCAACTCATCAAGCGCATCATTATAGGCATTATGCGTTTCCGTATAGTCCGCCACATCAAGCATCCTAAGCATCGCTTCCACGCCATAGCCACGCTTTAATTTGCCATTTCTACAGCAATCTGCATCGACAGGAATTGCAGAATTATAATTCCTGTTGGCTGCTATCCTCATTATATCAAACCAGTCATATTGGTGAAGTTCAGGCAAGTGGCTTCGGTCAAAACTTGCATTATACGCGAATATGCTTGTTACACCGTACCTGTCCAGCAAATCTTTCAGGTCCCGTATAACCTTGTTCCTGTTATTTGTAAAATCAGCATCAACACAATCCAGCTCATCCGCATACATTGCAGGCTTATGACATGCCGGTTCCACAATATAGTATTTCCCATCCACCCTGGTAAAAGAGCTGTCGTCAGCAATAACAACTCCTATGGACATTACCTCATTGCTGTATGTTGTTTCTGTATCAATCACGGCAAAATGCGCCATAATAAGCCTCTTTCTTTCGATTATTAACTTCTGCATGCAAAAGAGCCAGTGGCTACCTTCATTTGAACGGAGATGTTATTTCAATGAATATTTTTCATATACCCACGTCATTCTCAAGGAGTAGACCGCTTAAAGGGTTCTTTGCTTGTTTTCCAAATACCTACTCGGATTATACCATACTTGTATTTGGACAAAAGCTGCCGTTCTTGCCCGTTCTCGGTATCGGGGTTATATCTGGATATAGATGCCAGATAGATTAATTTAATACGCAAATTCGTCCAGATTCCAAAGCCATAACCTGGCGATTCCGGCATTTATCAGCGTTAAGATTTTTAGTATTATTTATTACAAGAAAACAAACTGGGTTTAGACATCAAATGAATGGAGGAAGCAATGAAATGAGTCTATTATATAATTCTGAAAATCTTGGTGCGTGGTCACTAGTTGTTATTCTTTCCACATTTTTTATAGAACTTCTTTCTGTAATAGTGATACGCATCTATTACCAACGCAAACGTACTAAAACTATCGACTTAACAGAAGATCAAATGCACGAATTATCTTACAAGTTTGCTTATGAACCGGAATACTATGTTAATTCTGTCATGAGTGCAATATGTACCAATACCTGCATACTCGGAGCTATATCTTGCTATAAGTGGCTCTTGTCAAAGTCAATATTGAAAGACTATCAAAGTCTTATTTTCATTGCCTTAATCATAGTTGCAATACTATGTAACAATTTTCTTGATAAGAATTTTGTTAATAAACTCTGGCTAAATGATTCTTCAGGAAATGAAAAGTACCTCACCAAGAATGTGCGTCTTTTAAGTTCTCTCAGCATTTTTGTGATAGTAATACTAATGGCAATCCCACACGGAATCAGTAATTACACGGACGATATCATCTTTATAGCTACGCTGATACTTGGAAAGTTTATTTATTTTGACTCTACTTGGACAAGTATAAAAAAAGATTTCGGAGATGCGTTCAAAACGTGGAGAAGTATAGCTTTATCACTGTTGTTGAGTTTTATACTTATTATTTCTGGCAGTTTATATGGGATACTGACTTCTGATAATCTGATATTTTCACTGTTTATTCTTTATGTACTACAAATTTTGCTTACAGTTGTGATGCACAAAATCTGGCAAATGATAACATAACATATTTACATCATTATCCCACGTAATTACTGCGGCTTATATCAATAGCAATAAGCCGCAGTAATCATTCGCTTTACACAATTCCCAGCACATACCTAAGCATTCTATATCGTTTGTTAGTCGAAGCATCTTGGTAACAGCCTTGTACAGGTAATCCATTCCCTTTTTCGCTTCAAACTTCACGCATTTATCCAGATACCCCTTCTCTTCCAAAATCTGAATAACCATGTCATAAAGATCGAACTCAATTATCTGAAAACCGTCAGCCTCAGGATTGTTTTGCTTCTTAAGAGCTTGCACCTTTTCCCTGATTATCAGTTCGTCACACGGTTCATAATCAAAAACGTAGTATCGAACTTCATTTGCAACGCCTCTATTTGCAAGGAAGTCTTCATCTGAGATTCTGTCCCAGATTTTATCTAATCTTTCTTGAAATTCCATTTATCTCTCTCCTGTGAGTGCCGCCAAATACTTTTCCATAGCATTTTTCTGTAGTGCAAACCTTAAATCCGGATCAATATATGGCCTAACTATTTTTTTATCTGCTGTCTTTCCTGTCAGTAGACCAGCCTCAAACATATACTTGCTGTATACCTGCTTCAATTTCTTGATAGATGTGTCTGTAATAGCTGCAACCTTTTCGTTCTGGTCCTTTTTATCCTTAAAAAAAATATTCAGATCTGCATCTGTTATTTCTGTTCCACCCAGAAAAAGCTTGTCTCTAAACACTTCGTACATGAGATCAAAAAGCAATCTGTCTGAAGCCATACATCCGATAAAAGCGATCAGCTTCGCCGTATTAATATCCGAAGTAACCATCATCTTCCTAAGATTTTCGGGCAGTGCTTCTAACCGTGACCGTATACATCCGAATTCATTCTTTAACCTGTCCTCAGATTTTTGCTGATATAGATTATCATCTATAATAATATCCCTTACCTCTTCCATAGTATGAGCATTCAAGAGTCTAGCCGTCTCCCTTGTCTCGACAAACCAGAAGAGATATTTTGTTGCACTAGCGTTATATTCCATGTCAATCTACCTTCTCTTCCTTAGTGTCCTTTTCAAAGCTCATAATGTCCCCTATGTTACAATCCAAGTACTCACATATTCTCTGCATGACATCCATAGAAACGCTTTCGCCTTTCCCCATTTTTGCCATAGTCGCTGAACTGATGTTTAGCTCAGCTGCAAGATCCTTCTTGTACATATTTCTGTCTATGAGCATTTTCCATAATCCGTTGTACGAGATAGACATATAATTTCACCTTTCACCACAAACAGACAGTTATCTGTCCGCATTGACGCGTCTAGTAAAATTCTATCATATAGGTACTTGGAAGTCATGTTTAATCTTTAGAAACTTAAATTATGATTTTATTTTAGAAAATTCTAATTTCGCAAAGTGAAATTTTAAACCGTACGGTGAAATTTGAACAAAGATTTGATCAAGACTTAAAAACATAAAGTGAAATGGCATATCACATCTCATCCAGCTCATCCTCAAACTCCAGCCACCCAAGCAGCCTTTCCTCTTCTCTTTCCCTTCGAAGTTCGTCCTGCCTGCGGTCAAAGTCTCTGCGCTCTTTCTTAGTCATCGAGCTTGTAAGCTCCTTGTACTGCTTCTCTGTTAACCTGACATCTTTATCTCTTTTCCCAAAGAACATATCGTTACCTCTCTTTCATTCAAGACTTCCGTCGCGCTTGCAGATCTCGTAGAACTCGCAGGTGACGCAGAAGTGTTTGCAGAATCTGTTTTTCCTATGAATACATTTACTGAGCCAATACAGCAGTCTTTCCATGGCATATCCTCCTGAAACAAGATTTCCTTATGTCGATATTTCTTTTCCCCGGTTATCTGTTGTACCCATGGTAAACAATTACGAGTCCTATAATCACACCTTAATGGTTTTGAAAAATCTTTCTTTATCCCTGCGGGCAGAAAAGGGAGCCTTATTCGAAATACGAGAAGAACAGCGTTGAGCGCCACATAGAGGAGCTTGGCATCGACCCTGAGCAGTGCCGGATTGAGAAGATCAGTGAAGAAGGGGGAAGCAACGGATGAGAGGTGAGGGTTTGGTGTGGCAAAATGAACCCCAGGGACTTAAGGCATGGGACCATTTTGATATAGGACTTCGATTTTGGAAATAATTCCAGTGGAATTGGGGTATTTTTTCCAAATTCACCACTTTTATAACTAGAAAGTAACTCTTTTGAAAAAAACAATGAATAATGAAGAAGATATTTTCAAAAATGGCGATTTTTTGGAAAAAATGCATTTACATCGATGAAAATCGTGGGATGTTGCCCGGGGATGAACCCTGGAGACGGAGTCATGGAACTATTTTGAGATTGGCACTGTGTGCGACTTTCTTTAGTCTTGGTTACGTGTTTGGAAAGCATGATTCCAAGACACAAAAATAACCGCCCGAGCCCGAGAACTTTGAGCGGTTATTTTAATCACTAATATTTCTTGGGGCTAACCGTCTACCGGTAGCACCTTTTCTAACATAATAGTATCATTACTGATTCTCATCGTCAAACGTAGATTCTGCTTCTATGAGATGAGCCCTTGACTCCGTCCCTGGGGATCATTTGGCCCACTGCTTCGGAATGGGCCCTGGGGATCAGTTACCCGATCTTTTCGACGAAATCTGTCATCATATCGGAGATTTTTATTGTCTGAGGGCATACCTGCTCGCAGCTGTGGCAGTGGAGGCATGCTGAAGGGCGCTTGTCTTCGGGGATTGCTGCAAGTGCCATTGGTGCGATGAAGCCCATTCCGCCGGACTGCGTGGTGAGAAGGTGCTCGTTGTAAAGTGCGATGAAACGAGGGATATCCAGGCCCATGGGGCAATGACTTACGCAGTAGTGACAAGCTGTGCAGGGGATGGACTTTTGAGCCTGCAGTCTGTCGGTAACTGCCATCAAAGCATCCATTTCTTTTCCGCTAAGGGGCTTGTCCTCCTCGTAGGTCTTGAGGTTCGCATCAAGCTGCTCCATATTGGACATGCCTGAAAGTACCATTGTCACGCCGTCTACGCTCTGGAGGAATCTGAATGCCCAGGCGGGGATGTCTTCCTCGGGGCGAAGGGCTTTGAGCTCGCTTTCGGACTGAGCGTCCAGCCCGGCAAGCCTGCCGCCGCGAAGGGGCTCCATTACCCATACCGGGATATTCCACTCATTGAGAAGGTCAACTTTGGCCTTGGCGTCCTGGAATTTCCAATCAAGGTAATTGAGCTGGATCTGGCAGAACTCCATGTCTTTGCCGTAAGCGTCAAGGAATCTCTTTAAGGTTGCATATTCACCGTGGCAGGAAAAGCCAAGATGCTTTATGCGGCCGTTCTTTTTCTGCTCCATGAGATAATCGTAAATGCCGAACTTTGGATCCAGATACTGCTCGATGTTCATCTCGCACACATTGTGGAAGAGATAGAAATCGAAATACTCCATGCCTGTCTTTTCCAGCTGCTTCTCAAATATCTCTTTTACCCTGGGCATGTTTGAAAGGTCGTAACCCGGGAACTTGGTTGCGATATAGAACTTGTCTCTGGGATACTTGGAAAGTGCCTTTCCCATGACAATTTCGGAATTGCCGTTGTGATAGCCAAAGGCTGTGTCGTAGTAGTTGATGCCGCTTGCCATGGCCTTATCAACCATCTTGAAAGTCTGATCTTCGTCGATGTTGCCGTCATCGCCGCCGATTACCGGGAGCCTCATGGCTCCGAAGCCCAGCGCTGACAGGCTGATGTCCTGAAACTTTCTGTAGATCATAGTCTTTTACCCCTCCTGATTAGCAATGAACAGTATCATATTTATTATACGCGTTTGTGGTACTTTTTTCTCGGTTTCATGTTAAATTCAATGAGGATTTATACTTTTTGGGATGATTTTAGAGCCTTGACAGCGTCTGTGGAATGGTCTCTTGACTTAAGTCCCCGGGGGCCATTCCCAGGGACCATTCAGGGGCATTTCGGGCGGCGACAGGCTTTACAATGGCATTTTATGTCATTAAAATAAGTAAGTGTATATTTATACACGTCTGGAATTGGTATGAAAAAACGGAGGGAGAAAAAAAGTGATGAGACTACGCGAGTGTTGTAAGCGTACTCTAACGGCGTTGATGGCAGCTGCACTGCTGATGACATCAATGCCTTTTAATGTGTACGCAAGTGAAGTGTCTTCGGGCAGCAGCAAGGAATTTGTTGCAGCTTCGACAGCAGAGACTGATGTCGATACCGGGGAAGCCGGCGACGACGCTGCAGGTGCTGTAGAAAGCGCCGCCGAAGAAGAAGTTTTGGTGGAAGATTCCGCAGTTAAGCCCGCCACTCAGGGCGGTAAAGAGACCGGGGAAGGTACAGACGTTTCTTCAGAAGACTCCAACATAGCCGGCGAAGAAGGTACCGGCAAAGAAGGCGCTACCGAAGAAGATGCTGCCGAAGAAGGTGCAGCTGATAATGGAAAAACCGATAATGGTAAAGCCGGCGAGGAGGATGCCACTGCTGCTGATTCCGCTAAAAGCGATGATTCCGCGGACAAAGATTCCACAGATGAGGATCCCGCAGATGGCAATCTCGCAGATGCAGATTCCGATTTATTACTCGATGAGCCCAAAGGCGAGGAACTCGTTGGGGATGACAAGGAAGGCGGAAGACCTGTCAGAATCCTGTCGCACAATGCAAAATGGGTTAATATTTTTACAGGCGAAGAAGTTAGAGGATACCAGGAAGAGGCATTGGCTGAATCCCCTATAAGTGTTACCGGCGACAGCCTTTATATTCATAGCATAGAATCCGCAGAAGGCTATAATTCTCTTTCTCCATCAGAAGGCCAGAATCTTAGTTGTCTGGTAGATGGAGCGCTTTATCTTGCTGAACCTGTTTTCATGGACAAAGCTGATAAGCTTGTTTGGGAGATTTACCTTAAAGATAGCTTTTTTGAGGGTGAAAACCAGGAGGCTACAGTGGAGCTGTTCTGCCCCGCCAGGTCGTATGTCGGTCTGGTTACACCCACCGGCACGCCTTATTTTGATCTCGATGGGTCATATACTATAAAAGGCGGAGTTGAATTTAGCAATAGAGATGAACCTTTTATTGACGCTGAAAACCATATGATACCTACCGGTGATGAAATTGTTATTGATGTTATCCCGTATGCCGGTTATGTACCGACAGTAGAATATCTCATCGATGGCGAAGAGAACAAACCATTCGAAAAGAAAGATAATACCACCTACTACATTCCTGAAGAAATTACCCGGAAGGCTTTCGATGAGAAAAAAAACATATCCATCTATATACGTACAGAAAAAAGAGATGTGCCTGTAGAGTTTCGCTACGTCAACGGCCGCAGCAATGTTTATCGCTATCAGAGAGTACGCAGGGATTCGCATGACGTGATCATGGGCGGCGATACAAAAGGTGATCTTATAGCCGCTTCTACTACAGCAGGTTTTAATACAGACTTTGAATTTGTTGTAGAACCCGTAGATTCCAAAGACGGCGAGGTAATCGTAACAGCTAACGGTCAGGAGCTTGCTCCCATTCAGGATCACTATTACAAAGACGAAAGCGATGCTGCCAACAAAATCAAGACAGACAGCATGAAATACTATCGTTTCGCTGCCGGAGAAAAAAACACGGTGGAGATCAGATGCGTTAAAGTTGATCAGCCTACAGAGCCCATCGCAGTTACACCAACCATATCTCAGGTTACTCTTAAAGGCTTTAAGAATAAAGCGATCAGTCAGGTATCCGGAACAACAGTAAACTACCCTGTAACACTGAAGGCAGGAGAAGATTATAACGATCTTCGATTTGAAAGTGGCGATGGAGAAAGCTCTTTTGACCTGGAGTACTCTCCCGACAAGAAGCTTCTCACTGTGAGCACGTTTAAAGATACTGCTCTTTCCGATGAAGATATTATTATTAAAGCCCTTGATACAACAGATACTCTGATAGATACATTTACCATTCATCCCACTGCCGCTAAGTTTGCTGCTCCAACAGTAAAAGTTACTGAGACAAGGGATGTTGGAATTGTGCTTTCCTTAGGACTTCCCAAAGGCGCAGCAGGTTCTAAGAATCTGTATTACAAGGTGGAAGCAGAAGCTGTGGGAACAGTGGATGATAGAATGCTTGCCCGGACAGAACCCATGTATCTTCCTGTTGAGGAAACTCTATGTCCTCTGACACTTGCCAAATCCACTCAGCCCGACGGCCATGTTATGCTTGGTGATGGCACTGCTCAGAAGTACAATATCAGCGTTTCACTTGTACAGGTAGTTGATGATTCTTTTCCCTCTGATAATGACAGATTTGCAGAAGGCAATATCCTGACTGAAGGCACTGTTAAAGTCCTTAAAAACCAGGCCACCAAAAATCCGGCTTATGAGACTAAACTCACATTTACCAAGAAGGCTGTTTCCGTAATCTATGGTGAGGATGATCAGCTGATCGGTCCTGTAAAGTTTTCGGCTAATACTACCTATCGCATAGTCAGAACCGCTCAGATAGTGTCAGAACGTGGTGAGGTAATGGCTTCCAATACAGCAGGAGACCTGAAAACAGACTACAGAACCGGAGCAATAAGCTGGGATTCCTATCCTGAAGACCTGCAGCCCGGTAAGTATACGCTGGAGGCTTATCCGGATTGCCCGGAGGAGACCTTTGTACAGCCGGCTACTCTCACTCTTACCGTCAAGCCGGCAGTTAACAATATTGTTCTGACCCCTTCGGGTGATGATGTTTCTTTTGATATATACAAGGCAAAAGGCAAGGCTGCAAGCTACAAACTTAAGGCAACCGCTGAGGCCTGGTATGCGACAGGTCAGTTGAAGCCTGCAAACTCTAAGCTCGCATGGGAATGTGATTCAGATAATCCTGAACTTAAGAAGTACCTTACAGTTAAGAACGGAACGGTCACTGTAGCGAAGAACTACGAACTTTCCGAAGAGGCACAGATGAACAAGTTCAGGGTAAGAGCTGTTGCCCTTGACCGCAAGACAAATCCCGCAGTCAGCGACTGGACAGTCTTCAGGATTACAGATTCTCCTGCAGTGCCTGCCACTATCGCAGTAGGTGAAGCTCCCGATGCAGTTGTTGGCGACGCCAAGACTCCTGTAAAAGTAGTATCCAGTGAGCTTAACAGAAAACCTATCCATGTTCTGGATTCTGAGGGAAAAGAGATTCCGCTTGGAGACCTTACTTTGTCGGTATCACCTGCAAAGGGATTTACTATCGATCCCGACGATTACACAGTGGAAATAACCAAGCTTGGAACCTACACTGTTAAGGCTGTCAGAAATGACGGAAGCAAGAAGTCCGTTACTGCAAAGTTTGCTGTTGTCAGCGATGAGATAAACCCTGATTATCCCTATGATTTTAAAATTCAGTATGCGCAGCAGCTTTCCCAGAATCGTCTGAATAAGATTACAATGAATGAGGACAATGAAGCCTATGTAAACGGAGCATCTGTAATTGCCATTTCCTCCAGGGCTATTACCCAAAAGAACGGGCTTTATTCCGGCGGTATCAGCGTGGCCGTAAAGGGTGCCAGGAAGCTTTCCGTTCCTGCCTATGCCATGTCAGATCCTGCTATGCAGTATTTCTACTACAAGCCCACTAAGAAGGATATGGAGTTTACAATCTCCTCTAAGGATGGCCTCTTCAAGAAGACTACATATAAGATACACAATGTGGTTGGTGACGGAATCCTCAAAGCCAATAAGAAGGGATATACCTTCTACACTAATGATCTAATAAATACCAAGACTATTGATTTTGAGCTGTCGGGTCTGGATATTTCGGAAAGCGATAAAGATGGTTATGTACTGCGCTTCGATCCCGATGATAAGGATTTGTCAAAGAGCGATGAATATTTCTCCGAAGTATGCGAGTTCTGCGAAAATGCTCTGAACAGTGAGTTCAATACAGTCACAGATATCGCAGTTCATCCTGATGACAAGCCAAAGGCAACAGTGGTTTCAAAAAATCTGTTACCCGGATTATTTACCACAAGCCGGAAGGTATCCATGAACCTCTATGCTTCGCTGTGGAAGGTCGGGGATACTCAAAGCGGTACTAAGGATACTCAGGTAACTGCTCCTGTGAAGATCACCATCAAGTTCACAGATCCGCCAAAACCTGCTGTAACCCTCAACAAGAAAGTTACACTGGGCAGGAAACGTGATGCTGATCCCACTGATACTGCTCCTACCTCCGCAAAAATTATAAAGAGCATAAAGAACGGCAAAATCAAATCCGTTCAGCTTTTAAATGACAACAACGGACAGATCATAGATGCCAAAAAGTATCTGACAGTTGAGAAAGATCCCGAAACCGGTGAATGGGTACTGAGAAGGACATACGCTTCTCTTCCTGACGGAATGAAATCCATCACCTGCTGGATAAAGTATGATACTTATACCTTTACCAGATCTGTTACAACACCAAAATCCGAGAAGATAACTGTGAACTTCAAGTAATTCCAAACGCGAAATGAGCCCCCGGAACGGAGTCGGGGGCTCATTTTTTGCTGCTGTTTTGGTCCCTGGGTGGTCCCTAGGTGGTCAATGGGTGGGTCCCCGGGGACTTAAGTCAGGGGACCATTAGCCTTCGAAGGCGTACACGATCTCGTAGATGGCCTTGTATAGGTCGTTTGCGATGTTCATCTGCTCAAGGCTCTCCATGATCTGATCCGGGGCGCCGGCAGTCTCCACCGCGCTGTAGATGTCCTTTTTCAGGGCAAAAGAGATCTCGGCCCGGTTAAGGAAATCGAAAATGGCAGTGTTGATGTCATTCTTCTTAAGTGTCGTGTCACAAGGAAGCGAAACTGTTATGTCCTCGTCAAAGCCGCATCCTTCAAGACTTACGGTGAGGATGCACTTCTGTTTATCATAGGCGATGTCCGCATTGATCGATGCACCGCCACTGCTGCCGCAGTTTACCGTGACATGCTTTTCAATCTCATCCGCGAAGTCCCCAAGTTCTGCGCCGTGTATAACCACGCGGTAATCTCTTTTCCCGGGAAGAAGGCTAAGATTGCCCTTGGGCGCCTTGATGGTGAGGCTCTTCTCTCCCCCGCATCTCTTCTCACCGCTTTCAGCACCATTCTCACCATTCCCCTCACTCCTGCTCTTTTCGCTCTCCCACTTCAGCATAAATTCCGTAAATACCGCATCCCCCTCCAGATACTTCATGCTCTCATTGTCATCTTCATACATGGTAAAAGAGCCGTCTCTGCCTGCGTAGGCATGAATAATGAGGGAATCCGGATTGGCGCAGATATCCTTTGTTCCCAGCTTATCCGTCATGGGAATGATGCTTCCTTCAGGCACAAACACCGGTATGGTTTCAAGGCTGCGGTAGCAGTCAATGGTCCTTCCGCCGGAATAAATCATATCAGTAAAGAAATCGTAGTAATTGCCATCGGGAAGGAAGGTGGTAGTGGGTGCAACATTTATACCCTCGATGCACTTACTTGTAACGGGATTTACAATCATCCCGGTTCCGAAGAAATACTCGTTTCGAACCTTCTCGTAGGCCTGCTCAAAAGCCGCATCCAACTTGATGTTGTAGTACAAAGGCTGAACGATGGGCTCATCATTTTTGTAAGCCCTGTAGTTCATGGTATACAGATACGGCATAAGCTCGTGGCGCAGCTTCAAGAATCTCTTCATTATCTCGCATATATCTTTTCTAAAGCGCCAGGGCTCCTTGCCGTTGAACTCGTTCTTTTCCGAATGAAGTCTCATTATCGGTGAAAACACGCCATACTGATACCATCTGCACTCCAGCTGATCGTCCTTATAACCGTGGGTGTGACCGCCTATGTCGTGGCTCCACCAGCCGTAGCCTATATTGGAGGCAGTGGATGTAAAGTACGGCTGAAACTGCAGCGATTCCCAGGTTACAACGGTATCCCCGGAAAAACCAATAGGGTATCTGTGGGAGCCGGGGCCCGCGTACCTGGAGAAAGTCAAAGGCCTAAGCCCGTTCCTTCCGCTGTCAAGATAATGGTAGTGGTTCAGGATCCAGAGAGGATCAAGACCTTTAAGCCCTGTCCTTGTGCCCTGCTGCCAGTCAATCCACCAGAAGTCCACGCCGTCTTTTTCCAAGGGATGGCAAACGCACTTCAGGTAGCTCTCAATGAACTTGTCGCTGGCGGCATCAAACTCAACAGTCTCTTCACTCTTTGGATCAATCCCCATCCTCTTTGCTATGTCCTCGTAGCAATCCTCATAGGCTCTTATTCCATCTGCAGGATGAAGATTCAATGTGACCTTCATTCCCCTGTCGTGGAGATATTTAAGGAATCTCTTCGGGTCGGGAAAGAGCTCTTTATTCCAGGTAAACCCGGTCCAGCCGCTGCCATACTTCGGATCCACATCCACGATATGCCAGTCCATGTCTATTACTGCAACAGAAAAGGGAATGACCTCCTCATCGAAGCGCTCCATAAGCTCCATGTAGCTCTTTTCTGAGTATTCATAGTATCTGCTCCACCAGTTTCCAAGAACGAACCTTGGAAGCATTGGAGTTTTGCCGGTAAGGGCATAGAAGTCCTTAAGGCACCCCTTGTAGTCACTGCCGTAGCCGAAAAGATACAGATCCGTCTCCGGATGGTCTCGCAGAGCCACCCAGCCATCCTCTGTTATCACAAGGGAGGCGGAGTCATCAATAAGCCCCCAGCCGTCCTTTGACATAAGTCCTGCATCAATGGGACAGCTTCCGTTCACTTCATCCAAAGTCCTTATGGTGCCGCCGAAGTTTCCAGCCTTCACCGGGTCTTTTCCATAGTACCAGTGTCCTATATGGGAGCTGTTGCTGTCCTTTATCTCCACGCGAAGCCCCTGGGCAGTGGGCTCTTTCCCGTCGTAGTAAATGTGCAGGAAATCCGTTTCTATCTCCATGAGCTCGCCGCTTTTCTTAAAGCGAAAATCCGCCCTTGGAAAATCGCGGTTCAGCACAACCTGCGTTGCCCTGTCCTCAAAAACTCCGTCACTGCTGTACTCAAACCTTATGAGCCTCTCAGTTAGAATCGTGATCCTGCAGTTGCCCTGCCATATGATATTTCCTGCCTCCGAAACAGGGTGTCTCGTAATGTTCAGTGTTTTTTCCATTGTTGATCCTCCAGATTATTCCTTAACCGAACCTATTACGATTCCTGTTATGAAGTACTTTTGCAAGAAGGGGTAAATGAGCATCAGCGGAATGACAGCCACCACGATCTTGGCCGCATTGAGGTTCTGCTCAGATACCTGTGAAGCTCTGATGATGTCTTCCATGGTGCCGTGCTTGATTATCTCTTCCATGTTTATGGTCAGACTCTGGATATAGGTCATCAAAGGATAGTTCTCTATCCTCGTGATGTAGATGAGTCCGCTGTAGAAGTCATTCCAGCTGCCCACGATGCTGAAAAGAGTCACCGTGGCAAGGACAGGAACGGAACACGGAAGGTATACCTTTGTAAGGACCTGAAGGGGATTGGCGCCGTCCAGGACAGCCGCCTCCTCCAAGGACTTGGGTATCCCCAGGAAAAAATTCATCAAAAGAATCACGTTAAATATTGGCACAGCACCGGGAAGTACCAGTGCCCAGATAGTGTTCAGTAGGTGATATCTCTTTATCGCGAGAAAGGTCGGGATCATTCCGCCGTTAAAGAGCATGGCAAAAATCAGGATCCCCATGTAGATATCTCTGCCGTGGAACTGCTTGTTGTTCTTGGTAAGCGCGTAGGCCATGGTGACTGTCAGAAAAAGATTGATGATGACAGCCAGCGCCACACGCAGGATTGATATTAAAAAGGAGCGCCAGTACTGGGCGTCTGTAAGTATTTCCTCGTAGGCAACGGTGTTGAATCCGATGGGCACAAGGGATACCATGTTTCCTTCTACTGCAGATGCCTTAGAAAAGGAAATGGCAACGATGTACCACAGGGGAAGAAGACAGCACAGCCCCAGGAAGATAACGATGCCATAGATACAGACAGTACCGGCTTTTCCAAATATTTTCTTTGTATTCATATCTCTTTTCCCTCTTAGAAAATCTTACTGTCTGTGTATTTCTTGGCCAGATGATTGGCAAACATCATAAGCACGAAGGCTATGACTGACTTCATAAGTCCTATGGCCGTGGCAAAGCTGTATTGCATGGAGGTCAGTCCCACCCTGTACACGTAGGTGTCGATGATGTCGCCTGTCTCATACACCGGCGCGGTATAAAGGTTGTAGACCTGGTCAAAGCCGGCGTTCAAGATGCTTCCAAGGCTCATGGCACACATGAGCACGATCACGGAGCGCATTCCCGGAAGGGTAACGTGGATCACCCTGTCCCACCAGTTTGCGCCGTCGATCTTGGCAGCTTCATGGAGGCCCGGATCTATGGCGGTCAACGCTGCAAGGTAGACCACGGAGTTATAGCCGAACTCTTTCCAGACATCGCTACCTATGAGCAGGGGCTGGAAAAAGGAATTGCTACCAAGGAAGTTGATGCCGGTTCCCAGAAGTGCATTCACAAAGCCGTCAAGCCTGAAGAGGTTCTTGATAGCTGTTGCAAGGATAACCCATGACAGGAAGTGCGGAAGATAGACTATTGTCTGGATGCCTTTTTTCAGCCATGCCTGCCGGATCTCGTTTAACAGAATCGAAAAAGCAATTGCCATCAGCGTTCCTATCACAATCTTGCCGACCGCGATAACCAGTGTATTTCTGAATATGTTAAATCCATCGGGAATGTGAAAAAGATAGATGTAATGCTTAAGCCCGACGAATTTGGATCCCAGAAATCCCTTCGCGGGCTTATAATCCTGAAATGCCATGATGATACCGAGCATCGGCACAAGGTTGAACAGAACAACGAATACCATGCCCGGTAAGATCATGCACTGATAGAACACTTCTGAGGCAATATTCTTGGTTTTTTTCTTAGTCATATTGCACTCACCCGTATCTAAAATTATTTGTTAGCGTAGTACTCTTCCATTTCGGCGATGATCTCTGCGCCGCCGTAGGACATCCAGTCTTCCTTGTACTGCTCGAAGTACTCGATGGGCTGCTCGCCTGTTACGATCTGGATATAGGCCTTGAGCTCAAGGGTGTCAAGAGCTGCCTTTTTCTGCTCCATTGCTTCCAGGGTAGGAGGATAAAGAGGTGATACCCAGTTGGCGTTGCCGTTCTTGTTGAGGCCGCCGATGGCTGCGCCAAGTCCCACGATTCTTGAGTTGTAGAAGGACCAGCCTGTGCGTGTCTCTTCTGTCACATGCTCAGGATCCTTGAGATACTCAAGCATGATGGATGAGCTGTTCTTGTTCTCAGCTGTTGAGGTGTCCTCGGGCTTAAGCTCTCCCTTGAGAACTGCCTGATGCTCGTTGTAGTAAACATCCTTGGTGGTAGAAGGCAGACACTCGATCTGAACGGGCTTTGTGAAGTTGTCGCCGCCGTTCTGTACAAAGGACATTACTTCGGGAGCTGTGTCCAGAGTCTCATGTACAAGCTCGTCAAAAAGAACGTTCTGGATCTTGACTGCTGCCTCGGGATGCTCATAGTCTTTTCTTACAACAATGAAGTTGTTGGTGGGATTCTCATGGGCAAGATTTACCTTGCCGTTTGCATCCTGGATTGTGTAAGCCACGTACTCTGCTTCGGGATTGGCATCTTTAACGTGGGAGAATCTCCAGTCAGGCATATGCCATGCACCAAAGGCGATACCGCACTTGTTATCGATCAAAAGAGCTGTGACATCCTCGTAAGTTCTTGTTCCGAACTGAGGATCAAGGATTCCCTCTTCAAACCACTGGTGAAGGAGTTCCCAGCTCTTTTTGTTGGCATCTGAAAGAGTTGACCAGGTGATTGTTCCGTCGCCGTTGTCAAGCCACTTGCCCACGAAACCGCCGTTGGCATTGGCAATCCACTCAGCATCGCCGATACCGTCACTCATGGCGATACCGATGGTTCCCTTTCCGGAAACATCCTTGGCAACGAACTCTCTTGCAACATCTGCGATCTCTTCATAGGTCACGCAAAGATCTCCGTCCTCATCGGGATTGATGCCAAGCTTATCCATCCAGTCTTTTCTGATCCAGCAGAGTGTGGGAACACCGTTATCGGCGTTGGTTCCGGGAAGAGCCATGAGCTTGCCGTCAAAGGTAACCATGTCCAGGCCTCTTCCGTCAAAGGATGCGTAGATCTCCTTGATATAATCGCTGGCATATTCGTTGTATACATCAGTCAGGTCGCAGAGAAGATCACTCTCAACCAGGTCAACCAGAGTGTCATAGTTTGTTACTGTGAACATCTCAGGGATATCACCGCTGGAGGTTGCAAGAGCAATGTGGTTCTTGTAGTCCTCGTCTGCTGCCTCGATCTCATCTGTGAAGGTTATGTTCAATTTCTCTTTTACATATCTTGTATAAGGATTGTCCTCGAGAGTATCTCCCGGAAGGAGTGTAGATACTGTGTGCTGTGAAGCAAGTCTTCCGATATGGATATTGAGCTCTTCCCCATAGGGCTCGAATCCCTTTGCAGCGCCGCTTGCGGAAGTGCTTTCCTGTGCACCCTCTGCTGCGTTTGCGTCTGTAGATACTGTATTATCCGCTGTCTTTGTTGCTGCAGCTGCGCTGGTGTCTGCTGCTGCGTTGCCGCATGCTGTCATCGCCAGTACGGTGGTTGAAAGCAGTGCGCATGCTATTATTCTTTTTGCCTTTCCCTTTAACATGATGTTTCCCCTTTACAATTTTTCATGATGTTTTCTGTTCCCCATTAGCTAATGTCTCGACACTGATATCGTAGCATTCGGATTTTTTGGTTTACATATAAATCTTTTTGGATTTGTATCACTTTTTTAGGACATTTTTTTTACCGATTGTACTTCGGATTGTAACTGATATAATGGTTCTTGTAAAAACGTTTTTAATACCGGAGGTACGCGCATATGTCCTATAATATGCTGATCGCTGAGGATGAGAAAAATGAATACGATCTTGTGATCTTCCTGCTTCAGAAGCTCAACTTAAGTGATGCCTTTAATGTACTTCATGCCTCCAACGGAAGGCAGGCCCTTGAGATCTTAAAGGATACTCCTATTGACGTTCTTCTGACTGATATAGAGATGCCCTTCGTGAGCGGACTTGACCTGGCAAAGAAGGCCAGAGAAAACAATAAGGAGCTGCCGATACTTTTTTTCAGCTGCTATGACAACTTCTCCTATGCCAAGACTGCCCTGTCTGTTGGCGCGTGCAACTATATGCTGAAGCCCCTGGATCCCAGCGAGTTTGAGACCACCATGGACAGCACCTTGAAGCTCCTTGACAAGACCAGCCGCAAGAACGAGCTGCTTCTTGAGGCCGCCTGCAAATCCGACGGCGGCAAGCACTCCGTGGAACTGGTCAAAAGATATATCAAAGCCAATTACCATAAGGATATATCCCTTAACAGTCTTGCGGAGATGGTCTATTTGAATACCAGCTACTTAAGCACCATATTTAAGGCAGAGACCGGGTGCGGCATCAACAAATACATCAAGAACGTCCGCATGGAGAAGGCCAAAGAGCTGCTTCTTACCACCAATATGAAGATTGCGGATATCGGGATAAGCGTGGGATTTCGGAATACTTCCTATTTCGTGAAGAGCTTCCACGATCACTTCGGAAAAACACCTGAAAAAATAAGAAACAGGGAGAACTGAAAATTCATGAAAACAGGGATGTTCTGGTATAAGAACCTTAAATTCAGATATAAAATTCAGCTATTATGTTTTATCGTCAGTCTGATTCCTGTCATATTGCTGGGAGCCTTCTGTACTATACAGTCCAGAAGGCTTCTGGTTTCTCAGGAGAAGACCAATATAAACAGCATTCTTGATCAGGCGGCCTCTTCCCTTGATCACTATCTGTCTCTTCAGGAGAGCATCATCACTACCCTGGCCTGGGATGAGGCGATACAGTCTGCGGTGGACAAGAGCTACAGCAGTAACTATGAGATGTTTCTGGCAAACTCGGAGGTCTTCGATTCAAAGTTTCTGATGATACAGGCCATGCATCCCGAGATTGAGGGGATAACTCTGTACACTCAGACCAATCTTTTCCCCCATGGGACGACGCTAAAGCAGCTGTCGGACCTTGAGGGTTACAGCTGGTATGAGGACGCTCTTTCTGCCCAGAAGCCCTTCTATATATTCGACAGGGATAACGGCAAATTCATTCTGGTCTATCTTCTTCCCTGCAGCTTCTACAAAAATGTCATGACCATTAATCTGTCCTACGATTACGCCTTTTCCGGCTATAAGTCCCTGTTTGAGGACGACTATGCGGTCGGGATATATGACAGCGCAGGGCAGCTGATCTTTGATCATTCTTCATTTACCGATGCTCCTGCAGATGACTTTTTTGACCGGGAGCTTGCATCTACGCTTTCAAAAGACGTGGGCTCCGAGTACTTCAGAGAGGTTTCCGGGGAGGATGCCCACGGCTGGAAGATCGTAGTGTACAGGCCTTTGGAGTTTATCACCAGCTCAGCTAATTCCTTTATCCTGGTTGTCATGGGCATGATCGCCCTGTGTATAGTCTCCATGATCTATCTTGGGGTTGTCCTCTCCAAGTACCTGGTGGAGCCGCTGGAGAAGCTTGCCGACAATATGGACAGGATCAGTGCCGATAACTTCACGGTTACCGTTGAGAGCAGGGACAATGATGAGATTGCCAAGCTTATCGGCGCCTTTGACAACATGGCAAAGCGTCTCGAGAGCACCATTTATGAGCTGTATGTCAACAAGCTTGCCAAGCAGGAGTATCGTCTTCAGATGCTGCAGTCCCAGATAAATCCGCACTTTTTGTACAACTGCCTCTCAATGATCAACAGCAAGGCCATTCTGGCGGGGCAGACGGAGATCAGCAGCATTGCGCTCCAGCTGTCCACCTTCTATCGGACCACGCTGAACAAGGGGCACAATACCACCAGGCTTGCAGATGAGTGGAAGAACACCCTTTCCTATCTGGAGATCCAGCGGATGCTGCACTCGGATTCTTTTGAATTCAGTTATGATGTGGATGAGTCACTGTTTGAATGCCGGATAATCAACCTGATCATCCAGCCTCTTGTGGAGAATGCCATTGTACATGGCATAAGATATATCGATAGGGAAAACTATGTGGGGAAGATCAGGATAAACATCCGGCGGGATGATGGAAACATCCTGATAACGGTCGAGGACAACGGATGCGGCATGGACAGGAACACCCTGGACAATATCCTCACCGCCCAGACCAAGGGCTACGGCATCCGAAATGTGGACCAGCGCATTAAGCTCTACTTCGGCCAGAAATACGGCATCAGTTACGAAAGCGAGGTGGGCGTCGGCACCACGGCCTGCATCCGTCTACCGGTGAATGAATAAAAAATGAGCCCTGTTAATGATAAATTTTATCATTTTGCAGAGTAATCAAAGTGCTACGCATCGGTTTTTTAAGTTTATAATTATTAATTACCTTAAAAAATAAATTTATCGCCACGTTTAAGGTGCGTGGGGAAAGGACATAACAATGATCAAATGGAACACAATCGGCAAAGTTGCCTGCGGTTTTCTGCTTGGAACAGCCGGAGTAAAGGTACTTGGAAGCAAGGATGCCAAGAAATGCTACACACATCTGACAGCTGCTGCATATCGCTGCAAGGACTCAGTGATGGAGACCTACACAACCATTAAGGAGAACTGCCAGGATATAAATGCAGATGCAAAAGAGATAAACGAGGCGCGCTACGCCAAGGAGAGAGAACAGGAAATCGCCGATGCAAGGGCTGTTATTGAGAAAGCACAGGCAGAAGCAGAAAACGCCTGAGAACGAGGCATCATATGAAATGTAAGATACTCCACGAATCAAAAGACAGAATGAGAGTCCACGTATACAGGTCGCACATGACCCCGGCCGAGGCAGACAGGCTGGAATACTACCTGGACTCTTTTGATTATGTAAAAAAAGCCAGCGTAAGCGAGCGAACATCCAACGCCATAATCTACTATGACGAAAGCCACAGGCAGGATGTGCTGTCAGCCTTTGCTACCTTCGATATTGTGAACACGCAGGTATCCGTTCCGGAGCACACAGGCAGAGAGCTTCGCATAGAATATGAGGAGAAGATGTTCTTCCACATTGCGCAGAAGTTCATCAGACAGCTGTTTATTCCGACTCCTGTAAGGCATGCGATAGTTCTTTTCAAGGCTGTTCCGTATATCATTAAAGGGCTCAAAACCCTCCTGGAAGGAAAGCTGGAAGTTTCGGTGCTTGATGCCACCAGCATTGCTGTTTCCCTGATCCGCGGCGATTACGACACAGCCGGCAGTGTGATTTTCCTCTTAAAGGTCGGTGACATCATGGAGGAGTGGACCCACAAAAAGTCCGTGGACGACCTTGCAAGGACCATGTCGCTAAATGTGGATAAGGTATGGATGCTTGCAGATGACGGCCAGGAAGTGCTGGTGAACATCTCTGATGTCAAAGAGGGCGACAACATAATCGTCCGCACCGGAAGCATGATCCCTTTGGACGGCGCCGTAAGCCGCGGCGAAGCATCGGTAAATCAGGCTTCCATGACCGGCGAGTCAGCTCCCGTTCACAAGAGCGAGGATTCTCTGGTCTACGCTGGAACCGTTGTGGAAGAGGGCGAGATAACCGTAACTGTGCAAAAGACACATGGCCTTGGCCGGTACGATCGCATCGTTGCCATGATCGAGGAATCCGAAAAGCTCAAGTCAGAAACCGAGGCCAGGGCCTCACACCTGGCAGACAGGCTCGTTCCCTACACCTTCGGAGCAACTCTTTTGACCTGGCTCATAACCCGGAATGCCACAAAGGCCACATCGATACTTATGGTGGATTTCTGCTGCGCTCTTAAGCTTTCCATGCCCATAGCGGTTCTTTCGGCAATGCGGGAAGCCGGTGATCACAAGATTTCCGTAAAGGGCGGCAAGTTCATGGAAGCTGTTGCGGATGCCACCACCATTGTCTTTGACAAGACCGGGACGCTAACCCATGCCAATCCCAAAGTGAACGACGTGGTCACTTTCGGCGATAACGACAAGGACGAGATGCTCAGGCTCGCAGCATGCCTCGAGGAGCACTACCCCCATTCCATAGCCAACGCCGTGGTAAAGGCAGCCGAGGAAAAAAACCTGTCTCACGAAGAGAAGCACACAAAAGCGGCCTACATCGTGGCCCACGGAATTTCCAGCACCATCGATGGGGAAAAAGTCTGCATAGGCAGTTATCACTTTATATTTGAGGATGAGGGATGCATTATTCCGGAATCGGAAAAGAAGAAATTCGACGAACTTCCCGATGAGTACTCTCACCTTTACATGGCCATTGGCGGAACTTTGTCAGCTGTAATACTGATCGAGGATCCCATCAGGGCTGAAGCAGCCTCAGTTATCAAAGGCCTTAGGGAAGCAGGTTTTGAAAATGTGGTAATGATGACCGGTGACAGCGACAGAACAGCGAGATCTGTAGCTGCAAAGACGGGAGTTACCAGGTATTTTTCCGAAGTTCTCCCTGAAGATAAGGCAGCTTTCATAAAAGCCGAGCATGAAGCCGGCAGAAAAGTGGTAATGGTAGGCGATGGTATAAACGACTCTCCCGCACTCTCAGAGGCCGATGCCGGCATTGCAGTCAGCACCGGTGCATCAATTGCGAGAGAGATCGCTGATATCACCATTTCATCGGAAGACCTCTCGGGTCTTATAACATTAAAGAGATTAAGCGCAGGGCTTATGGACAGGATTGACTTCAATTACAGGACCATCATTGGTTTCAATTCACTCCTGATCCTTCTTGGCATGTTCGGAGTCCTTACTCCCACAGCCACATCTCTTTTGCACAATACCTCTACCATAGCGCTTGGTATAAGGAGCATGACCGACCTGCTTGAATAAAGGCAATGCACCCCGGAGTCTTAAGTCCCCGGGGTGCTTTTTTGGGGCCCCTTGACTGAAGTCCCCGGGGTTATTTTTTGATGTGGAATGCTGCCATTCCGGGGTAAACAGCACTATCTCCCAGCTGCTCCTCGATACGAAGAAGCTGATTGTATTTGGCAACGCGCTCTGAACGGCTTGGTGCGCCTGTCTTGATCTGGCAGGTATTAAGTGCTACCGCAAGATCTGCGATCGTAGTATCAGCTGTTTCTCCGGAGCGATGGGATGAAATTGCAGTGTATCCTGCATTGTGAGCCATCTTGATGGCCTCAAGAGTCTCCGATACAGAGCCAATCTGATTAAGCTTGATAAGGATCGAATTGCCGGCTCCAAGAGAGATTCCCTTGCTAAGGCGCTCTGTGTTTGTAACAAAGAGGTCATCTCCCACAAGCTGTACCTTGTTTCCAATCTTGGCTGTCATTCTCTGCCAGCCTTCCCAGTCTTCCTCGTCAAGTCCGTCTTCAATTGAGATGATGGGATACTTGTCTACAAGGCTCTCCCAGTGTGCAATGAGCTCATCTGAAGTAAACTCTTTTCCTGACTTAGGCTGCTTGTAGAAGCCCTTTCCTTTCTCGCTCTTCCATTCGGATGCAGCTGCGTCCATGGCGATCATAAAGTCTTTTCCCGGCTCGTAACCAGCTGCCTTAATGGCCTCAAGGATCTTCTCAATTGCCTCTTCGTCGCTCTTAAGCTGATTTGGCGCGAAGCCGCCCTCATCTCCGACTGCAGTTACATCTCCCATGTCTTTAATGAGCTTTTTCAGGTTATGGAAAACTTCCGCACACCAGCGAAGCGCTTCCTTGAAGGAAGGCGCGCCTACGGGCATGATCATGAATTCCTGTGTGTCAACAGCGCTGTCTGCATGGGCACCGCCGTTTAAAATATTCATCATGGGAACAGGAAGTCTGTTTCCCGATACGCCGCCGAGGAATCTGTACAGAGGAATGTCGAGGGCCTTAGCTGCTGCCCTTGCTGTTGCAATGGAGACTGCAAGAATCGCATTAGCTCCGAAATTGGATTTATCTTTTGTTCCGTCAGCTTTGATCATAGCTGCATCAACAGCGTATGTATCTGAGGCATCCATGCCTGTAATCGCCTTGCTGATTACTGTATTGATGTTCTCAACTGCCTTTGTAACGCCCTTTCCAAGGTATCTTGCCTTGTCTCCGTCTCTGAGCTCAAGAGCCTCAAATTCACCTGTTGATGCACCGCTGGGAGCGGTTCCCAGAGCCACTGTTCCGTCAGCCAGAGTTACCTCTGCCTCAACTGTAGGATTTCCCCTTGAATCGAGGATCTCCCTTCCAACTACTTTCTCAATTTCCAAATATTCCATTTTCTATGCTCCTTTCTTTTGGCATTCAGTTTTTGTAATCTGCTTTCATTTTCACTCCTCCACTCCTCATTTTATCCCTCTTGTTAGCAATAGCTAACTAAATATTATTGTAATACTTGATTTTGA
This sequence comes from Butyrivibrio sp., assembly GCA_015056575.1. Classification (GTDB taxonomy): domain Bacteria; phylum Bacillota; class Clostridia; order Lachnospirales; family Lachnospiraceae; genus Butyrivibrio. The sequence continues at coordinate 74,497 of SVGA01000013.1, forward strand.
ATTTGCAAGTGTGTTTTGGAGTGGTCCCTGGGGACTTAAGTCCCCGGGGCTCATTTTACGGAAACCTGTTCCTTAATTGCCTTCCAATCCGTGCATCTTATAAAGTTGCTGTTGGGAAATTCGCACTCCCCGTTCCAGGGTCTGTCAAAGACCAGGACTTTCAGATTCGGGAAATGCTCAAGATACGGTAATGCCATGGGAGAATCCTCTACGGCAAAGTCAAACTTCATCTTATAGAAATCTTCCAGTTCCAGGTTATGAGAACCGCGCCTATAGAACGCATCCCTGCCATATTTGTTCAGGCAAAAAAGCTTCACCCGCTCCAGGCCGTGCTCATCCAGCCACTGACGGGAAGCCTCATAGGCGTTGTAGGGACGGCCGGTAATGATATTGACCTCATGGCCTTTGTCCAGCCACTCGTTGATCACAGCCGAGCATCCCGGTGTCTCTTCATAGGAAAGCAGGATTTCCGGACGATGTCCTTCCTCCATAAGCTGCTGATATTCCTCATCATTTAAATCAAAAGACTTCTGAAGGTCAAACGACTTCACTTCCTCATACGGAACGTTTTTTCCAAAAAGCCTTGCAGCAATCTCAGTAAATGAAACTGCTGTCTCGCATAAACAATCATCAAAATCTACGTAAAAATTCATCCTTACCTTCTTTCTTATATCAGATAGCACCAAGGATTGTCCTGGCATTATCTATACGCTCCTGTGTAGGAGATTCCACGCCTTCAAGACGGTAGGGAATTCCAAGCTCGTGGTACTTGGGGACACCAAGGGTGTGGTAAGGGAGAACCTCCACCCTCTCCACTGAGGGGAGGGTGTCTATGAACTCTCTTGTTCGGTGAAGGTACTCATCATTGTCGCTTCCACCGGGAACCAGCACGTGCCTGATCCAGATGGGAATACCCATAGCCGATATTTCTTTTGCCATATCAAGGATATTGGCGTTGTCGACACCGGTGAGCTCCTTGTGGGCATCTGCATCGATGTTCTTGATATCCAGAAGAACTGTATCTGTAAGGCTCATCAGCTCTTTCCACTTGGAATAAAAAGGTTCTTCATGGGTGAAGGGCTCTCCGGCTGTGTCTATGCAGGTATTTACGCCGGCTGCTTTGGCTTTCCGGAACAGTTCCAGCAGAAAATCGATCTGGAGAAGAGGCTCGCCGCCGCTTACGGTGATTCCGCCGCCGTTTTTCCAATAGGGTTTGAAGCGGAGCGCCTTCCTTAAAAGCTCATCAGCAGTGAACTGCTGCCCCTCGCCTTCCTTCCAGGTCTCGGGGTTATGGCAGAAAGCGCATCGCATTCTGCAGCCGCTTAGGAAAATGAGGTATCTGACGCCGGGTCCGTCCACGGCGCCAAAACTCTCAAGTTTATTTACATATCCTATAACTTCACTCATTAAAAAACTCCGAAAAAACTAAATCCAAACTCCGATAAAACCGGCCTATCAAAGTGCCTCGTGGCAGGTACGTGAAATTACGTCCAGCTGCTGCTCTCTTGTAAGGTCGATGAACTTAACGGCGTAACCTGAAACACGGATTGTAAAGTTAGCGTACTCAGGCTTCTCGGGATGCTCCATAGCGTCGATGAGCTTCTCTTTTCCGAATACGTTGACGTTGAGGTGGTGAGCACCCTGATCAAAATAACCGTCAAGTACGTTCACAAGGTTGTTGACGCGCTCCTCCTCTGTATGTCCCAGTGCGCCGGGGTTGATGGTCTGTGTGTTTGAAATACCGTCAAGCGCCTCTTCGTAAGGAAGCTTTGCAACTGAGTTCAGTGATGCGATAAGGCCGTTAACTTCAGCTCCGTATGCAGGGTTGGCACCGGGTGAAAGAGGCTCGCCTGCAGGACGTCCGTCAGGAAGAGCTCCTGTTGCCTTACCGTAAACAACGTTGGAAGTAATGGTAAGGATTGAAGTTGTGGGCTCTGAATCTCTGTAGGTGTGGATGTGACGAAGCTTGCCCATGAAAGTACGAAGGAGCCATACTGCGATCTCATCGGCTCTGTCATCGTCGTTACCGTAGCGAGGGAAGTCGCCTTCGATCTCGAAGTCCTTGGTGATTCCGTTCTCATCACGGATAGCCTTAACCTTGGCATACTTGATAGCGGAAAGTGAGTCTACGCAGTGTGAGAAACCAGCAATACCTGTAGCAAATGAACGACGTACGTGAGTATCGATGAGGGCCATCTGGCAAGCCTCATAGTAGTACTTGTCGTGCATGTAATGGATCATGTTAAGGGTTCCAACATAGAGGTGTGCAAGCCAATCCATCATCTGGTCAAACTTGTGCATAACCTCATCGTAGTCAAGGTACTCTGATGTGATTGCCTTGTACTCGGGTCCAACCTGCTCTCCGGACTTCTCGTCAACACCGCCGTTGATGGCGTAAAGAAGACACTTGGCAAGGTTAGCACGTGCGCCGAAGAACTGGAGCTCTTTTCCCGTCTCTGTTGCAGATACGCAGCAGCAGATCGAATAGTCATCACCCCATGTAACACGCATTACATCATCGTTCTCGTACTGGATTGAAGATGTTGTTACAGAGATCTTGGAAGCGTACTTCTTGAAGTTCTCAGGAAGACGGCTTGAATACATAACTGTAAGGTTGGGCTCAGGTGAAGGTCCCATGTTCTCAAGAGTGTGGAGGAATCTGTAGCAGGTCTTTGTAACCTGGTGACGTCCGTCAAGACCGATACCGCCAACCTCAAGAGTTGCCCATACGGGATCTCCGGAAAAGAGCTGGTTATAAGATTCAATTCTTGCGAACTTAACCATACGGCACTTCATTGTGAAGTGGTCGATGATCTCCTGTGCCTCTTCCTCAGTGATGATGCCCTTTGCAAGGTCACGAGTGAAGTAGATATCAAGGAATGTTGAAACTCTGCCAACTGACATGGCAGCGCCGTTCTGAGTCTTGATTGCTGCAAGGTACCCGAAGTAGAGCCACTGAACAGCCTCTTTTGCCGTTGCCGCAGGCTTGGAAATATCGATGCCGTAGATAGCAGCCATTTCCTTCATGCCCTTAAGAGCATTGATCTGATCTGTGATCTCCTCACGAAGCTGGAAGTCATAGCGGCGCATACCCTGACGGGCTGTTGCTGCGAAGTCTGCCTGCTTCTTCTCGATGAGGTAGTCTATACCGTAAAGAGCAACTCTTCTGTAGTCGCCAACGATACGTCCACGTCCGTAGGTATCGGGAAGACCTGTGAGGATCTTATTGTGACGGGCCTTCTTCATCTCAGGTGTGTAGATGTCAAAAACGCCCTGGTTATGTGTCTTGTGATATTTGGTGAAGATCTCGTGGAGTCTCTCACTGGGCTCGTAGCCATACATTCTGCATGACTGCTCTGCCATTGTGATACCGCCGAAGGGCATGAAAGCTCTTTTCAGCGGCTTGTCAGTCTGAAGGCCGACGATCTGCTCCATATCTTTGGTTTCCTCTGAAATGTATCCTGCGCCATGTGATGTAAGAGAAGATACGATGTCTGTATCCATATCAAGGACGCCGCCCTTAGCACGCTCCTGTGCCTGAAGCTCCTGAAGCTTGCCCCAAAGAGTATTGGTTGCTTCTGTAGGATCTGCCAGGAAAGACTCATCTCCGTCATAAGGAGTGTAGTTGTTCTGGATGAAATCACGTACGTCGATATTGTCTTTCCAAACGCGACCTGCGAAGCCATCCCATTGTGTGAATTCGTGATTAGCCATTATAGTTCCCTTTCTAATAAAAAATGTGGCGTAATATGCGTTGGCCGGTGATTTGCTAAAAATCCCAAATGGCCAGTACATACTATACCACATTGCTGTCAAAATATTAACAAAATAAATAAGAAGATTTATCATTTGTAAAAAAAGCCGAAAAGAGCCGGGAAATTGCGATATTTATCGTTTTTTTTGACAAATATAGTTGTGAGCATGATCAGTTTTCACTACAAAGGGAAACCATATCCAGTTTGTTCTTTGATAAAAAAAAGATATATAATAAATTAATTGATACAGTATCATGGTTAATATTAGCATCATGTGATCCGGAAAATCCGGATGATCAGAGGGAAAGAAAATGGCATTTCTTTTTACGTTTCTAGCCATGCTGATGACAACAGTATGTGATCTTTATGAAAAGAAGTCGATAAATTCCGACACGGAAGATGTACTGAAAACTATTGTTTGGTATGGAATATGTAATGCAATTATGTTTACTTTGGCCTATACATTAGGATTGGATGAAATCTCGGTCATGCCTCATGAGCTTGTGCTTGAAAATCCGCAATTACTTCTGACTACTGTATTTAATTATCTGTGCTTGTTTTTTGCACTGATTGCATACAAATATTTAGGAGTTTCCACCAAAAATACCTTTGTCAATATTGACGGACTGTTTTTTGTGATTTTGCTGGTTCTTTTTCATCTGACAACCGGAGAAGCCCAGTATGCCAGAAGGCTGTTTGATCCTTTGACAATTATAGGGCTTATACTGATAATAAGCTCCGGTATTATCTATCCTAATATCAAGGGAGAAAATGAAGAAGAAAGCAGTGAACATAAGCTGAAATCAGCTAAAAACCAAAAGCTGATTGTCATTATCGGAATGGCTATGTCTTTTATTTCAGCCTTTTTCGATGGTGCGGAATCCATGGTAAGCAGTGTGCTTATCGGTGATGATATTGTTGATTCCGTTGAGTTTATCTGCGTGTTAACCCTGCTGCAGGTCGTTATTTCTTTTTTTATATGGATCTATCTGTGGATAAAAAATAAAAAAATATATAATCCCTTCAGGAAAACAGAAAAGAATCGCATTATAAGTCAGTCATTCAGCATTGTCGCCGATCTTTTATACGTTTTTGCTCTGTCAGACGATGCACTTATCGGTGTCATATTGTGGAATGCATTCCCTGTTCTGGACATTTTGGCCTCCAGATTATTCATGAAAGAAAAACTCAGTAAACTGCAATATCTGGTCCTGGCTACGATGATCACAGGCGCAATATGTGTAAGCATATCTTAAGGAGACCTGCTATGAAGAGTCGCTTTAGTGTAGTTATAAAAAGAATCTTACACATTCTTATTATTGCCACTCTGTCCTTCGGCATAGATTATCTTACGGTTGTATGGACTAATGACGATTCCATATGGCTTGGTCAGTCCATTAATGTTGTGGGAGCTATCCTCTGCGGTCCGGTTGTTGGAGGCATTGCCACTTTGCTCAGCTGTATTGCGACGGATTACCTTACATATCATAGCTTTGAATATATCTTTGTGTGGATTTTCGAAGCATTATCCGTGACTCTTATCGGTATAATTTATCGAAGTCTTAATAAGGATGAAGATAAGTTTGGCGTCAGAGAAATAGTTATTTTTAATTTTGTTCAGATCCTTGTGAATATCTGTGTTTTGTATCTGGCAACGCCACCTGCTGCCGTAGTTTTCTTTGGATTTATCACTGAAAAATGGAGCCTGAAAGAAACTCAGGGAGAAATGGTCTCACTTGGCAATAACACATTTTCGGCCTGTATATCCATAGCTCTTATAGGCACTGTTATGCTTGCAGCATGTTTGTCTATCAGGAAAAGATGCAAAGAATACGGAAGTATTTCCGCCGCTTTAAAATCCATAATGAAGCTTAACTTTATCAAAAAGGAATATAGGACCAGGGCGGCAGAATACTCTGTGGGTATATTTTTTGCAATTATGCTTACAATGGTCGACGGAGTGGTTTCAGGACATATCCTGGGAGTAGATGCTCTGGCTGCAACTTCGGTTCTGTTTCCGCTTATTTCCTTCAGCACTTTCGTATCTAATATTATCACCACGGGATGTTCTACTAATTGCGCCATAGCTAAAGGCAGCGGTGATTATGAGAAATCGCGAAATCTTTTCTCAATGGGCTTTTTTGCAACTGTTGTACTGGGACTTATGCAAACACTTTTGTTTTTTTGTTTGCAAGACGGATATTTCAAATTTTATACAACGACAAGTTCCATAGCTGCATTTGCAAAAGATTACTATCAGGTATATATTTTTGTGCCTCCTTTTATGGCTATGGCAACATTTCTGGATGAGATGGTATCCTCGGACGGAGATGATGCACTTTCCTATTCGGGATATCTTTCATCTTTTTTTGTCAATGTAGGCCTGTCTGTTCTATTGTCTAAAACCATAGGAATGCGCGGTCTTGCACTTGGAACTTTGCTTAGCTATGTCTGTTATATTTTAGTTGTTTCATTACATTTTTTGAAAAAGAGCAATACCTACAAGCTGCGTCCTTGGTTTTCCATCAAAGAGATTTGGGGATTTATCGAGACTTCCCTAAAAACCAATACGGTTGGAATATGCATGTTTGCTGTGTCTGCCACCTTTACAAAATCCATCCTTATGTTTTTTGGAAATGAATATCTCATAGCCAATACAGTGCTTTGTGCAATGCTTGAGGTATATGAAATGATCAACGGGCCATCCGAGGCAGCGGAATATCTTTTTGCCACTTATTCCGGTGAAAGAAACGCAGAGGGGATAAAAACTCTTTTCAAAGAATCTTTAAGTGCCTGCCTTTTCGGAGGCATGTTGATAGCCGGAATTCTCCTTCTGGCACCTAATACATTATTAATGCTGTATGGAATAGAGGATACACCATTTCGCATTGAACTTATCAAATGCATCCGATATTGCGCCGTGGGTGCGATTGCGGCATCGGTGGGAGGATTTTTAAATGATTACTATGGTAATACAGGTAAGCCACTGTGGGCATGTATAATGATCATCTTCAGGGTAGCTTTATTCCCAATTTGGTTTTGCGTAACCTTCAGCCTGGAAGGCGGTATTGTTGCTATGGGAATAGGTATGCTGCTTTCTCAGATCTTTGCAATTGCTGTTTTCTATGGATTTGTCTTTATTGTCAAGGGCGGCGAAAACATACCGTATATGCTGGATGGCCCAAATTACGATAAGGTATATATGAATTCCTTTGATTATGAGCCTGAAGAATATGAACGTATCTCTAGCTGGATAACAGATACCATGAAGACAAGAGGCATAGATGAAAACAAAATAAAAGGTGCTAATGAACTGCTTCTTTCCCTCTTTGAAAAGACTCAGGAGAATAATGCCAAAAAGAAGGTGCTTGGAGAGTGTGTACTTAGATTCATAGACGAGCCCGAGATCATAATAAAGGATAACGGAAAATTGTTTAACCCGGACATACCGAATGGCAGGATTCGCTACAATGTACTGATGTCTTGCAACAGCAACACGATCACAGTACTGTAAGGCTGTCCTGACGGTACTTTTCCATGCGCCCGGGCTCTTTTCTGCCAACAGAAAAGCAGCTGCCGCTTTAATATATCTTCCCGATATTTTCTTCTATCCCATACATGCTCATAAATTCGTCAAGATCATCCTGACTTCTTATGAGCATAACTTCCTCAAACGCCCCTGTATGAATATCCTGAAAACCGGCGACCTGCTCCCCGTTACAAATGGATGCCTTGATAACAGGGCGCTGATTCTCTTTATCATAAGTTACCTGTATTTTCTTTTTCTTAAAAAGCATAGCGCCACCCTATCAGTTTCCATCTCCTGTCTCGACACGCTTAATGTCATCAGACTGATCCACGGTCAGATCGAAGCCGTTAAACATATCGTTGTCCGGAAGTACCATTGAGAAGCCGTCAGTATAGTCCCATTTCACCTCTGCGCTGTCGCATTTAAGATCGAACATATGGCCGGCGCTCTTTCTGTCATCTGAAATGAAATGGAAATGCCATCCGACTGCATTCAATCTGTCCATATACTGCGGGCAAAACAGTCCCACAATAGTTCCTTTCACATCTGTATAATCAAAAAATGTCTGGTCTGTTTCCAGCACTTTTGCCAGAGGATCATAAGGTTCCGCCTGCGCCAGCTCGCTTCGCACATTCATCTCCTTAAAGGTTCCGTCTATCCTCACCATATAGAAACGATTGCCGCCGTATTCTTTCACCTTCTCATCCAGCGCGGCTTTCAGTGAAGCTATGTCCTGAATATCTGTAATCGTCTGACTTACATCGTTATCAAAAAAGGTCACATCACAAAAGGGAATGGTCTCTGTATCGCTGACAGCCTCTACACTTCCGTCTCCGGCAGCCCTGTATATCACTCCGTCAACCATGATAAGTTCACCGTTCAATCCGTCAAATGTTCCGATCCCTGTATCTCCGAGAGCCTTGACATCCTTTGCAGACAGGCTGCCGTAATAATCGCCAAGGGTAAGCCCCTGCAGAAGAGAAACCTGGTTGATCGACTCTCTGCCCGTCGTTGTCGCTTCCTCTTTTTTGCAAGCCGAAAGAGACATAATAAGCAATGATAATGTAATGACAACTCCTACTGTAGTTCTTACTTTTAACATAGACTCTTTTCCTCTCTTTTGTAAGTGATTCCTACTCTCCTCCCGGTGCCTGCCCGGCATATCCCTTTATTTTAAAATCGCCATATAAAAGAACAACACTCTTTACAAATGTGTTATTTTCAAGGGCTTAGGCCGCCACGTTTGTAAAAAGTGCTGATTTGTTTCCTGATGTCTGCGAGTCTTGTTTCTTTTGCTTCTTACTTTTTGAACAAACCGCCTGCAAGATTTTTAAGATCGCCAAGATCAAGCTTTCCGTCGGATACTGCTGCCTGAACTTTCTTGATATCATCTTCGGAAACGTCAATGTTTGCTTTCCCCAGCAGTTCCACTCCCTGCTTGGGATCAGCCTTAGCTATCTGCGCCATAAGCTCTTTGTTCCCACTAATCTTTTTGATGATCTCAGTAATGTCTCCCATTTCATACCTCCTCCGAATTAATGTAATATCAAATACATTATACTACTTAATCGTCGATCATTTCGATAAAAATTTTTCCGGCAGTCCTTAGTTATATCAAAACCTCTTTATTCAATGCTGATAGTTATATTGACGTCTCCATTTGAAAAAAGATCGCCATCTCTGCCTCCTCCCAATTCCATACTAAAACCTTGACCGGACTTTCGCTAATGAATAAAATAAGTATCATGATATTCGTTTTTAGAATAACATATGCATCGCCGGCTCCGGGGAGGTTTTCATGGAAATCAAGAATCTCAGATACTTTCTTGCGGTTGCAAGGGAAGAAAATATGTCAAAGGCCGCTGAGCAGCTTCACGTCTCTCAGCCCACTCTTTCCAAGACATTAAAAGCATTGGAGGAAGAACTTGGCAAGAAGTTATTTATACGTCACAGCTTCAGCATTTCACTTACCGATGAAGGGATGCTTCTGCGTGACCGCGCCCAGGATCTTGTGGCCATGTCAGATAAGATCGAGCAGGAATTTAACACTCTGGATGATATAACCGGTGGGGATATATATTTCGGACTGGCAGAAAGCTATCAGATCAGATATCTTGCCAGAGAGATCTATAAGTTAAAAGAAAAATACCCCACCTTCACTTATCACATAACCAGCGGAGATACCGAGCAGGTTACCGAAAAGCTTGATAAGGGTATTCTTGACTTTGCTGTATTGTGTGAAACGCCCGACAGCAATAAATATGAATTTGTGAAATTTCCTGAAGCAGATGTATGGGGAGCAATCATCTCTTCATCTCATCCTCTTGCAAAGAAAAAAACCATCCGAGTCTCTGATCTTGCAGGAGAGCCTCTATTTGTTTCTGAGCAGAGCTGGAATAATGAAATCAAAGCCTGGGCCAAAGACAGATTCTCAGACCTTAAGCTGGAAGGATCCTTCAGGCTCTCCTACAACGGCTCAGTGTTTGCAAAAGAAAACCTTGGGATCCTCCTCACATTTAAAAACCTAATAAACACAGAAGGAACCGATATGGTATTTAGGCCTCTTTCTCTCGGGCTAAAGTCGGAGCTGTATCTTATATGGAATAAGTATCAGACCTTTACTCCTATAGCCGAAAAGTTCCTGGAACAAATAAAGAAAGCCTTTGAATAAAATGATCGGCATATAATTGATCAATCCTGTTCCGTCTTAGGGGCTCATCTTACTTAGTGATGCACCGCCCCTGTACATATCCGAGAACTCATCTTCATTCCAGGTTTCGTAGTATTCAAGCACATCAGTATCCGTTTCAGAAGTACAATATGTGTACTGAACACCTTCGGCGGACTCTGCCTTTACCTTGTATCTGCCATCGTCAGTCTTCTCAATCTCTCTGATCTCATCAGAGTGGTCATGGGCAAAAGTCCCATCCTTCATATGACCGTATACTATCTCTGCGTCGCTAAAACGAACATAATAATCAGGCTGCATATCATCGCCATCTACATATCCTACAGAAGCGGTCTGCCATGTGCCGGGTATTGATAATTCAATATCATCAGCAGGCTCTTGTTCACCTGCATTTGATGCCAGAAAAATAGATGTAGGGCCATCCGCACCACCGATGATTTCTGCATTACCATTCTCTTTTGCTCCGCATCCGACTGCTCCCAGCATAACAGTCAGTGACAGCATCAATATAATATATTTTTTCATTGTTTCCTCCATTTGACCTTATAATACAAAAAAGCCATTCCCAGGCATAATGCTGCGATTATCCCAAACCATGTAACAATCACACCTGCTGACTGCTCATATACCTTTAAAAAGAAATACGGTCCATCCATTATCCTCAAGGCATTCAGTACAAGTGCTATAACTCCATACGCAAGGCTTGCTGCAGCCGGCCAGATGATTATCCGCAATGGAAGCTTCTTCGTTTTTTCCAGAAACAGAAGTGATATTACCGATAACAGCGGCCCGATAAAATGATTTATAGGCGCCACATCGTTAAAGAAATAATATGCTATACCTCCCTCCGGTGCCAGTACAAAAGCAGCTATAAGAAATGTAACCGTCAGTCCTACCGCACTTACAAAATGTGCTGCAGTAAGTAGTCCCGGGAAAGGTTTGTCCTTTAAACAACAGTAGACCACAACCCCTGAAACTACCAGCTGAAGTACGTTACTATCTACCGTGTACCATTCGAACAGGCCAAACTTGAAAGCGTATACATCATGTATAAACGCTATTATTTCTAAAACCACTAATATCAAATTGACATAAAATACTGCTCGTCGCTCTTTTGAAACCATATTTATCCTCACATTCCGGAAGTTGATCTCACAGTTCTTTATCCCACAATAAGATTATACTTCATATTTGTTTCACAACTCATTAAGTTTGTTTTTAGAATACAAGACTATTATGAATAAAACTTTCCCAGTTATTTAACACACATTTTAGAATATATAGTGTATATTCTAAGTATAGATACAAGATGTTGTAGTGCAATAGGTTGTACACGGAGGTGGCCTATGAACATTGATGTTTTGTCACTGAAAAAAAACATGAACTCAGCTGTTAACAACATCGAGCCTTCTACTAAGGACATGACGAGGAGATATACAGGCAGTTCCATCCTCGCCTCCATCTCTTTTTCGGACATGCTTGAGAATGCCCTTAGAAATGAACTCTTAAAAGAAAACCGATGATCACCCGCCCCCTTAAGAGGACACGGAGGAATTACCATTGCAAAGCGAGACCCTTACACCAAGATGCTATGGAAAACCTGTTCCCAAGACCTATGATGCGCTTCTTATCAATGGCCACTACAAAGACCCAAGAGCTGTAAATGAAAGGATAAAGAGCATCGTTTCAGCTTCACTGATCGTACTTTCGCTAGCCCTGCTGGTGCTGCTTGGCCACTAAAACAACTTACAGGGAGACATTCCCGTTTGCCATTTTAAAGCCCTGCGTATGTATATCATGTAATGTACATACGCAGGGCGCTTCTTTTCATTTGTGATTATTTAGATTAAACTTAAACTATATATAATATGCTTAGCAGCCTTTAATTATCGGTGATGAGACGACTTGATCAAGGAAGAACGATATATCCTTAGGAGGCAGACAAAATGACTCGAGATGAAATTCTTGAACAGCTCAAGATGTATGTTAGCCACATCAGAAGAATACGTTATCTTTCAACACCGAATACCGATGGTATTTCAGATGCCGATAAATATGCTGACGTCCTTTTGGATAATTTCTCAGAGATTGGTGAGCTTGCAGGAAAAAACAAAGAGATATTAAATGAATTTGTAAAGCCTGTTCTTTCCGGCAAAGAAGCGCTTACAGATGAGAATCGGGAACTGCTTGCAAATTTCACGAAGCTTCTGACTGATGATGAGACGTTTGAAGAGGTCGATATTCATCTGGCAGGAGTTATAAATAATTTCTTGTTTGAGAATGATAATAAAAAAGCGTTTCTCGAAGATAACAACACCAGAGTGACAGCGATGTTCAAAAAGGTAAGACAGGATTATTTAATGCTGTCTGCCTTATCAAGATATGATACCGATGAGCTGGATAAATTCAGAGAAGAAGCTCTAAGTAACAGAAATGAATTGTCCTCATTCCTGGATAAAGATAAATTTAAGGTGCTAAATGACGAAGCCAAGGGCAATGTGCTCCTGGGCTCACTTACCGGTGCGCTATTATATGAGAGTAATATTTACCCTATGCCGGATGAGTGGTGGGAACAAGCGCTGTCGGTACTTGATGAAGCTGAAAACATACTAAAAGACCCTTTTTACAGAGAGATATACCCCGAGTATGAATGGGATGCCTATGAATTCAGGATATACTACTACGGAAGCTTTTTTGCCTATTCATATATCCCAAAGCATGTTGCCAAAAGAGTTTATGGCTATGCCCTTAAGGCAATCGATTTTTTGAAGAACTGCAACAATGAAAGTATAACTTCCGTTGTCGACATCGGACAGGAAGAAGATCTTTTATATATGGCTTCAGTTCTGGCAGGCCTTGTATCTGCCCGGGAAGCCTGTGAAAAATTTTATAAAGCTTATGAGAACAGAGACTCTTCCGACTACTCCATTACCGGAGTAGACAAAAATCTGGATACACCATCCCTATATCTAAGCCTTGTAAAGATGACAAATCTGGAACTTACCGAAGCGGACTACGACAGGTATCGTGAAATTGAAAAAGCATCGCTTAAGTATATTTACAATATTCCAAAGAAAAGTGATGTATACATGAAGTGTGTAACACTTTTTTCGAACTATCCCATATATTACAAAGAGGTTCCCGGGAATAAAACAATAAAAGAATTCTGCATAGATTCTTTTGCTGCGATACATCCACCCACATATATTCACTGCAATATGGTGGCAAGACTTGCAGAATGTATAGCAAGGCATTTGCTTGATTTAGCTCCGCAGGTTTTTGTTGGATTTCCTGGATGTGAGGAAGTTGATCAGGTAGCCCGGGCAAGGGATGAAATTATACACTATACCTATAATGCTTCCCTCTGCCACGATATGGGTAAACTGATCATAATGGATACCATTTCAATGTATGGTCGAAATCTGCTTGATGATGAGTTTGCCATAATAAAGAGCCATCCTGTAACCGGTGCAAAGATTGCCATGCAGCACCAATCCACACGGGATTACGTGGATGTTATAAAAGGACACCATATCTGGTATGACTGTACAAATGGCTATCCAAAAAGCTTTAATACCTTTGAAAGCCCCTACAAGGCCATAATAGATATAGTGTCCATCGCCGATTCAATAGATGCAGCTACCGATGCTGTGGGACGAAGCTACAGTAAAAAGAAAACCTTATCAGATGTCAAAGCAGAGCTCGTAGAAGGTGCAGGTACGAGGTATGCTCCTTTTGTTGTTGATATATTTGAGGATGAAGATACCCAAAAGGATATAGAATATCTCCTTAATGAGGGCAGAAAACGCCTGTACAGCGAAACCTATATCCGTTTGAACAAATAAAAGCGAATACGCTTGTGCAGGATTCTCTCAGATACGGTATATGTCCAGACTGCAACCGCGCAACAGTAAAAAACCGACGGCATGCGGTAAAACAGCTCAATATCGTTCATATCACCATTACCTTACATAGATCTGACATGATCGCATGGTTTCAAGCGCTGCCTCGTGCTTCTGCACAGTTACGCCTGCGCAGCATTTAGCATCAACACTGATTGGAACCTCAGGCATAGCTGCTTTTAACAGTAATGCATTAGATACGACGCATATGTCTGTACAAAGCCCTATCATCTCAATCTCGATATCTTCTTTAGCAGCAATACCTTTGAGAACGTCAACAAGCTCAGTTGATCCGAAGGTTGGCTTATTTATGATCTTTGCTCCATCCAGTACAGAAGCGACTTCCTTATTGATTTCCCACCCTTCGGTTCCTTCGATACAATGCTCCACCGGAAGATTCCTGCCCTCCTGAGTGTTCATATAACCCGGCTGATGGGTATCGCGTGTGGCAAAAACATCCTGGATATTATAGGATCTTATCTTGTCCACTACTAAAGGCACTATTGCCTGTGCCTCTTTGGTCCCGAGGGCTCCGTCAACAAAGTCTTTTTGCATGTCGATCACTACCAATATTTTTCTCATATGTTTTTCTCCGGATTCTTATTATATGGGGTTTTCATAAACCTCATTCATTACTCTATCAAATATATCACCAATCGAATCAACTCTTCCAGCCCCAACATTATAAAATATGATTCCACATATATAATATCGGATTGAGGACATTTTGGGGACATTAGAAAGTATTATACAAGTTCTTTTCCATCAACATAAACGTGGAACCCGTTTGTATCGATATTATCAATATCACCATTGAATTCTGAAATATAGCTGTCTCCTGTGAGGATCCACTTGCTGTCATCTCCTAATGTCACGGATACCGTCCCCGCCCGGCCTGATGAATTGATCGTTCCCGTGAACTCTGTTTTTTCAAGATTGAGCTCCAATGAAGAGATGTCATCAACTGTTATGCTGCCTTCAATCAACTGGTCCGTGGCGTTGAGCACGCAGTTTCCTCCGTTGCTGCCATCCTCTCCCCATCTTCCGGCAGAAACTATCAGAAAATCTTCTGAATCCGATAACTCAAGATCAGCGTTATTGAGGTTAATGATGCTTGAGGTATTAGTACAGTAGAACATGGCTCCACTGTTACTCTTCATGCTTCCACCATTCATAGTAAATACACCGGTCCCATCCTGAGCATCTCCCGATGCACTCTGGTAAAGAAGCACGTTTGCCTTGATACTGCCTTCCTTTGTGGACTGGTCATTTCCGCTTAAAGTGCAATTTTCAAGAGTGACACTGTTCTTCCCTTCTATGATCACAGCCCTTGAGTTCTCAGAAATGCAGGATGCATCAGAAACAGTAATATCTGCAGTACTGTATATAGCAGGGCATCCTCCTGTACCGGTAGAGGTATAGGTTCCTTTATTTACAACCATTGTCCCGCCGCCCCTGTCTGATCTGATGGCTGCTTTACTTGCGCTGGTGACAGTCAGATTGGTGGCATATAGAGTTCCTCCACCTGCGACCTGTATTCCTCCTGCTCCGCCGCCTGTAACATTGACAGTGGAATCAGATATGTTTATGGTACCTCCATCATATGCAAAGACTCCTGTGGCATTATCTGCCTCAGCAGTAATGGTGCAATCTTCCAATGAAACCGTTGCATTATCGTAGACTCTCACGGCAGCATTTACACCTTCAAAGCTTGATGAGTCCGCACTTGTAGCATCCCCGGCTGTTTTGTTTATTGCAGCACCTGATATGCCGGCTGTTACGCTTCCACCGGCACCGATCGCACTCTCGTCTTCATTTTCTGCATTATACGTACCGCCTGATAAACTCTCACCCTCTGACAATGAATAAGCAAGTGTACCTGATGACGATTTTGATGAATCCCCGGATTTCTTTCCGGAATGGGAGCTCTTTTTCTTGTCTGAAGTCGAAGCCTTCGCTGTATCCGACTCTGTTATGGTCACTGAATCATTTATATCTACTGACGACTCAGATGCTGCCTCCTCATTTACCGTCACATCAGCACTTTGTGCTGCCTGTCCACATGCCGATAAAGAAATAGTGGTTCCTACTAATATAGCTAAAACTGTTTTTGATTTCATATATACCTTCTTTCCGGAGCATAAAAGGAGCTCCTATGATCTAAAACAAATCATAAGAGCTCAACCTAAATTCTCACTAAAAGTATTATGAATTTCTAATCCGCCTGCTGTTGTTCCTGCATATCTTGCCATCTTTATGACCCCGGTATATTATCTGTTCGCGTTCTTCAATTCAGATCGTGTTCCTCAGCAGCACCTTAATGAGACTCCCATTCGCTGCCGGAGCGTCTTTTAAACTTTTTGGAATCGTAAGCTCTATTTCAACATGCATACGGTTTCCACGTTTACGGATAGTTTCCGTTTTAGTGATGACAGCACGTGCTTCTACTGCAGAATCATCAAGAAGCGGAAGAATCACATAGTAAAGTTCGTCCTCATCAAAAGAAACACTGCCAAGTATTTTGCCTGTAACAATACTTTCAACCACTGCTCTGTCTTCTCTTAGAAATATGTTTAGCGGTTCTCCTGTTCTTATTTCAGATCTTCTTTTATCTGCAGTAGTCTCTTTTATGAAGCCATTAAAAGAAAATGTTTCGCCGGCCTCATTTTCTTTTACCTTATTACCTATCTTGCGCGCAGCATCAGCCGGAAGGACATACTCCTGCATCATCAGATGAAAGATATCTTTTACTTTATCAGGTGTTGGTGTAACCCGATAGTCTGTCAAAATCTCTTTACATGCCTCAAGAACACTCTTTGAAAAGAGCCTGAACTCTTCCATATCAGGATCCCAGACAAATCTGCCACGAGCCATCTTCGATAACGGCAGATCCTCATCATACATCTTGAACTGAACATAGATGTCTCTTTCCGAGAACGCGCTTTTGTTTTCAAAAGCATCCCAGGAAAACTCATATGGATCAAATGACGGCTCTCCTTCAGATTCCCTGATCTTCTTATAAGCCTCGATGACCTGTCTTATCTTTTCATCGTCCTCAGGATTTCTTTTCCTGTTAGGGTCTGAATCCGGGTGATACATGATGAGGAGCTTTTTATATTTTGCTTTTATCTCTCGGTTATCGTCATGTTTTGACGCACCGAGAATCTTATAGGCTTCTTTTTTATTCATATCTCTGTGAATCTTTGCCGATGTTCCTGAAATATTCCTTTATTTATAATAAAAAGACCTCGTTAAAATGTTTCGTTTTGCGCAATATGATTGCATCATGCTTATTCGCGATTTCAAGAGGTCTTTTTATCATTCTTTACTTGTAATATGCAGACACTTCAAGGAAGCTCTTGTTACCATCTATGTAGTCTTTATATGCTGTCTCTGCATCTTTTCCGTGAAACACCTTACAAAGTCCGCACATGTCACAGTCAGAAATACATGGATATCTTTCTTTTATATATGCTCTGCGATCTTCTGAAGTGGAATTTCCTATCTCAGGTGCACCTGTCATAACAACTGTCTCCTTAGTGTATCTGCCTGTCCTGACGATACTTTTCCATGTACTCCATGTTTATCTCACGAATTTCCTTTTTGCCATCAATGTAATCCCGGTATATGTCCCAGGGACTTCCGCCCCCAAGCCAGCATGAAGAACAATTCTCACAACCGCCTCCGCAATCAAGAGAGTTCTTTATTATCTGCTCACGTTCTTCTTTAGTTGTATCTTTGATAAGAATTGACTTCATACTTCCCTCATTCACTTATTTCGTTTTTTAAGCCGCAGATGTTTCTTTGGATTCAAGCGCTTTTTCTGCCAGCTTACCGAGGATTCATTATTTCCCGGCCTCTCATGGGCTCCACCTTTTCCATCCTAATATAATCCTTCCTTGCACATCTCGTAAATACCTGCAGGATCAGTCGCATATATTTCTGCAGCTTCGGTATTCTGTTGCCTTTACCTCAACTCAAAAAGTTATCCCTTGATCATCTGGCTGTTCATTATGAAAGCTTATATCCGTACTCAAAGCGATTCGTTAATTACTGCTTTCAGAGTTTCTGACGACTTCAGTAATGCCTCCTTTTCCTGCTCGCTAAGTCTGATCGGGACAGAACCTTCAACTCCATTTCTTCCGACAATAGCCGGCATGCTGAGTGCGACGCCATCTATGCCATTCTCACCATGCTGGATACTGGAAATAGGAAGAACTGACTTTTCATCTCGTATAATAGCCTCACAGATACGCCTTACACTCATAGCAATTCCGTAATAGGTCGCACCTTTTTTCTCAATGATCTCATACGCACTGTTCTTAACATTTTCTGCAATCTCTTTCATAGCTTTTTCATGCTCAAAATGGCCTCTCATCTCACAGAAATCGTGAATAGGGATCCCTGAGACATTTGCACTGCTCCATGCTGCAATCTCACTGTCTCCATGCTCACCTATGATAAATGCGTGAACTGAACGACTGTCCACACTCAGATGTTCCCCAAGAAGGTATTTGAATCTGGCTGTGTCAAGAACCGTTCCTGAACCAAATACCCTGTTTTCAGGGAATCCACTGAACTTCACTGCAGCATAGGTAAGAATATCAACCGGATTCGCCACGATAAGAAGTATTCCTTCTTTGTTGTACTTTGCAATCTCGGGAATAATAGACTTAAATATGCCTACATTCTTCTTAACGAGATCAAGCCTGGTCTCACCGGGTTTCTGTCCCGCACCTGCCGTAACAACCACAACTGCAGCATCCCCTGCATCCTTATAATCACCGGCATATATCTGCATTGGTTTTGCAAAAGGAAGTCCGTGGCTGATATCAAGAGCTTCCCCCTCAGCCTTCTCTTTATTTACATCTATCAGCACCATCTCGGAAAAAAGCCCGCTTTCCATAAGGGCAAATGCTGATGCTGAACCAACAAACCCACAACCTACTACTGCTACTTTTCTTTCGTTTAATGCTGCCATAGCATGCCTCCTTACTTTTTATTACATTCAGTATAAACTAACTTGCATCAATAGCCCATGAAATATGTTCTTGCTGAGAAATTCAATCAAGAACTTCTCCGTTTCGCGATATTGTAACAACCTGCCAAGGCAGGAACTTTCCGCTGTTCTTTATCGCATTCTCTGCGGCCCTCTGAAGTCCTCCGCAACATGGAACCTCCATCCTTACTATGGTCACACTGGCAATATCATTATTGGTAATTATCTCAGTGAGCTTTTCAGTATAATCACCCTCATCAAGTTTCGGACAGCCAATCATTGTAACCTTCCCCTTCATGAACTCCTCGTGCATATTTGCGTAGGCATATGCTGTGCAGTCAGCTGCAATGAGGAGTTTTGCTCCATTATAGAAATCTGCCTGTGTTGGCAGAAGTTTTATCTGGCAAGGCCACTGCATCAGTCTTGAGGGATGTGAGCTCATTCTTGAAATCATGTCCTGACTGGAATCATTGTCTTCCTGGTTGCTTCTCTTAAGCGTCATGAATTTAGACCCCGGGCATCCATGTCCAGCAGCATGTTGTTCCATTTCATTCATCATCTTGTTCTCGCACTGATGCATATTTTTCACAATTCCTTTATTTTCCTGCGCTTCCTTTACTGCTGCTTCATCATAAGCAGGTGCTTCCCTTTCCTCAAAAGAGATTGCTCCCATAGGACATCCCGGCAAACAGTCGCCAAATCCATCGCAGAAGTTCTCTCTTACCAGTTTTGCTTTTCCATTCACAATATCAATAGCCCCTTCGTGGCATGCCCCGGCGCAAATACCACAGCCATTGCACTTTTCTTCGTCGATCTTTATTATCTTTCTTACCATCTTTAAACCTCTCTGTTCTTTGCTTTATCCTTGTTCTGATGGTGACAGTATAATATACTATCCTTAACAAGTATGTTGTTTAAACCACATTTTGGAGAAATTATTGTATGAATCTTGAAGGTATAGAAAAAAGCAGACTGTTCCAAGGAATGACAGCAAAAGAGCTATCCTTATGCCTTGATTGTCTGGGGGCAAAGGAAAAGAGATTCCGAAAAGATGATGTGATTCTCCACGCCGGAGAACAGACTTCCCAAATAGGCATGGTACTTTCCGGCAGTGTTACTGTTGAAAGTAACGACATCTGGGGCAACCGTACTGTATTAAGCCATGTGGGAAAGAACCAATACTTTGCGGAGACCTACGCTCTTCTTGGCGAAGTCCTTCTGGTGGATGTCAGAGCAAATGAGGAAAGCCGCATTCTCTTTTGCAATATACAAAGCCTTCTTGATGATAGCAAAAAAAGCTCTCCCTGGAAGGAAAAGCTCCTTAAAAATATACTTATTATCTCATCACAGAAGAATCTTGCCCTCTCCGGACGAAGCTTTTACACTTCTTCCAAGAGCTGTCGTGGACGTCTCTTGTCATATCTCAATGCCGTTGCACTGCAAACAGACTCAAGGGAATTTAATATCCCATTCAACAGGCAACAACTTGCTGATTATCTGAATCTGGAGCGCACCAATATGTCAAAAGAACTCTCACGCATGAAAGATGAAGGGCTCATCGAGTACAGAAAAAGCCATTTCAGGCTTCTTAAGGGAGAGCTCGGATAATGTCTTCATCCCCTAAATGCCGGACTCATTCTTTCAATCTCATTCCTCGAAATGCCAAATCCTTTTGCCAATATCTCCCAGTTCTTTTCTACTATAGTCCTGATCTCAGCTATTTCCTGCTCTGCATAAAGCTGCAAATCAGGATCCAGAAACTGGTCTGATCTTTTCAGCCATGAAGATTCGTATTCAAATGCATACGTTTCCCTGCCTCTGCTTTCGGAAACATATATTGTTCCAACAGGTTCACAGTTATGATAAAGGAAGTCTGCATATACATATATTTCTTTTTCCTTATTCATTACTCTTTTCCTTCTTTGCCCTGCTCCTCACAGGGAGATCCAGATCCTGAAGTTTACGTCCTAATTCATCATCTTTAGCAACAAGAAGCAGGTCTTTATCCATGTAATTTAAAGCATGCAAAACAGCCGCATAGCAACCGATTGCAACAGAAGGTGCTCCCTTCTCTATAGCAACAAGCGTGGCACGACTTATCCCTGCCCTTTCAGCCACAAGCTCAGACTTAAGCTTTCTTCTGAGCCTTGCATATTTGATCTGCAATCCCATTTGTGACAGGATATCTATTGTTTCCGGTAAAAGAACTGTTGATTTCTTAGGCATAAAACACTCTCCTTATGTATATAACTATACACACAATGAGGGTGAATGTCAATTTTTATTGACATTACTTACCTTTCTCAGTAATACTCCAAAGATTTAATAGTGAACCCTGACAACTCCGGATCCAAATGGAAAAGGAGCTACTCTTGCAATCTTAAAGAACTGCTTTCCGAAAGGAATACCTATTATCGTTATACACAAGAGGCAGCCAATTAAGGCATTCGCAGCCGCCAGTTCAATTCCGGAAAGGCAGATCCAAAGTATGTTCAAAAGAAGTGACACAGCTCCGCCTTCATCCACTATCTCTTTTCCAAAAGGATTCAGTGATATGGAAGAAAGCTTAAAGCATTGAAGCCCCACAGGTATACCAACAACAGTACAGCACCACAGAAGCCCAACAAACCACCAGCCCATAGCGCTTAATAGTCCTCCACATATTATCCAGATTATGTTTCCCAGAAATCTCATTGTTTTGCCTCCTCATATTCAGCCATTTAAGCCTCTAAGGCCTGCACCTCTTGCACGGGCTTTTACCTTCACTGTTTATTGAGCTTATATCCCACAACAGATCCGATTATCCCTCCAAGTACATGTGACAGATTAGATATGCTTCGCGCAGAGTGCTATGCTTTTACAGCCTCTCGTGAGGATGTCATCAGAGATATTTTTTATTAGCACCTCATCTTCCAGTTCATCTGCTATAATGATTACAGTGTAACTGGAAAGATCATGAAGCCTTTTTCCGGCGATAGCTCTTTTACCAATAAGACTGTATGTGACATTTGATGCGATCTGTTCCGGATATATATGCTGTAACATTGGACACCTCCCTGTTGTACGATAAGGTTTGTTGTTTGTTGTTTTCTGTTGTACTCATCTTACAAAATAAAGAGTCCAATAATTACACCAACTGCATATTGTGGTTTTCGCGAATGTATATTGGGTTCCACCACAAAATATGCCATGTTTAATATCATGATATTTAATTTTGATGGAGAAAAAATATGGGAAATAAAGAGCCAAATATTGATGATTTCTTTAGATATTCCGAAGCTCTTATAAAGAAGATGCATGAATACATGGCAGGAAAGAGCTTCGATGAAAAATTTGCTACAGCCATGCTCAATGCAACAGATGCCGACAGCAAATTCAAGGCTGACGTAGCTGTGAAGCTTTCAAACGTTCTTAACATGATGGAAATGTTTGTTGAATACGTAAACAAACCGGTAAAGAAAGAGGGCATCCTTCAAAGGAAGCTTGATGGAACTGTCATGCTTGAAGATACCCCTGTTCCGGTTGGATCTCTGGTAGAATACTGGAAAGATGAAAAATGGAATCTGGGAAAGATTGCTCAGAATCCTCAAACCAAACAGCTTTCCATTATTGATGTTGTTTCAAACAAAACTATGATAGACAGGATCGAACAAATAACGGCCCGGGTCAGATAGTAGCAGTGATCAATTAAGATACTTGTTCAGGGAAAATAGCTACCTTTTAGCATCTTCGTAGCCAAGCCAGTACAGATCACCGAGTTTATCCATGTTACCTTCAACACGCTTTACTGTAACATGTTCTGAAGGAGCTATTACAAATATCCTTCCTTCTTTTTCAAGCTGGTCGATCTCGTCGCATTCTTTGTTATAATGTTTTTCCACTATTCTGCCAAATCCAGTGCTCGATCAAACATGAACTTCCCATATCCAATGTTATGTCTTTTGCAATAGTCTCTGATCCATCCCGCTTCTTCAGGAGTACAATCTTTATTGAATCTATGATATGCCTGCGTTAATTCTCCTTCGTATATCTCCAATGTAATGAACGGAGCATTCACATCATCCGTCCTTCTCATGAACAAAATTGTAGTTGCGTTATTTGTTACTGCATCAACATATCCTAACAGGCAATTTCTCATATACGCAGCTTCTCTACAAAAATCATTGATTGTCTGAGGGTATCTCACAACATAGCCATTATCACGTTCTTGCCAATCATACTCTCTTTTTCTGTTAGATACCCGAACAGCCCTATCATAGAATTCTCTAGCCTGAAGAAGATATAGCTGTATCTCGGCTATTTCATTGTCGTCATCCCCAGGTCTAAGGTACTTGCCATAAATTGGGTCTATATTAGCTAAATCCGACAGTGTCTCCACTCCCTTTACCTTGCATAAAAAGTCTCGAAACTGCCTTGGATGCCATAAATATGATAATTCTGATCTTCTGCTCAGATATATCCTGCTGATTTCTTTAGGAGTAAGCTTACGGTCATAAAGATGTTTGATATATCCGCACTGGGCATCGTTTAAAGGCTGGAAAAATATCTCCCCATTAATCTTTCCTAAGGTCTTGAATAGTTTTCTATATTCATCATTGCACAACATTTCACCGCCAGCATCGCAATTAAGTGCCCTCAATGCCTTCATGGGTACATTATCATACACTTCTGATGGGTTTGATGATAAAAGATTAAGATCATCAATATCCGCAGAATGCTTTGCCAGCATATCCAGTCCACACTTGTAAAGAAGTTCTTTTACCGTGTTTTTCCTCATACAATGGTAAATATGGTCAAGTACTCTGACAGAATCCGTGTAGTACCTGCGAAGATTCCAATCAGGATGAATGTTGCTATAGTAGTCAAATATCTCATCAAACATTCCATATTTATATCTGCAGTTCCTATTATCCAGACATAATTCCTGAAAAAGCTGCTCCTGCTCTGCTGTCCATGCATAATCATCATGAAACACAAAGCGCTCCGCTCTGCCAATGCCAGATTCACCTTTATACTTGTAATCCACGTAAAGTGTGTCTATGTATGGACTTATCCTTAGTATAAAAAGAAATTCATGATACTCATCTGAGGTGGGCACTTTTGCCATTATGAGTCGCATAACCTCCTCTTCAGAAAGATCCGAAGGCTCCCAACTGTTTTGTCCAATCTTCAATTCCAACATAAGATTTATCTCACCGACATTCATACCTGTCTGATACTGCCAACCGACATATTCATATTCTTTTGCAGATATCCCGATAGTGTCGGGCAAGTCTTTTTCAACTATCTGCCAGATCAACACTTCTCTAGGTGTGTCTTTCATCACAAAGACCTCATTACATTGTTCCGATAAACTGTTCAAAATCAGCCATTATATTAAGAAATTCTTCCGGAAGTCTGTTCTCACATTCTCTCTTCATATCTTCAGGAACTCCATAGAAAGCTTCGGCTATCGCCCCAGCTATGCATGTTACCGTGTCACAATCTCCGCCAATGGATACCGCATTGCGAATTACATCTTCAAAATCCACGCCCTCGAAAAATGCGGTCATTGCCTCCGGTACTGTTTCCTGACAACTTTCTACATGATGATATGTTGGTCTGATTTCATCCAAAGTGCGATTAAAATTATATCCGTACGTATCGTGAATATACCTTCGGATTTCTTCTTTCCCTGTTCCTGTCCTTGCCATATAAACTGCTGAAGCTACTGATTCTGCCCCCTTAATTCCTTCGGGATGATCATGGGAGACTTCAGCAGACCATCTTGCAACTTCCGTAGTCCGTTCCAAAGAGTCAAAAGCCCATCCTACAGATGATACCCTCATTGCAGCTCCATTGCCATAGCTGCCATATGGCTGAGGATTCGGATCATGAAGCCACTGCGAGAACATTCCGCCATATTCTCCTGTTGCATACCTATTGCCTATATCCTGCATGCAGCCAACAAACTCTGCTTTCATGATACCTTCACCAGCATACGCACCTGCATTCATGATTCCCTTTGCAATAGCTAGCGTCATTGCCGTATCATCTGTGTATCTTATCCATTTTTGGGGATTAAAAAGTATAAAATCTTTTGTTTTCTCACCCTGATCAAACTCATAAGGTGCTCCTATCATATCTCCTAAGATTGCTCCGTACATATCAATAACCCTCCTATCTCAGAAATCCATCAGATTCCAATGCCTCTACAAGCATGAAGCCATCGCCATTTGAAACGTCTTCGTAGTATTTCCTTATTATTTCCTTTGCCTGTGTCTCAGTCATAATGTCCCTCCAAATTATTGAACAAAAAGTAAGACAGCTACAGCTATCTCCCCAACTATATGACTCCCAACAATCGTCAGATAATACTTCTCCCTTGTTCTCATCTGATGTTTACGTTGATATGATTACAATATCAGAAGTGATGTTCATTATTTTGTACATGTTTAATATTAGTCGCTATATCTTTTAAGCATATCTTTCATGTCTGAAATCAACTGGGTTCTTAAAGACTCCGGCTCTAGGATCTCTACAGATGGGCCATATTGGAGAGCCCAATATCGCATTCTTTTGCAAAAGAAATGGACTCGGAAGTGAGGTGTTTTTTTGTTTTCCTCATTTCTTTGTCCATTGTAAATTTGGCACACCCAAAATCACTTATTTTTCTGCCTTCATCTGATCATCTGCCCAGTTATATACAGACTCAAGTGCCGGGATCAGAGTTTTTCCTCGTTCTGAAAGTGAATACTCCACTGTAGGTGGAATCGTATTGTACTGCTTTCTCTTTATAAACTTATCCTTTTCAAGATTGGATAATAGTTCTGTATCCCACTGTCCGTCAAAAAAATTCATGCTGCATAGAGATCCGGATATTCTGATGCAAGGATAAGCGTTGTCATGCATACCCTTGATTGCCCTGTACCATAAATTCTGTTTGTATCTACTGCATATTCTTCTGTCATATAATCTATGTTGTCATCATGAATTACTTCATCAATAGTAATGATTACTTTTTTATTATGCTTTTTTAATGAAGAAAGCATATTATCTATGATGCTTACGTTATCCTGAGGAGTATCATTTCCATTAACACCAATACCAAAACCTGCGATGAATATGTTGAATTCCTGTTTAAAGAAATCCGGGATTTTCTTGCAAGAATCGATCAAACGCATAGCGCAGTCATTGATAAAATCCTGCGTTGAATTTAGGTCTATTACAATCCAATCCTTATCCTTCCCAAGTTCATTTGTTATTGTAGTCATAAGTACAGTCTTGCCACTTCCTCTGATTCCTTCGATAAGATATGCCTGACTGATTGGATTGTCAGCCTCAAATGTACTTAAGATCATATC
>SVGA01000014.1 GCA_015056575.1 Butyrivibrio sp.
TAGGTTATCATGTAAGAGTAAATTCAGCTACATAGAATTTAAACTTACAAACAAGAATTAACTTTTACATTTTAGGCCGCTTAAAAATATAATTAGCAACACTTCATCCCTATAAAAATAATAGTTGACAAAATGCGCCTTGGTTAGTACAATATCAAAGTATGCTAATGAAAAACGTAAATAATTGCCTGTAATTAAGGCAGTTTCTTATACGGATACGGTAAGGAGGTGTTACGTAATGTCAATCTGCCCTAAGAATAAATCATCAAAAGGCCACAGAGATCAGAGAAGAGCTAACTGGAAAATGACAGCTCCTACACTGGTTAAGTGCAGTCACTGCGGTGCTCTTATGCAGCCCCACATGGCTTGCAAGAAGTGCGGCTACTACAATAAGAAGAGCGTTGTTAAAGTTGAGGACTAATTTTAACTAAATGCGCAGTATTTCAAGGAATTTAAGGCTTTCCGGATTCATTCGGAAAGCCTTGATTTTTGTATTTTACTTTAGTATGATGTTTATCGTTAAGACTATTTCGGGAGGTGAATAATGTCCGGTCTTGTTAGAGTTGCCGTTGACGCGATGGGCGGAGACAACGCACCCTTTGTAACCGTTAAGGGCGCTGTGGATGCTATCAAAGAGAGTGATTCTCTCAAGGTATTCCTTGTTGGTAAGAAGGATATGGTTGAGAGTGAGCTTTCCAAATACGATTACGATAAAGATAAGATAGAGGTTGTGGACGCTACGGAAGTCATTGAAATGGCTGAACCTCCGGTAATGGCAATCCGCAAGAAGAAGGATTCTTCCATAGTCAAGGCTATGTATATGGTTGGCCACGGTGAGGCTGATGCGTATGTTTCGGCAGGAAGTACAGGTGCTACACTGGTTGGCGGACAGGTTATTGTAGGAAGACTTAAGGGAGTCGACAGAGCTCCCCTTGCACCTTTGATCCCTACAGAGAAGGGCAATTCACTTCTTATAGACTGCGGTGCCAACGTTGATGCAAGAGCCAACCATCTTGTTCAGTTTGCCAAGATGGGTACCGTATATATGGAGAATATCATGGGGATCAAGAATCCCACGGTGGGGATCGTCAATATCGGTGCCGAGGAAGAGAAGGGCAACGCTCTGGTAAAAGAGGCATTTCCTCTTCTTAAGAACTGTCCCGACATCAACTTTATAGGAAGTGTTGAGGCAAGGGATATTCCGGCAGGCGGAGCCGACATCGTAGTATGTGAGGCTTTCACAGGTAATGTCATCCTCAAGATGTATGAGGGTGTAGCCAAGTCTTTGGTACACGTTATCAAAAAGGGACTTATGGCCAATCTTAAGACCAAGATCGGAGCACTGCTCATTAAGGATGATCTCAAGAAGACTCTTGCAGGATACAGCCTTGATTCCTACGGCGGAGCCCCCATGCTGGGACTTAAGGGACTTGTTGTTAAGACCCACGGCAGTGCCAATGAGATAGAGGTCAAGAATTCAATTTTACAATGTGTGACCTTTACAGAAATGAAAATTAGTGAGAAGATTAGCGAAAAGCTTTCTTGAATAAAAAGATTTAGAACGGAGATTTAATATGGAATTCGAAAAAATGAAAGAAGTTATTGCCAACGTACTTAATGTTGATCCTGAGGAGATCAAGCTTGATACCACATTTACCGAGGATCTTGGGGCTGATTCGCTGGATCTTTTCCAGATCATTATGGGACTTGAGGATGAGTTTGACGTACAGATCGATCCCGAGAAGACAGAGAACATCAAGACAGTCGGCGAGGCTGTTGAACTCCTTAAGGGTGCTATTTCAGGCAAATAATCTATCGACTTACTATGAAATGATCTGAGGCAGTTCTTAAGGGCTGCCTCATATTTTTTACGGAGAACTATGATTACAGAAGAACAGATCAGTAAATTTGAACAGCTTATAGGATACACCTTCAGGGACAAGGCACTTATTACCCAGGCTTTCACCCACAGCTCTTTTGTCAACGAGCAGAAGATCAACAAGCATCCCGACTATGAGAGACTGGAATTTCTTGGTGATGCGGTTCTGGAGATGATATCCAGCGCTTTCCTCTACGGGGCTTATCCCGATAAAAAAGAGGGAGAGATGTCCAAGATGAGGGCAAGTCTTGTGTGCGAGCCGGCTCTGGCCTATGATGCGGATGCTCTTGACCTTAGAAACTACATTCAGCTTGGAAAGGGCGAGGAGGCCACCGGGGGAAGGAACAAGGAGTCCATTATTGCCGATGTTATGGAGGCTGTGATAGGAGCTCTTTATCTTGACGGCGGGATCCAGGAATCCAAGCGGTTTATCGACACCTATGTACTGTCAAATATAGATGCTGTGCAGATGTTCGTGGACAGTAAATCTCTTTTGCAGGAAATGGCCCAGGGAGAAAATTTGGGCGAGATTAAGTATGAAATATGTGGCGAAAGTGGCCCGGAACATGATAAAATATTTGAGGTTCGCGTATTTGTAGGAGAAAAGAATTTGGGAGAGGGAGCAGGGAAGACCAAAAAGGCTGCTGAACAGAAGGCAGCATATGAGGCGTTACTTGCTCTGAAAAATCAGAAGTAATGTATTTAAAAAGCATTGAGATTCATGGCTTTAAGTCTTTTGCCAATAAGATAAAATTTGATTTTCACAACGGTATCACAGGAATTGTAGGACCTAACGGCTCGGGCAAGAGTAATGTTGCCGATGCCGTAAGGTGGGTTCTTGGTGAGCAACGTATCAAGCAGCTGCGTGGTGGCTCCATGCAGGATGTCATTTTCTCGGGGACTGAGCTGCGTAAGCCTCTGGGCTATGCTTTTGTGGCTATTACCCTTGATAATTCCGACCATTCTCTTCAAATTGATTATGATGAAGTAACAGTCTCCAGGCGTCTTTACAGGTCCGGAGAGAGTGAATATATGATCAACGGCGCAACCTGCAGGCTCAAGGATGTGAATGAGCTGTTTATGGACACCGGTATCGGTAAAGAGGGCTATTCCATCATCGGACAGGGCCAGATCGACCAGATTCTGTCAAGTAAGCCCGAGGACAGACGAAATCTCTTTGATGAGGCCGCAGGTATCGTTAAGTTTAAGTCCAGAAAAGAGACTGCAATCAAGAAACTGGAGGAGGAAAAGATAAACCTCACCAGACTTTCCGATATCCTTTCGGAGCTTGAGAAGCAGATCGGACCTTTAGAGAAGCAGTCTGAGGTTGCCAAGGAATATCTGAAGCACAAAGAGCGCCTTAAGACCCTTGACGTCAACATGTTCCTTATTGAGAACAAGCTTCAGAAGGAGCAACTGGAGGCAGCTTCCGAGAATCTTGAGATCGCGTCAAAAGCTTTGGAGGAAGCAAGAGCAGGTTATGAGCTCACCAAGAATGAATACGAGAACATCCAGAAGCAGATAGAGACTCTGGATCAGGAGATAGATGAGGCGATGGCCATGATCACGGACTCCTCCGTCAAGAAGGAGAAACTGGAAGGCCAGATCGGAATCCTGGGTGAGAAGATCAAATCCGCTTCGGAGAATGACGCACACTTTACAAAGCGTGAGCAGGATGAGAAGGAGAAACTGTCCTCCAGAAAGGTTGAGAGGGAAAATTACCTTTCCGAGCAGGAGGAGATAGACAAGGAAGCTTCAGAACTTTCCGCCGAGAGAGAAGAGGCGAGAAAAGAGCTCAGTTCAATCCTCACCAAGATAGAGAACATCAACAACGAGATTGAAGAGTGCAAGAGTACCATCATCGAAACCCTGAATACCAGGGCCACTATAAAGTCAAAATTAAGTTCCCTGGATACCATGAAGGAACAGGTAAATATCAGGAAGGCAGAGCTTACCGGCAAGCTGGTAAAGGCCCGCTCCGATGAATCCAGGCAGGAGGAGACTTTAAAGAAACTCAGGGATGAGTTTGACAGGATAACGGCCGAGATCTCCGAGATGAATAAGAGGATGAAGGACACCGAGGCTGAGGTGGTCTCGATCCGTGAAGGCATGGGCCGCAAGGATACAGAGCTGCGAAAAAGCCAGGAACTCTATCAGCAGGAGAAGTCAAGGCTGGAAGCTTTGGCTAATCTTACCGAGCGTTATGAGGGGTACGGCGGCAGTGTCAAGAAGGTAATGGAGCGCAAGGATGACATCAAGGGCATTATCGGTGTTGTTGCTGACATTATCAAGGCTCCTCACAAGTACGAGACAGCTATCGAGGTGGCTCTTGGCGGCAATATCCAGAACATCGTTACCGACAACGAAGAGACTGCCAAGAAGATGATCGCATATCTGAAGCAGACCAAGGCAGGAAGAGCTACATTCCTTCCGCTTACATCCCTTGATAATCCGCCTGAGCTCAAGGCAAAAGAGGCATTGAATGAGCCGGGAGTTCTTGGCATGGCGGATGAGCTTGTGGAAACCGATCCCAAGTACAGGCCTGTAGCCAAGGCTATGCTTGGCAGGATCGTTGCCGTAGATAACGTTGACAATGCGGTGAAGATCGCAAGGAAATACAACTATACCATCAGAATGGTGACTCTGGAGGGCGAACTTCTTGTTCCCGGCGGTGCCATCAGCGGTGGTGCTTTCAAGAACAACTCAAACCTCCTTGGCAGACGCCGTGAGATGGAAGAGCTTGAGAGCAATGTCAAGAAATATAAAGAGACAATAGATTCTCTCCAGGAAGAGATAAGGCAGGACAAGGAGAAGAGGAATGAGCTCCGCGCCCTTGCAGAGGAACTCAGGACCGAGCTTCAGGGCAAGTTCATCGCCCAGAATACTGCCAGGATCAATGTTGAAAATGAGCAGCAGAGGCAGGATGAACAGAAGGGCAGCTATTCTGACCTTAAGGCTGAGAACGACGAGATCGAGACAAGGCTTGCCGAGATAGCTTCCGAAAGGGAGGAAGCTCTTTTGTCCCTTGAAGAATCCGAGAATCTCGAGAAAAGCTGCACCGAGAAGGTGGAGAAGTACCAGGCGGAATTGGACGGCCTGCATGAGCTCGAAGAGAAAGAAAACGAGAGCGTGGCCAAGTGGGATATCCAGTACGAGAAGATGGTACAGAAGCAGGAATTCCACAGGCAGAATCTTACCCGTGTAGATGCAGAGATCGAGGCTGAAGAGAAGGCCCTAAAGGAAATCCTTGATTCCAAGGAGGCCAATGCCAAGGCTCTTGCTCAGTATCAGCATGATATTGAGGAGATAAGGCTCACCATCGAGGCATCGGTGGATGTGCAGTCCGACGCTTCCAAGGCTCTGGAGGAGAAGAAACAGCAGAAGAACAATCTGACGGTTTCCCAGAAGGAATTCTTTGGCAGGACCGAGGAACTGAACAAGCAGATGAACGACCTGGACAAGGAAGTAATACGTCTGACCGGCAGACGCGAGAAGTGCCAGGAAGCAATCGAGAGCCAGATAGCCTACATGTGGAATGAATATGAGATCACCTTAACGGATGCCGCAGAGCTACGTGATGAGGAGATGACGGATGTTCCTTCCATGAGAAAAGAGACATCCCAACTCAAGGACGCCATCAGAAAACTGGGAGACGTAAACGTAAATGCCATCGAGGATTACAAGAACCTGATGGAGAGATACACCTTTATGAAGACCCAGCATGATGACCTGGTTGAGGCTGAGCAGCAGCTCAAGGAGATCATCAAGGACCTGGACGAATCCATGAGAAATCAGTTCATGGAGCAGTTCAAGCTTATAAATACAGAGTTCGACAAGGTATTCAAGGAGATGTTCGGCGGCGGAAAGGGAACCCTGGAGCTTGCCGAGGGCGAGGATATTCTGGAATCCGGAATCATCATAAACGCTCAGCCTCCGGGCAAGAAGCTTGTGAACATGATGCAGATGTCCGGTGGAGAGAAGGCTCTGACAGCCATAGCACTTCTTTTCGCAATCCAGAACCTGAAGCCCTCACCATTCTGTCTTTTGGACGAGATCGAGGCGGCGCTGGACGAGAACAACGTTGTGAGATTCGCAAGATATCTGCACAAACTCAAGAACACACAGTTTATTGTTATCACACACCGTCGAGGAACCATGGAAAGCGCCGACAGACTGTACGGTATCACCATGCAGGAGAAGGGCGTGTCAACACTTGTAAGCGTTAACCTGATTGATAAGGAGCTGACTAACTGATGGCAAATGGCTTTTTTGCAAAACTGTCCAAGGGTCTTTCAAAGACCAGAGACAATATTGTCAAGGGAATCGATAACGTATTCAGAGGCTATTCAAGCATTGACGATGATTTTTACGAAGAGCTTGAAGAGACACTGATCATGGGCGACATCGGCGTTAATGCTACCAGCCGTATCATGGATCAGCTGCGGGAGCAGGTAAAGGCACAGAGGATCCACGATCCTGCCCAGTGCAAGCAGCTGCTTCTTGACAATATCCGTGAGCAGATGAAGACTGCCGAAGATGCCTATGACTTTGAAGAACAGAAGACGGTCATCTTCGTGATCGGTGTAAACGGTGTCGGTAAGACCACCTCTGTTGGCAAGCTTGCGGCAATTTTCAAGAAACGGGGCAAAAAAGTCATCATTGCAGCCGCCGATACCTACAGGGCCGCAGCAACTGAGCAGCTGAAAGAGTGGGCTGACAGAGCGGATTGTCCTCTTATAGCCGGAAGAGAAGGTGCGGATCCCGCAAGCGTTATCTATGACGCTGTAGGAGCTTTCAAGGCAAGGGACTGCGACATCCTGATCGTTGATACCGCAGGAAGACTTCACAATAAAAAGAATCTGATGGAAGAGCTGGCCAAGATGAACAGGATAATCGACAAGGAATTGTCCGGCATCGTAAGAGAGAACTTCATTGTTCTGGACGGAACCACTGGCCAGAATGCCATAAATCAGGCCAGGGAGTTCGGTGAGGCAGCCAATCTCACCGGCATAGTTCTGACCAAACTTGACGGAACAGCCAAGGGAGGCATTGCGGTTGCCATCGTTTCCGAGCTCAATATCCCGGTTAAATACATCGGAGTGGGCGAGGGGATAGACGACCTTGAGCGTTTCAATTCGGATGAGTTTGTAGATGCTCTTTTTGACAGAGAGCTTGAAAGGGATGAAGATCCCGATAAATCTGAGGAATCAGAAGAATCTATGGAAGAAGAGGACGAGAACAATGGCTGATGAGAAGATGACCCTTGAGAAATTTGAGGAGGCTTACGAGGACGTCAAGAAAGTAACCCTTGATACAAAGCTGATCTACAGTGATTACTGGAGCCAGCAGACAGGCAACAAGGTTTACTTAAAGCCCGAGAACCTTCAGAGAACCGGTGCCTACAAAGTAAGGGGCGCTTATTACAAGATCACCACACTTACCGAAGAGGAACGGGGGAAGGGGCTCATCACCGCATCAGCGGGCAATCACGCTCAGGGCGTTGCCTATGCTGCGCAGCAGTATGGAGTAAAGGCTACGATCTGTATGCCTACTTCAACACCTCTTTTGAAAGTAAACAGGACCAAGGCCATGGGAGCCGAAGTGGTCCTTTACGGAAACGTATATGATGAAGCCTACGGGAAAGCTCAGGAGCTGGCTAAAGAGAACGGCTACACAATGGTTCATCCCTTTGATGACCTTGATGTTGCAACAGGACAGGGTACAATTGCCATGGAGATCATCAAGGAGCTTCCCACAGTAGACATAATCCTTGTTCCCATCGGCGGAGGCGGTCTGGCTACAGGCGTATCAACCCTGGCCAAGCTCCTCAATCCCAAGATCAAGGTGATCGGCGTTGAGCCTGCAGGTGCTAACTGCATGCAGGAATCCTTTAGGGCCGGTCATGTTGTAACCCTTCCTTCAGTAAATACCATTGCCGACGGCACAGCGGTTAAGACACCGGGAGAGCATATCTTCCCTTATCTTAAGAAGAATCTTGACGATATCATAACAGTTCCCGATGAGGACATTGTTGTTTCTTTCCTTGACATGGTTGAGAACCACAAGATGGTTGTTGAGAATTCCGGACTTCTGTCTGTAGCTGCCCTTAAGCAGCTTGATTGCAGGGACAAGAAGATCGCCTGCGTGCTTTCCGGCGGAAACATGGATATAATCACCATGTCCTCAGTTGTTCAGCAGGGTCTCATCATGAGAGACAGGATATTTACCGTATCGGTTCTTTTGCCTGACAAGCCCGGAGAGCTTTCCAGGGTATCAGGCATTATTGCCGAGGTTAAGGGTAATGTCATCAAGCTGGAGCACAACCAGTTTGTATCAATAAACAGAAATGCCGCAGTGGAGCTTCGTATCACCCTCGAAGCCTTCGGCACAGAGCACAAAGAGCAGATCATGAGTGCTCTCAATGAAAACGGCTATAAGCCAAGAATAGTAAGGACTAATATTTAAATATGAATTCAAAAAAGATTTCTCCCAAGAAGAGAGTACAAGAGTACCTGATCATAACCTTTGCATCGCTGATCTACGGCGTCGGCACCAGCCTTCTGGTGGATCCCAATAACCTGGCTCCGGGAGGTATGACAGGACTTGCCATTGTGCTTAACAGACTTGTGGGGATCGGAACCGGTATGTGGTTCCTGCTTTTGAATATCCCGATACTTATCATAGCAATCTGGAAATTCGGCATCAGATTCACCATATCCACCATCTATGCCACAGCCATGATCTCGGTATTTACGGATCTTTGCACCAAGTTCTTTGGACAGTACATCATTCATGACATGATCCTGGCTGTTACTGTCGGCTCGGCCATGACTGCCGTTGCCATAGGACTTATCTTTAAATGTCATGCCACCAGTGGCGGTACAGATGTTATAATTAAGTTATTAAGACTAAGATATCCTCACCTTAAGGTGGGTGTTCTCTATATCCTTACGGATATGGTGGTGCTCTGCATTGCTGCTGTGGTTTTCCATGATCTGGCGGCAGCATTGTATTCCTTCCTGGCAGTAATGGTTGTCAGCGCTGTTGTTGACTATGTGCTTTACGGTAAGGACGGAGCTAAGCTGATCTACATCATTTCCGACAGACCGGACATCATAACCGCGAGACTTCTTGATGAGCTGGACATAGGAGCAACCCACGTATTCGGTCAGGGCGCGTACAGCGGTGAGAAGAAGAAGGTCATCATGTGTGCGGTTAAAAAGAGACTTTCTCCCATGGCAGAGGATATTGTAAGGGAAGAGGATCCCAATGCATTTATGATCATTTCCAGCGCCAGCGAGATCTTCGGCGAGGGATATAAGAGCTATTTTGACGAGAGAATGTAGACACTATGAGCAATAACCAGGATTACAGACAGCGCAGAGGCGTTCGGAATACTCAAAATATCATATCCATAATATTCTTAAGCCTGGTTGCACTTATGGCGCTTTCCTTCAGCGTGGTACTTCTTATCAGGAACGCTACTCTTCAAAGACAGGAGGACGCCGTAAGGAGCGAGCTTGATGCCATAAATTCCGAAGGCTATTACACCTCCTATGAGGCTCAGAAGCTGGTGGAAGAGGCCTCCAAGGAAGCTGAGGAGAAGACCAAAAATTCCATCAGACAGATGATCCAGGAGAAACTTGAAAACGGCGAAGGAACTACGTCGGCTATCAGATCTCTTTTCCCGGATCAGATTGTTGTGGCCAATCAGGGTAGATATTATTTCTTCCCCATCACCGATGCCATCGAGCATCACGGCTTTGAGGCGGATGATTTTGACTACGGCGATGACGGATATCTTACCTATGTGGGGGATGACTCTACCGTGGAGTCCAGGATCGGTGTTGATGTGTCCAGGTTCCAGGGAGAGATCGACTGGGAACAGGTTGCCGGGGCAGGTATTGATTTTGCCATGGTAAGAGCGGGATTTCGCGGTACTACCGAAGGCAAGCTCCTTCAGGATGACTACTTTATAGATAATGTTGAAGGCGCAACGGCAAACGGCATTGATGTGGGTGTTTACTTCTATTCCCAGGCCATTAACGAAGACGAGGCAATGGAAGAGGTTCAGATGATCCTTGATCTTATTGAGCCCTATAAGATAACTTATCCCGTGGTGATCGATGTGGAATATGCCGAGTCTGACAAGGCAAGGACAGCAAATCTTACCACCGATGAGTACGAGGCTGTGGTCAAGGTGTTCTGCGAAGCAGTCAAAAAAGCCGGCTATACTCCCATGGTCTACGGCAACGTAACCTCCTATACACTTCTTATGGATGCGGTTGACGTTGATGACTACGACATATGGGTCGCTTATTACGGACTTCCTTTGTACTATCCATATCACTTTGATATCTGGCAGTACAGCAAGAGCGGAAGAGTTGACGGAATCGACGGAGACGTTGACCTTAATATCTGCATAACGGACTATTGATATGAATAATTTGGAAGATTATGAACAGAAGGGATACCTGGATGAGGATTTTCACTTCTTTCACATAAGAAGCAGCGAGAGCCTTGATGTTCCTTTTCACTACCATGATTTTCATAAACTGATCCTTATTCTCAGCGGAGACGTTAAATATTACATCGAAGGGCTTGAGTACCAGCTTATGCCCTTCGATTTTGTGCTTGTTAACAGGTTTTTTATCCATAAGCCGGAAAGCGGAGAAGACCAGGGAAAAGGCGACTATGACAGGATTATCCTTTATCTTAAGGATGAGTTCCTTGAAAAGTACGGACTTTTGGATGCCTTTGAAAAGGCAAGGCAGCTTAAGAGCTATGTGGTCAGATTTCCCGGTAATGTCAGTGCTTCCATATACGAGCTTTTGGAAATCCTGGAAAAAGACCTTTCGATAAGAGATAAGGAATACGCAGGAGAGCTGACGGTGAGACTTGATGTACTGCGTGTCCTTATCGCCTTCAATAAGGCCTGTGTCAGCGAGGATATGGGATTTAAGCCTGAGGCCAGATACAACAGGAAGGTGATAGAACTCATAGAGTATATTACCGACAATCTGACCTGTGATCTTTCCATAGATTCTCTGGCGGATCACTTCTTTATGAGCAAGTATCATATGATGAGGATATTCAAGTCAGAGACCGGCTATTCCATCCATCAGTACATCACGGAGAAGAGAGTGATCCTGGCACGAAATCTTATAATGTCGGGAACGGCAGCCACGGCGGCATGTCTTGACTGCGGGTTTAAGGACTACTCATCCTTCAGCAGGGCATTTAAAAACCAGCTGGGGATTTTGCCCTCGGATATCAGAGTTTAAGCGGATTTGTAAGTGTCAAGAAAAAATACTTGACACTTATATTTTTTTGGTCTATTATAGCCATTGTGCATTAAAAGGTGAGGTGCTATGGAGAAGATCGTAGAACAGGGTTTGTTATATGACTTTTACGGTGAGCTTCTTACAGATCATCAGAGACAGATCTATGAAGCTGCTGTTTATAATGATATGTCCCTTACTGAGATCGCAGAGGAACATGGCATCAGCAAGCAGGGTGTACATGATCTTATAAAGAGATGCACCAACACCCTTTGGGGATATGAGAACAAGCTTCATATGATCCGCAGATTCGAAGCTATCAAGAATAACGCAGATCAGCTCCTTAAGGTTTCCGAAGAGGGCGGCAGCGACGATCTTGCGGAGGATGTTCGTAAAATTGCCCTGAAGATAATAGAGGAGCTTGGTTAATGGCTTTTGAAAGTCTTACAGATAAACTGCAAAATGTTTTTAAAGGTCTTCGCAGCAAGGGACTTCTTACGGAAGAGGATGTAAAGACAGCCTTAAAGGAAGTCAAGATGGCACTTCTTGAAGCGGACGTAAGCTTCAAGGTTGTGAAGCAGTTCGTGAATTCCGTACAGGAGAGGGCTGTCGGCGAGGATGTATTAAAGGGACTCAATCCCGGTCAGATGGTCATCAAGATAGTTAATGAAGAGATGACTGCTCTTATGGGCTCCGATACCACGGAGATAAAGTTCCGGCCCATCAATGAGATCACTGTCATCATGATGTGCGGTCTTCAGGGTGCAGGTAAGACAACCACAGCAGCCAAGATTGCCGGTAAGATCAAGCTGAAGGGCAGGAAGCCCATGCTGGTAGCAGGTGATATTTACAGGCCTGCCGCTGTTGATCAGCTCAAGATCAATGCAGAAAAGCAGGGCGTAGATTTCTTTTCCCTGGGAACTGATATAAGCCCGGTTGAGATAGCAAAGGCTTCCATCGAGGAAGCCCGGAAGAAAGGCAACAACGTAGTTATCATAGATACAGCCGGTCGTCTCCAGATTGATGAAGCCATGATGAAGGAGCTTATCGATATCAAAGAGGCGGTTACGGTACACCAGACTCTTCTGGTTGTAGACGCCATGACCGGTCAGGAAGCTGTTAATGTGGCTTCCGAGTTTAATGAGAAGGTCGGCATCGACGGAATCATCCTTTCCAAGATGGACGGTGATTCGAGAGGCGGTGCGGCACTTTCAACTAAGGCTGTTACAGGCAAGCCGATCCTGTATGTGGGTATGGGAGAGAAGCTGTCGGATCTTGAGCAGTTCTATCCCGACAGAATGGCAAGCCGTATCCTTGGTATGGGCGATGTTTTAAGCCTTATCGACAAGGCTGTTGAGGCCAACGCCGAGATGGATGCCCAGAAAGAAAAAGAGATGGCCCAGAAGATGAAGAAGGGCAAGCTCGATTTCGAAATGTACCTTGAAAGCATGAAACAGATGAGAAACATGGGCGGCCTTGGAGCCATCCTGGGGATGCTCCCGGGTATGGGGGCCAAGATCAGCGATGATCAGCTTCCCGACGAGAAGCAGCTGGCAAGAATTGAAGCCATCGTGCTTTCCATGACTCCCGAGGAACGCAAGAATCCCAAGCTCATGTCTCCTCAGAGAAAGTTCAGGATTGCCAAGGGGTCGGGCAATGACATTGCAGATGTAAACCGTTTTATAAAGCAGTTTGATCAGGCCCAGAAGATGATGAAGCAGATGCCCGGTCTTATGGGCAAAAGAGGCGGCTTTGGCAAATTCGGCGGCTTCGGCGGCAACAAATTTTTTTAAATGAGATATGTTTCCAGCTAATGCTGTTAGATACATATAATACAATCAATCTATCTTATAATTGAAAATGGAGGAAATTAAAATGGCAGTAAAGATCAGATTAAAGAGAATTGGTAAGAAGAAGGTTCCTTTCTACAGAATCATCGTTTCAGATTCTAAGTTCCCTGTACAGGGTAAGTTTATCGAGGAGATCGGAACATACGATCCCAACACAGATCCCAGCACAGTAAAGGTTAACGAGGAGCTTGCAAAGAAGTGGCTTTCAAACGGCGCTCAGCCCACAGAGTCAGTTGCTAAGCTGTTCAGACAGGCCGGCATTCAGAAATAATCATCTGTAATTTCAATATAATAATGCCGGAGGTAAAGCAATGAAAGAATTGGTTGAAGTTATCGCAAAAGCGCTTGTCGATAATCCGGATGAAGTTGTTGTTACCGAGAAGAAAGACGGACGCAATATAATGATTGAGCTTCATGTAGCACCTTCAGACATGGGCAAAGTAATTGGAAAGCAGGGCCGCATTGCAAAGGCAATCCGTGCCGTTGTTAAGGCAGCATCAACCAGAGATGACCTCAAGGTGGATGTGGAGATAATCTAAACTTATATGCCGTCTCAAAGGTTCTTTGGGGCGGCATTATTACACAAAACTATGAGATTTCATATTATGACTCTTTTCCCTGAGATGGTGGAACAGGGGCTTGATACCAGTATTCTGGGCAGAGCCAGGGACAAAGGCCTTATAGATTTCGAGGCGGTAAACATCAGGGATTTTTCAAAGGACATTAAACACCGCAAGGTGGATGATTATACATACGGAGGCGGGGCAGGCATGCTGATGCAGGCTCAGCCTATTTATGACTGTTATAAGTCTATAAAGGACAGGATAAGTGATGGTTCTTTTGACGGCGACAGGAAATTAAGGGTTGTCTATGTGACACCTCAGGGCGCTGTCTTTAACCAGAAGATGGCCTCTGACATGGCTGGCGAAGATGATCTTGTGTTCCTGTGCGGACACTATGAGGGCGTTGATGAGAGGGTTCTTCAGGAGATAGTTACGGATTACGTCTCCATAGGAGACTATGTTCTTACAGGCGGTGAGCTTCCGGCGATGGTGATGATAGATGCCATATCCAGGCTGGTTCCGGGAGTCCTTAATAACGATGAGTCGGCAATGACCGAGAGCTTTTCGGGGAATCTCCTTGAATATCCGCAGTATTCAAGGCCTGAGGAGTGGATGGGCATGAAAGTACCGGCAATCCTTTTGTCGGGAGATCACAGGAAGGTTGATGAGTGGAGGCACAAGCAGTGTGTGCTTCGTACGAGAGAGAGGAGACCCGATCTATACATGGAATATATGAAAACTGAGAGATTTCAGGTAGGTGTCATAGCATCAACTCACGGACTTCAGGGAGAGGTGAACGTATTCCCCACAACCGAAGATCCCGCAAGATTTAAGAAGCTTAAGAAGGTAAGACTCCACACCGCAAGGGGTGAGGAGATCGACCTTGATATTGCAAGTGCCAGATTCTTCAAGAAATTTGTTATTGTTAAGTTCAAGCAGTTCAACAACATCAATGATGTTGAGAAGTTTAAGGGGTGCGAGCTTACCATTGACAGAAAGGACGCCATAAAGCTTCAGCCCGGTGAGTATTACTGCGCAGATCTTATCGGTATGACCATCGTAGACGAAGAGGAAAAAGAGCTGGGGACTCTGTCGGAGATCCTTCAGACAGGCGCTAACGACGTTTATGAGATGACTCTTAAGGACTCGGAGGAGAAAGTTTATATACCTGCGATAAAAGAGTGCATTAAACAGATAGATGTTGAGAATCGCAGAATTGTGATCCATGTAATGGACGGACTGCTAAATTAATATAATTTTAATTTTTGATGACTTTTAAGGCTAAATGAATTATAATAGCTTATATATGTATATTGTTATGATACATTAGTTAAACACAAGATATTGGGGTAAATCATCATGATAGACTATACAGAAGGTGCCGGATATCAGTACCATACACATGTTAAACCCGGAGATGTAGGAAGATATGTGCTTCTTACAGGTGATCCCGGAAGATGCGAATCAATTTCGAAATACTTTGACGATCCTAAATTTGTTGCATATAACAGAGAATACAACTGCTACACCGGTTATTTGGACGGAGAGAAGGTAAGCGTTATTTCCCATGGAATCGGAGGCGCTTCTACAGCCATCTGCGTGGAAGAGCTTTATAAGTGCGGCGCAGATACCTTTATCCGTATGGGAACCTCAGGCGGAATGCAGGATGATGTAATGGGCGGCGATATTGTCATTGTCTCCGGAGCCATCCGCGCCGAGGGTACTTCCAAAGAGTATGCTCCTATTGAGTACCCGGCTGTGGCTACTTTTGATGTGGTAAACGCTCTTGTTACAGGTGCCAAAAAGAACGGTGCCAAGTATCACGTGGGTGTTTGTCAGTGCAAGGATTCCTTCTTTGGACAGCATGAGCCGGAGACCAAGCCCGTTGGACAGGAGCTTCTTTATAAGTGGGATGCCTGGATCAAATGCGGATGCCTTTGCTCGGAGATGGAGAGCTCCACGCTTTTTGTTGTGGGTGACTATTTAAGAGCAAGGACAGGAGCGGTTCTTCTTGTGGTAGCTAACCAGGAGAGAGCCAAGAAGGGACTCCCCAATCCTCAGGCACATGATATGGAGATCGTTTACAAGACCACCATCGATGCCATCAGGGAGCTCATTAAATTGGATAAAACCTGAAATATGGTTTTATTATAAATGTTTCTATCATATTTTATTTTTAAACGGAGGGAAATTATGAAAAAGAAACTTCTCGCAGTTCTTATGGCTGCAACAATGGTATCTTCTCTCGTAGCTTGCGGCAATTCTGCTGCTCCTGCTGAGACAACAGATACTCAGGCAACAGAGACAACAGTAGAGGAGGCAGCACCTGCAGAGACAGAGGCAGAGACTGCTGAGACTACAGAGGCAGCTGAGCCCGCTGCTGAGGCAACTGATATGAAGGTTGCTATGGTTACAGACTACGGCGATATCACAGACCAGTCTTTCAACCAGTCAACATATGAGGCATGTAAGGCTTTCGGTGAGGCTAACGGCGTTGACTTCACATACTACAAGCCCGAAGGTGATTCAGATGCTGAGAGAGTTGCCATGATCGACAAGGCAGTAGCTGATGGCTACAACGTAGTTGTTATGCCCGGTTACGCTTTCGCAGGCGCTATCAAAGAGACAGCTGATATGTATCCCGATGTTAAGTTCGTAGCTCTTGACGTTTCTGAGTACGATCTTGAGGGTGACG
This sequence comes from Butyrivibrio sp., assembly GCA_015056575.1. Classification (GTDB taxonomy): domain Bacteria; phylum Bacillota; class Clostridia; order Lachnospirales; family Lachnospiraceae; genus Butyrivibrio. The sequence continues at coordinate 16,269 of SVGA01000014.1, forward strand.
AGTCAGACTTCAACAATGAGACATTTGCTAACGTATTCTCAGCTGTATACCAGGAAGAGCTTCCCGGATACATGGCTGGTTATGCAGCAGTAAAGATGGGCTTCACAAAGCTCGGCTTCCTTGGTGGAATGGCTGTTCCTGCTGTTATCCGTTATGGTTACGGTTTCGTACAGGGTGCTGACGCTGCAGCTGCAGAGCTTGGCGCTGATGTAGAGATCAACTATGCTTACGGTAACCAGTTCTACGGTGATTCCGACATCACAGCTGCTATGGATACATGGTATCAGGGCGGCACAGAAGTTGTATTTGCTTGCGGCGGTGGTATCTTCACATCTGCAGGTGAGGCAGCTGCAAAGGTTGGCGGCAAGGTTATCGGTGTTGACGTTGACCAGAAGGGCACTATCGACGGAATGTTCGGCGATGGTATCACAGTTACATCCGCTATGAAGGGTCTTCAGGCTACAGTTAATACACTGCTCTCAGCTATCAGAGATGGTCAGTGGGATTCTTACGCCGGCAAGATCCAGACTCTTGGCCTTGTATCTGCTGATGATATGAGCCTCAACTATGTAGGTCTTCCTGAATCAACTGTATGGACAGATGGATTCACAGAGGCTGATTACAACGCACTTGTTGCTGATATGGTTAACGGCAAGATCACAGTTTCCAACGATTCTTCCGCTGAGCAGCCTTCAGCTACAACAGCTAAGATCAACTTCCAGGGCAACATTAAGTAATCAGAAATAATTATGGCCATTTGGTCATCAGGGCCGGCGGACTCATAATCTTCCGGCCTTATTTCTTACTATAGGGAAAATGAAATATAAGTATGGAGGGTATGTCAATGGCAGGAAACAGTGAATATGCTATTGAAATGCTGAACATTACCAAAAGGTTTCCGGGTATCATAGCCAATGATAATGTTACAGTGCAATTGAAAAAGGGGGAGATTCATGCACTCCTGGGAGAGAACGGAGCAGGTAAGTCCACTCTCATGAGTGTGCTGTTTGGTCTTTATCAGGCAGAAGAAGGAATCATCAAGAAGGACGGTGTTGAGGTTAAGATCAATAACCCCAACGATGCCAATGATCTTGGTATCGGAATGGTACACCAGCACTTCAAACTGGTTCAGTGCTTTTCTGTTCTGGACAACATCATTCTCGGTGTTGAGACAACCAAACATGGAATACTTCAGAAGGATGAGGCCAGAAAAAAGGTTATGGCTTTGTCTGATAAGTATGGCCTTAAGGTTGACCCGGATGCCAAGGTTGAGGACATCACTGTAGGTATGCAGCAGAGGACAGAGATCCTTAAGATGCTCTACAGAGATAATGAGATCCTTATTTTTGATGAGCCTACAGCCGTTCTTACGCCTGCTGAGATCGATGAGCTTATGGAGATCATGAAGAACCTTGCCAAAGAGGGTAAGTCAATTCTTTTCATTTCCCACAAGCTTGCTGAGATCATGGCAGTTGCTGACAGATGTTCGGTACTTAGACGTGGTAAGTATATCGGAACGGTTAATATCTCAGATACCAACCAGGATGAGCTCAGCCGAATGATGGTTGGTCGTGATGTTCAGCTGGTTGCTACTAAAGAGGACAAGGTTCCCGGAAAAGTCATCCTCCATGTTGAGAACATGACTGTTCCCAGCAAACTTCATCACAATAATGCAGTTAAGAATGTATCCTTTGATGTTCGTGCAGGTGAGATCGTATGTATCGCCGGTATCGACGGCAACGGACAGACAGAGCTTGTTTACGGATTGTCCGGACTTGAGAACTGCACATCCGGCAAGATCACTCTTTCAGGCAAGGATATCACTCATGCTTCGATCAGAGAGCGTTCGACCAGCGGAATGAGCCACATTCCTGAGGACAGACACAAGCATGGTCTTGTTATGGACTACTCACTGGCCTACAACCTTGTTCTTCAGAGATACTTTGAGCCTGAGTTCAGTTCCAAGGCAGGTTTCCTTAAGAAGGGCGCTATTAATAGCTACGCTGAGAAACTGATAGAGCAGTATGATATCAGATCCAGTCAGGGCGCAGCCACAATCGCAAGAAGCATGTCCGGCGGTAACCAGCAGAAGGCTATCATCGCCAGAGAAATAGACAAGAACCCCGATCTTCTTATCGCGGTTCAGCCTACCAGAGGTCTTGATGTAGGTGCCATCGAATATATCCACAAGCAGCTTATCGCTCAGAGAGACGAAGGACACGCAGTTCTTTTGGTGTCCCTTGAGCTTGAAGAAGTTATGAGCATTTCCGACAGGATCCTTGTAATGTACGAGGGCGAACTGGTCGGAGAGTTTGATCCCAAAACAACAACGCCGGAAGAGCTTGGTCTCTACATGGCAGGCGCTAAGAGAAAGGAGATTGGAGCATAATGGGCAAAAAATCATCTGAAGGCTTCCTTTCAAAACCTGCCGTACAGTCCACTCTGGCTGCACTTTTGTGCATCGTTATCGGTCTGCTGGTTGGTTATGTTGCACTTCTTATCATCAGCCCCGCAGGAGCAACGGAAGCTATAATCACTATTCTTAAGAACTATTTCACTTATCCTACCAAGGCAGCTGCCATGAAGTATCTTGGCAATACCCTGGTAAAGGCAGCACCGCTTCTTATGTGCGCACTTTCAATCCAGTTCTGCTATCAGGCAGGTCTGTTCAATATCGGTGCGGCAGGACAGTATGTAGCTGGAGCAGGAGCAGCTCTTTTCTGTGCGCTGCAGCTTAAAATGCCTTGGATAATCTGCCTCATTGCAGCACTTATTGCAGGCGGTATTTTCGGAATCATCGTCGGACTTTTGAAGTCCTACCTTAATGTTAATGAGGTTATTTCCGGCATCATGCTTAACTGGATTGGCCTTTACACAGTTAACATGCTGCTTTCAGGGGTTAAAGAGACTGCCAGCCCTTATACGGTACAGGTTGCCAGTGTCAACAAGGGAGCGCTTCTTCCTTCCCTGGGAATGGAGAAGCTGTTCTCAAATAACAAATATGTTACAATAGCAATCCCTCTCGCAATCCTTATTGCAATTCTGCTGAAGGTTGTCCTTAGCATGACAGTATTTGGCTATGAGATCAAAGCTACCGGTATTGCCAAGGATGCTGCCAAGTACAGCGGAATGAAAGAGAAGAGGAACGTGATCATCACCCTGTTCATCGGCGGAGCTCTTGCAGGTCTTGGAGCAGCATTCCTGTTCCTTACAGGATATGAGCAGTGGTCGGTAACACAGTCATCAGTTCCCGGAATGGGCTTTAATGGTATTGCTGCTACCTTCCTTGGAGGACTGGATCCTATCGGAACAATCTTTGCGTCCTATTTCATCCAGCACATCACCAGCGGTGGCTCCTACCTGGACAAGAATATTTATCCTTCACAGATTTCTGATTTCATTTCAGCTATCATCATTTATCTGTGCGGCTTTGTTCTGTTCTTCAAGATCCAGCTTAACGGATGGCTGAGAGCAAGAGAAGAGAGGGCAAAACAGGTTCCGATTGTCCAGAGCAAAAAAGAGGAAGGAGGTAACAAGTAATGGTACTGCTTCTTCAATACACACTGTTATTTGCATCTGTTTTGATTCTCGTAGCTCTGGGAGGATGCTTCTCGGAGCACTCCGGTGTTATCAACCTGGGACTTGAGGGAATCATGGTAATGGGAGCTCTCGGCGGAGCACTTACACTTAAGTATATCAGTCCCAACACACCTGCACTTCTTATTGTGCTGGCTGTTATGGCAGCTTCCATCCTTTGCGGAGTTATTTATTCAATGCTTCTTGCTGTGGCATGTATCAACTTAAAGGCTGATCAGACCCTTGTAGGTACAGCTCTTAACATGCTGGCAGCTGCTGCAGCTACTGTAATCGTTAAGTCTATCAACATTGCAGAGAACCCTGACAACGTATCTTCAACGGTTCAGTATGTTCAGACCAAGAAGGCACTGGTGGTATCCATCGGTTCTTTCCAGTTTAACTGGTTCATGCTGGTAGCTCTTATTGCACTTATCCTGGCTTATGTGATCCTTTATAAGACCAGATTCGGATTAAGACTTATGGCCTGCGGTGAGCATCCTCAGGCTGCTGATTCCGTAGGTATCAACGTTTACACCATGAGATGGGCAGGCGTTCTCATCTCCGGTATGCTGGCAGGTATCGGTGGTATCGTTTATATCACAGCCGGTGTATCTGAGTGGAAGTTTGAGGTTGGTGTAGCCGGCTTTGGTTTCCTTGCTCTTGCGGTTATGATCTTTGGTCAGTGGAAACCTGTTAATATCGGACTTGCAGCTTTGCTGTTCGGTTTCTTCAGAGCTCTTTCAAACGTATACTCAGGATTTGACTTCCTGGCGGCTTTGAATATTCCCGGATCCGTATATAACATGATGCCTTACATCATTTCACTTATTGTTCTTGCATTTACATCATCCAATTCAAGAGCACCTAAGGCTGAGGGTATTCCTTACGACAAAGGATCAAGGTAATTCTTTAAAAAAGTACGATAGGACAAAAATATGGAAGACATTAACGTACGCAAACTTATAGAAACAGCTCTTAACATGAGGAGAATGAGTTATACTCCATATTCACACTGGAATGTAGGAGCAGCGCTCCTTGCAGCCGACGGTGCTATTTATACAGGCTGCAATATTGAGAATGCTGCTTTTACACCCACCAACTGCGCTGAGAGAACAGCTTTCTTCAAGGCAGTCAGTGAGGGGGTGAAGGATTTTAAGGCAATTGCCGTTGCAGGAGGCCCGGATGGACAGTGGGACGACCTTCCTTTCTGCTCACCTTGCGGTGTCTGCAGACAGGTAATGAGCGAGTTCTGCAAGGATGACTTCAGGATATTCTGCGCACAATCGGTAGATAAGTATACAGAATATACACTTTCCGAGATCATTCCCGACAGATTCGGACCTAAAGATCTTTTGGGTTGACTTTTCTTCTGTTCTTTGTTAAACTATAGTACGTTGTGACAATCAGACGGTCCTCTGATGCATTAATTGCATTTAAGAACGTCCATGGAAATAGGAGAAGAAATATGAGTACAATTATCGAAGAGCTCGAGAAAGAGCAGCTGAACGCCAATGCGCCTCAGTTCAACACAGGTGATACTGTAAGAGTACACGCTAAGATCAAGGAAGGAAACCGTGAGAGAATTCAGGTTTTCGAGGGAACTGTTAAGAAGATCCAGGGCGGCAGCAACCGTACAACATTCACAGTAAGAAAAGAGTCTTACGGTGTTGGCGTTGAGAAGACATGGCCCCTTCACTCACCTATCGTTGAGAAGGTTGAGGTTATCAGAAGAGGTAAGGTAAGGAGAGCTAAGCTGAACTACCTTAAGGGACTTACAGGTAAGAAGGCTAAGGTTAAGGAGCTTGTTACCAGATAACTTGTTTTCAGAGGCAGTTACTGTCGTAATGATAGTAATTGCCTTTTTTCATGCAAGACATCAAAATCTGTTTGTGAGGTATCTTTAATGTTTCGAAAGAGAAATACACTTACTTTTTACCAGAAGAAAAAGAAGATAACTCCAAAGCTTTTCCGGGAAATCTTTTCCTGGATATCCATCACCATTGTGGGAGGGCTGATAGCTCTTGGCATTGTGCTTGCCTTTGGAATGCAGGTTAAGGTCATTGGTGATTCCATGGAGCCCACCATCAGCAACGGCCAGAGTGTTGTGGTAAACAGGCTTTCGCTCATGATACTAAGCCCCAAGATCGGTGATATCGTCGTATTTTTGCCAAACGGCAATGTAAATTCCCATTACTATGTAAAAAGAGTCGTGGCCGGCCCCGGAGAGACCGTTCAGATAACGGATGGAATTCTCTATGTAAACGGAGAGGAGAGGGACGGTAAGAAGGATATATATGATAAAATAGAGGATGCAGGAATTGCTGCCAATCCTGTCAAGCTTGGCAGCGGAGAGTACTTTGTCCTGGGAGACAACAGGAATAACAGTGAGGACTCAAGAAGCGCCAATATTGGAGTGGTCAAGCAGAGTATGATGGTGGGAAAGGTCTGGTTCAAGCTGGGCATTGATGGTGCAGAGGCAGGCCCCGTGCTAAACAACTACTAAGAAATGGAGATCCTATGAACTATCAGTGGTATCCCGGTCATATGACCAAAGCCATGAGAATGATGCAGGAGAACATCAAACTCATTGATATAATAATAGAACTGACAGATGCCAGGATCCCGGCGGCAGGCCGAAATCCTGATATTGATGAGCTTGGCAAAAATAAGTACAGGCTTATTATCCTCAACAAGGCCGATCTGGCAGACCCTGCGGTTACCGCCAAATGGAAGGAGTATTATCAGAAGCAAGGCTACTTTGTTCTGGAGATGAACTCCAAGACCGGCAATGATGCAGGCAAGGTAAAAGACTTTGTGCAGAATGCCTGCTCCGAGAAGATAGAGCGAGACAAGAAAAGAGGCATTGTAGGAAGACCTATCCGCGCCATGGTTGCCGGAATTCCCAATGTGGGAAAGTCAACCTTTATCAATAAGCTGGCGGGCAGAGCTTCTGCCAAGACAGGCAATAAGCCCGGTGTAACAAAGGGCAAACAGTGGATATCCCTTGGAAAGAATATGCAGCTTCTTGATACTCCCGGAGTTTTGTGGCCTAAGTTTGATGACGATACCGTCGGACTTCATCTGGCTTTGATAGGTTCTATGAACGATGATAACCTCGATATCGCAGAGCTGGCCTGCGAACTTATAAAAATATTGTCAGAAACATATCCAAATGCTGTATTTGAGAAGTATAATATAACCAGGGAGCAGGTTTCGGAGTACGAAGAGCAGATGTACTCCACACCTACAAGTGCTGTGCTCTCGGCAATTGCTTTCAACAGGAAGTGCTTCAAACAGGGAGCAGAGATTGATCTAAACAGAGCAGCAGCACTTCTTCTTGATGATTTCAGAAACGGCAGGCTTGGAAGATTATCCCTGGAGCGTCCGTAATAATAAGTGCAAAGGCACAGAATCGAGACAGACTATGAAATTTGAGACAGTATTAAAAGAAATCGCCAGCACCATTGTTTATCTTGCAGTCATTTTTGCCCTGACCTTTTTGTTCATCACTTTTGTGGCTCAGAGGACTGAGGTAAGCGGACAGTCAATGGAGAACACTCTTCAGGACGGAGATTCCCTTATTGTTGATAAAGTGACCTACAGATTCAGTGATCCTTCAAGATTTGACATTATCATATTCCCTTATCAATACGGTAAAAACCAGTACTTTATCAAGAGAGTAATCGGACTTCCCGGTGAGACCGTAAGAGTTGATGAGAGCGGTAATATATACATAAACGGAACACTTCTTGAAGAGCATTACGGTGCTGAGGTTATCCAGGATCCCGGACGTGCTCTTGACGGTGTGACCCTTGGCCCGGATGAATACTTCGTAATGGGTGACAACCGCAATCACAGTATGGACAGCAGAGATATATCCGTGGGGAATATCCATAAAGATAAGATCCTTGGTAAAGCTTTTATCAGGATCTATCCTTTCTCCAAGTTCGGAGGTGTAGACTGATGCAGTCCATGACAGAGATCAGGGAGATCCTTTCCGGCTGCGGCAGTATAGAGGAATTTAAGGCTTTCAAGAGTTCTTTTGCCGGGGATGAAAGAGCGGGAGTCAGAAAACTTGTTGAGACAGCGGACAAGAGGCTGAATGCTCTATATGCGGAAATGGCCCGTATAGAACGGATGAAGCAGTATGAGAAACAGTATGGGGATCTGGGGTATCTGTGCGGCATAGATGAAGTAGGCCGCGGCCCTCTGGCGGGACCTGTTTATGCAGCCGCCGTCATTCTTCCCAAAGACAGTGATATTCTTTATCTAAACGATTCCAAGAAATTATCCGAAAAAAAGAGAGAAGAGCTTTATAATGTCATCATGGAAAAGGCAGTGGCGGTAGGCATCGGATCTGCTACCTGTGAGAGGATAGACGAGATCAATATCCTGCAGGCAACCTATGAAGCCATGACACAGGCTGTTAACAGCCTTTCGGTTAAGCCACAGGCTCTTTTGATCGATGCTGTACATATACCGCAGCTTGAAATGTACAGGCAGATATCAATAATAAAGGGTGATGCCAAGAGCGTGTCCATTGCGGCTGCCAGTATCATAGCAAAGGTTACAAGGGACAGGGTCATGAAGGAGATGGCTTTGCAATACCCTGAGTATGGATTTGAGTCCAACAAGGGATATGGCAGCGCAGAACACATTGCGGCCATTAAGAAATACGGCCCCTGCCCGATACATAGAAGATCATTTATAGGAAACTTTGTATGAGCGGAATTTCTAATGTATCACAATTGAGCAGACAGGTTATTGTGGATGGTAAAGAGGTTTCCCGGTCAGGCAGCGAGAGCCAGGGTAAACTCCCGGAGTTGAAAACGGGCTCTACCATCCAGGGAACTGTTGTGTCCATTACCGATACCGACGGTGGGAAGATCGCCAACGTGGAAGTCGGAGATTCCGTGATTTCCGCCAAGCTTCAGGATGGCATGAACCTTCGGGAAGGCCAGACTCTGAACTTTAATGTTAAGTCCTCCGGCCCGGGAGGCGTATCCATTACACCGCTTTATGAGAATACTTCTGCAGACCAGAGCACCTTAAAGGCGCTTGCGGCTGCAGGTCTTGAGATCAATAACGACAATATCCAAATGGTCAAAGATATGATGGAAGCGCAGCTTCCCATTAACAGGGAAGCACTTCTTGAGATGAGCAAAAATCTTCAGACCTATCCCAATGCTTCGATCTCAACCATGGTTGAGATGAAGAGCCTCAATATTCCTATCAGTGAAAACAACATACAGCAGTTTCAGAGCTACAAGAATTATGAGCATCAGGTAACAGGTGCCATAGAGAACATCATTGATGAGCTGCCACAGGCTTTTAACGAGCTGTCAGGTGCAGGGAATGATTCCGGTGCTTTACAGCTCTACGGCCAGGTTCTAAAGCTCTTTTCCGAAGGGGCACAGGCAGAAGACGCTGTTACTGATACTTTGGGAAAAGAGCCTGAGGCTGCAGGAGGAGCTGCGACTGAGACTGCTGCAGAGGATGCCTTGGCAAAGCCAACAGGCAAAGAGGCTCAGGTACAGGAGCAGGGCGGCAGAGCTGAAGCTATGGGACAAAATCCGGAGGCTGCGGCTTCTTTGGAGGGAGAGATTGCAGGAAGCAAAGAGGGAGAGCTGTCAGGCAAGGTACAGGCTGATCAGAATGCCTTGCAGGAAGAGGCTTCCGGAGGAAACGCCACATCAAAATCTGCCGGACTGGATTCAAGATTTATTGATAATTTAAGAAACCTCGGAATATCAGAGGAGACTATCAAGAATTATAACGAAGCTTTAAAGCTCTCTCAAAGCGGAGAGTCATCACCGAAGCTTGAGCTTGCCCAGAAGGAGCTTTTAAAAGAGCTGTCCGCATCTTTTGAGCAGTCAGACCTTAATACCCTGGGGGATAAGACGGTATGGAAAAATATCTTTTCCCATGAGGATTACAGTAAGCTTTTAAAGGACAGTATCTCCTCGCAATGGACCTTAAAGCCCGGAGATGTGGAGAAGAAGGAGAACATCGATAATCTCTATCAGAGGCTGGGAAACCAGATAAAGGGACTTACACAGACCATCAGCAATACACTGGGAGCAGAGTCTAAGCTGGGTCAGACTGCCAATAATCTGCAGAATAACCTGGACTTTATGAACCAGCTTAACCAGATGTTCCAATATGTTCAGCTGCCTCTTCAGATGACGGGACAGAATGTCCACGGAGATCTTTTCGTTTACAGAAACAAGCACAGGAAGATGAGCGAGGACGGGTCTGTGAGTGCCGTGCTTCACCTTGATATGGAGCATATGGGCCCTGTGGATGTCTACGTGAAGCTGCTGGATAATAAGGTTACCACCAATTTCTATGTGGCTGATGAAGACGTGATAGATCTTATCAACGACAATATACATATATTGAATAAAAGGCTTGAAAAGCGCGGCTATACCATGAATGTATCCTTAAAGCTCCATGATGATATGGACGGACAGGATGCGGCGGTTGATGAGATGCTGGACGTAATGAAAACGCCGGTGATCTCCACAGCTTCTTTTGATGCCAGAGCCTGAAATGAGGATTTATGCCGGATAATAAGGAAAAAGAAAAAGTAAAAACCGCGGTGGCGCTCTCTTACGATCCCAACGAAGACGGAGCCCCCAAGGTCATAGCTTCGGGAAAGGGCGCACTGGCCGAGAAGATCATAGAGAAGGCCAAGGAGAGTAAGATCCCTGTCCACGAGGATGACAAGCTGGCAGAGACACTTTCACGGCTGGAGATCGGGGAGATGATCCCTCCGGAACTCTATGAGGTTGTTGCTGAGATCCTGGTTTTTGTTGATGCCATGGACAAGATCAAAGCCAAGGATAAGGGAAAGAAATAACGGATTCGGAGAAGTATTTTGAACAAAAGAAGTGTAGGAACGGGCTATGAATCTCTGGCTATTATGTATCTTAGGGATAACGGCGCAGAGATTATAGATACAAATTACAGAAACAGAAGCGGCGAGATTGATATAATTGCCAAAGATGGAAAGTATCTTTGTTTTATAGAGGTCAAATACAGAAGCAGTGACAGATTCGGCGGCCCCGAGGCCGCCGTTAATATTGCAAAGCAAAGAAGGATCTGCAGGGTGGCGCGGTATTACCTTTACAGTAACGGATATGACCTTGATACGCCGGTAAGGTATGATGTTCTTTCTCTTTCGGGTAAAGACAAGGCGATTACCTTTAAGTGGCTTAAAAATGCTTTTGATCATATGAGGTAAAAGATGGAAAATATTAAGATTAAGAGATACGGAAATGAGAAGACCATGGAGCTTAAGGACCATAATGGCCTTAAGTACCTGGTTTTTCCAAGAATAGAAGAACTGGGATTTGTGGATCATCTCTTCAGCACCAGGTTTGGAGGCGTCTCAAAGGGAGCTTTTAGTGAATGTAACTTAAGCTATACAAGGGGCGACGAGAAAGAGGCTGTGGACGAGAACTACAGAAGGATTGCCGATGCGCTGGGGCACGGAAGAAGCCTTGATGACTTTGTATGTACCTTTCAGACCCACACAACAAATATAAGAGTTGTGACGGAGGGGGACAGAGGGAAGGGACCGGCAAGACTTCGGGATTACACTGATATTGACGGGCTTATAACAAATGTGCCGGGTATTATCCTTGGCTCTTTTCACGCAGATTGTCCTCCGGTATATATCATCGATCCGGTTCATAAGGCAATAGGCCTTGTTCACTCAGGCTGGAAGGGAACCGTAGGAAGGATATCCGGGGGTGCTGTAAGCAAAATGAAGGAATGCTACGGCACGCAGCCTAAGGACTGTATCTGTGCCATAGGGCCTTCCATATGCGGTGAGTGCTATGAGATAGGCGAGGATGTTGCCACGAAGATCAGAGCTGCTTTTTCGGGAAAAGAGCTGGATGAAGGAAAGATCCTTGTTCCTTATCCCGAGGGGAAATACAGGCTCTATCTCTGGAACGCAATAAAGACCACACTTCTTGCGGCAGGAGTAAGGCAAGAGAACATATTAGTCACCGATATCTGCACAAGATGTAATCCGGATTTGCTGTTTTCCCACAGGATCCACGGGGAGGAAAGAGGCAATTTGTGCGCTTTTTTGTCAATAAAGCCCTAAATTAACGAATATTCGTATATTTCTTAAGAAATCTTAAGAAATTTCGACGGTAAATCTTAAGAATTTAATGATTTAATTAATATTGAAAGTTGAGGACGATATGGAAAATATATTAGTGTGTGATGACGACAGAGAAATAGTCGAGGCCATTGAGATATATCTTGAGCAGGAAGGCTTCAGGGTTTACAAGGCTTACGACGGCGAAGAGGGACTTAAGGTCCTTCGCAGGAATGAGATACAGCTGGCCATCGTTGATATCATGATGCCGAAGCTTGACGGTATCCACATGGTTAAGGAGCTTCGTCGCTTTTCCACCATCCCTGTGATATTTCTCTCTGCCAAGTCCGAGGATTCCGACAAGATCCTTGGTCTTAACATCGGCGCCGATGACTATGTGACCAAGCCCTTTAATCCTCTCGAACTGGTGGCAAGGGTCAAGTCAAATGTCCGCAGATACACTACTCTCGGTACAGCTGTAGAATCCGAGAATGTGTATGTGACAGGGGGCCTTGTTATCGATGACAATGCCAAGATCTGTACTCTCTACAATGAGGTGATAAGACTTACTCCCATTGAGTACAAGATACTTGCTTTTCTTGCCAAGAACAAGGGCAAGGTATACTCCATTGAGCAGATCTATGAGAACATCTGGGGTGATCATATCTATAAGTCGGATAACACTATTGCAGTCCATATCAGACATATCAGAGAAAAGATTGAAGTGGATCCCCGTGAGCCCAAATATCTGAAGGTGGTATGGGGCGTGGGATACAAGATTGAGGAAGACGCCAGATGAAAAAAAGAATGAAAAAAGAACGGGCCATTAGGATAGTACAGCACCTGTTGGCAGCATGTATCGCCTTTGTGGCAGCCGTATCCATTGCGGGGACATCCATTGTCATAAGAGGGCTTAACGGAGACAGCTCCTACAACCTCTATGAATCTGACAACAGCAGGAGCTACGAGGATTCCTATCTGTTTAACAACATTTTGGGGAACAATATTTCGGATGTACTTAGGCACGTGGCGGTAAGGTCGCAGCTTGAGACCTCAGGCTTCTACGATGACCGAAAAAAGATTGACGTAACTGCCTATGTAAACAGGGGAGCAACTCTTACAGGAGATTATGTTACCGCTGTTTACTATCTCTCGGACCTGCTTAAGTGGGCGCAGAGCGGATTTAAGTATGAGACCAGGAATTTCACCGATGAAGAAAGCAAGGATTTCCTAAATTCTTTTTCCACCTATACTCATCTTAAGGACAACAGATATGCAGGTGGGATGAATTCCTACCTAAATTCACAGATTGAAGGCAACAGCGTATATTTTGCCATCTCAGGAAATTCTGTACCTGCCGGAGGAGAACACACGGTTCTTTTGTCCAGATATCAGACTGTGGACGGCAAGAATATTGAGGAACTTGTTTCATCCTGGGAAGAGTATAACCTTATCTGCAGCTATGTTGAGGAATCGGCAAAAGACCTGCTCAATAATTATGAGGAATACGCCAAGGCCCTTAAGTATTACGACTATCTTAATACGAACCTGCGGTATTACATAACCAGATCGATAAATGGCAAGACAGAGGTTTTTACCAATGTTACCGAACTTATGGGAGAGACTACGGGTATAGATATCTCCGAACTTTTTAAGAGCTACGGAAGGTATGTTTACTATTGTCCCTATGAGCTTAGTTATGAGACCAATACTCAGCTCAATGAGAATGTTGTAAGGAAAATTGTCAAATCCTACAGCTACGCTTATCCCGATCAGGTCAAGATTTATATCGGCGTTGATACCGAAGGGTATGGGGCTGAAGATGCCTTTACCCAGGGAAGGAGCAACTTTACCAAGTATATGCCCGGAAGGAACGGGCTGATTGTGGCAGGAGTCATTGCTTTTCTTGCTTATCTTGTTCTGATGGTCATATATATAGCGGGAATAAGGCCCGTTACCGATGATAATGAGATAAAGAAAACAGCAGTTCCCGGGGCAGCTGAAGCCGCGGCGGCGCCTGATGTCAGGATTTACACGGAAGCTATTGTTCTGATCGGGCTTCTTATTATGGCGATTCCCGCAGCGATTTTTGTTTTGATAGGAAGATTGCAGGGCAGCTACGGCACCATGGTCAGGGCTTCCTATTTTCCCTATGCCTTTGCGGTGGGGGCTTTTGTAGTCAGTATCGGATTCCTTTACATGGTTTACTCACTTATACGCAGGGTAAGGCAGAAAAAGGCCTGGAGCGAGAGCTTTATAAGAGCACTCTCTGTTGGCTTTAAGAATCTGGTAGTAAATACCACAGATAACGGCAATGTCATCATAAGGACCTGGATACCCTTTGTGCTGTTTGTGGCCATGAACCTTCTGCTGTTTAAGGCCGGTATTGCCGGCATAATAGTGGCTGTTTGCATGGACATACTGGTGGGGATCTATGTTTACAGGCAGAACCTGGACAGAGACAGGATCATTCATGTAATAGAGAATATCAAGAACGGCGATGTTAAGGCCAAGGTAGATACAGAAGGGCTTCACGGCGACAACATTAATCTTGCGGAAGCTGTGAATTCTATCGGAGATGGTATTCATAAGGCTGTTGATACCAGTATGAAGGATGAGAAGCTCAAGGCCGATCTTATTACAAATGTATCTCACGATATCAAGACACCCCTTACTTCCATCATTAACTATGTGGATCTTATAAAGCGAGAGGAGATCGATAACGACAGAGTTAAGGAGTACATTGAGGTGCTTGATGTCAAGTCCCAGAAGCTCAAGCAGCTGACAGAGGACCTGGTTGAGGCCTCCAAGATAAGCTCAGGAAATATCAGCATTCAGATGAACAAGATCAACTTCGTTGAAATGGTGAACCAGACCATCGGAGAGTTCTATGAGAAGCTTGAAAAGAACAATCTTCAGCCTATTTTTAAGCCTGATGAGCCAGTGATGAATGTTATGGCAGATCCAAGGCACCTGTGGAGAGTAATAGAGAACCTTCTCAACAACGTGTGTAAATATGCGCTCCCGGGAACCAGGGTGTATATGGATATGCATCTGATTCAGAAAGAGGGAAGCGAAGATGAGGTGGTGTTCTCCATCAAGAATATTTCAGCATCTGAGTTGAATATTGATGCCTCCGAGCTGGCTGAGAGATTTATAAGAGGTGATGAATCAAGAACAACAGAGGGCAGCGGACTTGGACTTTCAATTGCCAAGAACCTCACAACTGCCCAGAACGGAACCTTTGATATAGCACTGGACGGAGATCTCTTTAAAGTAATGATAAGGCTCAAGGCTGCAAAGTGATCACATCAAAGGCATCTGAATAATGCCATGACAACAAAAGAAAACCTCCCGGTAGATTATGGATTGATAAATCCTTACTCCCGGGAGGTTTTTATTTTTATTATGCTGTTTATTCGTAAAGCTCAGGTGCGATAAGTCCGTTGTTGTACTTCTCGACAATCTCGTGGATCTTGTCGGTAGGCATATTAACGGTAGACATTGATGCGTCGTGGTTTAAGAAATCGATGATGGTTGCCAGGAACTTGCCCATATCGGCGATAAAGAGATACTTCCTTGATTTAACGTCATCGTTCATGTAGGTAAGGTTGGTGGTGATGACCGCATCAAAGAACCCTTTTTCGTAGCCCTCATCAAAGCGCTTCATACCGTCGGTGAAAAGACCGAAGGTGGTGCAGATGAAGACTCTTTTGGCTCCCATGTTCTTGAGCTGTCCGGCTGTATCTATCATGGAAGAACCGGAGGATATCATATCATCGATAATGATGACGTCACGGCCTGAAATGTCGGAGCCGAGGAATTCATGGGCAACAATAGGGTTGGTGCCGTTTACAATGTGGGCGTAATCACGGCGTTTATAGAACATACCGGTATCAGCACCGATAACATTTGCAAAATACACGGCTCTGTCAAGGGCACCCTCATCGGGAGAGATGACAGTCAGGTGATCCTTATCAACGGTAAGATCACTTATATGTGACAAAAGAGCCTTCATAAACTGGTAGGATGCAAGGAAATTGTCGAATCCTCCAAGGGGCTTGGCATTTGAGATCCTGGGATCGTGGGCATCAAAGGTAATGAAATTGGAGATACCCATATCATGGAGCTCCTTGAACATCTGAGCCGCATCCAGAGATTCCATGCCGTTTCTCTTGTGCTGTCTGCCTTCATAGAGGAAGGGCATTATTACATTGATCCTCTTGGCCTTGCCTGTTATGGCTCCGATTACACGCTTAAGATCCTGATAATGATCATCGGGAGATTTATGGTTAACATAGTTGTACATCTTGTAGGTGATGCTGTAGTTGCAGACATCGGTAAGGATGTAAACGTCGTTACCCCTGACACTTTCAAGGATAGTAGCCTTGGACTCTCCGCTACTGAAACGGTCAAGGCGATAGTCTATAAGGAAAGAATCCTTGACATAACCCTGAAATGCAGGATCTGAATCCGGCATTTTATAGAGATTGTGTCTAAACTGAGCAATATAACGGTCTACACTTTCACCAAGCTCTCTGGCTGACTCCATAACTATAAGATTAAGGGGAGCTACAGGTATAAGTGATTCCAATTGATGAAAATCGGGCATAAAAAGAAACCTCCAAGTCCAAAAGAATTGTGGTAATCCACTTATTGTTTTATCATCTGTATTACTGACACGTCAAGATTTTTAAGGTATAATAACAAGAAGATTGCGCAAGTTTGGATAAGGACAGGATATGACTAAAAAGAAAGGTCACGTCATCGGAACGGTTATCCCGGGCAGTATTGCCGAGGAGATGGGGATCGAACCCGGTGACATTCTTCTTAAAATAAATGACGAAGAAATAGGCGACATTTTTGATTACCAGTTTCTGGTTCAGGACGATCATCTGGATATTCTTGTTAAGAAGGCAGATGGAGAAGAGTGGCTTCTTGACATCGACAAGGACTTCGATGAGGAGCTGGGGATTGAATTTGAGAACGGCCTCATGGATGATTACAGATCCTGCTGCAACAAATGTATCTTCTGTTTCATCGATCAGATGCCAAAGGGCATGAGACCTACGCTGTATTTCAAGGATGACGATTCAAGGCTGTCCTTCCTTCAGGGCAACTATGTCACTTTGACCAATATGTCCGATGCGGATATCGACAGGATATTAAAGTACCATCTTTCTCCCATCAATGTCTCTTTTCAGACAACGAATCCTGAACTTAGATGCAAGATGCTGGGCAACAGGTTTGCCGGAGAGGCTCTCAAAAAAGTAGATAAACTTTGCGCAAAAGGCTCGGGAATCGAGCTTAACGGCCAGATCGTGCTTTGTAAGGGTGTTAACGATGGAGAGGAACTTGAGAGATCCATTTCGGACCTCACCAGATACATTCCCAATCTTCAGAGTGTATCTGTGGTTCCTGTGGGACTTTCCAAACACAGAGAAGGCCTTTATCCTCTGGAGCCCTTTGACGGCGAGGACGCTGCCAAAGTTATCGACCAGATAGAGAGATGGCAGAAAAAGGTCTATAATGAACATGGAATACATTTCATCCATGCCAGTGACGAGTGGTATTTCCTGGCAGGAAGGGACTTCCCCGAGGCTGAGAGATACGACGGATATATTCAGCTGGAGAACGGCGTCGGTATGATGCGTCTTTTTATTGAAGAATATGAAGATGCTTTTAGCCGGGCGGTAGCAACAAGGACCAAAGAGATAGCGGCGGTAAACAGACACATCTCCATGGCCACGGGAAGGCTGGTTTATCCCTGCATCAGAGATATGGCTGCAAAAGCAATGCAGATTTGTCCTGGACTTAAAGTGGATGTATATGAGATAATAAACGAGTTTTTTGGTGAGAGGATCACCGTTTCGGGCCTTCTTACAGGTCAGGATATCATTGGGCAGCTTAAGGGGAAGGATCTTGGACAGATGCTTTATCTTCCTGAGAATCTTCTTAGAAGCGGAGATGACGTCCTTTTGGATGATGTGAGAGTCCCGGATATAGAAAGGGAACTGAATGTGCCCGTAGGAATAGCCAAGTGCGACGGGTACGAGTTTGTGGCGGATCTCTTTGGCCTTGATGCCAGTGAGCTTATGCCGGAATAAGGATAATTATGAGCAGGAAGAATATTGTAGCAGTGGTCGGAAGACCCAACGTAGGAAAGTCGTCACTATTTAACGCCCTGGCCGGTAGCAGGATCGCTATCGTACAGGATACGCCGGGTGTCACAAGAGACAGGATCTATCAGGATGTAGAGTGGCTCAATCACAGCTTTACACTGATAGATACCGGAGGAATCGAGCCTGATTCCAATGATGTCATCCTTTCACAGATGAGGGAGCAGGCGCAGATTGCTATTGACACAGCTGATGTCATCATCTTCATGGTAGACGTCAAATCCGGGCTTGTGGATGCGGACTTCCAGGTGGCGGATATGTTAAGGCGCTCCGGTAAGCCCATAGTCCTTTGTGTAAACAAGGTTGACAATTACAACCGGGATCAGATGGACGTCTATGAGTTCTATAATCTTGGAATCGGCGATCCCTTCCCGATCTCAGCTGCCAATAAGCAGGGAATCGGAGACCTTTTGGAAGAGGTGGTAAGTCACTTTACCAAGCCGTCTGTAGAGGAAGAGGAAGATGATTCCATTAAGGTTGCCATTATCGGTAAGCCCAATGTAGGTAAGTCCTCCATCATCAATAGGCTTATAGGTGAGAACAGACTTATTGTTTCGGATGTTGCAGGTACAACCCGTGATGCCATAGATACCGAAGTCAAGCATAACGGCAAGAAATATGTGTTTATTGATACCGCCGGACTTCGACGGAAGAACAAGGTCAAGGATGCACTGGAACACTACATGATAGTTAGAACTGTCGGGGCAGTTGAAAGAGCGGATGTAGCCATTCTGGTCATCAATGCTGAGGACGGCGTAACGGAGCAGGATGCCAAGATCGCAGGCATTGCCCATGAGAGCGGCAAGGCGGTTATCATAGCCGTAAATAAATGGGACCTTATCGAGAAGGACAACCATTCGGTCAAGGAATTTACCAAGGACATCAGAAATACTCTGGCCTTCATGAACTATGCGGAGATAATGTTCATCTCGGCAGAGACCGGACAGCGACTTATCAAGCTCTATGATATGATCGATACCGTCAGCGAGAACCATGCCCTCAGGGTTTCAACGGGCGTTCTTAACGAGATCATGTCCCAGGCCGTTGTTATGCAGCAGCCACCCAGTGATAAGGGAAAGATATTAAAGCTCTTTTATATCACCCAGGCATCTGTCAAGCCGCCAACCTTTGTAATATTTGTAAACGACAAGAACTTAATGCACTTTAGCTACACCAGATATATTGAGAATCAAATAAGGGAGGCCTTTGGTTTCAAGGGTACACCTTTAAGATTTATTATCAGGGAGAGAAAAGAGGACAAATAGTATGGAAAGAGTTGTATGTTTACTTATCGGTTACGTTTTTGGGCATTTTCAGACAGCAGTTATGTACTGCAAAATGAAGGGCGTCGACATCAGAAGCGTAGGAAGCGGCAATGCGGGAACCACCAATACTCTTCGTGTTATGGGGCCTAAAGCCGGAGCGATAGTTCTTTTGGGGGATATGCTTAAATGTATGCTGGCCATCTTTGTAAGCTACCTGATCTTTGGCAGGAACAATCCTGACTACATGATCCTGTACATGACCTATACAGCTGCAGGAAGTGTCCTTGGACATGATTATCCCCTGCACCTTCATTTCAAGGGCGGCAAGGGAATCGCCTGCACCGCCGGCTACACCATTTACCTCAGTATTCAGTACACATGGCTGTTCTTCCTTATGGGACTTGTATCATTCTTCGTTCCCTTTAATCTGTTCCATATCGTATCGGTATGCAGCCTTTTCTATTACACATGTCTTTTCATCATGACCATTGTATACGGTCAGATGGGCGGTTTTGGCGTGATCGGAACCCAGATACCTCAGAGCGCACTTATCGAGGTATATGTGATCCTGTTCCTCCTTACAGCCCTGGCTTACTTCCAGCACAGAGGCAATATCAAGAAGCTTCTTGCCGGCAAGGAGAGAAAGACCTACATCTTCAAGAAAAACAAGGTGGATTGATCAAAGCAAAAGCGCTAACCTACGTGGTTGGCGCTTTTTTTTATGCCAAGGATTACTTATAATATATTATTGAGTAATGATGCAAGGAAGGTAAACCGGCCATGGGAAGATTTTTAGATGATGTAAAAGAACTTGAGGCTCCGTTTTTGGCTAATGAATATGACGGGGAAGGTGAAGCTTCTTTTGCCATTGAGGAGGGCAGCATTCCCATAATGATCTCAGCGCCTCATGCGGTGAATCATTTCAGAAACGGGAAAGTTAAGTTTGCCGACAGATACACCGGAGGAATTGCGAGATTTCTTCATAAGCTGACAGGCTGCCATGTGATCTATGCCTGCAAAAGCAACGGATGCGATCCAAACTATGATGAGCCCGGAACTAACGAATATCAGAATGCTCTGAAGGAGTACCTTGAAAAGCACGATGTGAAACTGCTGATGGATATTCACGGGGCTTCAAAAGAGAGGGAATATGCTGCGGAGATGGGGACAGCTCCCTGTCAGGATCCAAAACCGGGGATTGTCTACGAGGAGGATCCGTCTCTTCATGAATATAAGTTTGCAGCCAACATAATAAAATGCCTTCTGGAAAGCG
Source organism: Butyrivibrio sp. (assembly GCA_015056575.1). Classification (GTDB taxonomy): domain Bacteria; phylum Bacillota; class Clostridia; order Lachnospirales; family Lachnospiraceae; genus Butyrivibrio. The sequence continues at coordinate 36,678 of SVGA01000014.1, forward strand.
GCATCAGAAACTGCGAAACGGACAAAAAAGAAATCTGTAAAAACAAAATATTTGATGCAGGCGGTCAGAACACCGTTACAAAATTCATTTCGGAAAATACAGATACTTCCTGCGTGCAGCTTGAGATAAACGGCACGTACAGGGATCCCGGTAACAGGGCAATGTTTTCAGCGATGATCCGCAGCCTTGTCAATATCGTAATGTTCCTTGGAACTATAGATTACGATGATAAGAGCGGCAATGACAATTGGGAAAAGAAGCTTTTATCCTGCAAAAGAGCTTTTGCAAAAGGCAGGAGCGGAAGAGGTAAGAGGAATTACTTTAAGGTATTTCCCGGAACTTCTGATGTTGCTGTTTGTGTTAATAACAAAGAGTCCGGGAACAGATCAAAAGAAAATAAGAACCTGCAGAAGATGGTCAGAAAGCTTTCTGCCAAAATGGGATGCAGCGCTCTGGTTGTTTCAAAGGCTGCAGATACCGATGCCAAAAAGAAAGCAATGGAAAGGGACTACTATGCCCTTACCTGCGCAAATGCCGTAAATACAGTAATAGAGCTGGAAAGTGATCCTGCATCAAGGGGAGGAATAAAGATAAGAGCCCATGGGGAGAACAAAGACTTCCTTGATAAGCTGGTTCTTTTTACTGAAGAATATGTGTATGGCAGAAAAGAAAAGGTTACCGGGGAAGATGTTCTTGAGACTGCAGAAAAGCTCATAAGTCTTCTTGATACCATGGACCCTATGGCGGATAGTTATGACGTTTACAGGCTTTGGCAGGCCAGCTCCAAGTCCCATATTCCGCAGGATAAAATTGAGTTTCCTGTAAATGGAGAGACTTCATTTAAAGTCAATGATCTTGTACATGTATGTTCTCCGGAAGGAGTGCATCAGACAGCCAGGGTTAATGCAGTAAATAAGGTCACCTTATCGGAGCTTAACAGCTTCCTTGGTGATCCTGCAAGTGATTCAAATTCGGATTACGTGATCCTCACAAACCGCCTTATTGAGCTGCTCTTTGGAAGGGAGTGGATCGAGAAGCAGGAAGAGGAGCCGGGGCTTAGGGGAGCACCGGTAATAGTTTATGAAAACCACACTGACCGCTATGAGATAGGGGTTCCCAAGGCGGATCAGGTTAACAGCATTGCTCTTTCCACAGCTCTTTTTAAGGCTAAGAGGCAGTCGTCTGATAAGTACGAATATCAGCTTATAAACAGATACTCCGACTCCAGAATCCATATAGATGTGGAAAACGCAGATTATAAGGACAACGGAAGAGTCAAGAGCAATGACGGCACTCCCAACGCCAGAAGAGTCATGATGCCCAGATATTACAGGCTGATGATGGGCTATCTTGAAAAGCCCCTGAAGACCTTAAGGGCAGAGGAATACAGGAATATTCTTTTGAAACTGGCGGGGATACCCCAAAAGGAAGACGGCTCAGGTGATTCTAAGCCTGATATCACTAAGGAAGATTTTGACAGATGCTACAGTAAGATTCCCGGACAGGCCTACTATCAGCTGATTTATCCGGGAGAGTCCGCATCCCCCGAGGAAAAGACTCTTTATGAGGAATCCTGTGGCAGGGTTATAAAGTATCTTGAAAGTCTTGGGGCCTACAGCATGGTGGACATGATAAGAGTCCCCAAAAAGAAACCGGCCAAAAAGAAGCTAAGGGAAAGGCTTCGCGATTTCCGAAACAGGATCTGGGTGAAGATACTCAAGATCACCATAGGAAGAGCAGAATATATTCTTAAGACCAGCTGGGCCGGAGATACCGATGACAAGAATAGTGTTGCAAGACTTAACGGCAACATGATGAGTCTTTTGGGCGTATCTGAGAATGATAAGATTCTGATCCGCTTTGGGGATAACACCATAACCTTAAGAGTCCTTGAAAAGGACGAGCTTTCCGATTACGAGATCGGAATTCCTTCTTCCGGAAGACGTGCCCTTAAGATGAACAGCATCAACGATATTGTCATAGTCCACAGGGATATGGTCCACACCTTCAAACGTCACTCCCAGGAGCAGACAATAGCTATCCTGGGTACTGTTCTGGCTGTGGCGCAGGTACTCACGGCCTTTGAGATATTCACAAATTCCGTCGCCGGAATAATCTGCGGCGTTGTGATCTGCATCCTGGCCATCATACTGATACTGTATCTGGCCCTGAGTGAAGAGAGAGTAAAGGTGAAATAACAATGGGACTTGGCGGATATCTGATAGAAAAATACAATAATATGACCGGGGCGTACACCTGCAACAGACTGGTGGAGGAAGCAAAAAAGCTTGGGATCGATCTTAAGATCATCGGAGTCCATGATACAACGGTGACTTGTGATGGAATATTTAACCATGGGCAGCTCCTGGAGAAAAGAGATTTCGTAATTAACCGATACAAGTGGGGAAAGCTCAAGGACAGGATCAATGAGCTTGGATCGCGAAGCTATAACAATATTTACTCTTTTAACAGGTATATCAACAAGTATCAACAGCTTAGAGATATCAAATCCCTTGATTTTCTTGTTCCGAAGTATGTTTTGGGAACAGCTCTTTTGCCCTATGAGGAAGTGGTCAGCGAAGTGGGAACGCCATTTGTGGCTAAAGGGCTTGAGAGCTCCATGGGAGAGCAGATTTCCCTGGTGGGATCTTTTGAGGATTATCGCAGACTCCTTGATACCTATGGCCCGGAAAAAGAGCTGTTGTTTGAAGAATACATCTCAACAAGCTACGGAAGAGATATGAGGATATTCAGCCTTCGGGGGAAAGTCATTGCCGGTATGGTAAGGAAGTCGCAGGGGGATTTCAGAGCCAATGTGGCCCTTGGGGCAACGGTGGAACCCTTAACGATCACACCTGCCATAGAAATGATTGCGTACGCTATATATCTATACAGCTGTGTTGATTTTGTCGGGATAGATCTTTTATTCGGAGAGGACAAACCTTATTTTTGCGAGATTAATGTAATGCCGGGACTTGAGGGGATTGAAGCGTCTTCAGGCAAAAACATTGCGGGAATGATAATGGAGACTATCAAAGGGGACTTTGAGAATGAACAGACAGGAAGCTGAGGACTACGTTTACAGCTCATATATGAAGGCTGAAAAACACTGGGACTATAACGCCAAAGACTCAGTCAAAAGAAGACCTGACCTGACTTATGAAATACTTAGAAATAAGTCAGTGACTCCCTCTGTTGTGGTGACTGGGAGCAAGGGAAAGGGCTCTGTTGCCAACATGATCTCATGTCTTCTTCAGGCCCGGCTTAGGGTTGGCCTCATGACAAGCCCCCATATCACTGATTTTAACGACAGATTTAAGATAGATGGGCAGAAGATCAGTGATGATGACTTTGCAAAGTATATGACTTCGATAAAGCCGGAACTTGACGAGATAGAAAAGACGCTGCCGGAAGATGTATGCATCAGTCCCATAGGTATACAGGCGGATCTTGCACTGACGTATTTTAATGATAAGGGTACGAACTTTAATGTCATTGAATGCGGTAAGGGCGCTGAGTTTGATGACGCCAATAATATAAGACATGAATATGCGATGATAAACAGTATCTTTTTGGAGCACACAAGAGAGCTTGGGAAGACTGTGGAGGAAATTGCAGGGGATAAAGCCCATGTTATAACGGGAGAGCAGAAATGCGTTTATGTGGCACCTCAGGTCCCTGAGGTCATGAAGGTGATACGCAGCAGGGCAGACGGTTACAGCGTGCCTCTTAAAGAATACGGAAAAGACTTTAAGGCAGAGAACATAAGGTATTCCCGGGGCGGGATGACATTTGATGTGACTTTAGGTGAGAGGATTTTTTGTGATATCGCGATCCCGCTTCTTGGAGAACACCAGGCAAGAAACTGTGCGCTGGCCATGGCAGCTGCGGCGGATATTCTGGGTGACCTTGATGAAGAGACGGCAAGAAGGCAGCTTTTAAAGCTTGATTATCCCGGAAGAATGGAAGTCATATCCGTGGATCCATTTATGATCCTTGATGCCTGCATCAATCCCGCAAGCTGTCAGAATGTAATTGATGTACTTGGAAATTACGGCATAGATAAGGCGACGATGATAATAGGCATTCCCGATGACAAGGACTATGCCGGGGTGGCTAAAATGATGCAGCCGATGGCAGATACAGTCATTATCACAAAGTCCGGGAATCCTCACTATGTATTCAGTCCCACCATACAATGCGAAGAACTTTTGAAAGTAGGCATCAAAGCAGTTCCCACAGCGTCTGTAAGAGAAGCCGTCGAAAAGGCGAAGGCTATTGGAAAGCCCACAGTAATTCTTGGAACAACCTCGGTTGTTTCCGAAATGACAAAGCTCAAAGCTTTTCTCTGATTCCACAATCTTAAATATGAATCCAAATGAAAGAGCCATGTATCACAGGGAATGATACATGGCTCTGTTATCGTTATTTACAAATATTACTTGGCATCAAAGTGGGGCTTAACTACCTTGCTGACAACCTTCAGCACTGCATACATGATGAAGCAGTCGATGGGAAGCATCACAGCGTTGGAAATGAGCCTTCCTGGAAGGATAGCTGCGATGGCCTGACCGTAAAGAAGATTGAGCCAGAGAGTGTTGAGAATAAGGTTACAGATTATCTTCTGAACAACCTGAGAGATGATAACATTCTTAACACTTAAAGGTCTGTTGTAGAGGAAGAATCCGAAGATCACAGCTCCAAGCATGGCGGTGATGGTAAAGCCGGGGAAGTAATTGCCGTCCCCTGAGGCAAACCATTTGATCACATCCATAGCTCCTCCAAAGATAGCGCCGATCCAGGGACCGAAGAGATAATCAACTATCTGGTTGGGGAGATTGGAAAAGCCAATTCTGATGAACTGACCAACCTTGATGGTGGCAACATAGCCGAGGATGACAGCCAAAGCGCCCATCATTCCGCAGAAGGTCAGAACCTTGGTCTCTTTAAGCCTTGAAAGAGAAGATACGTTGGATTTCTGGTACAAAGAATTGTTATTAGACATAAAAACACCTCCTTTGCAGTTCCTTTAACCACATCGGAGGACATAGACACAGTCGATGTAGCAGCGGGATGCGACACTAAAACCGCGGGAAAAGACCCTTCGTCCCAGTGACAACTCCCTGTTCACCGGGCACTTAACGCTTTAATGTCTACTCTGCGTTTCGTTTTTTTTACGACTTCATAATACTGTATTTGTCCTTGTAATACAAGATATGTTTTTGTAAAATTGGGTGACAGGCTTTTTTAGCGTAAATAGGGCGATTGCCTGTAAAGAGGAGTAAATATGAAAAGAAAATGTATGTCTTATTTTAAGAAGGCGCTTACAATGGCGCTTGTTTCTGCGCTTTGCGCTTCTGCAATTTCAGGATGCAGTTTCAAAAAAGAAGACAGTGAAGAAAACGCTGCTTCTTCAGTAGAGTTTTCGCAGGTACAGGCTCTTTTGCCGGATACAGAACAGGAGAGCAGCGGAAGTGATGAAGCGGATTTTGAGGCTCCCATCACTATTGTAAATCACAGTGTTGAGTGCGTAAGTGACTCTCAGGTTATTGCTACAGGTAAATATCCGGAGTTTTATTTTACGGATGAATTTTCTGCAAGATTCCCCAAGCTTCGAGATACTCTGGAGAGATTCAACGAAAGCTGGAAGGAAGAGACCGAAGAAACGGTTCAGTCTTTTGGCCACTTTAAGCTTATCGATAATTATGCCTCCGAAGAAGAATATACTGTTGAGAAGACTGTAAGCATTGTAAGAGCGGATGAGAGGCTTTTTACCTTTGCAGTATATTATTATGACTATTCCGGCGGAGCTCACCCAAATCACAGTTCAGAGTATTATAATTTTGACCCGGCAACGGGAAAAATCGTGCCTCTGACAGATGTGATAACCGTCGAGCCCGGAGCCGAGACTTCACAGATGTTCTGGCAAAGACTATACGATACATACCCCGAGTGCGAGGAGGAATTTAAGTCCTACGACATCGGATTTGACTATGAGACCAACGAAGAGATCGATACTTTTGAACAGAAACTTATTGAGGACAGGTTCAACTGGGCTGTTCTTCCAGACGGGCTTTGGATTTACTTTTCACCCTACGATGTTGCTTCCTATGCAACAGGGTACCTTGAGATGAATTTCCCTGATTCCGAGTATCCTGGGCTGGTACTTGATGCATTTAAGATTGCGGAGAAATTTGATGCAGATAGGTATGTAAAATATGAGGAAGATCCAGAGATTACTGAGGTAGAGCCCGAGGAACCCGTATATGAAGGCTCTACAACTATAGCAAATCCCTGCTGGGAAGGCTTTACCAACTATAGCTACAGTAAAGAGAACCCTCAGTATGTTACCCTGGAAAAGACCAAGGAAGATAAGACAGACTGGATCGACATCTCTGTATGGTGTGATGATAATAACATCCCCAGAAAAGAAATCCCCTATGAGGATGGAACTTACAGGTATGTTCCCGACGCATCTGTGGAATATGATTATATGTATACGGGATTGGAAATCTATGACGCAGCAAGTTCCGAAAAACTATATGATTTTGATCTCTATACTCTGGCAAACGGACCTGATGAGGAATCTGATAAGTACTCTGCAGAAACTCAGTATATCAGATGGGCAAGGCTTGTTGATGACATGCTGTACGTTGAGCTGAGCATGAACGGATATGCGTCGGAAGAGCCGGACTCAAGTTATATCGTAGGAATAAATGTTGAATCCGGACAGCTTGCCTTCAGATCGGAGCCTCAGACTGCAAACGCTGAGAACTTTGAGGTCATAGATGACTGTATTATCTGCGGCTACGGATTTACCGCGGAGCCTGATTATCTTTATATACTGGATAGGTACACAGGAGAGAGAATTGAAACAATTCCCGTAAACTCTGCGCCTGAATTCATCAAGGCAGTGGATGATACCCTCTATGTTGCATGCTACAATACAAGCTATGAATTTAAGATAAAGGAAAAATAATGGGAAGACAGATTCTTATAACTAACGATGACGGCATAGATGCAGACGGAATAAGGCGGCTTGCCTATGCCGCTGGGAAATTCGGTGAGGTCTATGTTGTGGCACCTCATGATCAGAGAAGTGCCGCATCCCACAGCATAACTTTAAGAAAGGCATTTGAGATCCATCCTTTTGATATGGGGATTCCCGGGGTGCACGGATTTTCTTGCACAGGAACCCCTGCTGACTGCATCAGGGTGGGCAAGCTCAATGTAATGCCAAAGTTTCCGGATGTAGTCCTTACAGGTATCAACTATGGCTACAATGTGGCTGCGGATATTCAATATTCAGCTACCTTAGGAGCTGCTTTTGAAGCGGAATTCCAGGGGATTCCTGCCATTGCTTTTTCCGAGCACTTCGGAGACGAACATGAGGTGACGGACAGATATCTTGTGGAGATATTGGGAGAACTCATTGATAAGGAGTATGTTCCGGGGCAGGTGTGGAATGTGAACTTCCCGGGCTGCAGCCTTGCTGATTGCAAGGGAATTCTGTGGGACAGAAAGGTCTCAAGAATGTCTTTCTTTGATGACAGGTATAAGGTTGAAGAACAGCTTCCCGATGGAGGCATGCTGGTCAGCGTCGATGGAGTATATAATCCCAAAAAGGACGAGGGAACAGACTACGGTGCAATACTTTCAAATTACGTATCCGTGGGCATTGTAAGGAATATCAGCTGACCCGGATCAGATAATTATAAGACGGTCAAAAATCTATAAAAAGTGGCTCAAATATTATAAATACAGTCGGAAACCCCGATGATAGAATATCAATCGTGGGGGCTTTCCGGCTTATTTTTATGGGGATTTAAAGCCGTAAAAAGAGCTCTCTATAGTAACAAAAAACTATTGAAGAAAGTAAAAGTAAAGGGGGAAGGAAATTTGAGAAAGAACAGTAGGTTCTATGCACTGGCATTGGCTGCAGCACTGGGATTGCAGACAATCGGTTCCCAGGTTGCCTATGCGGCTGAAAATCCGCCACTGGATGATGCTGCAAATGAGCAGGACGAAAAAGAAAATGAAGAACCAAAGACAGACCGGGCCGGAAGCGGCGCCGCAGAAGCTGATGAAGCTGAAGATGATGAAGGCTCTAAAAGCGGCGGTGTGAAGTCAGACGGATCGGAGTCTGAGACCGGTGATACTAAAGACGAGAAAGAAGCTCAGTCAGATGCCGGGGAAGAAGCCGGGGAGGAATCCGAAGAAGCAGAGGATGAAACAGAGGATGAATCCGAGGACGAGGAGGAAGAACTTTCGGATGATTCCGAGGAGGAAATCGTTATCACAGCAAAGAGCGCTCCTTTGGAAGATCCAAGACAGACGGCTGTTCCGGGAAGGGGTGATCTTCTCTGGGCTGTAGATATGAATGATCTGTCACAGTTTGATCTTTACACAGGCCCTGCCCAGGGAACCTGGTCTGCGTCTGATGATGTGGTAAGAATAGACGGAGGACACGGCAACAAGGCCATTTCCAAGAGACAGGACTTTGATGACTTTGTACTGGAAGCGGATGTAACAGTTGAAAGACAGGCTGATCTTCCGGATAAATCCAGCGCTCAGGGTGGAATTCTTTTCCGTGCATCAAGAGGAGCTGATCGACAGAACGACGGGTATTTCGGATACTATCTTGGAATCAATGCCAAGGGCCAGGAGATGATCCTGGGACGTTGTTCAGGAAACAACTGGTATGAGATAGCTACCAAGAAGATGAAGGTTGAGTATGGAAAGAGCTATCACCTTACCGTAGTTGCCAGCGGCTCACATATTACCTGTTATGCTGATTATAACGGCGAAAACTACGCCAAGCTTTATATCAATGATACAACTCACGCAAGCGGCGGGATAGGAATGAGGAACTGGCTTTCCCATTCAAGCTTTAGAAATCTTGCAGTAAGTGAGTACGATGAGGAGGCTTTATATGACAGCTATACAAATCCTCTTTTGAACCACTGCGCAGATCCCGACGTTCTGTATCATAACGGAACCTATTTCCTTTATCCCACCAATGCCGGAGACGACACCCACGGAATAAAGGTTTACACATCTACAGATCTTGTTCACTGGACAGATCAGGGCTATGCACTGAGCAAAGGAGACTGCTGGGGAACAACCGGATTCTGGGCTCCCGATCTTATTGAAAAAGACGGAACCTTCTACATGTACTATGTGGCAAATGAGCAGATCTGTGTAGCAACAAGCGATTCTCCTCTGGGACCCTTTACTCAGGAAGTTAAAGAGCCCATGGACGGGTCAGAGAAGAATATCGATGCACATATTTTCTACGATGAGGCATCAGGGAAATATTACATCTATTATGTTCGCTTCACAGGAGGCAATGTTATCTGGGGCGCAGAGCTTTCAGATGATATGAAGACCATCAAAAAAGATACCTTAAAGCAGATCGTTGCAGCTGATCAGGGCTGGGATCAGGATATGGGCAATATCAATGAAGGCCCCTTCATGCTGACCTATGAGGGCAAGTATTACCTCACCTACTCAGGTGCTCATTTCCAGAGTATCCATTACGGTTCAGCCTTTGCTGTGTCGGATTCACCCCTCGGTGACTTTAAGAAATACGATTATAACCCCATAATGAAATCCAATTCCACGGTTCACGGTACGGGACATCACGGCATCACTGTATCTCCCGACGGAACTGAGATGTTCATTGTTTATCACAGCCATCATGACCTTAACAGCACTGAGCCAAGGCAGCTGTGCATAGACAGGATCCATTTCACAAAGGACGCAGAGGGCGAGACTATTCTTGAAGTTATGGGACCTACCATTACACCCCAGAGACTCCCTTCAGGAGCAGTGGATGTGGCAAACTTCATTGAAGCTGTAAATCCTGACGATATAAAGGTTTCGGATGATGCGGATGCTGAGGATGTTAATGCAGCACTTCCCGCAGAAGTGACAGTAGCAACAAGTAAAGGTGACTATACTGCATCCGTTACCTGGAATAACGTAAAAGACACTGATCTTAAGGGTAAATCCATTGAGGTAGAGGGAACAGTAACTCTTCCCGAAGAAGTGGAGAACCTTGGAGATGCAGATCTCTCAGTTACCTGCACTGTTATCCTTGGAGATGCCAAGATCAAGGAAGACCTCAAAAAGATCCTGGATGAGCTTGTGATACCAGGATCAGATGCCATCAGAGGAAACATCACACTTCCTTCAGTATCAGGCGAGGCGCTTCTTACCTGGGAGTCTGACAACGAAGAGGTGATCACCTCCAAAGACAAAGCACAGGATGGATACTATGACATCCCTGCAGGTGTTGTTACAAGAGGCAGCAAGAACGAGAAGGTAACACTTACCGTTACCGGAACTATTGATGGTGTTTCTCTTTCCAGGGAATTTGAAGTCACTGTTCTTGCAAAAGAGAATGTGGATGAGACCTACGTTGGATATCTCTATGCACACTTTAAGGAAATCCCCGGAGAAAAAGGCGAGCAGGATATCTTTTACGGTATAAGTGATGATGGCCTTAACTGGACAGCACTTAACGGAAACGAAGCAGTCCTTAAGTCTGATGTAAGTGACAAGGCAACAAGAGATCCTTATATCATAAGAAGTGCAGAAGGAGACAGATTTTTCCTTCTTGCAACAGACCAGGATATCTATAAATACGGCAGCAACATTCCCTGGGACAGACTTTCAACTCAGGGCAGCACAGCTCTTACCATCTGGGAGTCCACAGACCTTGTAAACTGGACCAATGAAAGAAATGTTGATGTAGCCGGATCCATCGGCGGCGGATGCGCATGGGCTCCTGAAGCAATCTACGATGAGGCAACAGGAGAGTACCTTGTATTCTGGGCCAGCAAGATCGCAGCAGACAACTATGCAAGACAGTATACCTTTGTTTCAAGAACAAGAGACTTCTATAACTTTACAGAGCCTGAGCTCTTCAACAACTTCGGAAGCAACATCGATACTTCCATGCTTAAGGTTGGAGATGATTACTTCAGACTTACCAAGATAGAAGACGGAATGTATGTAAGACTTGATAAGGCAAGCGGAAAGCTTCGTTCCTATGGCGATGAAGTAACAACAAAAACCGTAGGTAACCTGACCTTCAACGTGGTAGGCAATAACTACAGCTACATTGCAAACACAGCTGATGGCTGCCTTGAATCCTTCAGAGGAAACTATGAGGGCGGCACCATGTTCAAATTCAATGACAGGGATGAATGGTGCGTAATGCTTGATGAATACGGCGGAGCTACAAGAGGCTATATTCCTTTCACAACAACCGACCTTAATGCTCCCAACAGCATCCATGTTCTTAATGAGGATGAGTATACAGCCCAGGAAGGCTGCAAGCACGGCGTAATCCTTCCTGTTACAAAAGCTGAGTATGAAAGGCTTATTGAAGCCTACGGCGTAGCAGAAGGCTCTTTTGCCCGGATGGATAAGGCAGAAGGCCCTGTAGCTGAGTACGACTTCGAGAATGCTGATGGCACAAAGGTTATCGCAAAGGGCACAGACCTTGGACTTACACTTAAAGGCAGCGCCTGCCTTAAGGACGATGAGAATGGCAAGGTTCTTTTCCTTGACGGATCAGATGAAGCTTATGCTGAATTTGAAAAGGGCATTTTTGACGGAACTAAAGAGATGACCCTCAGCCTTGATGTTAAGGCACTTTCCGCGGATGCCGGAAGTATGGTCCTGGGACTTGGCTCTGATGCAGACAAGTATCTCTTTGCGAGAGTAACTGACGATGAGGTGGGTGCCGGAAATACCGCAAGAGGTACAAAGGGCGTTAAGAGTGCGGGCACTGCAAGCTACGGCAACTACGGAAGGTGGGTACACCTTGACGTTGCCATTTCAGATCATGTACTTACTATCTATGCCGATGGGCTTTTCCTTGGAAGCATCAAGAACAGAAACATCTCTGAACTGGGAAGAAATCTTGATATGTTCCTTGGCAGATCGTTTACTGGAGGAAGGAATTTTAAGGGCTATATCGACAACCTTAAGATTTATAACAGAGCACTTACCATGGATGAGATCGGAGCAAAAGAAATTACGGCTATCACCGTTAAGATTGAGGCTGAGAGCGGAGTTATAACAGGAAAGGCAAGAGCCGTACAAAGAGGCGATGCTTCAGGCGGCTACAAGGTTGGCTATATCGATGATACAGCTTCTGTTGTGACCATGAAGATAAATGCTCCTGCTGAAGGAACCTACAGAGTAGATATTGCGGCTGACGGAGACAAGGGAGCCTTCCCCAACACTTCACACAGATACTGGGTGAACGGCGATGAAGCATCAGCAAAGGTTGTTGAATACACAAATGCCACAAACTGGGATATCTGGTCCCTTTACAGCGTATATGTTGATCTTAAGGAAGGTGAGAATACCTTCAGCGTTTCCCATTCCGGCCGTGACAACAGCTTCGCGGAGCTGGATTACATTCTTTTCCATGCCATGGAAGAACCTGAGTATGAAATCATGATCGGCGATACAGCTCTTGAGGGCTTTAGCAGAGATAAGAAGGTATATACCGTTGAAGGTGACTTGGAGAATCTTCCTGCTGTATCCGTTAAGTTTGAGGATGGCGCAAACGAAAGCTTCAAAGCACAGGTTACTCAGGCAACCGCAGAAAGGCCGGAAAGCTACGTTACTGTTTATAATACTGACGATCCTTCATATGTCCAGAAGTATACGGTCAGATTTAATTCAACAGACACCTTTGAGAGCATGATCGTGAACTACGGCGCAGATCCTTTCGTTACATACCATGATGGATATTACTACTATGTGCGCATGGGACGAAATGACACAGGAATCTGGGTTACAAAGTCCGCTGAGCTTTCAAGAATCGGAAAAGTAGAACCTGTATGTGTATACATGCCTTCAGGTAATGAGCCTACAAGAGAGCTTTGGGCTCCTGAGCTTCACTTTATTGACGGCAAGTGGTACATCTACTATACAGCAGGCGCAGGTGCAGACCATCGCATGATGGTTCTTGAGAGTGTATCTGACGATGCACAGGGTCAGTATGTATTTAAGGGCAAGATGAGTCCCGAAACCGACAGATGGGCTATCGACCAGACAGTTCTCGAACTTGACGGACAGCTCTATGCCATCTGGTCAGGCTGGGATGGATTTGTTGACGGAGAGCAGAGACTCTACATCGCAAAGATGGATTCTCCCACAAGCATAACCGGAGACAGAGTTGAGCTTTCAAGACCTGAATTTGCCTGGGAAGTAAATGAGCATCCTACCATCAATGAGGGACCTGAAATTGCTGTTGCTCCCGACGGAACAGTGAATCTTGTATATTCAGCCAGCGGTTCCTGGTCTGATACATACTGCCTTGGATGCCTGACTCTTAAGAAGGGCGCAGATCCCATGGAGAAGTCTTCCTGGATCAAGGCTACAAAGCCTGTATTTGAGAAGAACGACAGCACAACCTTCTCAACCGGTCATGCCTGCTTTGTAAAGAGCCCTGACATGAAAGAAGATTATCTTGTTTACCACGCAACTGTATATGCAGGCGGCGGCTGGAACGGAAGAGGTGTAAGAACCCAGAGGGTTTACTGGAATGAAGACGGCACGCCTTTCCTTGGTACAGCTGCTGAGTACACAGACAGGATCAAGACTCCTTCGGGAACAAAGAAGGCAACCTATGTAAGACTTGAGGCAGAGGATGCAGTCCTTACAGGTCTTAGTGCTTCTTCGACCTATAACTCATCTGCCGATGGCTGTGTATATGGCTTTAATGACGAGACAAAGACTGCTGAATTTACCTTTGATGTAGCACAGGCAGGCGAGTACATGCTTTATCTTGGAGCATCAGCTGATATAAACGGCGCTGCTCTTAAGGCTGTTGTAAATGGACAGGAATATGAGAAGAATATTTACAACTTCAATGCAAATTCAGGAAACAGACTTTGCGTAGACAACTGGTTTGGATACGGGATCAAGGTGGCTTTGAACGAAGGCAGCAATACCGTTATTGTTACAGGAGTAAGCGGAAAAGAGACAGCTGCACTGGATTACATTGAGTACTGCGATTATGAGAGTGCGATCGCTCCAAATCCCGAGCCGCCGGTAATCGAAGAGCCTGAAGAACCTGAGAATCCTGAGGACCCTGAAGAACCCGATACTCCTGATGAGCCGGATACACCGGATGAGCCCGACAAACCGGAATCTCCGCAGGTTCCTGTAGAGAAAGTAGTACAGGCTATCACAGCAGTTGTTAAGACAGTGGTCAAGACTGTTGCCAGGGTAGTGACAAGTATTATAAAAAAGATACTTAAATGGTTTTAAGATACTTGTTTGTCATGATCTGAAAAGGTATGATATATGGGCATGAAAACGTTTCCGGGGGTGTTTTATGAAATACAGAACTCTTGTAGCAGATGATGAACCCATGATAAGAAGAGGCATCATCAGTTTCCTTAAGGCATACGATGACTTTGAAGTTGTAGCAGAAGCGGAAGACGGTGAAGTGGCGCTGGAGAAGGCCAAATCCACTGTTATAGATGTCTTTTTCGTGGACATCAACATGCCTTTTCTTAACGGCCTGGATTTCATAAAGGAGCTGAAAAAGCTGTACCCTCAGGCACTTGTTGTAATCGTTACGGGATACGATCTCTTTGAATATGCAAGAAAGGCTGTGGGCCTTGGCGTATTTGACTATGTACTTAAGCCTCTTATGGAGGATCCTTTCGATGAGCTTATCGGAAGGATCCGTGAGGCTCTAAGCAAGCGCAGCGGCGAAGAGATGGAGAAGAAATACCTGGAGTGGGCCAGGGACAAGATGAACGAGAGCAGGGAACTGCTTATTGCGGAGCTTTCCAAGAAGGTGATTGACGGAAGATTATCGGAGGATGAGATCACCCAGGAATGCAGATATCTGAATCTAAGGCTTCCGGAGGAATATTCCCTTATCCTTGTACGCATAGACACAAAGCCCACGGAGGATATAGACAGCAACTGGAATGAGGATCTTCTGTACTTCGTCTCCGAGAACATAGCTCTTGAGATGTTTGCATCTCTTGCTCTGGAGAGCAGGTGCAGGGACGAGTCAGGGAACCTGGTTCTTGTTACAGATCAGATTCCGTCAGAGGAACTGGAAGAGAAATGCAATGAGTATATAAACTACATTTCAGGAATACTCCCGGTTAAGTGCGTGATAGAGACTGCTTCGGGAAAAGGCGCAGGATCCGTCGCAGCCGCTTATCAGGAGGCTCTCTCCAAGGCTTCTGAGAATACCGGATATTCCTCGATCCTTGAGTCTGTTATGCAGCTTATCCAGGAAAACTATTCAAGAGAGGAATTCTCCCTTCAGGAGGCCGCTGACAATGTAGGACTTTCGGTGGCATACTTAAGCCGCATCTTCCGTAAGGAGGCCGGCTGTACCTTTGTTGATTATCTCACCAATCTTCGAATGAGGAAGGCCAGTATCCTTCTTCACGATGAGGAGATGAAGATCTACGAGGTGGCAGAGAAGGTGGGTTACACCTCCCAGCAGTATTTCAGCCTTGTATTCAAGAAGAAACTTGGGATCAGCCCCGCCGAGTACAGGCAATCTATTAAGGATAGTAAATAAATCAAGCTAGCCAGGCCTGTTTTAAGGGGACTGGCTAGTTTTATTTTATGTGTCTTTTTTTATAAGCTGGCTCTTTTCCCAGAACCGTGATGAAGATGTCAAAAAAGCCTCAAATGACCTGGAGTATCTAGAGAAACTCTTCGCTGAATATAAAGAGGCAAATAAGAAAAAGTAAATAATTTTGAATAAGATATAGCAGTAAGAGCCTAGCATTTATATATGTTGGGCTCTTTTTGTGTGCTAAAGCCTTCTTAAGCACCCGTAAGAACAAAAAAGTATAAAATCAGGACAAATCAGTCTAAATACATTTATATCCTCCTTAGCTAGAATCAGTATTGTAAACAAACGTAAGGCCTGGGGGACAGGCCACCAAGGAGGATAATATGAAGAAAAGATTTGTAAGCAAAGTTCTGTGTGCAGCTATGGTTGCTGCATCAATCGCCGGCTGCGGAAGCGCTGCTCCCGCACCTGCAGCAACTGAGGCACCTGTAACAACAGTTGAAGAAGCTGAGACTCCCAAGGCTGATGCACCTGCTACTGAGGATGCAGGAAGCGAGAAGCTTGTTGTTGGTTTCGCTCAGATCGGACAGGAGTCCGGATGGAGAGATGCCGAGACAATGTCCATCCAGAACTACGCTGCAGAGCATGCTGATACTGTAGAGCTGAAGTTCGCAGATGCTCAGCAGAAGCAGGAGAATCAGATCAAGGCTATCAAGAGCTTCATCGAGCAGGACGTTGATGTAATCGGACTTGCACCTGTAGTTGAGACCGGTTGGGATCAGGTTTTTGCTGAGGCACAGGATGCAGGAATCCCCATCATTCTTCTTGACAGAACAGCTGATGTTGATGAGAGCCTCTATGCTACATTCATCGGTTCCGACTTCATCGAAGAGGGAAAAGAAGCTGCTAAGCAGATGGCTGAGCTCATCGGTGGAAAGGGCAAGATTGTAGAGCTTGAGGGAACAGTCGGTGCTTCTGCCGCAACAGACAGAAAGACAGGTTTTGATGAGGAGATTGCTGCAAACTATCCCGACATCGAGATCGTAGCATCTCAGACCGGTGACTTCACAAGAGCACAGGGTAAGGAAGTTATGGAGTCATTCCTTAAGTCCAACCCCGACATCGTTGGTGTATATGCTCACAATGATGACATGGCTCTTGGCGCAATCGAAGCAATCAAAGAAGCAGGTCTTAAGCCCGGCGAAGACATCGTTACAGTTTCCGTAGACGGTGTTAAGGGTATCTTCGAGGCTATGGTAGCCGGCGAGGCTAACTGCACAGTAGAGTGCAACCCTCTTCTTGGACCGCTCTTCTTCGAGACAGCTGCAAAGCTTAAGAACGGCGAGTCAGTTGAAAAGTGGGTTAAGTCAGTTGACGGTGTATTCACATCAGATATCGCTGCTGATGTAATCGATTCCCGCGCATATTGATCAGTCAATAGTCTATAAAAAAATAATCCGCTCCGTTTTCACTTCGGAGCGGATTTTCTAAAGGAGGAGAAGGGTGAGCAGCAATACCAAACTCTTAAAAATGGAGGGAATTTCCAAGACCTTCGGAAAAGCAGTCATAGCGCTGCACGATGTACACTTTGAGCTTGAAGCAGGAGAAATTCATGCACTTCTTGGGGAAAACGGCGCCGGAAAATCAACACTTATCAAGGTGCTTACAGGCGTAGAAGAAAGAGATGAGGGAAAGATCGAACTTGATGGAAAAACAATACATCCAAGATCCACCAATGAAGCACAGCAGCTTGGCATTTCCACTGTGTATCAGGAAGTAAATCTTTGCCCGAACCTGTCTGTTGCTGAAAACATATATATCGGCAGAGCTCCCAGAACAAAAATGGGGTCCATCGACTGGGCGACCATGAGCAAAGAAGCCACAAAGCTTTTGGAGAAATTCGATCTTAAACTTGATGTAAACAAGAGACTGGACAACTACTCGGTAGCTGTTCAGCAGATGGTAGCAATAGCAAGAGCCAGTGATATACAGGCCAAAGTTCTTATCCTGGATGAGCCCACAAGCTCTTTATCCAAGGTTGAAGTAGATAAGCTCTTTGCCATAATGAAACAGCTTCGATCAGAGGGAATGGGAATCATCTTTGTAACTCACTTCCTGGATCAGGTTTATGAAGTAACTGACCGTATAACGGTTCTTCGTAACGGAGGCTATGTAGGTACCTACAACACCGCCGACCTTCCGAGAATGGAACTGGTATCAAAGATGATAGGCAAGGATTATCAGGCCCTTAATGAATCTTTGAAGGAAGGTCAGGCTGAAAAAGAAGGAACAAAAACAGGTGATGAACTGATCTCCATGAAGAACGTTTCCCATCAGGGAAGCATTTCGGGGATGGATCTGACCATATCAAGAGGTGAAGTTCTCGGTCTTTCCGGGCTTCTTGGATCGGGAAGATCGGAAACGGCAAGAGTCCTGTTTGGAATAGATCAGGTAAGTGAAGGCGAGCTTAGTATAAACGGAGAGAAAGTTAATCTGAAACACCCTCTGGATGCCATAAGAAAAGACCTGGCTTTCTGCCCTGAGAACAGAAAGACTGAAGGTATCATAGGAGACCTCTCCATCAGAGATAACATGGCTCTGGCTCTTCAGGCCAAGAAGGGGCTGTTTAAAAAGATCTCGAAAAAAGAGGCACAGAAGATTGCCGACGAATACATAAAGAAGCTGGAGATAAAAACGCCCAATGCGGATCAGCTTATAAAGAATCTGTCAGGAGGAAATCAGCAGAAGGTGATCCTGGCAAGATGGCTTGCAACAAACCCGCAGCTTCTTATGCTGGATGAGCCCACAAGGGGAATTGATATCGGTACAAAAGCCGAGATCCAGAAGATAGTCATTGATCTGGCAGCTCAGGGAATGGCCGTTCTCTTTATATCATCGGAGCTTGATGAAGAGCTTCGTTGCTGTAAAAGGATAGTTGTCCTTAAGGATATGGAGAAGGCCGGTGAAGTTGTTGGGGACAACATCACTGAAGGGGCAGTAATGCAGATCATGGCAGGAGGAGAAGGTAAATGAAAAATAAGATAAATAAACTATCCCAAAATCAGGCATTCTGGCCGGTGATCATTTTCCTGACCATCATATTGTTCAATACCATAATGACAAAGGGGGAGTTTCTCTCAATATCAATAGTGGACGGACATTTCTATGGAAGGATCATCGATATTTTCAGGAACGGCGGAAAGCTCATGATCCTTGCTGCAGGCATGACAATGGTTCTTGCAACAGGCGGAACAGATATCTCCGTAGGTTCGGTAATGGCCATAAGCGGAGCTATAGCCTGCAGCATCATTAACGGAAACCTCCTTCCGGGACTTAACGGCAATGTTGCAATGGCGATCATACTGGCAGTGTGTGCCGGAATAATCTGCGGCCTGTGGAACGGTTTCCTTGTAGCTCAGATAAAGATCCAGCCCATTGTTGCAACCATGATACTCCTGGTTGCGGGCAGGGGTATTGCACAGCTGATCACCAGCGGCAAGATCATCACGATCAATTCCGATGCGTATTACTTCATAAACGGAGGATATATATTCGGACTCCCATTCCCATTGTACATAGTTCTTTTCCTGGTGGGGATCTTGCTGCTGTTTGTTCATAAGTCAGCTTTCGGACTGTTCCTTGAATCCATCGGCTGCAACAGCCTGGCATCCAAGTTTGCCGGAATAAAGGTAAACAGATTCCTTCTTGCAATCTACACTATTTCAGGAGCCTTCGCATCAGTTGCGGGACTTATTGAGAGTGCAGGAATCAAAGGCGCGGACTGCAACAATGCCGGACTTAATATTGAGCTTGATGCCATCCTGGCAGTAGCCATCGGCGGAACCAATCTCATGGGCGGAAGATTTTCAATCTTTTCAAGTGTAATAGGAGCTCTCATCGTTCAGAGTATCACCACAACAGTTCTGGCACTGGGTGTTCCCGCAGCATATATCAGAGTGCTCAAAGCGCTCCTTATCATTGTGATCTGCCTTTCACAGTCCAGCAAATTTAAGCTGCATCTTGGCAAGATAGCAGTAAGCAAGAAGAAAGAGGAGGCAGTTGCATTATGAGAGAGAAATTGCGTATAAAAAATATTTCCCTGACAATGACAATTGTGTTGTTCCTTATCATGTTTATTTTCGGATCGGTAAGATATGACCACTTCTTTTCACTGTCAACATTCTTAAATCTTTTCAATGATAACGCCTACCTGATGATAGCCGGGATCGGAATAACCTTTGTTCTTATCACGGGAGGAATTGATATTTCAATTTCCTCAACCATAGCCTTTACCGGTGTGTTCATGGCATACAGCCTCCAGAAGGGGATTCCCTCATATGTGGTAATTCCCATGGCACTCATCATCGGCATTATCGTGGGTGCTGTTCAGGGCAGCCTTATCCATTACTTTAAACTGCAGCCCTTTATTGTAACCCTCGCAGGTCAGTTCCTTATGAGAGGACTTTGTGTAGTAATAAGTGAGGCATCTATTCCAATTACAGATGAGTTCTTCAAATTTATGGCTCTTGGAAGGATTCAGATAAAGCTTGGAGATTCCAAGGCTCTTAACGGAAAGATCTATTACTACGTTCTTATATTTGTGGCAGTTCTTGTTGTGGGTCTTTATGTTCTTAAAAAGACTCCTTTCGGAAGAGCCGTATATGCCATCGGCGGAAGCGAACAATCCGCAGAACTTATGGGTCTTAATGTTGCAAGAACCAAGATTGGAGCGTATATTATAAGCAGTTTCTGTGCGGCTTTGGCAGGTGTTGTATTCAGCTTTTACACATTGGCAGGATACGGACTTCAGAACATGGGAATGGAGCTGGATGCCATTTCCTCAGCGGTTATCGGGGGAACACTTCTTACCGGCGGCGTCGGATCGGTGTTTGGAACTGCTGTGGGAGCAATGATCCAGGGTATAATTCAGACCATTGTAACTTACGAGAACCTGAATACATGGTGGACGAAGGTAACCATCGCAGGGCTTTTGTGTTTCTTTATCGTGGTCCAGAGGATCATAGCAGTAAGGGCTGAGTCCGCTAAGGGCAAGAGCATGGCAGCTGCTGCCTGACATACTAAATATCAAGCGAATCGGGGATGAGAGTAATGAATATTAAAAGGATAGGATCGGGAATAACCAAGATACGGACCAAACTGATCCTTTCAGAGATTTTCATTGCCCTCATTCCTTTTATTTTGGTGGGAATCGTGGGGATCACTTTCTCTGTAAGAGAAGCCAGGAAGAATGTGGCTCAGAGATCCTCTCAGACAGTTACTCAGGTAAGCCGTACTCTTGATACATACATGGAAGACCTGGATAAGCTTGTCCTTACTCTGGCAGATGAAATCGAAGCGGCTGACCTTGACGGAAGTACTGATGCAAAAGCGGCTGAAGTGATACGGACCATGCAGAATGTCATGGGAAGATACGATGAGATTGCCGGAATGCTGTATGCACAGGACGATGATGACTACATAAGTACAGGTATCACCCGCGTATCAAGAGATTCTTTTCAGAAGGAGAACTGGTATAAGGCAGCACTTCTTGATCCAGACAAAAGCCACATGATCAGTACCGTCACAGGAAGGAATATCGCAACAGATGTAGGATATTCCGTCGATGACGTTTTTTCCATTGTAAAAGCAGTTAAGAACAGGGACACAGACAGGATAGAAGGTGTTCTTCTTGTGGACATCGGCCACGGCATCATCTCTTCCGCCATCAGAGATTCTCAGCTTGGAGGCGAGGGATTTGTTTTTGTGCTGGATGAAGAAGACCATATGGTTTACACACCCATAAACCCCGTGGTCTACAGGATCAACCCCAAATGGCTTGTAAATGAGGACGAGACCATAGCTGTCAATGTTGGAAACAGCAGGTACCTTGTGCGATTTAAAAAGTCTGACATGACCGGCTGGAAAACCGTCAGCGTAACTTCCTACGATGAGCTTATGGGAGATTACAACAGAATGATGGGGATATTTGCCGCAATCCTTGTGGCTACCCTTATTCTTGTGCAATATCTGTCTGTCAGGGTTTCAGACAACATCACAAGACCCATCAAAAAGTTAAGAGACCTTATGCGCAAGACCAGAGAGGGAAATCTCTCCTTAAGATTTGAGAGCGCGAGCCGTGACGAGATAAATGACCTTGGCATGAGCTTCAACCATATGATCGACAGAATACAGGAACTTCTGGTAAGGGTAAGGCAGGAGGAAGACTTAAAAAGGAAGGCTGAGCTTAAGATTGTTCAGGAACAGTTCAAGCCGCATTTTCTTTATAACACTTTGGATACCATTAACTGGATGGCCAGAGAACATGGGGCAAAAGATATAGTGAGTCTGGTGGACGCTCTGACAAACGTGTTCAGGATAAGTCTTTCTCACGGCAAAGACTATATAACCATCAAGGAAGAGATCAACTACATTTCCAGTTATCTTTATGTACAAAAGACAAGATATGAAGATAAGCTTCTTTTTGAAATAGATGCGGATGAAGAATGTGAGAAGCATCAGGTTCCAAAGCTCATCCTTCAGCCCCTTGTGGAGAACGCCATCTACCATGGTATTAAGCTTAAAAGAGGTACAGGCCATATTCACATTTTAGTCAAAAGAGCTGATGACATGATCTGCATGTCCGTTGAGGATGACGGAAAAGGAATGGACGAGAATACCCGCGACTCCTTACGAGAACTCCTTAAAACAGGAGAGCATACCCAGGAGATTAAGGCGGAGGACAAGGAGAGTTTCGGTCTTTTCTATGTAAAAGAAAGGCTGCAGCAAAGATACAGGGACAGTTACAAAGTTGAAGTTGAAAGTACCGAGGATATCGGAACAAGGATCTCAATTTTTATCCCATTTTTTGAAGAGGAGAATGTCATAAAGTGACTGAAGTGATAAAAACAAAATGGCATATTTTATGCGTTCTGGCTGCTGCACTGATACTTGCTCTTTCCATGGGGGGATGCCATGTTATCCCCATGAGCGACGGAGGGAACAAAGAGGGAGTGACTTCCATAATCGGCGTTTCCCAGGCTAATATGCGTGAAGAGTGGCGCGTTGCCCTTATCAATGAGCTTCGGGAAGAAACCGATAAATACGAAGACATCAGTATTGTGACTACAGATGCCACCGGAAGTGCTTCAAAGCAGATTCAGGATATAGATAACCTCATAGGTTTTGGGATCGATCTTCTTATAATATCTCCCTGCGATGAGAAGATAATGGGAGATAAGATAAAAGAAGTCCATGATGCCGGTATCCCGGTCATTGTCATGGACAGGGCTGTAGAAGGCTTTGATTATACGCTTTATATCGGTCCTGACAATGAAGTAATAGGAATGCAGGCAGGTACATATATCGTAGATCTTCTTGGAGAAAAAGGCGGTGACGTGATCGCTCTTGTTGGCAATCCCGCATCGGTTCAGGGTACCGAAAGGCTGTCTGGCTTTAAAGCTGCCCTGGAAGAATCACAGAACATAAACATTCATGAAGTATATCTTGGAACCGAATCCAAAGATGCAGCCTATGACATGACCCTGGCCGCCAAGAACATGGTAGAGAAAGCCGATGTTATTTTTACCTACAGCGATACTATGGCTCTTGGTGTCTGTGATGCACTAAGATCCATGGGGCTTGACCGGAAAGTAATGACAGTTGACTGCGACGGCTTTAAGGGAGTGGACGAGGGGCTTGACCTGGTTTCCCAGGGAAGACTTAAGGCGACGGTATCATGCCCTATAGGCGGCAAGGAAGCAATTGACTATGCGCTTTCCATTCTCAATAATGAGAGCGGCGTTCCCAAGCAGGTCATCCTTAGAAGCAGTATTATTGACAGTTCCAACGTTGAAGAAAGCATAAGCCGCATCAATGCAAAAACTCCTGACGACGGCAAGAAGATAAAGGTGGGCTATTCTCAGGTTGGTCAGGAGAGTAACTGGCGTCTTGCCAATACAAAGTCCATAGAAGAGTCGGCAAAAGAGTTTAATATAGACCTCCACATGGAGATTGCCGACCAGTCCCAGGAAAAGCAGTTCGAGGCTATCAGGTCCTTTATTAAAGAAGGAGTCGATGTGATAGTTGTTTCCCCTGTGGTGGAAACAGGTTGGGACGAAGTCCTCAGGGAAGCAAAAGCAGCCGGCATCCCTGTCATAATGTCCGACAGAAATGTAGTGGTTGAGAATAGGGAAGAGAATCTTACCACTACATATCTTGGCGCTGACTTTGTGGAGGAAGGCCGAAGAGCCATGCGCTGGATAAGGGATAATGTTTCTGCTGATAATGGAAACCTGAAGATCATGGAGATCATGGGTAACATCGGCGCATCACCCACAGAGGAAAGAGATCAGGGCTTTAAGGAAATCCTTGAGGAAAATCCGGGATATGAGATAGCATATTCAGACTACGGTGATTTCACCTTCGAAGGGGGAAGGAAGGTAGTAAGTGAATATCTTGCACAGCATGAGTGGGACATCGACATTATCTTTTCCCAGAATGATGACATGGCGCTTGGAGCAATCGAAGAGCTGAAGGCCCATGGAATCAAGCCTGATGAGGATGTAAAGATCATCTCTGTTGATGCCACTACGGAAGCCTTTGAGGCCATGGTAAGAGGCGAGCTTTCCTGCGCTGTTGAATGTAATCCCATTATCGGGCCGCAGCTAATGAAGGCTATAAGAGATCTTTGCAGCGGCAAGCAGATGCCCTTCAGGATCATCACCGATGAGAAGGTGTACGATCAGGCGGTGGCTGATGAATATATCAGGAAGAGACTTTACTGAGGGTTGACTTTTTTTAATCAAGAACATAAAATCATTAAGTAATAAAATACCAAAGGCTGTGACCGGAATAAGTAACGGATGCTGACTGACTACAGAGAGTTGCCGGATGGTGAGAGGCGCAAGTTAAGAGTATGTGTGAATACCTCCGTAAGCTGCACGGAAAAACGGGTTTCCCAAGTAAGCCGTGACGAGAACCGAAGCGTCAGTTCGGAAGAGTATAAAGGTGAAAGTTCTTTTACCGGAGTACTTATTGAGGCGCATGGCGTGAGTCATACGTGAATGAAGGTGGTAACACGATTAATTCGTCCTTCGTGATCATTAACTGGTCGCGAAGGGCTTTTTAGTTTAACAAAAGCCCTTCCGATCCAAAGCATTTATGGAGGTGGAGAAATGCAGATTTATGAAGAACTTAAGGCAAGAGGCCTGATCGCTCAGGTTACTGATGAGGAGCAGATCAGAGAGCTGGTAAACGCAGGAAAGGCCACATTTTACATCGGCTTTGACTGTACTGCAGACAGCCTTACTGCAGGACACTTTATGGCACTTACTCTTATGAAGAGACTTCAGGAGGCCGGCAATAAGCCCATCGCCCTTATCGGCGGCGGAACAACCATGATCGGTGACCCTTCCGGAAGAACCGATATGAGAAAGATGCTTACAAGAGAAGACATCGATCACAACGCAGAGTGCTTCAAACACCAGATGGAGAAGTTCATTGACTTTGGCGAAGGCAAGGCCATGATGGTCAACAATGCCGACTGGCTCATGAACCTCAACTACATCGAGCTTCTTCGCGAGGTTGGAGCATGCTTTTCAGTTAATAACATGCTTCGCGCTGAGTGCTACAAGCAGCGTATGGAGAAGGGACTTTCCTTCCTTGAATTCAACTACATGATCATGCAGTCCTACGATTTCTACTACATGTTCCAGAAGTACAACTGTAATCTGGAATTTGGCGGAGATGACCAGTGGAGCAACATGCTGGGCGGAACAGAGCTTATCAGAAGAAAGCTTGGTAAGGATGCTCATGCAATGACCATCACCCTTCTTACCGATTCCAACGGCAACAAGATGGGTAAGACCGCAGGAAACGCAGTATGGCTTGATCCCAAGAAGACATCCCCCTACGACTTCTACCAGTACTGGAGAAATGTGGGTGACGCTGATGTTGATAAGTGCATCAAGATGCTCACCTTCATCCCTATCGAAGAGATCCAGGAGATGGAGAAGTGGGATGGATCCCGCATCAACGAGAAGAAGGAGATCCTTGCCTTCGAGCTTACTTCTCTTGTTCACGGAAAAGAGGAAGCTCAGAAAGCCCAGGATGCTGCAAGAGCTCTTTTTGCAGGGGGCGGAGACATGGCTAATGTTCCTTCGGTTGCCCTTAAGGAAGAGGATTTCAGGGACGGCGTTGTTGATATCCTTCAGGTTCTTGTTTCAGCAGGTCTTTGTGCTACAAGAAGCGAGGCAAGACGTGCTGTTGAGCAGGGCGGTGTTCTCTTCAATGATGAGAAGGTTACAGATGTTAAGACAACCTACACCAAAGATGTTTTCGGCGATGGTGTAATGGTAAGAAAGGGCAAGAAGTCCTTCAAGAAGGTTACGGTTTAATATTAAAATGCTTAGATAGCGGCACAGCGCGGACTGTTGCCGCTATTTCTTTTGCCTGAAAAAAATAGTGAAAACAGGGTAAAGTATAAAGATATTATTCCGATATACATTACGTAAGAATATGTTCAGGCGGATTATGCCTGTTCCAAATGGAAGGAGGGTTTTGATGAGCAGTGCAAACAACGTGGTAGGCGCTATCGCAGCTTACCTGTCACAGAGCACTGCAGCCACAAGTGTTTCAAATGTCTCAAGCGTTAAGACAAGCGCACCGGCATCCGACAAGAGCTTCGATAAAGTGCTGAGCAAGGTTACGGACAATCTTGTAAGCGACAGAAGCCAAAATGCAAGCAAGGAAGTGAACAAGGCTTTGGATGATGCGAAGGCTTCAAAGAATGACACTACCGATTATGCGGAAAAGATAAACAAGGATGCCAATGCAACCGAAAATACATCAGCAGACACACGTGTTGATGACACAAACAAGGTTGTAAACAATGACCTGGCAAATGAAACACAGGGCACGGAGGCTAATGAAGAGCTGCAGGAAGCCATCAATGAGGATGGCAAGGTGATCGTAGAGAAGATCACAGATGCATTTGAACTTCCGGAAGACGCAATTATAAATGCAATGCAGGTGCTGGGACTTATGGCAGCGGATATGATCAATCCCGAGGCTATTATACCTTTGGTAGCACAGGTATCCGGAACGGAGGATGTGACCGGACTGATAACAGATTCTGATATTTATACTTCACTGCAGGACCTCATGGAGGGTGCGGAAAGTATGAGAAGCGAGCTTATGAATGAGTTCGACTTATCAGAAGAAGAGCTGAAGGCCGCAATTGATGACACAAAGGAAAACTTTGGAGCGGCATTGCAGCAAAGTGTCGAGGAAGCTGTTCCCGAAGATGCTATGAACATCAATAAGGAAGCGGTGATCGGCAAAGAGCAGATATTAGATAAAGCACCACAGTCTGAGGTATTCTCAGATCAGCCCGCAGAAGAGCCTAAAGTAGAGATTGTTACCGAGAATGCAAATAAAGGCAGCAATAACACCAAGCAAGATCTTCAAAGGGGCGCAGAATCCACAAATCTTTTTAACCAGATCGTAAACAACATAACAGAAGCGGCTAACGAGACCCAGAGCTTTAGTCAGGTGAGCTACACTGACAGAGCACAGATGGAGAACATCATCCGCCAGATCACAGACAGGATAACGATCATGTCGGGGCCTGAAGAGACATCCCTTGAACTTGCGCTACATCCTGCAAGCCTTGGTAATGTGAATGTTCTTTTATCCAGCGGCAAGGACGGAATAACAGCCAAGTTTACAGCTCAGAATGAACTGGTAAAAGAGGCAGTGGAGAGCCAGATGGTACAGCTTCAGCAGAAGTTTGAAGAGCAGGGCATCAAGGTAACATCCATCGAGATAACCATTGCAAGCCACGCATTCGAACAGAATCTGCAGCAGGGCAATGAAAACAGAGATCCATCGGACACTCAGGAAAACAAGGCGGCAAAGCCCCTTAGAAGGATCAACCTTTCAGAGGTTGAGGAAGAGGAACCTGTAGAAGAGATGAATGATGCCGAGAGGATCGCGGTACAGATGATGGCAATGAACGGAAATACGGTTGATTTCACTGCCTGATCTTGGGAATGAAAGGAACGGTAATTATGAGCGACGTTAATTCTGTAAGCGCTATTATTAAAAACGGTGAAGTTGTAAACGGCGATAACAAGACCAAAAACGAGAATGCTGCACCTACCGGTTACGACAAGGATTCTTTTCTTAAGATCCTGGTTGCTCAGATGAAATATCAGGATCCCATGGAACCTACGTCCAACACCGAATATATCTCGCAGTATGCTACGTTCACACAGGTTGAGCAGCTCAACAACATGGCAAATTCAATGTCTCTTTCAAGGGCATCCGAGCTTGTAGGAAAGACAGTAATCGTTCAGCAGACCAATGCTGATAAGGGAACAACCTCTGAGGTACAGGGTACTGTTGATTTCGTTACCTACAGCGGCAACAAGGCCTATGTAAATATCAACGGTGAGAATTACAATGTGGACGATGTTGTTCAGGTTCTGGATTCAAACTATACACAGGCACTCGATATGATCGCCGATTTTGAAAAAGAGATCGATAAGCTCCCGAACCTTGAAGAGATAAGCGACGAACAGCACGGAGCAACCATAGATGCCATGTATACCATTTACATGAACAACATGACAGACAAGGCCAAAGGGCTCATGAATCCCAACTACGTAACATCGCTTCTTCAGTATGTTAACAGGATTGATGAACTTAGAGGTGACAACTACAGGACTTTTAAAACCGAAGCTTAAATATTGGAGGAATAACGAGCATGTTAATGGATGATCGTCAGTTCTTTTCAATCGGACAGGTCCAGGATCAGTACTTAAATCCTAATACTCCCAAAACAGGCAAAGAAAAAGAATCTTTGCCTGTGGGAGAAAATTCTTTTGCATCTGTTCTAAATAAAATACAAAGTGGTGCCGATAATATTAACAGTGAAGGAACTGTTAAGTTTTCTAAGCATGCCATGAACAGGCTTAGCCTTCGTAATATCGAGCTCACACAGGAACAGATGCAGAGACTGAACCAGGGCAAGATAGAAGCCGGTGAAAAGGGCATCAAGGATTCTCTTATTCTCATCGATCAGCTGGCCTTCATCGTAAACGTACCAAATAATACGGTGGTAACAGCTATGGATCAGACAGAGAACAAGAGTAACGTATTCACGAACATAGACGGAGCAGTTATTGCATGATTGGACCGAAGCGGTGACCGAACTTGCCGCCAGGAAATCTTATGAACCCGGACAGACTGCCGGGATCTAAAAGCAAAACTCTTGCTTCGTCCGAAATCTGTTTTTTTAATGATGGAGGACTTTGCCTTATGATGAGATCACTTTATTCTGGTGTAGCCGGACTTAAGACACATCAGACCAAGATGGACGTTATCGGTAACAATATTGCCAACGTTAACACCACATCTTTCAAATCCCAGTCTATTACATTTTCAGATCTTATGTACCAGACAACCCAGACCGCATCGGGCGCCACAGAGACAAAGGGTGGTGTAAACGCACGTCAGATCGGTCTTGGCGCCAAGTCAGGTGCTATCAATACAGCAATCACATCTCAGGGTGCAACCCAGACAACAAACAATCCCTTTGATATCATGATCACAGGTAACGCTTTCTTTATCGTTAACAACGGTACAGAGAACCTCTACACAAGAGACGGTTCTTTCTACGTTGACGGTGCAGGAAACCTGGCAATGCAGTCAAACGGATATCTGGTACAGGGGTGGGTTGCACAGGAAGACAGAGAGACCGGTGCCATCACGATCAATAAGAACGGCGGTCTTTCAAGCCTTCAGATCATGAGCGCTGCTAACAGCACATATTCACCTGCTTCAACAACAGCGTCCCTGTTTTCCGGAAATATTGACGACAATGATACAAACATCCTTTCAGACGACGGAAAGACCATCACCCTTGAGTTCTACGACAATAAGGGATATCTCTACACAGGCAAATTCATCCTAAAAAATACAGCAACAGATCACCTCTATGCACTTTCACTTTCAGACGTTCTTGATTCCACAGGAAAGTCTTTGGGAAGCGGCATTCTTGACAATATTACCTTTGGAGATACTGAGTCAGCAACAAGAACAAAGGATATAGCAGCTGATTCCAAGTACACATTCATTACAGATGCAACCGGCGAGCACGTTACCATCAATGCTGAGGGTGGAGATGTTAAATATGAGAACGTTCCCCAGTCAGGTAACCTTGCGGATATCCTCAGCACAAGTAAAAAGAGCTATAAGGGACTCCTTAAGTCAGCTTATGGCGTAACAGACGGTGATGAGGCCGCTTACGCAGACAAGATCAATGCAACCTACGAGATCAACCCTACAACCGGAGCCATCACAATTGCCTATACACAGAATGATGTAGCCAACGGAGCATATGCAACAGCTAACTATGCTTTCTCTTCAACAAGTGACAAGTACTTTGTAGATCCCGCAACAAGATCTTCATACCTGATCCCTGATTCAAGCGGCAATGCCGGAGATCTTAATGAGGATTACCTCACAACAGTATTCGGAATCTCCAATGCAGCAACATATGTAAGCTCTGACTACACATATACATATGCCAGCGGAAATCTTGCAATCCAGAGGAAGCTTAATCTTGTAGCTACATCTGCAGAAAGACAGTCCTATCAGGCATCTGCTCTTGTTACCGCAAATGAGAAGGACTACTTTACTGATGCTGATGGTAACACTCTTCAGTCCAAAATAGATGCATGGAAGGCAGAGGATCCCACAAATAATACAGAAGACAAGCTGTTCTACAAATACAACGGAACAACTAAAGTTCTTACAATGCTCAGTGAGGGCCTTGAGACCAAGGATACTACAACAAACTATGCAGTAAACACTTCAGACTCAAGTGATCCTAATTACATTTCTCAGACAAGCTATGATTGCCTTTATAACATTATTACCGGAGAGCATCCCGGAACAGCAAATCTTAATCTTGCACTTCTTGCTGAAGTAAACGGAATGGATGATGCTGCTTTTGCTCCTTACGAAGAACTGCTTAATAACAACGGGCTTACAGCACAGGATATCAGAGATACAGCAGATCAGATCGCAACATGGGTTAATCAGCAGATGGATACCATCTCAACAGATGAGATTGGCGGATATACAGGCGACAGAAGCGATATCAGCTTCTTCCTTGGATCTGTATCGGGAACTCCCGCATTCATCATCGATTATCCCACAAAGCAGTACACACAGAACCCTGTTGCATGGGATACAACCTTCAAGCTTAAGAACGAGGCAGAAGGAAGCCTCCAGGCTCCTTACGAGATCCCCACAACATCTCCTTCTTATGTATATAAGAGCACAGAGGCAAACAAGTATGCAAAGGCTTATTCTCTGACATCCAATGCCGGAATGTTCACAGAGGACAGCAACGTTTACAAAGAGATCCTTACAAATGTATTTTCAACCAATGCAGATGTACAGAATCTTCTTAATAACATCGAAGGATATGATTACAAGATTTCCTTCTCCGGTGATGGACTTGTAAGCATTTCCCACAATGTAACCGAGGATCCCAAGAACACCACAGAAGAGTACACAGCAGCCGATAACGGAGACGGAACCACCAACTATACATCGCTTAGAGCTTTCGGTGATGTTCCTGTTAAGGGAAATATTGCTGACCTTCTTGAAGCAGCCAAGACCGATACAGCAGGTCTTCTTAAGAAAGTATACGGAATTACCGACGCAGCAGCAGATGCTTACGGAACAGACGGTACCTACGAGATCATTTCTTCCAGCGGTTCTGATAACGGAAGCATCAAGCTTACCATAGGTGATCACACAGTACAGCTTGCCTTCAACGCAGCTAACGGCGCACTTGTTACAGCAGACGGAGAGAAGAACGGACTTGTAACAATGAAGTTCAATCAGGAGTATCCCGGACTTGAGGCCTTCGGTTTCCAGGCATCTTCAGATCCCGATGAGCAGGATAAGGCCGGAAACATGACCATTGATTTTGCGACTCTCACAAATTACAACACAAACGGTTCTTCAACCATCAAGGCTGTCAAAGGTGATAAGAGAAGTCTTAACACAGGACGTGCGGTTGGTGAGATGAACGGCGTATCCGTAAGTACAGACGGACAGATCTACGCTACATATTCAAACGGACAGACAAAGCTCCTTGGACAGATCGCATCAGCACAGTTTGCAAATGCATCAGGCCTTTCAAAGGAAGGAGATAACCTGTATACATCAACTCTTAACTCGGGAGATCCTACAGTTCAGGATATCACCACAGACGGTGGTTACATGAACACCGGTGTTCTGGAAATGTCCAACGTAGACCTTTCCGCACAGTTTACGGAGATGATCACAACGCAGCGTGGATTCCAGGCAAACAGCCGTATCATCACTGTATCCGATACTCTTCTCGAAGAGCTTACTAACCTCAAGAGATAATAATTATTTAATTAAAGTTTCATAGAATTCCCATAGAATAGAACTTCCGTTACAAGTAGAATAGGAACTGAACACGGAAGGATAAAATCACTAAAAAAATATGGGATGGACCCCTCAGGCAGCGATAATGCCCAAGGGGTCCATTTTTATTATCTATTTTTCAAAAAAAGCTATTTATCTTTGACAAATAGTGGTACAATTATTTAAATACCACAATATGTAGTATTATGCCTTGATTTTCTTTGGCAGTCTTCACGGATGATATGCCGGGGTATACAGGGAGTTATAAATAAAGTTTCATATCATTCCCCTGCAAATGAAATTTTACTCCAAATGTGTCCAAAATGTGAACGCATGTTGCGGATTTTGGGCTTGCTAAGTGTTAAAATAGTAGTATCTGGAAATAAAGTTTCAGTTTTAAGTGAAATTTTTTCAAAGAGTGAAATTATGAGCAAGTTGATCGAACTCACAAAGATGGATACCAGAAAGATCCTGGTTAACAGTGCGCTTATCGAGACTGTTGAGGCTACGCCCGATACAGTCCTGATTTTGTACTCCGGAAGAAAGCTTATTGTGAAGGAGAGCCCGGAGGAGATCATCAGGATAATCGGCACTGATTGATACGTATATGATCAGCAAGCAGCTTTCTATATTATAAGGAGGTAATTTTGTGGATATTGCGTCATTGCTTGGAGTAGGATTATGTTTTATCTTCATGATCCTGAGTATTGTGTTTTCTGCGGGAATTACAGGTGTAAAGTACTTTGTGGATGCGCCTTCCGCAATGATCACTTTCGGTGGTGCCTTCATGGCGGTTCTGGGATCAAGAAGTATGCCCAGCTTCATTAGCGGACTTAAATCTTACACTTTGATCTTTAAGATGCCCAATAATGATACCAAGTCTGTGATAAAGTCTATCATCGACCTCTCCAACACCGCGAGAAAGGAAGGCCTTCTTGCTCTTGAAGAGGCTGCCGGTGGCCTTGAAGATGCTTTCATGAAAAAGGGAGTTATGCTTATCGTTGACGGTACCGAACCGGAACTTGTTAAGAGTATTCTTGAGGCGGAGATCGATGCTATGGCGGAACGCCATAAATCCAATTATTCCTTCTTTGCCGATGTTGCAGGTATGGGACCTTCCTGGGGTATGATCGGAACACTTCTTGGTCTTGTACTTATGCTTCAGAACATGTCGGATCCTTCTTCCATCGGACCGTCCATGGCTGTTGCTCTTATCACTACCTTCTACGGATCCGTTCTTGCCAACTGGTTCTGCTATCCTGCAGAGAATAAGCTTAAGGCTAGAAGTAATGATGAATATATGCTTAAGAGTATTGTTATAGAGGGACTTCTCTCAATTCAGGCAGGCGAGAACCCTCGTGTGACCGAGGAGAAACTTAAATCCTTCCTGTCACCTGCAGACAGGGCAGCTTACGAGGCCGAGAACGGCAGCGGTGACGGAGGCGGAGAATAATGGCAAAAAGACAGGAAGAAATAAAACCCGGCTTGCCGGCGTGGCAGGGTACTTTCGGAGACCTGATGAACCTGCTGCTTTGCTTCTTCGTTTTGCTTTTCTCAATGGCTAATATGGATGCGGCAAAATTCGAAGAAGTGGCTGCTTCATTCAGTTCGGCATTCGGTATCTTTAACGGCGGTGAAATGGCTATAGGCCAGGGCGCACTTATAGGAGACGGTATATCTCAGCTTACGCAGCTTTCCGCTTATGTGACTTCCATGGGTATTGCTCAGGAGGATAAGAGCAAGAAGGAGGACAGGGAAGCGGAGGATATGGAACAGGAAGAAATCATGGAGGCTGCCGAAAAAGAGCAGCTGAAAGCTTCCGAGGAACTGGCAGGCAAGATAGAAGATGCTCTTGAAAACGGAGCTATAGACGATGTTGTCTCTCTTAATTACACCAGTCAGTATGTACAGCTGACCATTCAGGGAGCTATTCTCTTTGATTCCGGTAAGACAGACATTAAGGAAGATGCCCTTCCTGTTATCGAAAAGGTTGGACAGATCCTTGAGACCTATGCGGGCGGAACAATAGAAATAGAAGGTCATACGGATAATGTTCCCATGTCCGGCGGCGGTAAATACGCCAACAATGATGAACTCAGTGCCGGAAGAGCCCTTACCATTTTCTATTACCTTACAGAGAACACGAATCTTGAACCTTCAAACCTTGTACATACAGGAAGAGGTCAGTATGACCCTATAGCCGATAATTCAACGGATGAAGGAAGAGCCAGAAACAGACGTGTTGAAATAAAGATCTACAATCCACTTAGTGCTTCATATTAAAGCGTAAGGAGAATAAATCTTATGAAAAAGAATCTTTTAGCGATCATCATCCTGGCACTTGTTATTGTAAACCTGGCAATGACAGGTTTTATGATGCTCAGTGTCATGACCACCAACTCACAGACAGCTAAGCTGATCTCTGACATTGCCGGAGCTCTTGAGCTGGAGGCCAACGGCGGAAATACCGGAGGATTCTCGGGATCTGCATCCGGTAATGTTGCTGTGACTGACTTGGCAGTATTTAATCTTGCCGGTGACGATGAGATGATGATCAATTTGAAGCCCAGCGATGACGGATCCAGCCATATCATGGTTGTTGATATTGTTTTCTCCATGAATACAGCTTCTCCGGATTATGCCACCATGGGAACGGAAGAGAAGCTTACAAGTATGAAGGAACTTATGAAGTCCAAGGTAAACGATGTGATTTCTGCTCATTCCATGGAAGAGATTCAGGCTGACACGGAAGGCGTACAGACAGAGATCCTTGAAGCTATTCAGGAATTGTTCGGATCCAACTTTATCTATAGCGTAAGCTTCAGTAAAGTGATCTTTTCCTGATGGCCTGACTAAAAGCTGACTAAATTGAGAGGAGATACGTTTTGAGTGAAGTACTGTCACAAAGCGAAATAGATAGTCTGCTTTCAGCACTCAGTACAGGTGAGCTTGATGTGGATCAGATGGCGGCCTCGGACGAGAAGAAGGTCAAGGATTACGACTTCAAGCGTCCGGCCAAGTTCTCCAAGGAGCATCTTCGAACACTGGAGATGATCTATGAACATTACGGACGACTGCTGTCTACCACGTTACCTCTTTATCTGCGCAAGAATGTCCAGGTATCTGTTGCCAACTCTGAGACCGTTACTTATTCAGAGTTCAGCAATGCCCTATCGAATCCTGTAATTCTGGGAGTTATCAGTTTTCTTCCCTTACAGGGTACCATCATTCTTGAGCTGCAGGCCAACATAGGCTTTTCCTTCATAGACAGAATGCTCGGGGGAGAAGGAAACGGCCTGGATAAACCCAGACCTTTTACTGATATTGAAATGCCGCTTATAGAGAAGCTTGTAACCATATGCATGCAGCTTATGGTGGAGCCCTGGCAGAATGTAGTTGCCATCAATCCTGTAATGGAGAGGATTGAGACCAACCCGCAGTTCGCCCAGGTCATTTCTCCCACAGACATGATCGCCATTGTAACGCTGAACATCAAGATCGGTGATACAGAGGGACTTATGAATGTGTGTCTTCCATATTTCACTTTAGAGAGTGTTATGGACAAGCTGAATACCAAGTTCTGGTTCTCTACCATGCAAAAGAATGCAGAGGAAGATTATCAGGAGAATCTGGAAACTATGGTAAGGCATGTGGACGTGCCTGTTAAAGCGATTCTCGGCAAATGCAATGTATCGGTCAATGACTTTGTACATCTGCAGGCAGGAGATATTATCAGACTTGATAACAGAGTTAATACAGATATGCAGGTTTACGTGGGCAACATCTTCAAATTTACAGCATTGCCCGGTACCACAAAAGACAAATATGCCGTACGTATCACGTCGGTTGTAAGAGAGGAGGAAGAGTAGGAGCATGGATGGAATGTTATCTCAGGATGAAATTAATGCTTTGTTAGCCGGTATGGATACTTCCGGTGGGGACGCTGCACCTGCAGATGCTCCTGTAGATTCAGGTATGGAGGCACCGGCGGAAGCTGCTGCCGCATCACCGCCTATAGGGGGAGGTTCTATTGATGAGACTCTTCTGACCGACACGGAGAAGGATGCCATTGGTGAAGTTGCCAATATCAGCATGGGATCTTCAGCAACGACGCTGTATTCTCTTGTTAACCAGAAGGTAAATATTACAACTCCTCAGGTTGAGCTTGCCAACTGGGAGAACGTAATCGACAACTATGAAAGGCCCTGCGTTTTTATTCAGATCAAATATACCGTGGGTCTTGACGGAACCAATATCCTCATTCTGAAGGAACACGATGTTATGGTCATCACCGACCTTATGATGGGCGGTGACGGAACAAACACCGACGGTGAGATCGGAGAGCTTCAGCTGTCAGCTATCTCTGAGGCCATGAACCAGATGATGGGTGCTGCTGCAACGTCGCTTTCTACCATGATCAATCAGAAGGTTGATATCAGTCCGCCTCAGGCTACGCTTCTGGATATGATCAACAATGATCCTTCTGATATTGCGGAATTCCTTACCGGAACTTTTGTAAAGATCTCCTTCAAGATGCAGGTTGGAGAACTGGTGGATTCAACCCTTATGCAATTGTATCCCATCGACTTTGCAAAAGCTCTTAAGGATACTGTTATTACAGGTGATTCAGGAGCTTCAGAACCTGAGCCTGCACCCGCACCCGCTCCGGCGCCCGCTCCCGAGCCTATGCCTACACCTGCTCCGGCACCTATGCCTGCCATGGATCCTTCCATGATGGCACAGCCTATGCCCCAGATGGGAATGCCGCAGATGGGTATGCCACAGATGGGTATGCCACAGATGGCTATGCCTCAGATGCAGATGACACCGCAGATGATGAATATGAACATCCAGCCGGCCCAGTTCCAGACCTTCTCAGGCGGGACTACCATTATGGCAGGCGGAGAGAACATCGGAATCATCAAGGATGTGCCTCTTGAGGTTACGGTTGAGCTTGGAAGAACAGCTAAGCCTATTTCAGATATTCTTGATTTTGCACCGGGCACCATCATTGAGCTTGACAAAGTTGCCGGTGAACCCGTGGATGTATTGGTCAACGGTAAGTTTGTTGCCAAGGGAGAAGTTGTAGTTATCGAAGAAAGTTTTGGTGTACGTGTAACTGAGATTGTACAGTGATTGGGGAGCACATTCAGGGGAATGAATTCTTATTTGCAGTTTGTGACTATGTTACTGGTATTCGTTGTTGTGCTGGCTGCCACATACTTTTTTACCAAGTGGATGGCAGGATATCAAAAGGAAAAGACCAATGCCGATAACATAGAGATACTGGAAACAGCCAGGATCTCAACTACAAAATATATTCAGATCGTTCGGGTAGGACAGAAATTCTTTGCCATTGCTGTGGGCAAGGATGAGGTAACACTTTTAGGGGATATATCCAAGGAGGACCTTGTTTTCAAGGAGGATGGACCTGAAGATACCTTAAATTTCAAGGATATTCTTGAAAAATTTAAGAGTGAGAAAAAGAAGTAGATGAACAAAGGACGGGGAGTGTTTAAACTGGATAATTATGTCAGAAGACTTCTAAGGAAAGGGCTTTTTGCGGCCCTTGCCCTTCTTATTATGTTTTCTTTGCTTGCCTTTGCGACTCCTCTTACAGTAAAGGCTACGGAAAGCGTCGTTGTAGATACTACTCCCACGGATCCCACTACCGAAAGAGAATCTAATCTTACAGGAACAACAGACGAGAGAACCAATATAAACGACCCCGGATCCTCAGATGATCCCGATGATCTTAAAAAGCTTAATATTGCCAATACCGTGACCGTGACCTATGACAACGGAAATGGTTCTCTAAACGGTGCTTTGAGGATACTGATCACTTTGACTCTTATCGCTCTTGCGCCGACTTTGCTTGTTATGATGACTTCTTTTACAAGGATCATCGTAGCACTGCATTTTACCAGAACTGCCATCGGTACTCAGACATCGCCCCCAAACCTGGTCATGATAGGTATCGCGTTGTTTATGACTCTTTTCATAATGCAGCCCACACTTACATCAGCTTATAACGATGCGGTCATTCCTTTTGAGAACGGTGATATGGACCAGCAGGAGTTTATGACTGAGGTTATGAAGCCCTTCAGACAGTTTATGTACGGTCAGACTCAGACCAAGGATGTAAGGCTCTTTATGCAGATAGACGGTATTGAATGGGACGGAGAGCTGGACAGCATTCCCAATGTGGTGCTGGTTCCGAGTTTCATTGTCAGCGAGCTTCGTACAGCATTTATTATCGGTTTCCTGATTTACATACCGTTTATAGTTATAGACATGGTTGTGGCATCGGTACTTATGAGTATGGGTATGATGATGCTGCCGCCTACCACCATTTCACTGCCCTTTAAGATACTGTTGTTTGTGCTTGCGGACGGATGGAGCCTTATCATAGGCAATCTGGTTAAGTCCTTCTATTAGCAGGGAGGGGGTAAGAGATGATCACTTTAGCGGATATCAATCAGATAATGAGGGATGCGCTTTTTCTTATTATCCAGATGTCACTTCCGGTACTTTTGACTTCCATGATCATAGGCCTTGTGATTTCCATCTTTCAGACCGTTACGTCCATTCAGGAGCAGACTCTGACCTTCGTACCTAAGGTTATCGGAGTGTTCATGATGATAATGCTTATCGGAAACTGGATGCTGACGCAGCTGTCCGGATATATCACAAATCTCTGGTCGGATTTCTCCAAGTATGTGCGCTAGGAGAATACTATGATAGATTACAGCTTCAGCTACGGCGATCTTGAAGTTTATCTGCTTATTGTCGTTAGGATAATGTCTTTTATATTTGTATGTCCTTTCTTTGGCGGTACCCAGACCCCGAATGTGGTCAAGATCGGCTATGGACTAATGATTTCGGTGCTTCTTTACGGCGCGGTTCCCTTTTACCCGCCGGATTACAATACGGTAGCGGGCTATGCGGTTATTGTCCTCAAGGAGGCCATGGTAGGACTTGTTATAGGACTATCTGTCCTTTTGTGTAACCAGATAGCGGCCTTTGCAGGAACTATCACGGATATGCAGATAGGACTTTCCATGGTGAGTATGTTTGACAGCTCCACCAATCAGCAGGTAACGATAACCGGCTCCCTTTATACCCAGTTCCTTACAGTTGCTCTTATACTTACGGGGATGTATCAGTTTATACTAAGGGCGCTGGTGGACAGTTTTACCCTGATACCCATAAACGGGGCAGTTATTCACCCGGACAGGATGCTTCAGGCTATTCTGGATTTTACCAAAGACTACATGGTCATCGGATTCAGAATATGCCTTCCGATATTTATCATTACTTTTACGACCAATGTCATTTTGGGTGTACTTGCCAAGGTGTCACCTCAGATGAACATGTTCTCGGTTGGTATTCAGATCAAGATCGTTATTGGTCTTGTGATTATGTTTTTTACAGTTGCAATGATGAATCAGGCGGTGAACTTTATCTTTATCAACATAAAGGAGCTGATAACCGACTTTGTATACAGCTTGCAGGGCGGATGATGAATCCGGATTACTAATTAAATATAACCTGCAGTTCTTTGCTGAAGATGCCAACGGCGCCGAGAAATCTGAGGAGCCTACATCCAAGAAGCTGGACGATGCCCGTAAAGAAGGCCAGGTTGCCAAGAGCCAGGAGGTTGCTACAGCCTTTTCACTGATGGCTCTGTTTGTGATACTTAGGGTTGGCTACGGATTTATAGGAACCAACTTCCAAAATCTTTTCAGCAGGATATACAACAATATCCCAAATGTAGCCAGGACCTATGACGGCTATATTCCCGTAGATCTGCTGCGGAGCCTTTTGACAAATGCCATTTTGACAATGATCCTTATTTCGGCTCCTTTTTTTATCATAGCTTTTATTATTGCCTTTGTAAGCGACCTTGTTCAGGTTGGCTTTAAGCCTACCAGCAAACCTCTGCAGCCAAAGCTTTCAAAGCTTAATCCCATTTCGGGAATGAAAAAGATCTTTTCCGCAAGAAAGATCTTCGAACTGGGGAAGTCAATCCTGAAGCTTGTTGTAATGGCGGCGGTGATATACAGCTTTTTTTCCGGAAGGACAGAATCCATTTATCTTCTGTATGACATACCGCTTAAACAGGCCATTGGGCTTATGGGTTCACTGATCATTGATCTCGGAATACGCCTGGCTGCTGCATATCTTATTATTGCGGCGATAGACCTTATTTATCAGCGCAGGAAGTTCCACAAGGATATGATGATGACCAAGCAGGAGGTTAAGGATGAGTTCAAGAATTCCGAAGGAGATCCTGCTGTTAAGGGCGCTCAGAAGCGTAGGATGATGGAGGCTTCAAGGCGAAGGATGATGCAGCAGCTGCCTGAGGCAGACGTTGTCATCACAAACCCTACTCACTTTGCGGTTGCCATAAAGTATGATGCGGATGAGAACGATGCGCCTGTAGTTGTTGCCAAGGGTGCGGATTATCTGGCACAGAAGATCAAGGAAATAGCCAGAGAGAACGATGTTGAGATTGTTGAGAACAAACCTCTTGCCAGGATGCTTTACACCAATGTGGAAGTGGGCGAGCTGGTACCGCCTGAGCTCTATAAGGCGGTGGCTGAAGTTCTTGCATATGTATATCACTTAAAGGGTAAAGTCTGACCCTTTGGCAATAGTTTACTAAACCGAAAGGAGGATAATGATGGATCTTAGTAAAATCAAGGATCGTGTATTTGATTATGGTCTGGCTCTTTACATTGTGGCTGCTGTTGTCATGCTCATTATTCCTCTGCCGGACTGGCTTTTGGATATACTTTTGGCCTTTGATATGTCACTTTCCTTCGTGATCATGTTTACGGCAATGTTTGCAACTGAAGTACTGCAGATGTCTTTTTTCCCGACAGTGCTTTTGTTCACCACAATATTCAGAATCGCGCTGAACGTATCCTCCACGAGGCTTATCCTTACACAGGGCAGTGCCGGACAGGTTATCGAGGTGTTCGGTTCCTTCGTTGGAGGCGGCGACCTTATTGTCGGAGCAATTGTCTATATCATCCTTATCATCGTTCAGCTGATGGTTATCAACAAAGGTTCCGAGCGTGTTGCTGAAGTATCGGCAAGATTTACACTGGATGCTATGCCCGGTAAACAGATGGCTATCGATGCTGACCTTAACACCGGTGCGATAAC
This sequence comes from Butyrivibrio sp., assembly GCA_015056575.1. GTDB lineage: Bacteria > Bacillota > Clostridia > Lachnospirales > Lachnospiraceae > Butyrivibrio. The sequence goes on from SVGA01000014.1 coordinate 77,911, forward strand.
AGATGCAGAGGCCAAGAATCGAAGAGAGAAGATCCAGGAAGAGGCCAGCTTCTTCGGAGCCATGGACGGTGCCACCAAGTACGTAAAGGGAGACTCCACTGCGGGTCTTATCATCACAGCTGTCAACCTGATAGGCGGTATCGCTATGGGTGTTTTAAGACAGGGAATGGACGTCAATACAGCCATCAACACATATTCAATCCTGACAATGGGTGACGGACTTGTAAGTTCGATACCTTCCCTGATGATCTCAATGTCAACAGGTATCCTTGTTACGAAGGGGTCAAAAGAGGCAGATTTCGGACATGCACTTATCGGTCAGCTTTTCGGTACGGCCAAGACTCTTTATCTTGTGGGCGGCGTAGTGGCCGGCCTTGGTATTTTTTCACCGCTTCCAACCATCCTGTATGTTACCTTTGGCGCGGCTTTCATCGTTCTTGGAAGGATCACCAGCCAGACCATGGAAGAGGTTGCTGTTGAGGGAGAGGTGGCAACCCCTGAGGAACAGGAGGCTGAAGAGATAAGACAGCCGGAAAATGTTACCAGCCTCTTACAGGTTGATCCCATTGAGCTTGAGTTTGGATACGGTATCATTCCGCTGGCTGATGTAAATCAGGGCGGTGACCTTCTGGACCGAGTTGTTATGATCAGACGTCAGGTGGCCCTGGAGCTTGGAACCGTGGTTCCGATCATCAGATTGCGTGACAATATTCAGTTGAATCCCAATCAATATATCATTAAAATTAAAGGTATACAGGTCAGTGACGGAGAAATTCTCTTTGACCACTATATGGCCATGAATCCCGGACATGTTGAGGAAGAGATAACAGGTATTCCCACAGTTGAGCCTTCCTTCCATCTTCCTGCCACCTGGATCACGGAAGGCCAGAGGGAGAGAGCGGAAAGCCTTGGTTACACCGTTGTAGACCCGCCTTCCATTATCGCTACACATCTTACGGAGATCATAAGGGAGCACATTGCAGAGCTCCTTACAAGACAGGATGTTCAGAACCTTGTGGACAATCTTCGGGAGAACAATCCTGCGCTGGTGGACGAGCTTGTGCCTAAGCTCATGAGTCTTGGTGAGATCGAGAAAGTTCTTCAGAACCTCCTTAGCGAGGGTATATCAATCAGAGATCTTGTCACTATATTTGAGACTTTGGCGGATTTTGCACCTTCAACCCATGACCCTGATATTCTTACGGAGTACGTGCGCCAGAGCCTTAAGAGAGCCATATCCAGTAAGTACTTTGTTCCCGGTGAAACTACCAGTGTAGTTACCCTGGATCCCAAGATAGAGCAGGAGATCATGAGCAGTATCAAGCAGACCGAGACCGGTGCATACTTGACTCTTGATCCCGCAAGGACCAAGTCGATCCTTACCGCTGTCGGGGAGCAGGTAAGAAAGCTGGAGGATTCCGGAAGAATGGCCATCATAATGGCATCCCCCATTGTGAGGATGTATTTCAAGAAGATGACCCAGGATTATTACAAAGATCTTATTGTAATATCCTATAATGAAGTAGAACCGACTATCGAATTACAATCTGTGGGGATGGTAACTGCATAGTATGATTATCAAAAAGTATGTTGGAAAAACTGAGAGTGAGGCTACGGAAGAGGCCAAGAGGGAGCTGGGACAGAACATTGTGGTTATGAATGTGCGCCCGGCTAAAAAGAGCGGATTCTTTTCCTTCTTCCAGGCACAGAAGATTGAAGTGACCGTGGCGCTTGAAGAGGAGTCGGAGAAGCCTGTAAGGACGTACTCTCCGGACAAGAATGTTAAGCCTGTGGGCAGAACCGGTCCTGCTTCGGATTCCGGCCAGAGAGACACGATCATAGCTTCCAGTAACGGAAGCGCACTCAGACCTGCGGCGGATGTCAAGGATGAAAACAGCGCCATAGAAGAGAAACTGGACAATCTGTCAAACCTTCTGGAAAAGAGCTTTCTTAAGACCGAGAAGGAAGAGATCAAGCCTCACGAAAAAAGCACAGCCGAACCGGAAGAGACTGTTCCAAAGCCGGCTCCCTCTGCTGAGGTTTCCGAGGAGACACTCTCCTTCATTAAATTATTGTATAATACTCTCATAGAGAATGAAGTGGACGAAATTTACGTCAACCAGCTGACGGATGAGGTGGAGAAGATCAGCAAACCCGGGCTTCCCTTTGACTACGCCCTCGCCAATGTCTACCAGAAAATGGTGCTGAAATTCGGTAAATCAGAGCCCATTGATATAAACGCAGAGGGTCCAAGAGCGGAGATTTTCATAGGACCCACCGGTGTTGGTAAGACCACTACCATAGCCAAGCTGGCAACGGAGCTTCGCATCAATCAGAAAAAGAAAGTAGCCCTGCTGACGGTGGATACCTATCGAATCGCAGCGGCCGAGCAGCTTCGGACCTATGCTTCAATCCTGGAGATCCCCTTCAGGGTCATCTATTCTGTGGAAGAGATGAGGCAGGCTGCCGAAGACTTTAAGGACTATGATTTTATCATGGTGGATACTGCGGGGCATTCCCTTCACAACGAAGAACTCAAGCAGGGGGTTGAATCCTTTATACGTACCCTTGAGGATGTGATGGAATGTGAGAACTATCTTGTGCTCTCAGCCACTACCAAGTACAGAGATCTTATTGAGATAGCTGATGCTTATTCGGAAATGGTGGCCTACAAGCTGATCTTTACCAAGATGGACGAGACGGGAGCCAAGGGAAATCTGTACAATATCAGGATACATACAGGGTCGCCGATCGCGTATATCACCAACGGCCAGAATGTACCTGATGACATCGCTGTTTTTGATGCACAGCGTATCGTTAAGAATTTATTGGGTGGAAAGAGTTAATTGTTGGGTAATCTTATATGGATCAGGCTACACAGTTAAGAAATATTATCAAAAACTCCGGCATGCCTCAAAGACCGCTTGCCAGGATCATTACGGTGACCAGTGGCAAGGGCGGTGTCGGCAAATCCAATGTGGCAATTAATCTGGCGGTGCAGTTCAGAAAGATGGGCAAAAGAGTCATCATTCTTGATGCAGACTTTGGACTGGCCAATATTGAGATCATGTTCGGAACAATACCGAAGCACAATTTAAGCGATCTTATCTATCAGGGCAAGAATATAAAGGATATCATTACCTGGGGGCCGGAGGGCATAGGCTTTATTTCCGGAGGATCCGGTATTTCCGGCATGTACAATCTAAGCCGTGATTATCTTGTCTATATCATCGTCAATCTGGCCGAACTTGATGCCATTGCTGATATAATAATAGTGGACACAGGCGCCGGCATTTCCAGTGCAGTTATGGAGTTCCTTGTGGCCAGTGGTGAGATAATTCTGGTTACCACACCGGAGCCCACCTCCATTACAGATTCATATTCACTGCTCAAGGCGCTTAATCAGTCTCCAAGATTTTCCAGGGAAAATACCAAGGTCAAGGTGGTTTCAAACAGGGTATCCTCGGATGATGAAGGACAACAGCTCTTTAACAAGCTTAATGCGGTTGTTGCCCGGTATCTTAAGCTACCCCTTACGTACATGGGTGCAATTCCGCAGGATCAGATGCTCGCAAGAAGTGTTATGCAGCAGTCGCCGGTTTCTTTGCAATATCCCAACGCCAAGTCTGTGAGAGCATTTGAGAACATTGCAGGCCAGCTTATGAATCCCGGAGATGTGACAGAAGTCAAGCAAAGAGGTATGGCTGCATTCTTTTCCCATATCATCACAGGAAGGAAGCTCAGCAGTGCCCAGATTCCTTCTAATCAAACAACTTCACCGGCAGCACCAAATTAGGGTATAATACTATTATATAAATGATTGGAGAAAACTTATCACATGCTCACTGACTATATTTCACCAGGCAACAAAGTGGAACTGAAGGCAACGGGTAAGATGTGGATGGATGAGGATGCACGGACCAAGCACATTTACATGAGTAAGATCATGGATGTGACTTCCGATGACAGGATCGAGATATTGATGCCCTTTGAGAGGGGAAAGATAGTTCTTTTACCTGTTGACGGCGAGTACAGCCTCTGTTTCTACAGCACGCGAGGGCTCTTCCAATGTTTTGCCAAGATTGTTGACAGATACAGAAGCGACAACATGTACATTCTGGTGCTGGATCTGACAAGTGAATTATCAAAGCTCCAGAGGCGAGAGTATTACAGATTCAGCTGTGCTTTGGAATTGAAATCCAGAATGTGTTCAAAAGAGGAACTGGATGCTTTCGAAAAGAACAGAAAGTATCTTGTGAATCCGGGAGACAACCTGCAAAAGAGCGTTGTTGTAGATATAAGCGGCGGTGGACTTCGATTTGTAGCTAATTTCAAATACGAAGAGGGAAGTACGATATATTGTGCATACCATCTGCCGGGAAATTCTTATCCCAAAGAGTATGAAATGATCTGTAACGTGTTGAAAGTACAGGAGCTGGAGAGCAGGCCGGGATTGTTTGAGCATCGCATTCAGTACGTGTACATTGAGGAGACTTCCAGAGAGGATATCATTCATTTCATCTTCGAGGAAGAACGAAAAATCAGAAAGAAGCAGACTTAATTATGAAAAAAATTCTTATTATTGATGACTCTGCACTCATGAGAACTGTATTAAGTGATATTATTAATGCAGATTCAAGATTCCAGGTGGTTGACAAGGCCAAAGACGGAATTGAGGGATTGGAACTTCTTAAAAAGAATACCTATGATGCTGTAGTCCTTGACATCAACATGCCCCGTATGGACGGTATTACGATGCTTAAGGAACTACACAAACTCAAGATCAGAGCCAAGATCATGATGGCCAGTACCGACACTAAGGAAGGTGCAAAGGTTACCATGGATGCGCTGGATCTGGGAGCCCTGGACTTTGTGCACAAGCCGGATAGAGCTTCCGAGTGTAGAGGTGAGGACTTTACCAAGCAGTTTATAAACACTTTGGCTGCAGTTGCTAACAGTAAAGCGCCTTTGGCACCTAAGTCATTCTCTTTTGAAGAAGCAAAGGAATCCCGCAAGGTTATTGAGCTGGTTACAAAGTCGGCCAGCAAGATCACCGGTAATAAGATTGTGGCTATCGCAAGTTCCACAGGCGGACCGAGAGCTCTTCAGGCAGTTATTCCCAAACTGCCCAAGAATCTCAAAACGCCGGTAGTGCTGGTACAGCATATGCCGGAAGGCTTTACCGCATCCCTTGCAGAGAGACTTGATTCTCTGTCAGAGATTCATGTAAAAGAGGCAGCTGAAGGCGATGTTCTTCAGGCCGGAACTGTTTACATCTCCAGGGGCGGCAAGCATATGCACATTGTAAAAAGCGGCGGTAAGAGCACGATCCACTACGTGGATGGCCCCACAAGAGAGGGCGTAAGGCCCTGTGCGAACTTTATGTACGAGTCCCTCATGGATTCCGATTACGACGAAATATGCTGTGTCGTACTTACAGGAATGGGAGCGGACGGTACAGAAGGAATAAGGAATCTGAAATCTAAGAAAAAAGTACATGTTATCGGACAGGAAGAAAGTACCTGCACCGTATACGGAATGCCCAAAGCAGTAGCAACAGCTGGACTTGTTGATCAGGTTGTCAAGCTTGAAAATGTAGCCCAGGAAATCATAATGAATGTCGGCGTGAATTGAGGGTTTTTCATTACTTTTTAATTTTTCTTTTATCTTATGTTTCTAAATTCCTCCATTCAGAATGCCGATATTATGTTCAAAAGTGTGCGCAATAGCGCGTCAAGCTTTTGAAATCTATCACATTTCTTAATGGAGGTAAATAGGTTATGGATGTTTCCCAGTATCTAAGTGTCTTTCTCGATGAAGCCAAGGAGCACCTTCAGTCACTTAATGATAACATTATGACTTTGGAGCAGGATCCCGAGAATGAGGATTGTATTAACGAGATCTTCAGATCTGCCCATTCCATGAAGGGTATGGCCGGAACCATGGGCTATACCAGGATGCAGAACCTCACCCACGATATGGAGGATGTATTCTCGGATGTTCGTGGCGGTAAGATCAAGATCAAATCCGCGGATATTGATGTTCTCCTGCAGTGTCTTGATGCTATTCAGGAATATGTAGACAACATCACTGAGAATCAGGACGAGGGTACTGACGAACACCAGAACATCATAAAGGCTCTTGCAGATATAAGGAACGGCTCTGGCGGTGATGCCGGGGCTCCTGCTGCTGAGGCTGCTCCCGCTGCCGATGCAGCTTCTGCAGCTGACGCTCCCGCTGCCGGTGCAGACGGAACCACAGACTACAGAGCCATCAAACTCGATCCATCAGTAAAATCAACATTGGAAGAAGCCGTTTCTCAGGGCAAAAAGATCTACGGTGTTACCGTACATATTCAGGAGTCCTGCATTCTTAAGGCTGCAAGAGGTTTCCTTGTATTCAAGGGACTGGAAGAGATTGGTGAGATCGCAGTATCAGATCCTTCTACTCAGGATATTGAAGACGAAAAATTTGAATACAGTTTCAGCCTTGTTGTGATCACAGATGAATCCAAAGAAAAGGTTGAAGAGATAGTTAAATCCGTTTCGGAAGTTGAAGGCTGTGAATGCGGAGAATTTGACCTTAACGGTGCAAAGAGTACAGAAGACAAGGAAGAAACTCCTGCTCCTGCACCTGCTGCAGAACCCGCTAAAGCAGCACCTGCACCTGCTCCCAAAGCTTCACAGGCACCTGCACCTGCAGCGGCAGCCGGCGGAGCCGGAGGCAAGAAGCCTGTAGGAAAGCCTGTTGTTAACAGAACAGTCCGTGTTGATATTGAAAAGCTGGATGTTCTCATGAACCTGGTAAGTGAGCTTATCATAGCAAAGAACTCACTTATTTCCGCAGCCAATACTTCAGGAGTAAGTAACAGCAATGTTAATGAGCAGATCGAGTACCTTGAGAGTGTTACCACAAACCTTCATGAATCAGTCATGAAAGTTCGAATGGTTCCTATCGAGAGTGTACTTCAGAAATTCCCTCGTATGATCCGTGATCTTAATAAGACACTGGGCAAAAAGATGGAACTGACCATGACCGGTGAAGAGACAGAAATGGATCGTACCGTGGTTGATGAGATCGGCGATCCTCTGATGCACCTTATCAGAAACAGTGCCGATCACGGTATTGAGTCGGCAGAGATTCGTGCTCAGCGCGGCAAGCCCGATGTAGGCCAGATTTTCCTCCATGCTTTCCAGGATGGCAACAGCGTTGTTATCGAGGTTGGTGATGACGGAAACGGTATTGACGCCGAGGCGGTTAAGAATAAAGCCATTGAAAAGGGTGTTGTTACTCCCGAACAGGCAGCTCTTCTTACAGAGAAGCAGTGCGTAGAGCTTTTGTTCCACCCCGGATTCTCTACCGCAAAGCAGGTATCTGAAATCTCCGGAAGAGGCGTAGGACTTGACGTTGTTAAGTCAAAGGTAGAATCACTTTCCGGTGAAGTAACGGTTAGAACAAAGCTTGGAGAAGGCTCCACCTGGGTTATCAGACTTCCTCTTACACTGGCTATTATCCAGGCTCTCATGGTTATCATCGGCGAAGAAAAATATGCTATTCCTCTTGATTCGATCCAGAGTATCGAAGATGTTACACCTTCGGATCTTAAACTGGTTGAGAATAGGGAAGTTATCAATCTTCGTGGAAGCGTAACTCCTATCATAAGGCTCAACGAAGTCCTTGATACCGAATCCACAAAATCTCCCGATGAGGACATGGTTGTGGTTATCGCAAGAAAAGGCGATCAGCAGGTTGGGCTTGTTATCGACGAATTGATGGGACAGCAGGAAATAGTTATCAAGCCTCTTGGCAAGTACACTGCTAAATGTAAGTTTATCAGCGGCGCTACGATCCTTGGAGACGGCGAGATAGCTCTTATCCTTGATACCAATTCAATAATCTAAAGAAAGGGAGATTATCGATATGAATGAGCTGAGAGATAGTAAGGAAAGCGGAGAACTTATCCAGTACATAGTTATTAAAATCGATGACGAGCAGTACGGCATTAACATCAAATTCATCGATAATATCGTAAGAATGCAGCAGATCACCAGAGTTCCCAAGGTTGATGATTACTTAAAGGGCGTTATCAACATCCGTGGTGAGATCGTTCCCGTAATGAGTGTAAGGATGAAGATGGGTCTTGCTGAGGATGAGATCACAGGAAAGAGCAGGATCATTATCCTTAAGACAGGAGAGGGAGATCTTGTGGGAATCATAGTGGATCAGGTTAACCAGGTTCTTACTCTTGATTCAAACAACATTGAGAAGGTCCGTTACGACGATAAGAAGAGCAAATCCAATGCTTCTTTTGTAAACGGAGTAGGGCATTATGAAGGAGGACTTGTATCAATTCTCGATCTTGACGCTGTAGTAGCTGAGAAGGAAGTAAAAGAGAAAGGTTCAAGCGCAGGCTGATTGGAGGACTTAATATGGGAGATATGAGTCTGGATAATTTATCCAGCCAGTACTTTGATGTACTCAAGGAGCTGGGCAATATCGGAGCCGGTAATGCCACCACAGCTTTGGCACAGATGATCGGAACGAAAGTTGATATGTCTGTTCCCCAGGTCAGACTTCTTGATTTCAAAGACGTCGGGGACATGATGGGCGGAGCAGAACAGATAATGGCAGGAATATATCTTGCCGTTGAGGGAGATATAGACGGAAGTATCATGTTCCTTTTGGGAAAACAGGCCGCAAGACACCTTGTGGATAAGCTTATGGGAACAGGGGCAAAGCCCGAAGATCAGGAATTTGACGAGGTTGAGATGTCAGCCCTTAAGGAAGTGGGCAATATCATCACAGGTTCTTATCTGAATTCACTTTCGATGATGACTAACCTTAAGCTTGTACCTTCGGTTCCTTACGTGGCAATTGATATGGCGGCTGCTATACTCAGTGTTCCGGCTATCCAGTTTGGAATGATGGGTGACAAAATACTTCTGATCGAGACACAGTTCTTTGATGAACTTAAGCTCAGCGGATACTTTATTCTTTTACCTGATATGGATGGTTATAAGAAGATTCTGTCATCTCTCGGTATGGGAGACATTGATATTTAATGAGGGTTGTATATGAGTCAAATTATTAAGGTTGGTATGGCCGATCTGAATATTTGTGTCAGCCCCGACGGAATCACTACGCTGGGACTAGGCTCCTGTGTGGGAATTGCTGTGAGAGACCCTGTTACAAAAATAGGCGGTCTGGCACATATTATGCTACCTGATTCATCTGAGATAAAAAATAATTCAAATATTCCGAAGTTTGCCGATACGGGCATAGAAGAGCTCATCAAGCAGATTGTAGCAAAGGGAGCCAGCAGACAGCGCCTTGTGGCGAAGATTGCCGGTGGCGCTCAGATGTTTGCTTTTCAGTCAAACAACAATGCTATGCGTGTCGGGGACAGAAATGTTCAGGCTACTTTGAAAAAGCTAAAAGAGATGAACATTCCTGTTCTGGCCCAGGATACGGGAGACTCTTACGGTAGGACAGTAATTTTTTATCCAGAGAACGGTAATTTTATTATCAGAGCTGTAGGAAAGCCTGAGAAGACCATATGAATACCGATATTGAACAGATTAAAAAAGTTAATACCAAACTGATCACGCCGCTGATAGTGCTTGGATGTACAGCGATAATTGCGATTTTCACATACTTTAAGCACTATCCGGTAAGTGATTGGTTTATTATTGTTTTTGCATCCGTTGTTGTATTTCTTATCATCGGTCTGATCATCGAGAAGATGATCAACAGGTTCCTTGATGTGAATTACGAGAAGGCCATGGCCGAAAAAGCTGAAGCAGAGAGACTTGAGGAAGAGGCAAGGGCTGCAATGGAAGCTGAGGGCGGTGAGGATATTACCTCAGTTGACGATCAGAATATCACTTCTGAATTCTAGAAAAACTAAAAGCCGGGGATATAATGCATGGACGAGGCAGGCAGAAATAAATTATGGACAGAATATAATAAGACCAAGTCAGCTGATGTCAGAGAGAAGCTCATCCTGGAGTATGCTCCTTTGGTTAAACTTGTTGCCGGAAGGCTCAGTATGTACCTTGGATTTAACGTTGAATACGATGATCTTGTAGGTTACGGTATCTTTGGACTTATTGATGCCATTGATAAGTTCGACCTTATGAAGGACGTTAAATTTGAGACCTATGCGAGCCTTAGGATCCGTGGCGCAATTTTGGATCAGATAAGGAAGATGGACTGGATTCCCCGTACCATCAGACAGCGTCAGAAAAAGATAGATGCTGCCATAAGAGAGATCGAAAGAGAAGGCGGACATGTGGCTACCGATGCTGAGATAGCTGCCAAGATGGAGATCAGTGAGGACGAGTACCAGAATTGGCAGAACCAGATGAAGGTAACGGGAGTTGTCTCTTTAAACGAATTCATGGATCAGGGATCTGACATAACAGATGATGCCAACAGTCACAGTTCTTCATTTGTGAAACCCGAGGAAGCAGTTGAGAAGGAAGAGCTTAAGAAAATGCTGGCAGAATCCCTTGAACTTCTTACAGACAAGGAAAAGAAGGTAATACTTCTTTATTATTACGAGGAGCTTACCCTCAAGGAGATCAGCGAAGTTCTCGAGGTATCCGAATCAAGAGTATCCCAGCTTCATACCAGAGCTTTGCAGAAGATGAGGGAAAAGCTCGGAAAATACCTGGGAATACTTACAAATTCCAGATGATAAGGCTGCGGGGAAAACAGAATGAATGGTTATTTTCAGTTGGTGATAACGCCCAAAGGAACAGGCATCAAGGTATATGCGCCGACAGATGGCGGTGATCCCTTAAACGTCAATGATGTCAGAGATTATCTTGACGACAGAAAAATTCAATATGATGTAGTTGTTATCAATGACGCTGTGACAAAAGCAGACGAAAGTGTCGTTCTTTTTAATGACGCTCAGATTCTTCCCGAACGTGAGGCATGTAAATTCGACATTTCAGAGGACCGCATGACTGTCACAGCTTTTTTTTACCCACCTTCCGATGGGGCAGAGCTTATGACAGAGAATGAGGTTCTTAGCAGCCTTGCTTACAGAAAGGTCGCTTATGGGATCAAAAAGGATGTGATCCATAGCTTTTTTGAGCACAGGCAATACTGTAAGAAACTTGTTGTGGCCGAAGGAAAACCGGTTGTACAGGGACATGACGCGAAGGTGGAGCTCCATTTTAATGCGAATCTTCGGGCAAAGCCCACACTAAGAGAAGATGGCAGCGTCGATTATTTTCACTTAAACCTTATCAATAACGTGGAAGCGGGGCAGCTTCTTGCGACCCTTCACCCTGAGAAGCCGGGGGAAGCCGGAATTAATGTTTACGGCGAGAGTATTAAGCCTCATAGCGTTAAGTCCGCTTTTATAAAATACGGAAAGAACACGGTCCTTTCAGAGGATAAACTGACCCTTACAGCCGAGAAGACCGGACATGTTACCGTAAAGGAAGGAAAGATCACCGTTTCGGATGTTCTTGTTCTTGAGAATGTTGATGTATCCACAGGTAATATCGAGTATGAGGGTAGTGTTCATGTAAACGGTATTGTTGCATCCAACTTCAGCGTTAAGGCCGGAAGCAATGTTGTTGTAAAAGGAATAGTTGAAGGGGCTATCATTGACGCCGGGGCAGATGTTATACTTGAGTGCGGAGTAAAAGCCGGCGGAAATATCAAGGCAGGCGGCAACGTGGTCACCAAATTTATTGAGAACGCCACAATTATGGCCAAAGGCAGCATTACCAGTGAAAGTATACTCCACTCAACGGTGGCTTCCGGAACCGAGATCACGGTCACAGGTAAAAGAGGTTTCATTGCAGGCGGTAAGGTTACGGCAGCCGACAAGATAACCGCGAAGGTGCTTGGCTCCGAGATGGGAGCTAATACCATAATCGAGGTGGGGGCCGATCCTCAGCTTAAGATAAGGCTGAAGGAACTTCAGAAGAACATACAGACAGCCAGCAAGAATATCGAGAGCATAAAGCCAACCATTGAGGGCTTTACCAAGATGCTTAAGGCCGGCGCCAAGTTCACCCCCGATCAGGTTGCCAATGTCAAGAAGCTTATAGAAATGAATAAAACACTTACTATGCAGATCGAGAGGGATTCCGAAGAATATTCGGAGCTCATGGAAAAACTGGCAGAGTCCAAGGAAGCTGAAGTAATTGTTGAGGGGACAGCTTATCCGGGAATAACTGTCAATATAGGGGAACTTTCCATGATAGTAAAAAAGCCTGTTCAGTACAGTAAGTTTGTTGTTAATTCGGGGGATGTAAGGACTGCTCCTATCTGATTTTAAGTGGCAGGCCGATATTATATATAGGGAGAGAGGAGGTGTATGAGAGATGTCAATTAACAGAATTGATTTCGGTGTTATGGCTACATCCACGGATGTGACCAGTATGAGAGCTGCGGAAGAGGCAAGGCCCGTTGCTGATCAGCATAATTTTCAGACTCAGTTTAACAATGAGGTTGAGAATCAGCAGCATCAGGTAAATTCCAAAAACGATATTTCTCAGGACGGAATGAATGCCGACGCGCAGGACAAGGGCTCCAACGAGTACATGGGAGACGGAGGAAGGAATCGGCGCAGAAAACAAGGGGACGATGACGAGGTGGTTGAACGTCAGCTGACAACAGAGCAGATGGAGAAAATCGCCGACCATATCAGAGACAGGCATGGGAAACCTGTGGATCTTCGTCTTTCATCAGGTTTTGATTTGAAGATTTAACTTTTCTATATTATAATAAATAAACGTGTTTTTTTAGACACGACTCTTTTGTTGGGATTTTTTGGGCGGAGTTATGATAAGTATCACAGAGATTGTTCTTATCGTCGCAGGCTTTGCTGCGATAATATTAGGTTACCTTCTTCCTGCCGGTAAAGAGATGGATGAAGAAGAGAAGATGCTCATGGAGAAGGAGATCCGTGAGCTTGTTAGACGTGAGGTCGAGGATCAGAAGGAAACCATCGAAAATATGGTCGACGATACCGTTGACAATACTCTGGACAGGACAGAGAGAGCCATGGAGCGCATTTCCAACGAGAAGATGTCAGCCATCGGCGAATATTCTGATACCGTCATCAATGATATCCATAAAAATCACGATGAAGTCATGTTCATGTATGACATGCTCAATGACAAGCACAAAAATCTTACGTCTGTTGTATCAGAAGTCTCAAGAAAGACTGACGAAGCCAAACAGGCTGTTCTTGATGCCCAGGCCACAGCCAAGGAGGCAAAAGAGGCTACGAATCTTCGGGCAGTTTATATTGACGAGACAGAAGATAAGCTCAGCGGGATCCACATTCCCTATAAGGAAAAGAATGATCAGCCCGATGAAGATGCTCCGGCTATCGTTGCATCGAAGGCCGAGCCTGAAGGCAATATAGAAAGCGGCTATGTTGATGAGAAGAACCTCAAGGAACTGGATGTTCTTGAAGAGATCCCCGCAGAGATCCTTAATGCAGAGGATCTTAACGGCCTTCATGTTATAGGAGGAAGCGGCGAATCCGGACAGACGCAGGATTCAAAGGTGATTCCCATCAAAGAGGCGGTAAGAGTCCAGGGGAAAGCCAAAAATCCGGATAAATCCATGGAAGAACTCACAGCCAACGATCCCGCATCTCAGAACAGACAGATCCTTGAGATGCACAAACAGGGGAAGTCAAATATGGTCATAGCAAGAGAACTTGGCCTTGGAATAGGTGAAGTCAAGCTTGTTATAGACCTTTCAAACAAACATAGAAAAGTACGATAAAGGAATGATATTTTAATGAAACTAAAGTATTATCTTCGCGGAATGGGAATAGGCATCATTCTCACCGCTATAGTCATGGGCTTTGCCCTTGGTGGCAGAAAGGCCACAATAAGTGATGCTGAGGTAATAAGACGGGCCAAGGAGCTCGGAATGATAGAAGCCGGGACGGGAACACTTTCACAAAACGGCATAGAGGCAGGTAACAGCAATGAAAAAAACGATACATCTTCATCCGATACGCCATTGGGTCAAGCAGGAGAAAAAATACCTGAGGAAGTCGACCAGGCAGTCACTTCGCCAGATCAATCTGCTTCTGACGTGGCTGGAGAAGAGGAAGAAGGAGAAGATCCGGAAACAGAAGAGGGAACTTCTGAAGGTGAAAGCTCAGGCGATGATGCTCAGGGTGCAGCAGAAGAACAGGTAAAGACCACTGATGTAGCTTCTGCAAAAGATACAGGATCTGGGACTTCAAGCGAAAGTTCAACCAAAGCATCGACCGGAACTTCTGAAAATACGACATCCTCAGGAAAAAATACTTCGGCACAGGGAAGCGATACGGATGCGGGTAAGACATCTTCATCAGAGGTTACGTCAGGCAGTTCTTCATCCGGAAGCGCTTCATCAGGTAATGCTTCATCCAATAGTGGGAATACTTCATCAGGATCAGGCACTTCATCTGAATCCGGGACAGGAACCGGTACAGATACATCAACCGGAAAAAGTTCATCATCGGAAACGGGAACATCTGCTGAAGGCGGAACCGGTACATCAACAGGAACACAGGCATCTTCGCAGGCAGCATCAACAGGTAAAACTGTTACGATTCCCGGTGGGCTCGGATCTGAAGCTGTAGCTGCCATCCTTGAAAGAGAAGGACTTATCGATAACGCCGGCTCTTTTAACAGATATCTTGTGGAACAGCACATAGACAGGATAATCCGTTCGGGAGTAAAGAAAATTCCCGAAGGTGCAGACTACGAACAGATTGCAAATATAATCACGAAATAAGACATTGCCGTAAAAATGTGGATAATGTCTTATTTTTTTGTTGATTTATCAAAATCCGTATGATAATATATAAAAGCTGTGGGCTTATAGGGCTGTTTATGCCCATTTAAGGCTGCGGCAGTAACAAATACACACGTACATCCGATTCTTTTTCCGGTGTCGGTATTGCCGATCAGAAGAAGAGCCTGCCTGACAGGAGACGCACTGCAGGAACAACAGGCACAAGGTGTACGGAAGATTAACCAAACGGAGGTATCAAAATGAGCGTTGTATCAATGAAACAGTTACTTGAAGCAGGTGTACATTTCGGACACCAGACCAGAAGATGGAACCCTAAAATGGCTCCTTACATCTTCACAGAGAGAAACGGAATCCACATCATCGACCTTCAGAAGTC
>SVGA01000015.1 GCA_015056575.1 Butyrivibrio sp.
CACACAAAAATGACTCCTTCCGCTTATCGAAAGGAGTCTGCATCCAGTAGGAACAGGTAAAAGACCTTACAGGAACTTCTCCGGCAGTGTAACGCCAAAGTCTTTTGCCAGCTGTCTTAAATTGTCGGTGGTGATGGTCTGTCTCTTGGTCCCTGTCATTGAGAGGGTCTTAACCAGGATCTCTGCCGATTTTTCCACGGTATGCATAAGCCCGAAGGTGATATCGAAATCCTCTCCTGCGGCAAACATTCCGTGATGGGCCCAGATTGCAACATCGTAGTCTTCCATCAGTCTGCTGGTGGCAACCGCAATCTCTTTTCCCCCGGGAACCATCCAGGGCACAACACCTATTCCGTCAGGAAATACAACGGGACACTCTGTGGCCATTTCCCAGAGCTGCCTTGTGAACACCTTATCTTCCAGGGGAAGCACAAAGGTAAGGGCGATGGTGTTTGTGGTGTGGGCATGATAGATGACCCTGTATCTGCCGTTTGTAACTCTCTTTTTGACCTCGTGGTTCATGAGATGTGAAGGAAGCTCAGAGGTTGGCTTTCCGCCGTTTATAAGCCCCCAGACTATCCTGTATTTTTCTCCCTTTTCATCTATCTCGACTATGCAGAGGCTGTCCTCCGGCTTTATTATCACGTTTCTGAAGAACTTTCCGGAGCCGGTCACAAGAAAGAACTCTCCCGCAAGATCCGGAACAACGGTTCCTATATCCTGCCACTGTCCCTCCTTGAAATCTTCTCTTACAGCATCAACTTCCTCCTGCTTCATCCTGTAGGAGAGGTTTCCGCCGTTTCTCTCATGCCAGCCCTGCTGCCATCCGTCATCCGCCATGCGAATGAATCCCTTTGTAAATTCTGCATCCAAAACTCTCATTTTATTGTCTCCTATCCGTTATCTTCTTACTTCAGCTTCTCTTTGAAAGCACTTCATCTTCGTAGCGTTTTGCCTCTTCAAACCATCTGCCGTCGCCGGGAACACCGCATCTTTGGCAATACTCATTCCACACCTCTCCGAAGGGCATGGTCTTAAGTTCCTCCATACGAACCATCAGCTCTGTGAAGTTTCCGCTATCCTGCAGGTTCTTAAGCTCCTCATTAGGGGAAAGAAGGGCATATAAAAGAGCCTTCTGCGTATTCCTGTAGCCTGTCACCCAGGCGCTGATCCTGTTTATCGAGGCATCAAAGTAGTCCAGAGCCATGAATACCGAACCCTCAAGTCCGCCGCAGCGCACGATCTCCTTCGCTATCTCTTTTGTCTCATCATCAAAGAGCACAATATGGTCGGAATCCCAGCGCACAGGCCTTGTAATGTGAAGAGCGATATTGGGGAAGAAGGATAAAAGAGCCGGTATCTTGTCGCTTACAACCTCTGTTGGATGGTAGTGTCCGTTATCCATAAGCGGGATGCACTTATCCTTGTGAGTTGCCGCAAAGCTCAGGGCAAACTCAGCACTTCCCACTGTGTAGGACTCAACTCCGATGCCGAATACCTTGGACTCCACGCAGGGCTTGACCTGGTTAAAATCAAAGGGCTCTGACAGGATCTGCTCGATGGAATCCCTGTAGCGGTCTCTTGGTCCCTTTCTGTCAGCAGGGATGTCCTTGAAACCGTCACCGGTCCAGATATTCATGACACAGGTTTCCCCAAGCTCCTTTGCAAGATATGAGGAAATGCGAATGCAGGCCTTGCCATGCTCTATCCAGAACTTTCTTGTCTCTTCATTCGGTGAAGAAAGAGTAAGTGGATCGCATTTGGGGTGCGAGAAGAAAGTGGGATTAAAGTCACATCCAAGGTTTCTCTGCTTGCAGAAATCCACCCACTTTTTAAAGTGCTTCGGCTCAAGCCTGTCCCTGTCTACCCATCCTCCGTTCTCCTCATCGAAAATGGCGTAGCTGGCGTGAAGGTTAAGCTTGGCCTTTCCGGGGATGAGCTTTAAAACCTCATCAATATCAGCCATAAGTTCCTGCGGATTTCCTGCTCTTCCGGGGTAATTTCCTGTTGTCTGAATTCCGCCTGTAAGGGGCTTTTCGGGGTCAGTGTCAAAACCTCTGACATCATCACCCTGCCAGCAGTGCAGCGCAATCTGCGCCTTTTTAAGTTTCTCCATCGCTGCCTCGGTATCAACACCAATTGCAGCATAGCTTTCTCTTGCGTTTTCGTAGCTCATCCGTAATCCTCCGTTTTATTATCGATAAGTCTTTATGTCAAAACTGTTATAGATACAATCTCTTGCCCCGGAAAGGTCTTCAAATATGCCGGCGCTTATCATCTGTACCACCAGGTTACCTATTGCGGTTCCCTCGATTGGACCGGCGTAAACAGGAAGCCCAAGAGCCTTGGCGGTAAGGCTGTTTAAATACTCGTCCTGACACCCTCCGCCGATTATATTGATGCCGGTGATTCTTTTCCCGGTTATGTCTTCAAGCTTTCTTACGGTATCCCTGTAGCACAGTGCAAGTCCTTTGTAGACGCTCTGCATGATCTCTCCTACGCTTTGGGGCACCGGCATATCTTTCCTTTTGCAGTAGCTTTTTATGGCGTCTATCATGCTCTCCGGCGAGAGAAAAGAGTCATCATTGACATCTATTACTCCGGCAAAATCCTCGCATTTTTTTGCCTCTTCAATAAGGTCCGGGAAGCTGTAATTTCTGCCTGTGGCATAACTGCTCTTTTTGCCCTTCACATATTCGCTGCCGTTGAGCTGCCGTCTTACTGACTGGATTATCCATAGCCCCATTATGTTCTTTAAGAATCTGTATCTGTAGAAAGCCCCGCCTTCATTGGTAAGGTTTTCTCTTCTTGCTTCCTCGGATATTATGGGAGATTTGCTCTCTATCCCAAGAAGACTCCAGGTCCCGCTGGAGAGATATACGGAAGTCTCATCCCTTGCGGGTACCGAGAGGAATGCAGACCCGGTGTCATGGGTTGCGGGCAGGATAACTGTGCTGCTAAAGCCCACTTCCCCGGCGATATCATCACTAAGCTTTCCGACTACGGTTCCCGGAAGTGAAAGCTCTCCGAAAAATCTTTGAGGAAGTCCCAGTTTATCTATCAGCTCTTTATCCCAGGTCTTTGTTCCGGCGTTCACAAGACCTGTGCTGGTGGCATTTGTATACTCCTGTTTCTTGACTTTCGTAAGAAGGAAATTAAGATAGTCCGGTATCATAAGAAGACTCTCTGCTTCCTCCAGGTCTTTGGGGCTTTCTTTTTTCAGCGCCATAAGCTGGAAAATAGTGTTGAATGGCTGCCTTTGAATCCCGGTTTTCTCATACAGCTCTTTTTCCGGGATGATCTCATAAACTTCTCTGTCCATGTTCGCGGTGCGCCCGTCCCTGTAGGAAACGGGATTTCCTATCATGCGGTCGTCCCTGTCAAGAAGCACAAAGTCCACAGCCCAGGTGTCGATGCCGATGGTATTGGGGATCATGTCCTGCTCTTTGCAGGCTTTAAGTCCCTCAATAACTCCGCTTTGGAGGTTATCCATATCCCAGCACATATGCCCGTCTACCATAACCTGCCTGTTTTCAAACCTGTGCACCTCTTTAAGATGCATTCTTCCACGGTCCACCCAGCCTATGATATGCCTTCCGCTGGAAGCCCCGATATCAATAGCAAGAAAATATTCATTCATATTTAACCCTCAATACAATTGTCATTTATGATGCTATAATATTATGCGCAAGGCGTGTTTAACAGAACCTTATCTATTGCAAAATAGAACCTTATTTGACATAAAACGGAGTGATCCTATGAGAGAAGAAATACTGGAGAATCTGTACAGGATAACAGAGGAAGAGGAGCAGCTTCTTAATGGCAGAAGCTCCATCCAAAAAGAGATCTACACCTCGGAGGATGAGTTTGTTGTGGACAGCAGCAAGCTTCTTGAACAGGGCAAGCTCATCGCCATCCGCCCCCACACCCGGTTTGCCTATTTCCCCGAGCACAGGCACAACTACATTGAAATGATGGTTATACTTAAGGGCAGCATCACCACCAGGATTGTCGACGGAGATACCCTCACCCTTACACAGGGGGATATCCTCCTTATGAACCGCCATGCCAGACATGAGATAATGCCCAGCGGCAGGGAGGATCTGGCCCTTAACTTCATAATCCTTCCGGAGTTCTTTACAAGAGGAAGTGCATCCTACGACAAGGAGAACATTCTCCGTGACTTTATCATCTCTTCCCTTTCTGATCAAAAGAGGCAGCGGGATTATCTCATCTATCACACCCTTGGCATCATCACGGTGGAAAATCTTATGGAGAACCTCATATGGACTCTTATCAATCATTCCAACGACATGAACCTGATAATCCTCACCACCATGGACCTTCTTCTCATGAATCTGGCTGCCCTGTCGGCGGATACCCTGAAAGACATGCGCTCCAAGGGTCAGAACATAACCATCTGTGCCCTGGAGTACATTGATCACAATTACAGAAATGGCACTCTTGAGGAATTTGCCAGTAAAAGCGGCTATACCACTGCATATTTAAGCCGCCTTCTAAAGAGCTATACGGGATACAATTTCAAACAGCTCCTGCAGCAGAGGAAGCTTCAGCAGGCTGCCTATTATCTCGAGAACACTACACTGACCACGGAGCGTATCATTGAGAAGATAGGCTACGAGAACAGTGCTTACTTCTATCGGGTTTTTGAAAAAAAATACGGCTGCTCCCCGCGGGTCTATCGCAAAAAGCACAGCTAATAAAAAACGGCATGCAGCCTGTATTATATGGCTGCATGCCGTTTTTTATTCTTATCTGATGTTCTCAAAAGAGCTGTCGTTAAATTTTCGCAATATCTATAAGTTCCAGGCCCTCTTCCGTACCTGCTGCCTCAAGGCTTGTTACCAGCGCTCTTGCAGTATCAAGCGCAGTGATGACATTTACTCCGGTCTCTATGGCTGTTCGCCTGATCAGGAATCCGTCACGGCTCTTGTCACGGCCCTGGGTAGGTGTATCGATAACAAGGTCGATCTTGTGTCCAAGGATAAGGTCGATCACCGTAGGAGATTCCTGGCTGATACGGTTTATCTTTCTGGCCTTTACACCGTTTTCGTTCAAGGTGTTGGCAGTGGACCTTGTGGCGTAGATGATGTAGCCGAGCTTCTCGTAGCGGCGGGCTATATCAATGACTTCACCCTTATCTGAGTCTTTTACCGTGATGATCATCTGCTTGTACTTGGGAAGGTTGATACCTGATCCAAGGAAAGCCTTGTAGAGGGCTTCGTTGAAGCTCTTGCTGATACCAAGGCACTCACCTGTACTCTTCATCTCAGGTCCGAGGCTTATCTCCGCTCCTCTTATCTTCTCAAAGGAGAACACAGGCATCTTTATGGCCACATAATTGGCTTCAGGCTGAAGTCCCGGTGTATATCCCAGGTCTTTAAGCTTCCTGCCCATCATGACCTCTGCTGCCAGATCAACAATGGGGATTCCCGTAACCTTGCTGATATAGGGCACAGTTCTTGAAGATCTGGGGTTAGCCTCAATGATGTAGACCTCATCTCCCACAGCTATGAACTGAACGTTTATAAGTCCGATGACATGAAGAGCCTTGGCAAGTCTTTTTGTGTACTCCGCAATAGTGTCTTTTACCTTTTGTGAAAGAGACTGTGCGGGATATACGGAGATTGAGTCTCCGGAGTGGATTCCGGACCTCTCGATATGCTCCATGATACCGGGGATAACGATGTCCTCGCCGTCGCACACAGCATCAACTTCCGTCTCAACGCCCTGAAGGTACTTGTCTACAAGAATGGGGTGATCCTGAGCATATCTGTTGATGATGTTCATAAACTCCTCGATCTCATCATCGGAAAGAGCTATCTGCATACCCTGTCCGCCAAGCACGTAGGAAGGACGCACAAGAACGGGATATCCAAGGCGATTTGCAACTTCCTTGGCTTCCTCTGCGGTATATACCGTAGCACCCTGGGCGCGCTTTATCTGTGTCTCTTCAAGGATCCTGTCGAAGATCTCTCTGTCCTCCGCAGCATCAACGTCCTTGGCGTCGGTACCGTAGATCTTAACTCCCATCTTCATCAGGTCCTGAGTGAGCTTGATGGCTGTCTGTCCGCCGAACTGAACCACTGCTCCGTCGGGCTTTTCAAGGCGAACGATATTCTCAACATCCTCTGCTGTCAGAGGTTCAAAATAGAGCTTATCCGCAATGTCGAAGTCCGTGCTGACAGTCTCAGGATTGTTGTTGATAATGATGGTCTCAAATCCGGCTTTCTTGAAGGCCCAGGTGGCGTGTACCGAGCAGTAGTCAAACTCGATACCCTGGCCGATCCTGATGGGGCCTGAGCCAAGAACCAGTATCTTTTTCTTGTCTTTAGAAGAATTTAAAGCAGCCTCATCCTCTGAGTCGGGACCGTTGTAAACTGAGTAGTAATAAGGTGTCTGGGCAGCAAACTCAGCTGCACAGGTGTCAACGATCTTGAAAGTGGCATGTATGTTGTACTCATCCCTGAGGGCCTTGAGGACCTCAACAGGGAATCTTGTAAATCTGCTTATTACGGTGTCAGGGAACTCCAGACGCTTTGCTTCCAGCATTGTCTCGAAGCTGATGATTTTTCTTGCATCCTCCAGGGTTCCTGCCATACCGGCGCTGTTCTTCTCGCCGATCCTAAGAAGCTTAAGCTCCATCTTGACCAGGGTATGAATCTTCTCTATAAACCAGTTATCGATCATGGTGATCTCATGGATCTTGTCATGACTAAAGCCCCTTGTCAGTGCCTCGGCGATAACCCAGATCCTCTGGTCGTCAACCACCTTAAGACGCTCCAAAAGCTCATCATCGTCAAGCTCTGAGAAGTCGTAGCTGGTAAGACAGTCTACATGCTGCTCAAGAGACCTTATGGCCTTCATCATGGCACCCTCAAAATTCGTGCAGATACTCATCACCTCACCGGTAGCCTTCATCTGTGTGGTAAGGGTTCTCTTGGCTGTAATGAACTTATCGAAGGGAAGTCTTGGGAACTTCACTACGCAGTAGTCCAGTGTGGGCTCAAAGCTGGCATAGGTCTTGCCTGTGATGGCATTCTTGATCTCATCCAGTGTATATCCAAGAGCTATCTTAGCCGCAACCTTGGCTATGGGATATCCGGTAGCCTTACTTGCCAGAGCTGAAGAACGGCTTACTCTGGGGTTAACCTCGATAACACAGTACTCAAAGCTTGTGGGATGCAGCGCAAACTGAACGTTGCAGCCTCCGGTGATCTTCAGCTCGTCAATGATGCTGAGTGCTGCGCTTCTGAGCATCTGATATTCCTTGTCGGAAAGAGTCTGCGAAGGAGCAACAACAATGGAATCACCTGTGTGAACGCCTACAGGATCGATGTTCTCCATATTGCAGACGGTGATGCAGTTTCCCATGGAATCACGCATTACCTCGTACTCGATTTCCTTCCAGCCGGAAATGCATCTCTCAACAAGAACCTCATTGGCCCTTGAGAGCCTTAGACCGTTTTTGAGGATTTCCTCACACTCCGTCTGATCGTGAGCTATTCCGCCGCCGCTTCCTCCAAGGGTAAAAGCAGGACGCAGTACCACGGGGTATCCGATCTGTCTTGCAAATGCAACGCCGTCCTCAACGTTGTGAACAACGGTAGATGCCGCTACAGGCTGGCCAAGCTTCTCCATGGTATCCTTGAATTCCTGCCTGTCCTCAGCCTTTCTGATGGTCTCGGCTGTGGTTCCAAGAAGCTTTACATTGTGAGACTTCAAAAATCCCGACTCATCCAGCTCCATTCCAAGGTTAAGACCTGCCTGCCCTCCAAGGGTAGGAAGGATGGAATCCGGTTTCTCTTTTTCTATTATCTGTTCCAGGACCTTGACCGTAAGAGGCTCAATATACACCTCATCCGCAATGTCCTTGTCTGTCATGATGGTAGCAGGGTTTGAGTTTACGAGAACAACCTCAACTCCCTCTTCCTTAAGTGATCTGCAGGCCTGAGTTCCCGCATAGTCGAACTCCGCAGCCTGTCCTATTACAATGGGTCCTGAACCGATGACCAGAACCTTTTTAACGTCTTTATTCTTGGGCATATGTATAACCTTCCTTTACTTCCTCATGCCGACTACTCGGAAACGCTTTTCTTGTTTATCGTTGTCGCACACATCATATCTATAAACCTGTCAAACAGGTAGCTTGAATCCTGTGGTCCCGGGCATGCTTCAGGATGGAACTGAACCGTGAAGATGTTCTTGCCCACATACTTAAGTCCCTCGTTGGTGCCGTCGTTTACATTCACAAAGGCAGGCTCAGCCACCTTCGGGTCAAGGCTGTCTGTATCTACCGCGTAGCCGTGGTTCTGGGAAGAAATATAAACCCTTCCGTTCTCAAGATCCTTAACAGGGTGATTGCCTCCTCTGTGGCCGTACTTGAGCTTGTAGGTATCAGCCCCTGTTGCCAGAGCCATCAGCTGATGTCCAAGACAGATGGCAAAGATCGGTACATCGGATTCGTAAAGTTTCTTTATCTCTTTAATTATCTGTGTGCATTCCTTGGGATCTCCCGGGCCGTTGGAAAGCATGATTCCATCGGGCTCATTCGCAAGTACCTCCTCAGCAGTGGTAGTACTTGGATAGATGGTAACATCGCATCCCCTGGCAGCCAGCGAAGAAGCAATATTCTTCTTGGCGCCGAAGTCAAGGAGCGCCACCTTGTATCCAAAGCCGCTTAACTCCTTAACATTGGAGGGCCTCATCTCTCTCTTGGTAAGGTCACCTCTTTTTGCAGCTTCATATTTCTCCCTGTCAAAAGAGGCAGCTCCGGAAAGCGGACCGTTGTCGGCAAGATCCGTGGTTCCCACGATCACCTGCTTCTCGGTGCAGGATACCCTGCTTACCACATCTCCTGTGGTGTAGGCCTTAAGCTTATCCTTTACATCCTCATATCTTATATTCTCATTGGTGGTGATATATCCGTTCATGGTGCCCTTCTCTCTAAGAAGACGCACCAGCTTTCTTGTATCTATACCTTCAATTCCCGGAATCTCGTATTTCTCCAAAAACTCCTGGACAGTGATGTCACATCTGAAGTTTGAAGCCACCTTCGAAAGCTCTCTGACAATCACAGCATCAACCCAGATCCTCTCGGACTCCATATCCTCCAGGCATACGCCGTAATTGCCGATCAGCGGGTAAGTCATACACACAGCCTGCCCCGCATAAGACGGATCTGTGAACACTTCAGTGTAACCGGCCATGGAAGTATTAAACACAACTTCACTTACCACATCCTTATCCACACCTATGTGCCTGCCCTCAAAGACAGTCCCATCCTCCAAAATCAAAAACGCTTTCATATATCCTACTTCCTCCAAACTACTACTTGTATAACCGTACGGCGCTTTATATGGGAAAATTTGCAAGTGCTCGACTCAGTTAGGCCAAACGCTTCATCGAGCCCTATACGCAATCGTTTCGCACAGAGGTGCTCACGATAGCAGGTCTCGATTCCGCGGCCTAAAAATCGCTCGCACTTTGCAAATTTTCCCAAGCAGCGCCTGTGCATCTATAAATGTACAAATTCGCCGTCGAGAATCAGCGCAGATTTCCTTGTAAGTGTGAGCTTTTGGGAATATCCGGCTAAAATTTTGTGAACCTTGCGATTTTTTATGCTACGGAGATGAGACCTGGTTATCGTAAGTGCCTATGCACGAAACGATAACCGCTTAGGGCTCATCGGAGTGTTCAGCATAACATGAGCAAGGGCACAAATTTTAGCCCTGATTCCCAAAAGCGTACTCATTACAAGAAGTACTTTACGCCGCTCTCGAAGATGCTAAGATCCTGCTCGCCGAAGATGTTTACAGCTACGCCGTCGCCGCGACGCTCTGAATGGGCCATCTTACCGAGGCAGCGGCCATCCGGTGAAAGGATGCCCTCTACGGCCCGGTAGGAACCGTTGATGTTCCACTCATCATCCATGGTCACATTGCCCTCAAGGTCGCAGTACTGTGTGGCGATCTGGCCATTCTTAAAGAGCTCATCAAGAACTGCCTCAGGTGCTACGAAGCGGCCTTCTCCGTGGGATGCGGGGTTGGTGTATACTCCGCCCAAGGTTGCACCGGTAAGCCATGGTGAATTATTTGATACCACCTTGATGTACGCCATTTTGGAGATGTGACGTCCGATGGTGTTAAAGGTAAGTGTGGGTGAATCCTCATTCTGTCCTGTGATCTTGCCGTAAGGCACAAGACCCAGCTTTATCATAGCCTGGAATCCGTTACAGATTCCAAGTGCAAGTCCGTCTCTGTTATTAAGAAGATCTTCTACAGCAGCCTTGATCTCTTCGTTCTGGAAGGCTGTAGCAAAAAACTTGGCACTGCCGTCAGGCTCATCACCTGCGGAGAAGCCGCCGGGGAACATGATGATCTGGGCGTTGGCGATGGCCTTTCTGAACTCTGCTACGGACTCAGTGATGTCCTTCTCGTCTCTGTTCCTGAAAATCCTGATATCAACATCAGCGCCGGCTCGTCTGAAGGCCTCTGCACTGTCGTACTCGCAGTTACTTCCCGGGAATACGGGGATGAATACCTTAGGTCTTGCAACCTTGTTCTTGCAGATATGTATGCTGTCAGCCTTATAAAGAGGTGACTCTACCTTGCTATTGTCGTCACCAACCTTTGAAGGGAATACCTTTTCAAGAGTACCCTTCCAGCCCCAGAGAGCATCTTCAAGAGCAAAGCTCTCGCCGCAGGCACTGATGGTTGCATCGCCTGTAACCTCACCGATAAGTCTTGCTCCGGTTACCTTAAGAGCATCCTCAAGGGCAGAAGCAGGAACCTCTGCTATGATGTCTGCTATATCGTTGGCAAACAGCTCTTTTGCCTCAATATCATCTGCGATCTTAACACCAAGGCAGTTACCGAAGGCCATTCTGCTGACTGCAGCGGCAATTCCGTAGCAGTCCTCTGCGTAAGCTGATACGATCTTTCCTGCAGACATAAGCTCTTTTACCTGACCGTAGAGAGCCTTAACTTTATCGTAATCCGGAAGGTCATACTCATCTCTTGCAATCCTGAACTGAACCAGCTTGTTGCCCGGTGTCTTAAGCTCGGGAGTGATGACATCGGAGAGCTTTGCAACGTCAACCGCAAAGGAAACCAGTGTAGGAGGAACGTTGATTTCGTTAAAGGATCCGGACATGGAGTCCTTGCCACCGATGGAGGCGATGCCGAACTTCATCTGTGCCTCATACGCACCAAGAAGTGCTGTAAAAGGCTGACTCCAACGAGTTGGATCCTCGGTCATTCTCTTGAAATACTCCTGGAAGGTGAAGTGCAGGTTCCTGTAATCTCCGCCGCTGGCAACGATCCTGGAGACGGACTCTGTCACAGCGTAAGCTGCACCGTGATAAGGGCTCCAGCTTGAAAGGAAAGGATCAAAACCGTAGCTCATCATTGTTACTGTATCTGTTTTACCCGCAAGAACGGGAAGCTTGGCAATCATAGTCTGGGTCTCGGTGAGCTGATACTTACCGCCGTAGGGCATAAGTACAGAGCCTGCACCGATGGAGGAATCAAACATCTCCACAAGGCCCTTCTGTGAGCAGACGTTAAGATCTGACATCTCGGCGATCCACGCCTCTTTTACACTGCCCTTTGAAAGAGCCTTTGCCACCTTATCCGAGGCTGTCTTCTCAAGATAGTTCTCGGACTTTTTGGGAATCTCAACTTCAACTGTCGTCTCCTGATGAGCTCCGTTGGTATCAAGGAAGGATCTCTTTATATCAACAATCTTCTTGCCGCGCCAGTTAAGTACAAGCCTGGGCTCCTTGGTTACAACCGCAACCTTTACAGCCTCCAGGTTCTCCTCTGCTGCATAGGCAAGGAACTTCTCGGTATCCTTGGGCGCAACAACAACGGCCATTCTCTCCTGAGACTCGGATATGGCCAGCTCTGTGCCGTCAAGACCGGCATACTTCTTGGGAACAAGGTCAAGGTTGATATCAAGCCCGGGAGCAAGTTCGCCGATGGCAACGGAAACTCCGCCGGCTCCAAAGTCATTACATTTCTTGATAAGTTCGCTGACTTCAGGTCTTCTAAAGAGCCTCTGAAGCTTTCTCTCTGTGGGAGCATTACCCTTCTGGACCTCAGCTCCGCAGCTTGTCAGGGACTTGCTGTCATGAGCCTTTGAGGAACCTGTTGCTCCGCCGCAGCCGTCACGTCCTGTTCTTCCGCCAAGGAGGATGATGATATCTCCCGGATCTGCGCTCTCACGGATAACGTGCTCCTGAGGAGCCGCTCCCATAACGGCACCGATCTCCATTCTCTTGGCAACATAGCCGGGGTGGTATATCTCTTTTACATAGCCTGTTGCAAGGCCTAT
The DNA here is from genome assembly GCA_015056575.1 of Butyrivibrio sp. Lineage (GTDB taxonomy): Bacteria > Bacillota > Clostridia > Lachnospirales > Lachnospiraceae > Butyrivibrio. The sequence goes on from SVGA01000015.1 coordinate 12,358, forward strand.
CTGGTTTCCGTAGGATGAATATCCTGAAGCTGCGCCTCTTACCAGCTTCTTCTGGGAGAGCTTGCCCTTCATGGTGTCAGCTACGGGAACGGTAGGATCCGCTGCGCCCGTAACACGCATAGCCTGATATACATAGCCTCTTCCTGAAAGGGGATCTCTTATGGCTCCGCCAAGACATGTAGCAGCGCCACCGAAAGGCTCGATCTCAGTGGGATGATTGTGAGTTTCATTCTTAAAGAACACAAGCCAGTTCTCGGTTTCAGGTCCTTTTCCGTAATCAACTTCAACGGGAACCACAACTGTGCAGGCATTGTTCTCCTCAGATACTTCCATATCTGTGAGGATACCGTCAGCCTTAAGTTTCTTCATGCCCATCAGGGCTATATCCATAAGGGAGATGAATTTCTCCTTCTTCTTATCGTCGGTCTTGTAGAGAGAGTCTCTTGCTGCAAGGTAATCCTTGTAGGCACCCTCGATAGGTGCTCTGTAGAAGCCATCCCCAAACTTAACATCCGTAAGCTCGGTTCCGAAGGTGGTGTGACGGCAGTGATCGGACCAGTATGTATCCAGCACCCTGATCTCTGTCATGGTGGGATCTCTGTGCTCATCTGAAGCAAAGTACTGCTGTATCCACTTGAAATCATTGAAGGTCATGGCAAGGCCGAGAGACTCATACAGCTTCTTAAGACTCTCCTCATCCATATCCTTAAATCCGTCAAATACCGCAACATCTTCGGGCTCATCGTAGTGGGCCACCAGAGTTTCGGGCTTCTCATCGGATGCTATTCTTGAATCCACCGGGTTCATGGTATAGTTCTTGATCTTCTCCACTTCCTCGTCGGACACATTTCCTATGAGCATATATGTAACCGCTGTTCTGATGACAGGCGCCTCGTCTCCCCTGATGAATCTTACACACTGCTCGGCAGAATCGGCTCTCTGGTCGAACTGCCCCGGAAGAGCCTCTATACTGAATACCCTTGCACCCTGCGGAACATCGATCGTCTCCCTGTAAAGGATATCAACAGGGGGCTCTGAAAATACCGTAGTGCAGGCCTTCTCAAAAACTTCATCGGATACATTCTCCACATCATATCTGATGAAGATCCTTACATCCTCCACGCTTTTGATCCCAAGATAACCCGAGATCTCTCCCAAAAGCTCTTTTGCCTTTCCCGCAAAGGGTTTCTTTTTTTCAACATAGACTCTCTTTACTGCGCTCATATTATCTCCTCTTTAGACCTTTATTTTGAAAAAAGTGCTTAGGTAAAACTTAAGCACTTTTTCTTGTCATTAATTATTTAATTCATCGGGCACTAATCCCTCTAATACGTACATAAGCTCTCTGTCGATGGCTTCCTCGGTAACGCCGATGGTCACCGCGGCTATCTTAAGCCCTTCAACCACGTACATCAGATTGCGGGCACATCCCACAGGGTTCTCGCAATAAAACTCGCCGCTTTCTACGCCGTTCTCTATAAGCTTCTCAACGATCCGTACCGCTGTATCAAACTGATTCTTAAGGGGATTATCCTTTCCGGAGCCCCTATGAAGAGAAAAGTATTCATAGGTGGCAACAGTGAGATTATTCTTCTTGCGAAGGATCTCTTTTTTCTGTTCCTTGAGGAAAAGAGCTAACATATCACCGGCAGTTGCATCCCCGGAAAGAGCTGCAACAACGGCTTCCTCATCATCCTCATCTATCTCGTCTTCAAGAACTGCAAGGAAAACATCTTCTGTACTGGAAAAATAGAGATAAAGACCCCCGCGGCTGATGTCGCAGGCATCAACAATATCCTTCATGGTAACATTCTTGAATCCCTTGTCTGCAAATACAGATCTGGCTTTATCAAGAATGTACTTTCTCTTGGCAGCGGATTTCTCTCCCATTTCTCCTCCCGATCAAATCATCTGTTGTATTAAACGGACTCCTGTCCCCAGAACTTCACCAGCTCATCCATCTTCTTGACCACATTGTAGAGGACTCCGTTTCGAACGCCCTCTGCCCATACAGATCCCTTGGTCATACCGGACAGGATGTACTTGGAAAGGATTCCCGCAAGATCATCCATGTTGGATATCTGTGCGTCCTGAATGAAAGAAAGCTCATCTTTGGCACTGCTTAAGCGGTTTCTGGAATAAACATAGACATAATTTCTGTCCAGCAGGTTGGTATTCTGCGCTGCCTTAACGAAACCAAGCAGATTTGAGTCATAAACAGGGAACGGCATTGACTTAAGTTCACTGTTGGAATAACTTTGGGCCACTTGATTGGACGCGTTGTCCCGAAGCCAGTTCAGATATGGAACAAGCTTGGAAAGCTCAGGTCGATATCTTGAAACTATATCCTCAACACTGTTCTCGTTGACATTGTTGTCATTTTCAATACTCATGAAAACCCGCTCCTTATCTGGCTTTCGGCCATTTGCAAATATTATAGCAAGTCCCAAATAAAAAGTACAGATGAAAATTATCTCTGGTAAGGCATGTCCTCATCCTTGATGATGAACATCATGATCCCCGCTATCATGTTGCAGAAAAGAAGCGAGCAAACCTTAAATCCTGTTCCCATGGCCTCGTCATTATTGAGTTTCTTAAAGGCATGTATTGTCATGGGAATCTTCCAGATCAGAGGGATGCAAAGGAAGTTGATACTCAGTACGCATCCGATGACCATGAACACCTTGATTGCTGTGGCAAGTCCCTCGTCTCTTCTGTAGGTTGCACCTGGGTTGTCATGGTAGTTGTAATACTGAACCTGTGCATTAGCGGTATCGTAAGCAGGTGCCGCGTTGTAGGCGTTTGGATCAAATCCCTTTACCTGATTCTGTGTCTCAGGCTGAACCTGTGTGTGGAACTGCATCTCAGAGCTGTTCTGCGCCTGAGGTGCCGCCTGGTACTGTGCCTGGCCTGAGAATGCTCCCTGTGAAAAAGAATCTGTGGCTGCAACGCCGGTTCCGCAATAAGAGCAGAAAGCCGCGTTATCAGGCAGTTCTGTTCCGCAATTAGGACAAATCTTCATAGCTAAAATCTCCTCCGTAAAACTTTTTAATATTTGACTCCAAGGTTGTGAAGTTCTTCAACAACCTGGTCATAGCTGTTGTATACTATTCCCTTCCATCCAAGCTTTCTTGCAGCTTCGATATTAACGGGGGTATCATCGATAAATACGGTTTTCTCGGCCTCAAGGGAATATCGCTGCATAAGGAGTTTGTAGATTGCTTCATCCGGCTTTACAAGCTTTTCCCTATAGCTTAGGATCCCTCCGTCAACTTCATCAAGAAATCCCATTGCTTCTCTGCAGCCCTCAAGCGCCCTCTCGCTGAAGTTGGAAAGCACAAGGACCTGATAACCGGCGGCTTTCAGTGCCCTCACCCAGGGAATTGCCTCTTTTCTACCTATAACAATGCCGTGAAGGTCATCAAAAACCTTGGGGAACACATCAGCGATCCCGGGATCGTTGGCCGCAAATCTTTCCATGAGTTCTTCGTGGGTAAGTACGCCTCTGTCGATCTCGGTCCAGTCCCTGCTCTCCACTGATGCAGCAGAAATCCTGGCAACCATATCATCATCGTAACCCTGATTCTTAATGAAATCCTTATACACAAAATCCGTCAGAACATTTCCTATATCAAATACAACCGTATTGATCTCTCCATCCGGAATAACATTGCCGTACTTGTCATGTCTTCTGTTACTGGTCATGGGATCCAGTGATGCCACGGTATGCCTTCCCGTAAGGGCGCCGATGGACCATATAAGAAGCCACAGCACGATGGGCACCGCAATGGTAGCCGCAACACATCCTATAAACACATTGTAGGTATCCGGTGAACCTGTAAGTGCCTCAAAAAGCAGTACCAGATACATACCAACCAGAACAACTATTCCAACCCATGCCAGAACTCTCTTCCACACAGGCGTCTTCTCATTCTTCTCCATATCTCTCTTCCTTATATAACACTCTCGTCAAAAAATTATCAGCAAATATAATACCCTAAAACCCCAAATTTCACAACCTGAATATATTGCTTTTTTTCGTACATTTTGCCGTTCTTCCCCGGCCCTTTCTCCCGGTACGGATATAAGCAGCCGCGCCTTCCCCGCCCCTCCCGCAGACAGTGGGCCAAATCCCCGAGGCGGTCTTTGCAGAAGTCCATGGCCACAAAAATCCCCAACGCAATTCCACGAATCAAACTCGCTTCCGGGGCCGATAAAGAGCAGGAAGGCTCTCATTTCGAGGATGAAAAAAAGTGCCATTTTTCCAATGCTCATAAGCAGTTTTTCCGGCGCATGCGGAAGGATTGTCTGAGAAGGTCGGCGTGCTTATCTTTTTAAAAGACGGTCATTGCTCGCCTTTGGCGAGCGCACAACGAAAATAAGATGGGGATTTTCAAGCCGGCTTGAAATCACCCATCTTACTTTTCGTTGCAGGCGTACAGCACTGGGGAGTGCTGTGCGCCTTATGACCGGATATTAAAGATACGCCGACCTTCGAGTTTCATCCCGCAGCATGCGCATTGGAAGAAAAACTGCATGAGCATTTAGGAAAAATGAGTGCTTTTTTACCGCGAGAAATGGAAACTTCTGCGACTTCAAGGCCCCTCGGAAGCTCAGACATGTGATTCGTAAGCAGAATTGCGAGGGGGATTTTTGAAGCTCATGGACTTATTCTGCTCGACCGGACACGGGGATTTGGCCCTCCTGCTCTGCTCACGGGTCTGGAAAGGCGCGGGGCTGCGCGTACGTACCGGGAGAAAGGGCCGGGGCATCGGCAAAATGTACGAAAAAAAGCCCCCCACGTCGGAGCATGCCATACGCAAAGGGCTTTCATAACAATTTTATTCGGATTGAAGGAATTTATCAGCCGTTTATCGTGAACTGTCCGATGAGGTTGTTCAGACTCTCGGACTGCTCGGAGAGTTCCTGGGATACTGCGCTGGACTCCTCAGCAGTTGCGGAGTTACTTTGAACAACGCTTGAGATCATCTCGATTCCCTTGTCGATCTCGTCCATACTTCTGGCCTGCTGCTCAGCCAGGTCTCCGGTCTCGATTATCATCTCCGTGATCTCTTCTACGCTGTGCTGCATTGCGTCAAGAGCCTCGGTGGTCTCTGCCACTACGGAGTTACCGTTGCTGATCTCATCCATGGTGTCGGCGATGAGCTGGTGTGTATTCTTGGCTGCTTCGCTGGACTGGTCTGCCAGCTTTCCGATCTGATCTGCAACAACCGCAAAGCCTTTCCCTGTCTCGCCTGCTCTTGCTGCCTCAATGGAAGCATTAAGGGCAAGGAGTGATGTCTGCTTGGCGATGGCTTCGATGGAGTTGGTTACCTGCTCGATCTCTGCGGAGGCCTCAGTGATCCTTGTCATCGCATCGGTCACAAGATGCATTTTACGGGCACTGGTCTCTGCATTGTCGCGAACAGCAGTTGCCATATCCTTACTTCTTTCCGCAACCTCAGCCAGCTGCTTGGTCTGTTCTGTTATGGAATTTACGGAGGCTGTCAGTTCTTCCACTGCAGCAGCCTGATCCGTAGCGCCCTCTGCCAGGTTTGTTGCTCCCTGAGACATGTTGCTTGCCCCCTGGGATACCTGGGATGAGGAATTCTTAACCTCAAGCAGAGTGCTTGACAGATTCTCCGAGATATCGCTAAGGGCACTTCTTATTGCCTGATAATCTCCGATATAGAGCTTCTCGTTATGGGATCCCGAAGAGAAATCTCCTGAGGACATTCTCTTAAGAGTCTCATCGATATCCCTTACGATATTGCCGATAGCGTCCGTTGAAAGAGATATATCTTTTGCCAGCTTACCAAGCTCATCCTCGGAGTCTGTGTCGATCTCAAGTTCAAGTTTTCCTTTGGCCATGTCGTCCGCTGCTTTGGATATGGCTTCGATAGGTCCAAGGATACTGCCGGTAAGGGCTCCTCTTGCTTTCTTTGAATAAAGCAGTGCATATACAACCACAAGCCCGGCAATTATTGTCATCAGCGAAACGGTTACCAAAGATAAGTAATAAGCCCTTTTGGCCTGTGCCGCCGCACTGATGCCTATCTCCTTAAAGTCCTTAACAACAACCTTTATAGCCTCATTTACATTTGCCACATAGTACTGATACTGCTCATCGTGGGAAGCTCCGGAAGAATACAGTGAATCCATTCCCGCTGCGGCAGACTGAATGTCTTTGATATGCTGATAGGCCGTGGAGAGGTCTCCGTCATATACCTTACCCAGGTTATCAAGGCCCTCGTTAAGCTCTGCGATCTTCTCCGCAGCGCCCGCCATCTGCTCCGTCCTGTCGGCATCATCCTCACAGTTGAGAGCCCACAGATAGTATTTGGCCAGAGCCTGGATGGTTATCCTGATCTCTCCCTGCTGGGTGTTCTGCTCATAGTATCTGGTGTAGATAAAGTGGATATTTCCTACTGCCACCAGATCTATCAGGATGATAACAACAAAGATCACTATCAGATTCAGCCTGAACCTGTTGAAGACCTTCTTAAACTTATCCGCTACCGAAAGTTTCCTAAAAGCTTCCTGATTGAATTCACTATTTCCTGCTGTTTTGGCCATAATAACCTCCCGGGATATTGACAACAAACAACTTGTATATTTAATTGTAAACGATTTTTAGTACACAAAATCATAAAATTATATAAATTAAAATAAAATTTCAGAAAATTTGCCAAATTCAGACTTCTCCGAGCTTTGTAGGTTATTTCAGACGTTTGATCCTGACACAAAAAAAGTTTTACTTATGCCCGATTCTGCGATATATTACTATAGGTGGCAAATGGATTGTCACCTAATAATTGTTCACTGTTATATGAGGAGGAATTTATGGTAAAGGCTGTTGTAGGCGCTAACTGGGGTGACGAAGGAAAAGGCAAGATCACCGATACCCTTGCGGATCAGGCTGATGTGGTAATCCGTTTTCAGGGCGGGGCCAATGCCGGTCACACTATTGTAAACGATTATGGCAAGTTCGCACTTCACACTATGCCATCAGGTGTTTTCCATCAAAATATAATGAACATCATCGGAAACGGTGTTGCATTCGATATAACCAAATTCATGAACGAACTTAAGGAAATTGAGGAAAAGGGAGTTCCCACACCTCAGATCATGATCTCCGACAGAGTTCAGGTAATGATGCCCTATCACGTTCTTTTCGATACCCTTGAGGAGGCAAGACTGGCAGGCAAGTCCTTCGGTTCCACCAAGTCAGGTATCGCCCCCTTCTATTCAGACAAGTTCGCCAAGATCGGCTGGCAGATCAACGAGTTCTTCCAGGACGATGAGGCCATCAAAGAGAAGATTGCCCGTATAGCCGAGATCAAGGACGTTATCCTTGTAAATCTCTACCACGCAGATCCTATTGATCAGGAAGCTCTTTTCAATCAGATCATTGAATGGAGAGAACAGGTTAAAGACTACATTGGCAACGTTTCACTGTATCTTGACGGTGCCATCAAAGAAGGTAAGACCATTCTTCTTGAGGGTCAGCTTGGAACCATGAAGGATCCTGACCACGGAATCTATCCCATGGTCACATCTTCCTCTCCTTTGGCAGCTTACGGTGCCATCGGTGCCGGTATTCCTCCCTATGAGATCAAGCAGATCGTTACCGTATCCAAGGCTTATTCCTCTGCAGTAGGCGCAGGTGCATTTGTTTCAGAGCTCTTCGGAGATGAAGCTGAGGAACTCAGACGCCGCGGCGGAGACGGCGGTGAATACGGCGCAACCACAGGAAGACCCAGACGTGTTGGCTGGTATGACTGTGTGGCCAGCAAGTACGGCTGCAGACTCCAGGGTACCACAGATGTGGCATTCACTGTTCTCGATGTTCTTGGCTACCTTGATGAGATCCCGGTTTGTGTAGGATATGACATTGACGGCCGGGTTACAACAGAGTTCCCCGTAACCCATCTTCTTGATAAGGCCAGACCCGTATACAAGACTCTTCCCGGATGGAAATGCGAGATCCGTGGCATAAAGAACTACGAAGATCTTCCCGAGAACTGCAGAAATTACATTGAGTTCATCGAAGAGCAGATAGGATATCCAATTACAATGGTCAGCAACGGCCCTGCAAGAACCGATATCATCTACAGAAAGAGCAAGCTCAGTAAATAAGGTTTTATAAGCGGAGGTCCAAAGGGCTTCCGCTTTTTGTTTTTTAAGAAAGGATATGTTATGACAAACCAGAATAACCCGGAAGAAAAGTACGCACACCTTATAAAGGCCTTCCTTAACATGATGGTAACAGGCCAGGTGAGCGTCAACTTCCTTAATGCCGGTAAGCTCAAAAGAGAAATGGCATCTTCCATCGAAGCATTCAAGGGAGAGGACCTTGAGGGGTTTGCAAATTTCTTTGTGGATTCCAGCCTCCACTCTTCCGCCTACCGCACAACTTTTTTTGGCACCGTACCTATGAGCGACGGCGGCGCAGCCACCAAGCTTGCGGAGGATATCGATGAGATCACAGGCAAGATTGCCGGAAGATTCGGTCTGGCGGATGAAGCCCGTCCTCTTCGCACAGCTCTTTTTAAGGCCTACATCGATCAGGTGAAGGACGGCCACAGAATTCTTGAGGAGCTAAATATAACGCTATGAACAAGCACCTGACTCTGGGCATCCTTGCCCACGTTGATGCCGGCAAGACCACTCTCTCCGAGGGCCTTCTCTACCTTTCCGGCACCATAAGAAACATAGGAAGGGTCGACCATAAGGACACCTTTCTTGATACCTATGAACTTGAAAAAGCCCGCGGGATCACTATTTTTTCCAAGCAGGCTCTCTTTGAATACGATGACACTGCCTTCACTCTTCTTGATACCCCGGGCCACACGGATTTTTCACCGGAGATGGAGCGCACCCTTCAGGTCCTGGATATGGCGGTTCTTCTTATCAGCGCCCCCGATGGCGTCACCAGCCAGGTGAAGCTTTTGTGGAAGCTCCTTGACCACTACAAGGTTCCCGTGATGATCTTTGTAAACAAAATGGACCAGGTGGAGGATTCTCCGGAACATTCAAAGGATCTGATCCTTAAGGCCCTTAAGGAGAACCTCTCAAGCCACGTTGTCTCTTTTGACCGGGAGTTTGAAAGCGGCGAATTTCAGGAAGAACTGGCGGTATGCAACGACGAACTTTTGGAGAGCTATCTTGAGGGAAAAGAAATATCGAAGGAAACCGCAAGAAAACTCATAAAGAACCGGGAGTGCTTCCCATGTCTTTTCGGGTCCGCCCTTAAGATGGAGGGTGTAAAGGAACTCCTTGATACAATATCCGAATATTCCGAAGGCTACAGGGAAGACCAAAACGAAAGCTTCGGCGGCAGAGTGTTTAAGATAAGCCGAGACGCAAACGGAACCCGGTTAACTCATCTCAAGATAACTTCAGGTTCCATTAAGATAAGGGACGTGGTACAGGATGAGAAGATAGACCAGATACGTCTCTACTCCGGAGATAAGTTCACTCCCGTTCAGGAAGCTACAGCCGGCATGATCTGCGCTGTCACCGGACTTTCCGGCACAAAGGCCGGTGAAGGCCTGGGTGTTCTTAAGGGAAGCACCGTCAGCGAAGTTCTGCAGCCAATACTCTCTTCCACCCTGATATTACCGGAGGAAGCGGATATCACCGTTGTTTTCCGCCAGCTTCAGTTCCTTCAGGAAGAGGAGCCGATGCTCCTTGTTTCCAAAAATGAAATCACCGGTGAGCTGGAAGTCCAGGTCATGGGTGAAGTCCAGAAAGAGATCCTAAAGCACCTGATAAAGAGCCGCTTTGGTCTGGATGTCAAATTCGGCCCCGGCCGCATTGTATATAAGGAAACTATCGCTTCTCCCGCCGAGGGCGTCGGGCACTACGAGCCCCTTCGCCACTATGCAGAGGTTCATCTTCTTTTGGAGCCTGCAGAGCCCGGAAGCGGAATAACCGTAGCCACGGATTGCAGCACCGATGAGCTTGCTCTCAACTGGCAGAGGCTCATAATGACCCATGTCACGGAAAAGAAGCATCTGGGAGTCCTTACCGGTTCTGAGATAACAGATATAAAGATCACTCTCCTTACAGGAAGAGCCCATGAAAAGCACACCGAGGGCGGAGATTTCAGACAGGCCACCTATCGCGCCATCAGGCAGGGCCTTATGATGGCCGACAGTGTTCTTTTGGAGCCAATGTACGACCTTAGAATAGAAGCCCCTCAGGAGTTTGTAGGAAGGGCTCTTACTGATCTTCAGAGGATGAACGGCAGAGTCGATCCGCCGGAAATTGAAGGCAATAAATCCGTGATCACGGGATCCGTTCCCGCAGCCTGCCTTGGAGACTATGCAGTGGAACTGTCAGGCTACACCCACGGGGAAGGAAAGCTCTTTGTGACCCTAAGCGGCTATGCCCCCTGCCACAACAGCGAGGAAGTCATCGAGAGCATCGGCTACGATCCCACTCTTGACATTGCAAATTCCCCCGATTCCGTATTCTGCTCCCACGGCGCAGGAACCGTGATTCCCTGGGACAGGGTTCGCGAGCACATGCATGTGGATTCCGGATGGGATGCAAAGACAGGTACCATTGTAACCGACCTTACGGATAACATCGACATGGAGGCTCTTAAGGAGCTTCAAAACAGACTAAAGCGCAGGAAGGAACCGGAGCGCTCCTTCGCGGATGTGGAGCGTGATCTTCGGATGACGGAAAACGAGCTAAAGGACATCTTCGAACGCACCTACGGAACCATAAAGCCCAGATATGTAGCAGCCCCCGAAACCTTCGACAGCTCTTTTGCCGAAGAAAAGGAGGCTAAAAGAGACCTTGCCGTTGAGCAGGAGAAGCGGGAAAAGTATGCAAACACCGGGTCTGTGGCCAAGACTGATGCCATGAAGGAATATCTTCTGGTGGACGGCTACAATGTCATCTATGCGTCAAAAGAGCTCTCGGATCTGGCCGCAAGAGACCTAAAGGCCGCCAGAGATTCCCTTATCGACACTCTGTGCAACTTCCAGGGATTCCGAAAAGAGACCGTGATCCTGGTATTCGATGCCTATAGGGTTCAAGGCGGAAAAGAACATCTGGATAATATTAATGGCCTGTCGGTTATTTATACAAGAGAAGCGGAAACTGCAGACCAGTATATTGAGAAGGCAGCGCACGAAATGTCCAAAAAGTATAAGGTTACCGTTGCCACCTCCGATGCCATAGAGCAGGTGATCGTGCTAAGCAGCGGTGCCTTAAGACTCTCCGCAAGAGATCTGTGGGATGAGATCAGGCGGACAGATGAACTGATACGTGAGAAAATTAGCCAGAATAAGCTAAAATAATTGTCAGTTTATTCATAAAATATTCATTAAATTTCGACAATATTTGAACTATTTCCAACAAAAGACGATAAAATTATAGTGTAGATTTGTCTTTTAAGGAGGTAGTCAAATGAAGCAAAAAAACAATGGTTTTAAAGCTCCCCTGGGGCTCCTGCTCATCGGAGTTTCCGGAGTGCTGGTACTTGCACTTATCATCAGCATCTTCATCAACAGCAATAAGATGAAGCAGATAGAACAAAACAGCACTAAGTTGTATTATGACATGCTGTACACCATCAGCTCCACCCTTATCAATGCGGACAGAGACTTCTATCAGGCACAATCTGCTGCTCTTCATCTAAATGCATATGGGCAGTATATGGCCCCTGATCAGATACAGGCACAGGTTGATGACTACAAAGAAAACTGTCAGCAGGCCTATGACAGGGTCGTGGAGGCAGCTGCTCTGGCTCAGACCAATACAGATCTGTACACAGAACATACTACTTCTGACGGAAGAAACTTCTCGCAGGTTTATCCGGCTTTCGAAGCCCAGTTCAAAAAATGGCAGTCTCTTTACAATATTGAAACCAATGAAGGTGACATTCAGACCTTCGATATGGAATTTTCCACAACCAGAGACTACATCAGTGACATGACCGATATCGTTGAAGACTGGGCCGCCCACGAAAGAATCGAGGATGAAGCCGCTACCAGCAGAAGCATTATGATAAACATCATCATCTTTATCCTTGTCGCCGTAATTCTCCTTGTTGTTACCGTCTTCATCATCATGGCCATCAACAAAACCCTTAAGAAGATGAGCTCTGATGTTCAGAGAATATCGGAAGGCGACTTTGTTACCAAGATCACAACCGACAGCTTTATCATAGAATTCGCAAGTATTCTGGAAGCCCTTGAGTCCATGAGGCATCAGCTTCGAAATGCTCTCGTTAAGGTTATCGATCACGCCGATAGCGTTAATACCAAGGCCGAGCTTGCTAAGGACAGTATCTCAAGCTCTCAGAAGACCACTACAGATATCAGCTCAGCGGTTAACGATCTGGCAACAGGTGCAACAGCTATGGCTGAAGACGTTCAGAGCACTTCTTCCATCACCGTTAACATGGGGTCTTCTGTAGACAACGTTCTTGATTCGGCAAACTCCAATCTGGCGAGAGGCCGTCAGGTTTACGAGGAATCCACAAGAGTAAAGGAACAGCTCGAGCAGATCAAGCTTCAGGATCAGAAGAATGACGAGATGGCTACTCAGGTTTCAGACTCCGTAAATGAAACCGCAAATGTAGTTGCACAGATCACCACAGCAGCTGAGTCCATCATCTCCATTGCAAGCCAGACCAACCTCCTTGCTCTCAATGCTTCCATCGAGGCTGCCAGGGCAGGTGAAGCCGGTAAAGGATTTGCGGTTGTTGCAGATAACATCAAGGATCTTGCAGGTGATACCAACTCTCTTGCAGGTGAGATCACCAACATGCTTTCAACCATCACGGATTACTCCAACAAGAATAAAGAGCTTACAGAGGCCATCAAGGGTGCCATCACCAATGAGACCACTGCTCTTGAGGAGATGAGTGAATCCTTTGATCAGATGCTTACACTCCTTCAGGAGACTGAGGAAGGCAACAAGCAGATCGTTGAACTGGTAGAGACCATGAACGCCGACAAGGAGAACATCTTAAATTCCGTAGAGTCCCTTTCAAGCATCTCGGAGGAGAACGCAGCTTCTACTCAGGAAACCAGTGCTTCTCTCATGCAGCTTGATACAAATATGGAATCCGTTGTTGAGCAGGCTCAGGATCTTCAGAAGATTGCGGAAGAACTTACAGCTAACGTTAAGTACTTCAAGGTTGAGCTTCCTCCTGACGGACAGCAGTGATCAAAAAAGACTCCTCTTTTAATGAATTATAAAGGACCCCGGTCAGCTTTAGATAAGTTGACCGGGGTCTTAAATTCTGTTTCTGTTAAATTCCCAAATAACTATCAGGCGTTGTGTTCCATCAGATAATCATTCAGCGCATCTGTGATCTCCTCACCGTCAATGCCGTGAACAGCACAGGCCTCTGCCAGTGACTCCATTTGTGATGCGGGGCAATGGATACAGCCCATTCCGCACTCCATAAGAAACTGTGCTGCCAAAGGGTGCTTGGTAATAATATCTCCAACCAGCATGCTGGGATCTATGATGCCTTTTGTCTCTTCAGCCATATTATTATCCTCTCTTTCCTTATCACTTCCAAAGAATAAATCTTTTAATCCTTCTAAGCTCATAGTTTAAACCTCGTAAATAGATTGTGCAAAATCATTCTATACCTCTTTGAATTATTTTGCAACTATGTTCACAATCCTTCCGGGAACATATATCTCTTTTACTATGGTCTTGCCCTCGAGCTTGTCAGCGATAAGCTCTTTGCCCTTGGCGATAACCTCTTCCTTGGGATCTTCCTTGCCGATATTGAGTGTTGCCTTAACCTTGCCGTTGATCTGAACTGCGATCTCGATGGTATCCTCTACGCACTTAGCTTCGTCGTATGAAGGCCATGCCTCAAAGGCGATGGTGTCATCGTGACCAAGAAGCTGCCAGATCTCCTCGCCTACGTGAGGGCAGATGCATGAGAACATCTTGATAAAGTTCTCGGCATACTCTCTGGGGCAGGTGCCCACTTTATATACAGCATTTACAAAGATCATCATCTGAGCAATGGCTGTATTGAAGCCAAGCGCCTCGAAATCGGATGTAACCTTCTTGACTGTCTGATGATAAACTTTCTCAAGTTCGGCATTATCTGTGTCTGTGATATTTGCAGGCTCTGTGAAGAAAGTATATACACGGTTGATGAACTTTCTTGCACCTGTTACGGCTGCTGCATTCCAGGGCTTTGAAACCTCCAAAGGTCCCATGAACATCTCATAGAGACGAAGTGTGTCAGCGCCGTACTCATTGACGATATCGCTGGGGTTAACAACGAATTCAGGGAAACGCTTACCCATTTTGATACCGTTCTCCCCAAGGATCATACCCTGGTGAACAAGCTTCTTGAAAGGCTCCTTAACAGGGGAAAGTCCCTGGTTGTATAAGAAGCGGTTCCAGATCCTTGAATAGATAAGGTGTCCTACAGCATGCTCGGGTCCGCCGATGTAAAGGTCAACCGGCATCCAGTGCTTAAGAAGCTCCTGATTTGCAAATTCCTTGTCATTGTCGGGATCGATATATCTAAGGAAGTACCAGGAAGATCCGGCTGAACCGGGCATTGTTGAAGTCTCTCTTGTGCCCTTAAGTCCGTTCTTGTCATAGGCCTTCCACTCTGTTGCATTCTCCAAAGGAGCCTTTCCCCCATGGCCCTTGTAATCCTCAAGCTCAGGAAGCACTACAGGAAGTTCAGAGTCATCAAGGAATACTATGCTTCCGTCCTCTTTGTAGATGCAGGGAACGGGCTCGCCCCAATAACGCTGTCTTGCAAATATCCACTCACGGAAGTGGTAGTTGACCTTCTCTCTGGCAACGCCCATATCAACCAGCTTCCCTGTGATAGCCTTCTTGGCTTCTTCTACAGTAAGGCCGGTAAACTCCTCGGAGTTTTCAAGGATACATCCCTTTCCGAGATAGTCCTGCTTCTCAAAGGCATGTCCCGTAATGTCCACAGTTCCCTCTGCATTGTTGATAACCCGGATAAGAGGGAGCTTATGAACCTGCGCATACTCAAAGTCTCTCTGATCATGGGCAGGCACAGCCATAACCGCACCTGTACCATAGCTTGCAAGAACGAAATCACCGATAAACAGAGGAACTTCCTTGCCGTTTACGGGGTTGATGGCGTAGACACCCTTAAGAGGGCATCCTGACTTTGTCTTGTTAAGGTCTGTACGATCAAGGTCGTTTTTCTTGCTGGTCTCATCTATATATGCCTGAACCTCTTCAGGGTTCTCTACTCTGTCCATAAGGCCCTTAACGATATCTCCGTCGGGAGCAAGTACCATGAAGGTGATACCGTATATGGTCTCGATACAGGTTGTGAAGATCGAGAACTCTCCTCCGCCCACGATCTTGAAGTCAACCTCTACACCGGTAGACTTGCCGATCCAGTTGCGCTGTATCTCCTTGGTGGACTCGGGCCAGTCGATCTCATTAAGGCCGTCCAGAAGCTCCTCAGCAAAGGCCTGCTGGTCGATAACCCACTGCTTCATCATCTTCTTTACAACAGGGTATCCGCCACGCTCTGACTTTCCGTCGATGACCTCATCGTTGGAGAGAACGGTTCCAAGCTCCTCACACCAGTTAACAGGCATATCGATATGCTTGGCATATCCTGCCTCGTAGAGTTTCTTGAAGATCCACTGTGTCCACTTGTAGAACTTGGGATCGCTGGTTGCGATCATCTTGGACCAGTCATAGTCAAATCCAAGCTCACGAAGCTGACGTGAAAAGGTCTCTATATTCTTCTGTGTAAATCCTGCGGGATGATTGCCTGTGGTTACGGCATACTGCTCTGCAGGAAGGCCGAAAGAGTCATATCCCATCGGATGAAGGACGTTATATCCCTGCATACGTTTCATACGGGACATAATGTCTGTTGCAGTATATCCTTCCGGATGACCTGCGTGAAGGCCTACTCCCGAAGGGTAAGGGAACATATCCAGTGCATAATACTTGGGCTTACTAAAATCCCATACATCTGTCTTAAATGTCTCATGGGCTGCCCAGTACTCCTGCCACTTCTTTTCAACTGCGTGATGGTTATAAATCTCTGCCATTGTTACAACTCCTCATTTCATATTATTAATGTGTTCTCACATAAACAGGCTATTTGTAAATTTTACCACAAGGAAAAGGGATGTCAAACTATTGCTTTTTGTCTGACATCCCTTTTGGGATTTTATGTTCATGATCCCGGCCTCTATAACCAAAATCTTATGCTATAAGCTCTTCCGTCTCGTCTTTATCAGTCCTGCGAAGGGCTGTTGTGATCCTCATGAAAGCTGAGTAAATGATTCCCAGTCCGTATATGATGCAGGCTGTGGCAGGCTGTTTTATAAATACTATACAGGCCAGAGCCATGAGAATGTTTACAATGCCGTGTATCAGCTTCATTATCATCTTAGCGCCGTATCTTCTCTGCTCAAAGGCCCTCAGTATCTCCACCAGACCCGAAAATGCATGAATGATGACGAGGTAACCGATAACGTAGATCCTGGGAATATCCACGATGGATCCCGTCAGACACCCGAAATCCGTCAGTATTATGCCCTTGTAGAGTATGATCTTGCCACCCACCATGTGCCTTGCCATGGAAAAGAAATATATAAGAGTGCTGATACCGTATAAAAGCAGCCATGCACTCAGAATAGTAATAACGATGCTGTAACCGTGCTTGGGATCCAGTATGACGATAAGTCCGGATACTATCATGCCCACCGCAAACAATATGCTTCTTATCTTCTGAAATTTACTCATCCTTTTCCTCTTCTCTTAACGCTTGGAATTCCGGTTAAGTAATTCCCCGAGAGCTTGATGTTTGTTGAGACCATTTCCTTGTGGGACAGGGCCCCGTAAAAGAACTTTCCAAGGAAAGTCTTTGCCTTCCCGCCCTTTTGTGCAGTCCTGTATTCCTGCTGATACTTCTCTATATCAAAATCTTCAATGGTCTGCCCCGACAGTTCCTCTCCAAAAGCTTTCCAGTCCGCACAGGCATTAAGCTGCCTCTTTTCCAATATCTCTTTTATCCTGGATTCATAAGGATCAACGCTTTCGGTATCGTACCGCTCCGTTTCGAAGCTCTCCTCATCGCTTCTTATGAACTTCATGGCATAGACCATCTGCCTGAAGGCCTTCATGTAGTCCGAGGGATTGTCCTTGACCACCTGCCTGTAATCCGCCCAGGCGGGGAGATATCTGTATCTCGCAAAGCTGTAATCCGGGAAATGTCCTGCTCTTCCGTGGCCCAGATTCATTATTGAATTCTCACCGGTCTGGAAAAGACTCCCCGTATAAAGCCCATTTTCAATGTCATCGGGCTCGGAGGTCTTGTGCCTGAAACGGATCTTCCTCTTGATAAAGCCGTCTCCGTCAGGGACCAGCTCATAAAAATCATAGTTGGTATTGTTAATGACAAGAGAGGGGGTTCCCGCGAAATAAGTATGTGCCCAGGTGTCCGCCAGAACGTGCATGGCAATACCCACCGACTGAAGACTTCTTCCCTTTGCAAGCTCCACCGTCTTTTTCAAAAGCTCGCCGTTGGGCCCGCAGATGAGCCGAAATTTAGCAAGATATCTTTTCCCGGCCCCCTTCTTATTGGCATACAGATCTCTTGGCAGAAAATGAAAGGCCGCCCATATCTTGGTGATCTCCTGAAGTCCAAGGATGTCGGTCCTGTGGTCCATAAGTTCTAACTGAAACTGTGTCGTAGCAGCGCTCTTTGGCCCCTTAAGCTTTGATAGGAGTGTCACGGAGCACAGGTCCACGAACTGAGCACTGTAGCAGATCTCCATGGCCTCCTCATGGGAGTAGCCGGCAAGATATGCGGCTGCATAAGTTGCGTAGTAGTGAAAGTCTTCCTGCATGCACTATTCCTCCATTGCCGACTTTTTAAGGCCATAGTAAAGAAATGATGTGATTACGAGATTTATCAGGGTTGCACAGTTTGCCAGATCCACCAGAAACGACGCAATGGTCACATCAATCTGACTATACGCTGGATCTGCGGAGAAATACTGCTCCATTCCGACAATATTCACGGCAAGAAGGATAATGGCAAAAGCAATGTAAAGATAGTGCCTCTTTTTCCCGGTCCCGACACGGATGGCGCAGCTTCCGACGTAGTAGTGAAAGATTATCACAAACAGGATAACTCCCGCAAATACAGCGAACATGAGAAAACGCATCCTTGGCGTATTCTCCAGGCCGCTCATAAGAAACTCTGTAATATTTACCTGCCCGAAAGCGATCTCAGTAAACACCTTGATAACCGACCACAGACCGAAGAAAATAATTCCCATGCCGCTGACTACAAGACTGTTGCTGACCTTGCGATAATGTATATCAAGTTTATCGTTATATTCAAAAGACTTTGCATCCATATTTTATTCCTGCCTTAAGAATAATTGTAGCACATAGCAAAAACCGTGTATCGGAGAAGTTAATGTGCTTTTCCGATACACGGATTATTCCTTACGATCCCACCTTAGGGGAAAAGAGCTATCACCTTATACCGCTATTATTGTAAGCTGCTGGGGCTCCACATTTCTGATCTCGCCCTTTCTTCCGCGGCACACGATGCCCTTATCTATCGTGATCATGCTGGCATGGCTCTTCATGGCCTCTGTGATCTGCTTGACCGCGTCCTCGTAGTCATTGGGAGTCATGGGGATCACATACTCATGATTCAGATGCTCGGTGGAAATCACTGCGGATCTGAATCTGGGCACGTATCTGATGCCGTAGAATGTGCATATTTCAGTGTTTAGCATTCCACTGTTATCTGAGCACTGCATTGAAATATACATTTGCTTACCTCTCTTTCTGAATACTGTTCAGTGTGTGAGCGATATCGGATTGCTCCGTACTTCGTACTCTCGCAATCCTGCGTACATTCGGAAATCGATCCGCTCATTCTTCGCGTATCTTTTTTCCTCATGTACGTTCAGTCTTCAAAGTCATGCACTTATGTGAGCGATATCGGATTGCTCCGTACTTCGTACTCTCGCAATCCTGCGTACATTCGGAAATCGATCCGCTCATTCTTCGCGTATCTTTTTTCCTCATGTACGTTCAGTCTTCAAAGTCATGCACTGCCCCGTGCAAGCACGGCAGTGTATGACCTTGAAGACTTTTATCGCTCAAATCTTGAAATCTCTTACGAAGTCTTCAATAGTGGCTGCGGAGCCGGATACTGTTGTGGCGCTTTCGTCCACACCACGGCTCTCATCGGCAACCTGCTGTGCACTGATGGCCAGGTTATCCGTAGTAGCGGTAACTTCCTCGGTACTTGCGGACTGCTCCTGGGAAATAGCTGCCACAGATGTTGCGATGGTATCTACGTTTCCGATCTTGTCGATCATCTGATTTACTGTATCGCTGGTCTCATCAAGACTTGAGAAGATCTCTTCGAAGGTCTTTCCGGCTGTCTCTACAGCCTCTGAGCTTGCATTGATCTCTTCCATGTTGGCCTCGGACTTCTCCGACAGGGACTTGATCTGGGCTGTGATCTCAGTGATGATCTTACCGATCTCGGTGGTGGACTCTGCCGAGTTTGCAGCCAGCTGTCCGATCTCCTGAGCAACAACCGCGAAGCCCTTACCTGCCTCTCCTGCTCTTGCAGCCTCGATGGAAGCATTAAGTGAGAGCAGATTGGTCTGGGATGCGATGGAATTGATGATCTCTATGATGGAGTTGATCTTCTGTGCTGACTCTCCCACTGCCTGGACGTCCATATTCATGTCGCTCATGGAAGCGGATATCTTGCTCATGCCCTGCTGAACGATCTCCATATCTCTCTGACCATCTTTGGCCTTGCCTACCAGGTTGTTAACGGTATTGCTGGCTTCCTGTCCATGTTCCATAAGGTCTGACACCTCTGTGGCAAGCTCAGTAGCATTGTTGGCAAGTTCGGATACGGCACTGGCCATTCCGTTCATGGCATCTCTGATCTGCCCCATGTTGGTGGACTGCTCTGTTGCCTGAATATTCAGTTTGCCCGAAGCATCCTTACTGTTTTCAGCCTCAGTTGCCAGCCTGCCTGTCTCATTCTTGATGTTACCGAGAGTCCCTCTCATGTGCTCGACGAAGACACTCATATTATTGTTCATAAGGCCGATCTCATCGTTGCCGCCCTTAGGAATATCCACCGTAAAGTCTCCATCGGTGATCTTTGTGATATTCTGTGTAAGCTTCGAAACAGGATCCGATACGATCCTCTTCACCAACAGATACAGAACTGCGGAAATAATAATGATCATAACGATCATAAGCCCGATACAGATGACCTGGAATGATGAAAGCCCCGCCAAAACGTCCTTCTTGGATACTGAACAGATAAGTGTCCAATCAGTCCCGGGAATAGCTCTTGCAGATACGTAGTACACCAGCCCGTTTTCTGACTTGATCTCAGTCACATCAGTCGAACCCGTCTTTGCAAATGCGTAAGCAGAATTAAGGAACTGTGCTTCGGGGTGATCCCCAACCTTAGTTCCGTTAAATTCAGGCTTGAAATATGAAAGGATAATGTCATTGGCAAGAAGCATTGCTCCGCCGGTCTTAACAGGCTTGATCTCGCCGATCTCAGCCACAATACCATCCAGAGTATAATCGGCTGAAGCCACACCGCTTCTTGCGTCCGCAAGTTTAACGGTTCTGGTAAAAGAAACAACCATGCTGCCTGTATCGCTGTCTATATAAGGTTCTCCCGGAAGGAAGGTATCGTGCTCAAGCCCCTCCAGATACCAGGATCTCTCGGTTGCTACATAATCAGGATCCGGAACCCATCCCGATGGGTCGATCCAGTCACCGTTTGAAGTAGCCAGATACATACCGTTGGGAAGATACTCATTCTTGCTAAGGGTAGGTGCCAGAAAGCTTGCCATGGCATTGTCATTGGGAAAAGAAACAGCTCCAAGGGCATCAGCTGCGGCATCAAAATACTCTATAAGATTGGTTATCTCTCGCCCAATCTTCTGCGAGTAGTAATCGGATTCCTTGTCCAGGTTGTTGATGGCAAGTTCTGTGATAATGTTCTTGGCCTGAGTAGCCACTATAGCCATGATAATGATGATGGACGCAGCTATCATTGGTATAACTACTTTGAGCAGTTTCCCGCTAACACTCTTTGCCCCCTTAACCTTGCTATTCTTTTTTTCTTTTACTTCTTCAGCCATAAACTTCATCTCCGTTCCGTAATGATTATGTTGCTATTAATTCGAAAAAACAAACAATTATGTGCATAAAAACCCACATTTTCATTATATCCCGTTTCGATCAGTTTTGTGGTCGTTTATAGTATTTTTATAATCATTTAATCGTCAATCAATTTTTGGGCAAAGGCATCAGAAAACTGCGCCGCCGGGGACACTAAAAAAGCCTCCCCAAAAGGGAAGGCCAAACCTCAAAACCTGTATATAATTATTTGCCCATGGAAGCAATGAGGGCATCGATCTCAGCCTGACTTAGCATCTTGCTGCTGCCCGGATCGGGAGCTGCTGCAGGTGCAGACGCCGCTGCAGGCGTAGGTACCTGAGCCGCTGTGAATCCACCGCCGCCGCCTGCCTGTGACGATTTACCCATTATACTTGCCAAAAGTGCCTGCTGTTCGGGGCTTAATCCGTTAGCATCCATCTAATTCAGATCCTTTCGCATATTACTGACAATAGATTAACAAAGCTATAAGCTTACGTCAACTAACATTTTTATAAAGATAATGTAAAACACTTAATATTTTTCCCGTATGGTACCGTTCTCAAAAGCCTTAAGGAGATCCTTCAGGTCGTCAATCTGCTGCTGAAGATTTTTGCCTATATCCGTATCCCGAACCAGTATCCTCTTTCTGGACTTTTCCGTAAGCTGAATGGTGGGAGTATTCTCACCGCCCTTGACAAAGGGCTTGTGCTGAGCCAATGCCAGATGATTGGAGTTGTAGATCAGAGTATAGCCTGCTATTCCGGTCTTCTCGTGATAGGCTTTTGAAATACCTCCGTCTATGATATAGAGCTTGCCGTTTGCCTTAACGGGACTCTCTCCCTTCATGGTCTCCACCGGCACATGGCCGTTGATGATATGGGCCCAGTCAGGATCAAGTCCGAATTCACGAAGGATCTTATCTGCATAGGCCTCCATTGATGAGAACCTGTAGTAGGGATTAAAATTTTCTTTACACAGCTCTTTTTCATGCTTAAGGAACAGATGCTCAAAGGTAGTTATCCTGTCCTTTCCAAAAAGAGGCGACTTGGGACCGCACCATAAATACCACATAAGATCCACCGCATCCTGCTTCTTTTCGGGGTCGTCTCTTGGATCAAGAAAGTAAGCATCGTGGATCTTGATGTTAAGGTAGTCCATCAGCTCTTTTCCCGAAAAGCTTCCGTCCGAGGTGGTCATAGCCGCGAAGTTTCCCTGTTCATCCATGGGTATGCAGCCGTGATAAAGAAGGTTGTTGTTGATGCTGCGGTACATGGCACCATGGGAATACAGGAACTGAACATGGCGGCCAAGAACCCTTGAATGAATGAAGCTAAGCTGCAAAGTCCGCATCAGCTCTTCCTCTGCATCTGTAAGCCTGTAGGGATCCGACGGATCTATGGTGGGAAAATTGGTGTCATTTAGTTTGTAGCGATTTCCCGCAATTGTTACCTCGCCGGTTTCATAGTCGATCTTATCAAGAAGAAGCCTGTTTCCCAGATCGTACTCGGGATGCTTTTTGATGAGCTGTCCCTCAAGCTTTAACTGGATGATGCTGATTGCCTTACACATCTTGGCTGCAAGCTTCGGGTTAACGGAGTCGTACTTGTTCTCATCGAGAAGATGAGGCCTGAAACACTCGCAGGGGTCATCCCTGTAAACCTCGGCAGCAAACATGGACAGCGGTCTTAAGTTGATGCCGTAGCCATCCTCGAGAGCGTCAAAGCTGTTGTAGCTGGTTCCGATCCTCAGCACGTTTGCAATGCAGGCTGTGTTGCCGCAAGCCGCTCCCATCCAGTCGATATCGTGGTTTCCCCACTGGATATCAACGTCATGGAAGTTCATCAGCTCCTCCATAACAAGGTCCGGTCTGGCTCCTCTGTCAAAAATATCGCCTATTATATGCAGGGAATCTATGGTGAGGTTCTGGATAAGCTCGCAGAGGGCGATGATAAACTCATCCGCAAAATCTATCTCGATGATCCCGTTCACTATCTCGCTGTAGTAGAGCTTTTTGTTGGGATCGTTCATATCAAGATGCAGAAGTTCGTCGATGGCATAGGCGTAGTCCGCAGGCATCTTCTTCCTGACCTTGGACCTGGTGTACTTGGAACTCACCACCCTGCAGATGGAAATAAGCCTGTTTATGGCAATCCTCTGGTGCTCCTGGAGAGTTTTCTGTGGAACAGACGCATCGTGTCTGTAAGTGCTTATAACCTCCCGGGGATAATAGATAAGATTTGCCAGCTCCAGTTGATCGTCTTCAGACATAAGATTACCGAAGGTCTCCTCGATCTTGGCTCTGATGATACCTGAAGAGCTGCGAAGAAGATGAGAAAAAGCCTCGTACTCTCCGTGTATGTCGGAAAAGAAATACTCGGTTCCCTTGGGAAGGGCGCAGATAGCCCGAAGATTTATGATCTCTGCGGCTGCCTTTCGGGAATTGGGAAACTCCTTGCTAAGAAGTCTAAGGTATTCGATATCTTTCATGCTTCCCCCATATTATCAGTTGTCCCGGCAGTTGCCCGTAATGTGCTGCTGCCGGTCTTACTCTCAAGTAACTTCACGTCCGTGCCTGCATACATCCTTCAGGCAACAGATACCGCAATTTGGGCGCCTGGCAACGCAGACAGCCCTTCCGTGTACCACAAAGCGGTGGCATAGATCGTTCCCCTCCTCTGGAGGTATGATCTTCCACAGCTCTTTTTCCACCTTGGCAGGTTCCTTGATATTGTCCACAAGTCCTATAAGATTACAAAGCCTTATACAGTGGGTATCAGTGACAATAGCAGGTTTTCCGAACACGTCTCCAAGGACAAGGTTAGCGCTCTTTCTGCCGACTCCCGGAAGCTTAAGAAGCTCCTCCATGGTATCGGGAACCCGATCCATATACTCATAATGGAGCATCTTCATACAGGCGGAAATATCCCGCGCCTTGGAGTTGCCAAGGCCGCAGGGACGCACAATTTTCTCGATGTCAGCAACATCTGCCGCAGCCAGCGCCTCAATGGTGGGGAATCTCTCATAGAGAAACGGAGTTATCTGATCCACCCTGGCATCGGTGCACTGAGCCGCAAGCCGCACACTCACAAGGAGCTGCCAGGCCTTGTCGTAGTCCAGAGTGCACTTGGCATCCGGATATTCTTCTTTCAGCCTCTCGATCACCTCGAGAGCAAGTTTTTTCTTAGTCATGTATCCATTGTAAACTAATTCCCCTCTTTTCAACAGTTTTTTACTGACATAAATCTGCAAAATCGTGACGCCTCCGATCACACCTTCCCACTGTTTTGGCACGTAACTCTTCCTTGCTGCGGCGGCCTATTTCCCCGCAATTTACTTGCGAATAAGGTGGAGGGCGGGTAAAATAAAAGGTAGGCAAAACGCCTGAATACATTGGGGAATTGGGGGGATATTATGTTGGATTTTCTCGCTGCAAACTTCAGCAGGGTAATCGCTTTTTTGACCATCATCGAATTTGAGCTGGTGCTCACCTACAGGCGCAGATACCTCTTAAACAGTACCAAGGTCAACACCGCGGTCATGGCGGTATCATCACTGATCTTCATGGATGCCTTCATCTACACCGTAAGGACCTACAGCCATCCGCAGGCCGTTTCGGTCCCCGGGATCATAAGGCTCTCGGTTCACCTTGTGGTGATCGTATTTCTTTTCGCATTCTACATTCTTAAGCAAAAAGAAAACTGACAGCAAAAAGGGACGTTTCATCCGAAGCTTCCGCATGGCGGTATGCTTAGAATGATACGTCCCCTTTTAATTGTTCTTATTCTGATTTCTGTGTCGGTGGGAAGATGATCTTATTTACAAAGAAGAATACCACCATTGACACACCGCCGTTGAGCACTGTTGTCCCTATGTTGTAAATAAAGTCCGGAACCACAAGACCTGCTACAGCAACCCAGATACAGTTGATGGAGTTTACGATGCAGGTGATGATGCAGAATGCAACCACATACCATGCTACCTGCTTACCGGTGTTGCCACGGCTCCTGAACACAAACAGCTTCTGTATAGGGAAGTTGATGCACTCGCCGATGATCATGGCAACCATATAAGCTGCAAAGTACGCCAGTCCGCCGTGGGCCTGATCGTATCCAAGGATGTTCCATTCAAAGGTCTCCCCAAACATGGTAAGGGGTATCCCCGGCCATCCAAAGGACCTGTCACCAAGCCCTGCAAAGGCAGCCGGAAGAAACTGCAGCATCAGATATTTAAGTACCGTTATAAGGTTACTCACTATTACAAACAATCCGCCCTCTCTTATCCACTGGGCAGCCTTGGGGTGTTTCCCCGCGAAATCATTCCAGAATTTCATTTCTCATACCTCCGCATCAAAAGATCCCGAAAAATGTCAGCTCTTTATCCTGGCTTCATAGGCCTTGTTCTTTCTGCTGTTGGCAAAAAATCCGCCTATGACTTTTCCCATTCCCTTAAAGAAGTGACCGTTCACCACTTCCACAAAGCCCTTTGCCATATCCATGCTCACGGCTCCGCCGGTCATTTTTGCCATAGCCCTGAAGGGCATGTTGTAGATGAAAAGAGTGTTCAGATCCGGCTTTCCGCTCTCGTCAGCCTTTTTCTTCATGGCTGTCAGGCGAGCGTATACAAATCTGGCAAGGCCGCTCTTTGCGTAATACATCTGGCAAAGAGCATCGTTGATACCAAGCTGACCGCTCCACTTACCGTCGGGAATCGGTCTTCCCAGAAGCTTTTCAAACTCAGCGTCGCTGACATTCTCAATCTTTCCGGAGTAATACGCAGGCATCTGTGCCTCTTCGTAAGGAAGGTTCTGTGTTGTTCCCTCTTTGTCGATGCTTGCGCTAAGACGGATATTGGCACTGCTGCTTCCAATCATTACGCGGTAGCTTCCCTCTTCGACTTCCCACTTATCTGTCTTGACATTCCAGTATCGGAAGGTCTTATCGTCAAAAGAGATTGTGACTTTCCTGCTCTCTCCGGCCTTAAGAAATACCTTGGCAAATCCCTTCAGCTCTTTTTCCGGTCTGAATACCTTTGCCCCGGGAAGAGAAATATACATCTGAGCCACTTCTGCTCCGTCTCTGTCACCGGTATTCTTAAGGGTGAAGGTTGCTCCGTTTTCATCAAGTGAAAGATCGCTGTATTCAAAGGTTGTATAGGACAGTCCGAATCCGAAGGGATAAAGAACCGGAACCTTCGCCGTATCATAGTATCTGTAGCCCACATAGAGACTCTCTCTGTACTCTGATGTTCTCTCTTTACTCGGATAGTAGCGGTATGCAGGGGTGTCTTCATGGCGCCTTGGGATCGTCTCCGAGAGCTTTCCGGAAGGATTTACCCCCCCTGTAAGGATATCCAAAACCGCGCCTGCACCTGCCTGTCCGTTGAGATAGCAGTGGAGCATAGCCTTCATGTAATGGTGCCAGGGCATCTCAATTGCAGAGCCTGCACTGATGATACCGACAAGATTTGCATTGGCCTGTCCCAGCTCCTGCAGAAGGTTGATCTGATTCTGAGGGATCCTCATGTGTGTCCTGTCCATACCCTCCGACTCCGAGTCCTCGTTAAGTCCAAAGAAAAACAGCACGATATCCGCTCTTGCAGCAAGGTCCAGAGCTTCCTTTCTTGTGGCGGCATCTTCCTGCCCGTCCCGCAGATAACCTCTGCTCATGCCTACAACCTGCAGGTCGTAATTACCGATAAGCTCTGATATGGTTTCAATTTTTGTAGGATTTACAAGGGATGAGCCCGCTCCCTGATATCTGGGAACAAAGGCAAAATCCCCGATAACTGCCACCTTGGCGCCTTTCTTAAGGGGCAGGATATTGTCTTCGTTTTTCAAAAGAACCGTACTCTGTTCGGCAGCTCTCCTGGCAATGCCATGGTGTGCTTTTTTGTCGAAATCCTCTTTTCTTTCCTGAGCATTTACATAAAGCGTCATCACAGCGTCCAGAAGTTCGTCGACTCTTTTGTCCACGTCTTCCATGGAAATCTTGCCGCTTTCTACGGCTGAAATAAGCTCCCTTGCGGAATCAAGACCGGGATTTGGCATCTCAAGGTTTGATCCTGCCGCAACACCAAGGGCATGATCATTGGATGCACCCCAGTCAGTGATGACTATTCCGTCAAATCCCCAGTCGTTTCGCAGGATTTCTGTAAGCAGGTGCTTGTTCTCATTGGCGTAGGTACCGTTCACCTCGTTGTAGGAGGACATGATGGTCCCGGCCTTGCCCTCTTTAATGGCGATCTCGAAGCCTGTAAGATAGATCTCCCTTAAGGTTCTCTCATCAACCACGGAATCCATGGCCATCCTGCGAAGCTCCTGGGAGTTCACCGCAAAGTGCTTGGGGCAGGCATAAACGCCCTGTGACTGGATCCCTTTCACATAGGAAGCCGCCATTTTGCCTGCAAGATAAGGATCTTCAGAAAAGTACTCAAAATTCCTTCCGCACAGGGGACTTCTCTTGATATTAAGGCCGGGGCCCAGGAGGACGTTAACGCCCTCCGCCATGGCCTCTTCTCCGAGAGTTTTGCCGAGAGTCTCTCCCAGCTCCACATCCCAGCTGTTTGCTATTGTTGCCGCTGTAGGAAAACATGTAGCCGGAACTGATTCATTAAGTCCCAGATGGTCTCCTGCTCCGGCCTGTTTTCTGATACCGTGAGGTCCGTCGGAGCAGAATATGGACGGGATCCCCAGCCTTTCAAACCCTCTGGTCTCCCACTCGTTCTTGCCGCCAAGGAAGGCAGCTTTTTCTTCTATTGTCATCTTTTCAATGATGTCCTGATATTTCACTTTCGTTCCCTCACTTCAAAATCTGTTCCTGCATTTGCTTTAGCGATAGGATCACTGCTGCGCAGATGCCTCTTTTGCCTCTGATTCTCTGTTCTTCTTAAAGTTCTTGATGAAAATGGTCATAAGGCAGATCATAAGTGCCGCAAAGATAACATCAAGAACGATCATAAGCTTCTTCCAGGAAGCCATACCTGCATTGAGGTTCTCAGGGGCATATGCACGGCTGTTTACTACTGTGTAAAGAATATTCTTTGTAGCATCACGCATAGCCTGCTGAGCTCCGTTGGTATCTCTGAACTGTACGTTGTTGGTTGCTGTAGGATAGTTGACCAGCATGCAGTCTGTACCGTTACGGATAGCCTGATCTGAAGACATGTATCCGTATACGCCGAAGTAGTCGGTAAGTACAAAGCCGTTAAAGCCCCACTCATCACGAAGAACTGTCTTAAGCAGTGATGAAGATCCGCCTGCCCAACGGTTTCCGATGTAGTTGAAGGATGACATAACTGCTGTAAGTCCTACGTTCTTAACGCAAATCTCGAAAGGTCTAAGGTAGATCTCACGGATAGCCTGCTCGTTGGACCAGGTGCAGAGCATGTCGCATCTGTTACCTTCCTGATCGTTCATGGCAAAGTGCTTGATGTAAGCGTATACGCCGTTATCCCAGGAACCCTGTGCTGCCTTGGCAGCGATAAAGCCTGAGAGGATGCTGTCCTCTGAATAGTACTCAAAGTTACGTCCTGCGAAAGCTGTTCTGTGGATGTTCATGGCAGGTGCATACCAACCGGAAACGTCCATCTCGTTAGCCATCTTGCCGATGTAATCACCGAACTGATAAGCAAGATCCTTGTTGAAAGTAGCTGCGATCGTTACACCAACGGGGAATCCAAGGGAGCCTACGCCGGTGAAGTTATTATTGATCGAAGCAGGGCCGTCACAGTCGTTGGTGCGGACCTTGCCGATGGAATCAACTGAGTTTGTCTGATATCCGCCAAGAGATATAAGTGCGTTCATATCATCAAGGCTCATGCTGTTAAGGAGTTCGTCCCACTTTGCATCGTTCTTGTCAAGACCGCGAAGGTCTGCGAGCTTAAGGCTTGTTGCAGCGCCTGTTGTAACCTCCGCAGCATTAGGATCTTCATCAGCTGCTGTTACTTCAGGTGTAAGGTAGTTGCTGATATTGTAGAAGGTTGCCTTTGCATCATCGCTCATAACGAAGTTTGAAGGAGCCTTTGTTGCCTCTTTGTAGTTGGCAAAGCCGTCTTTTCTTGAAAGATATGTCACATCGCCCTGTGCGTAATCGAAAGCGTTTGTGGCAGTGATCTTGTCGCTGGGTCTGTTGTTTGATCCGTCGTAAGTAACTGTAGCTCCTACAGTGTAGGTTCTTGAATCGATAACATTGTGAGAATCCTTGTTGATGGAGATCTCGTAGTCACCTGCCTCGAGAACATAAGCCTTAGCATTCTGATAATCGTAGGATGCAAGGAACTCGTCGTCAAAAGAGATCGTGATCGTCTCGGAAGATCCCGGCTCCAGGAGAGATGTCTTTTCAAAGGCAATAAGATTTGCTGTTGCCTTCTCAATTCCGCCATTCTCATAAGGAGGATTGAAGTAAACCTGAACCACGTCCTTACCTGCTGCCGAGCCTGTATTTGTAACTGTTACGTCAAAGCTGATATTACCGTTTGAAGCAGTGATGTCACCCATGGTCTGCTCAAAGGTTGTGTATGAAAGACCATATCCGAAGGGATACTGAACTACCGAATCATAGTCGATAAGTCCCTCTACAGCCGCTGTCTCATAGAACTTGTAGCCCACATAGATGCCCTCAACATAGTTAATGAAGGATACGTCTGCTCTCTGCTCTGCTCCTGTAATGAAGCTGGTTGAAATAACTGCGTACTCATCCATGTTTGTGTAGTTAAAATCACCGAAGTTGTTCCACCAGGGTGTCTGTTCCATATCGTAAACGTATGTGTCGATAAGCTTACCTGAAGGGTTAACATCACCCGTTACGATCTCGCCAAGAGCTGTCATTCCGACATGGCCCATGCCTGCTGCCCAGAGAACAGACTTGATCTGGGGATAGTCCTCGACAAAGCCCATCTCAAAAGCGTTGGCTCCGTTGTAAACAAGGATTACCTTATCAAAGTTTGCGCATACAAGGTCGATCATCTCTTCCTCTCTGTTTGAGAGCTGAAGGTAGTGATCGCCTGCATCCCAGTCGTTCCCCTCGTTTAAAGAGTCATCATAAACGCCTGCTGTGTAGGTTGTTCCGTCCTGGAAAGAACCGTCAACAACTGCGCTCATGTTGCTGGGAAGATCCGCGCCCTCACCGCCTGAGCGGCTGATAACGATCATAGCTGTGTCTGAAAAGCTCTTTGCGTTTGCAATAAGCTCATCTGTGTAGAGATTTACGTTGGGCTCGGGAAGTGTCCAATCCTGTGCCCACATTCCTACTTCAGGCCTGTCAGCCTTGTAGTCTGTATAGAACTTTGTAAGTTCTTCGTTGGTCTCGATCCCTGCTGCCGAAAGAGACTGAAGAACATCAACTGTATCATAAGCATCATTGAGCGCACCTGATCCTGCTCCCCCGAGAATAGGATTTGTGGATGCCCATCCGAATACGTTGAGCTTGCTTCCCTTTGCAACAGGAAGTGTCGCATCATCGTTCTCAACAAGTACGATACCCTCTCTTGCAATATTTCTGGCAAGTTCTGCAGAAGCATCGGAAGTCTCCTCGGTGATCGTTCCGCTTCCGCTTACCAGGTCAAGCATTGTACTCATGGGACCTGTACAGATCATATTCACGCAGATAACAATGCCTGTAAGCATTGCAACCAGTGCAGTACCTCTGATAAGCTTTCTGGCGCTCTTTTTAACCTTCATTACCGCGATCATGACAATGACCGCCACGGCAATGATCACGCCGATTGCTATCAGTTGTGATTTGATGGATGTTATAACATTCATAACATCGCTCATGTTGATAGATAACATATTATAAACCTCCCTTTTTCATGTGTGCTGTACTACGTACGCTACGATCATAGATTAGCACTAAAAAAAAATCGTGCCGTTTTTGTCACAAACGGTACGATTTTTGTCCTGAACGGAATGATTTATCTCTTGGCATGCTTCTGATTCTTTTCATCATACATGTTGTCATCCATGCGCTTTAAGAAGTCATCCACTGTGTCTTTTCCCGGCTCATATATGGCATACCCAAGGGAAAGAGACAGTTTATATTGCCTGTTCTCGGTCTCGTTGAAAACGTTCACTTCATCCCTGATACTGTCAATAATAGACTGCATCTGACGATCCGAAGTATTCCTGACCAGCAGGATGAACTCATCTCCCGCAAATCTTATAGCAACAACCTTGTCAGGCTTGGAGAGCTGAATAACCCTTGCAACATCGATAAGTGCTTCATCTCCGGCTGAATGCCCGTAGGTGTCGTTGATCTGCTTGAAGTAGTCTACGTCGATCATAATGGCTCCGGTCTTGCCGCCGGGGTCCTTAATGGCAGCATCCAGCTGATAATCAAAGTATGCCCTGTTGTACAGTCCCGTGAGTCTGTCCAAATAGGAAGATTCATTCTGCAGGGACATGTACATGGAAGTAAGTCCCACTGCAAGAGACACCCATATAAGAGAAATACCGTAGAATATCGCCTGGAAGGTGCATCCCAGAATAATTGGAGTCACCATCAGATACATAGGAAAGAAACGCACCTTGCCGTATCTTTTCTCATAACCCTTAAGGATGTAAATGCTGAATAACAGATAGCCCGCATCCACCATATAGTAGACGTAGCTAAGAGGCAGCCTGTGATATATATTCTGTTCATCGATATAATATATCATTGGAACAAAGATATTAAGAACTGCTATGAGAACCATGATTGCAGCCGGTATCATGGCGTATTTGTAGTATTTCCTTATCCTGCTCTTTGAATGGTAAAGTCTTAGATCAGCATAAATACACCATGAGGAAATAAACACCGGGTTGGCAATAAAGCAGTAGGTGTTTCCCAGCATATTTATGACCTTCATGGAAAGCCCCGGTTTACCGTCCACATAGAAAACCATGAAATCAACAATACATGCTGCCAGCGTCAGCATCGTTATAATTGAGAAGAGCCTGACCTCCGGATGTTCACTATCGGATCTTCTGATGCGACTGCTGACAAGCATTGCCACCAGCAACAAAACACCTATATAGTCTGATGTAGCTACAGCTACCAAGTTCATGCGACGCCTCCCTGAGGAATCAGTATCTTAAGCTCGAACCAGTTTTTGTTCTGGCCAAAGGTTATGGTCCCGTGATATTTTTCGACAGTATATCGTATACTCTTTAGCCCAAAACCGTGATTTCCTTTATCGGCTTTGGTGGTAACAGGATATCCGTTCTTAAGTTGGATCCTGTTCTCGGAATAATTGTTTATCTGTATCAGTACAAAATTCTTCCTGGGAGAAACGGCGATATGTATAAGTCGCTTCTCCGGATCTTCTATAAGCGTAACACTTTCTATTGCATTATCCAACGCATTTCCAAAAATTGTACATATGTCCGCAACATGCATGAAGTCCAGAATATTGCCGTCCGCAACACAGGTAACCTTGATATTGTTGGCCCTGCAGCTCATCATCTTACCGGCGATCAGCGTATCCAGCACGCTGTTTCCGGTCTCAAGCTCGGGGCTGTAGGATTCCAGCTCCTGTTCCATTGAATCAACCCAGGCCTGTCTCTGTTCATCGCTCATATCCGCCCGAAGTCCGGCTATCTGGTGCTTCAGATCATGATATTTCATATTTATCATATCAAAAGTTTCCTGATAATTCCTGTACTTATCGTACTGGGCTTTAAGCATCGAATGGATATTACTCAGCTCTTTTTCCGCAAGAAACTCACAGATCCGGCTCTGATACACGTAGAGGATCATTATACCCGCAACGTCCACCAGGGTCCTTATATAGAACACATCCGCCGTAACACCTGCGGAAAATGGGGTGTTGCTCAGGATAAAGCTTAAGTTACTGAAGGCAAATATCGATGCAGCTATGAGGATTGCCGCTATCAGCTCCCTGGTATTAATCTCCAGCTGAACAATGCCTCTCGTAATGCTCTTTTCCATGTAATGTGCCCAGGTAAAAGCAAGCGCATACACCGCGACAAGTATAAGGATCTGGAGAAGGGCTGACGGATTGATGCCCCCGGCAAAGTATGCCAGCTGCCACTCCAAAGATGCGGCAAGCTCAGCAAGAAGAAAGGCTCTTGCGCAGTAGTACCCTATAACGTTCCTGGTGTCGTCACATACGATGTACATAAAAAGATACATCATAAGAACCGCCGCAAGCATGCATGGGATCCAAAGATAGATTGGCAGTGATTTTGTGAGCACCAGAAAAACACTCTGCAAAACCAGCGCCAGAAAAGAGGCCGCTGCAAATTCCGGGGCCTTGAGCTTGCGCTTTAGTACCATGCAGTAGGTCATACAGGCCATCCACTCTGCTATCGCCGTATATAGTCTTGGAATATCCGCGTATACATTTTCCATTTATAATCCTATCGGTGTGAATTTGTCGGGCTGCAGCTCACAGGCCGGCCATATAATCGGTAAGGGCGTTCATCATGAAGTCGCTCTTCCTTGCTCTGCTGATAAGAAGCTGCTTGCCCGCTATATGACAGCATCCGTTCTCTACGCCGTCCACATGCTTAAGGTTCACAAGGTATCCCTTGTTGCTGCGGAAGAAATTGTACTGTGCAAGCTGCGCCTCATAATCCGAGAGCCTCGCCCTTATGGTGAACTCCCCGCCTCTGGTGTAGAAGTTCAAGTTGTGCCCCTCGCTCTCGATATAAAAGATATTATCTATATCCAGTTTTTTTACCCCGGAAGACACATCTATGGTAATGACGTTGGACTCGGACTTCCTTATCCTGCTGATCGCCCGCTCCAGCTTCTGAGAAAATGCAAAGTAGCTTACAGGCTTCAGAACATAGTCCAGAGCATCAAC
Organism: Butyrivibrio sp.; assembly: GCA_015056575.1. Taxonomy (GTDB): domain Bacteria; phylum Bacillota; class Clostridia; order Lachnospirales; family Lachnospiraceae; genus Butyrivibrio. The sequence goes on from SVGA01000015.1 coordinate 46,363, forward strand.
CTGATAGCCCCGAATAGCGTAGTTGGTCATGTTCGTGATGAACATAATGACTACGTTCTGATCAAGCTTTCTTATCTCCTCTGCAGCGGTCATGCCGTCCATGAACTTCATTTCAATGTCCATGAGAATTATGTCAAAGCGACTGTTGTAGCCGTTTGTGATCTCATCTCCGTCCTTAAATCTGGTGACATTGAAACTGTTGCCGCTTTCAAGCTGATATTTTGTGATGAACTCAGCCAGCTGGGACGCGTATGAATCTTCATCTTCTACTATTGCCAGATTTATCATTACTCTTCTCCTGCTAATAGTATTATTATACACTAAAAAGCCGGCACCTCGAAATAAGTGTCGCAAAGTGGAATAGTATTTATAGGCTGTTACTTGGGATGTTGCTTCGAGCTGTTACTGTGTGAATCGCGTTTTCTTTTCTATACAGTAAAAAAATTACGGCACAAATTCTTTTTTCGGATTTGTACCGTAATTTAGCCTCTGTTATTACTGCACAGATTCATTTTTTTATATTATGTGTAACCTCACCTGATCTATTCCTTCAAAACTAATGATGTATTACTGTACACAATAGAGTTTTTCAATCTCTACAGTAATATTTTTTAAGCCTTACGGCATGAAAAGCGAAATTCAAAAACCTGCCGTAATTTATTTCTCATATTACGTTTACTAATTATCACACATCTTAGTTATCAATATGTCCGTCCATATCATCCAGTCCATCCACATCGTGGATGTCACCGGCGCCGAAGCCGATGTTCTGCATGCTGACTGTCCTGCGGCGGATACGTGCCGACTCGGAAGCCTGAAGGATGAAGTCCTTGATCTCACGCCCATGTTTGATGTTCTTCATGATGATCGTCCTGTCTGTTACGTCCGAAGTATAAAGAACTATGGTGGAAAGTCCGGCCATGCGCTGAAGGAGCGTGCTGGTGATCTCAACATCACTGATCTTGTACATGTAACAGTCATTCTCTCTTGTGGTGAAGAATCCCTTGATTATGGTGAAATCATTCTCTCTTATCTCATATTTTGTAAAGGTCCAGGGAAGTCCGAAAAGCAACCATCTGGAGCGCTCGCTGTACTTAAGCTCTCCCTTTGATTCCCTGGATGCAGCATATTGTTCGGGATTTGCAATCTTTGCCATGTTGTTGGTCCTCCTTAACGCGATATTTCTTTTCCCGAAATAAGGTATTGATGCCGTTGGAACCGCTCCGCCTTGAGCAGTAGTTCCAAAAGTCCTGCTGTTACTCTTCTGTGGATAATAATCCAAAAATCTGCAGGTCACTCTACCTTGGGAAGTGTAGCAAAGGATTTCTGTAATTCCTCATCAGTGGGAACGAAATCGCTCATTTCGTGATCGTTGTACTTCTGGTAAGCAACCATATCAAAGTATCCGGTTCCTGTGAGGCCGAAAACAATATTCTTCTCCTCACCTGTCTCCTTACACTTAAGTGCCTCGTCGATGGCTACTCGGATCGCATGGCTGGACTCGGGAGCAGGAAGGATGCCTTCAACTCTCGCAAACATCTCCGCGGCCTCAAATACCGAAGTCTGCTCAACGCTTCTTGCTGTGAGAATACCCTGATCGTAGAGTTCGGAAACAACGCTGCTCATGCCGTGATAGCGAAGACCGCCGGCGTGGTTTGCCGAAGGAATGAATCCGCTTCCCAAAGTATACATCTTGGCAAGTGGACAAACCTTACCTGTATCGCAGAAATCGTAAGCATATACGCCTCTTGTAAGGCTCGGGCAGGACGCAGGCTCAACAGCAACGATCTCGTAATTATTCTCGCCCCGAAGGATCTCTCCTGCAAAAGGAGCGATAAGTCCGCCCAGATTGGAACCGCCGCCTGCGCAGCCAATGATCATGTCCGCCTTAATGCCGTATTTATCAAGAGCTGCCTTGGTCTCAAGACCGATAACAGACTGATGAAGCAGTACCTGGGATAAAACAGAGCCAAGAACGTAGCGATAACCTTCCTGAGAAACAGCTGCTTCAACTGCCTCGGAAATAGCGCAGCCAAGGCTTCCCGTTGTTCCGGGGAACTCGGCGTTGATCCTGCGACCAACCTCAGTCTCCATGGAAGGAGAAGGAGTTACCTTAGCGCCGTAGGTTCTCATAACCTCGCGTCTGAAAGGCTTCTGCTCGTATGAAACCTTAACCATATATACCTGGCAGTCCAGGTCGAAGTATGAACATGCCATTGAAAGAGCTGTTCCCCACTGACCTGCACCGGTCTCTGTGGTAACGCCCTTAAGTCCCTGCTTCTTGGCATAATAAGCCTGAGCAATGGCCGAATTAAGCTTGTGGCTTCCTGAAGTATTGTTACCCTCGAACTTGTAATAGATATGGGCGGGAGTACCAAGCTTCTCCTCAAGACAATAAGCCCTTACAAGGGGTGAAGGGCGGTACATTCTGTAGAAGTTCCTGATCTCCTCAGGGATATCAATAAATCTCGAAGTATCATCCAGCTCCTGCTGGGCAAGTTCTCTGCAAAAAATACCCGAAAGTTCATCCAGTGTAACCGGCTTCAATGTTCCGGGATTCAGGATAGGCGCAGGTTTCTTCTTCATATCGCCCCTTACGTTGTACCACTGTTTGGGCATCTCAGATTCTTCAAGGTAGATTTTGTACGGTATTGCACTCATATTACTTCCCTCCAAATTTTGCTTGTGCGTGACAGGAACAGTCTGTAAGAATTCATATGCGCGTAACTACGGCTTCTGCCTATTGCTCATCGCTATAACAGCCTTTTCCGACACCTATATATCATCATAGCTTGAATGAAGTCTTGGGTCAACGAAAATTTTATCGCTTTAACGTGATAGCGTATTCTCGTCATTTACTGTCTTCGCGCGGTGATGTGTGGTATTCCCATCTATTTTGCGATGGCGCAGCGTTCTCCCCTATTCGGCATTGTTGCTGCAGCGTGAACCATTCGCCTTTATCTGGCGTTGACGTGCTCCCCAATAAGTTTCTCCATCCATACCATGTTGTACCACCTGCCAAACTTGTATCCGCACTTGTGGAACTCGCCAACCATGCTGTATCCAAGTCTTTCATGAAACTTTACACTGTCGAAAGTCAGGTGTTCATCCTCTTCTTCCGGGTATCCGATGCAGGCATTTAAGTTGAGGATTCCCTGGGCCTTCAGTCTATTCTCGAGTTCCTCGTAGAGCATTCTTCCGATGCCGCCTCTTCTTAAGTCCTTATCTATATAGATAGTGGTCTCAACGCTGTACTGATAGGCCTCCCTATCTTTAAAAACTCCCGCATAAGCGTAGCCGAGGATCTTTTCGGTGTCTCCCTTGGCAGTGACTTTCCCGGCATCGCCGGCGCTCAAACTGCCGTCTTCACCGGTGCAATGTCCTGAGCTTTCATCACAGCACTTCTCTACTGCGACAATATAAGGATACTTCTTAAGAATCTTCTCAATCCTGCCTCTGAATTCTTCCTCAGAAGGCACGTCATATTCAAAGGTGATCGCCGTATCCGTCACATAATATTCGTATATTCTTAGTAGCGCCGCCGCATCATCCGGCGTAGCAGTGCGGATTGTGATCAATTGATCTGATTTGTTTAAGCTGTTATCTCTCATGTATTTAGTTTCTTCTTTCATATTTTATTTGTCATTTTCATCGATAATCCGACAAAAGCAGCTATTATATGCATTCCTGCATTTGCCCTTTCAAGCTAGTATATCACTAATCCACGTTTATCAAACATGAATATTATTATTTACATCTTATCTCCAATAGCTTTGCCGGTATATGGCGAAGACTTGCTCCGGCCGTATATTGCGAAGGTTTATTTTGGCGGTATATTGCGAAGACTTGCTCCGGCCGTATATTGCGAAGGTTTGCTTTGGCCGTATATAGCGAAGGTTTGCTTTGGAAATATTTCCGCCATATCATCATATTTTTTCCAAAGTCGCCATAATAACCGTGGAAATATGCCTTTTGTAGTGGCTTTTGGAAAAAAAGTGTTCGTTTTCTCCTGTAGTTTCCAAAAAAGCCCGATTTTTGGAAAAATCGCAGAGCCTTATTCTTGTAATGCCATCCGGCAAAAGATAATTACCCCTCCCCGCAAAACATTCTCTACTCCCAGCGCCTCTCTTCCCCAGCGCTAGCTCCCCCACGCAACACCCTCCCCCCCACAAACCTCCTCGCAACGCACCACCTCCCCTCACACACCATCTCCCCCACACACCAAAAAAGCGGCTTTGAGATTTGATCTCAAAGCCGCCGTAAAAGCCTTATTAACCTTCCACCTTCTCCCATGATAGTCCTTTAGCCTCAGTGCTGCGCCGTGTTTCCTCCATGGGCATCGGCTTTCCAAAGAAATACCCCTGTGCTCTTTCACAGCCAATATCCTTAAGGAAGTTGAAATGCTCCTCTGACTCCACGCCTTCACACAGAGGCGATACGCCCATTGCCTTGGCAGCCTTCACGACGTAGGTTATGACCTTTCCGGTGCGTTCATTCCTTGCATAGCTCCTTAAGAATACCATGTCCAGCTTAAGTACATCGAAGTTGTACTCGGCAATGGTATTAAGAGATGAATACCCGCTTCCGAAATCATCGATCCAAATGTGATAGCCCATCGCTCTCATTTTGTTGCACTCGGACTTGATATAGCCTATATTCTCACTGACCGCACTCTCGGTGATCTCAAGATCCAGCATGTTTCTTGGAACCTTGTATTCCTCACGGGTGGATTCAACAATGTTGAAGATATCGCACAGTTCAAAGTCCATCCTGGAGATATTGATCGATACCGGCACCAGAGCCTGCCCTGAATCTCTAAGTGCACAGTAATCCTGACAAACCTTCTTTACCACGAAGCTATCCACAAGATGGATCAGATGATACTGCTCAAGAGTCTCGATAAATTCCCCCGGGGACAGCATCCCGGCCTTGGGATCGAGCCACCTCACCAGTGCCTCATAGCCGCAGATCTCGCCGGTAGCCACTCTGATGACCGGCTGGTAAAAAACCTTGATGTACTCATTCTCGATTGCTTCTTCCACATGATCGATAACAAACTGCTGCCTCCTAAGGTCGTCCCTTAACAGCTCATCATAAATACAGTAATTGATATCATGTCTGTTCTTTATGCTGTTGCAGGCAAGACGCGCATGGTCACAGGCAAGTCCCACTTCTGCCCTTCTGTCATCCAGATAGTAGATACCTGCCTTTATCCTTACCCGCTTGTTGACATCGGCGCTCTGCAAAAGAATCTTATACACCTTCTCAACCTTTTTAACAATATCATCCTGATCTCCCGTTGCGCATACAACGAAGTGATCGTCTGAAAATCTGGAAATGATGGAATTCTCAAAGGTATTGATCAGTGCCCTGGCAAGATCACATAAAAGCTCATCTCCCAGCACAAAGCCGTTTCGCTCATTGAACAATTTGAAATTAGGTATATCAAAATGGATAAAAGAGATCTCTTCGCGCCAGCTTTCAGGCGACATCAAAAAAGCCTGAACCCGCTGGTAGAAGAAAGACATATTAAGAAGCCCCGTAAGGCCGTCGGTTTCCTGACTTGCAGAAAGAATCTCTGCCTCCGCCAAAGAATTGCGGTTTTTGTTCTGATATTCGTTCTGATCTACGTCCACGATAAAGACGTAGAAATAGCTCTTTCCGTTAAGTGCATGCATAAGATGACCAAAGTCCTCTACATAATGCACTTCTCCCTGCTTGTTGACAATTCGGTAGCGGACATAGTCATGCCTCTTTTCACCAAACAGAGTCTGAGCCTGGATCTGATTCTGGATCTTGTGAAGATCGTCGGGATGCACCATTCCCCTGAAAACTCCGCCGACGTGCTCGATGAATTCCTCATAGGAGTCGCACCCAAACAAACTTACAATGTTGGGCTCGGCAAAGACGATTTTCTCGTCTCCTCCCGCTTCATAAATAAAGAATCCTCCCGGCAGATCTAAAGGGAACGAACCATTAGTCACGGTACTGAAATACTCTTTTCTCATAGGTCACCTCACTGTTTCCAAATGCAATGAACGGTTACCGCTACCTCTCACCTTGTGGAGAGGAAAATATTCTCCCTGACTGCTTTTTCATCCTCCGGATAAGTGGAAAGATACGTATCCATCAGTGACGATGCCGTATCAAATTCACCCATATATTCATATGCTGTTATCTTATTTAACATCAGAGCCTGCGAAAGTGACTTATCCTCCAGAGCAAGACCGGCTTCAAAGGAAGCAACCGCCCCCTGATAATCCCCCTGTCTTATCTGGCACATCCCCAACTGATTGTAGACAAGTGCACTGCTTGGTTCCTCATTGAGATAAGTTTTATAAACGCTTATGGCATAATTGTAGTCGCCCTGTTTTTCTCCGGTCTGTCCCAGCATTATCACCACCGGCTCTTTTTCCTGATTGCGCTCGTTTCTGGCGGCCTCAAGAAAGCTTTGGGCATCAGCATTGTTCCCCAGGTAAAAAGACATCTGCCCCTTCTCGAAGTTAGTCATAAAATCCGAGCCGTTGTCCATCGCCTTCTGCAGGATGGAGATTCCCTCCTCCTCGTAGCCATACTGTGCAAGAGCCTTGTATATCAGGATTATGGTGCCGTAGTCCTTGGGATTCATGGAGATAGCCTTTGAGAAATCTGAGTATCCCGCGTCGTGGGATCCCGAAGCCAATTCCGCCGTTCCGCGAAGATAGTAGGCCGTACTGTCCTTGCCCCTTAAGGCGATGATGGCATCGTACACCTCCTTGGCCTTGGTGAACTCACCGCGCTTGATAAAAGCATCAGCCAGATAATAGTTGGTGTCAAAGTCCATATCGTCCACAAGACCGTTATCCGAAGCAAGGCTGGCCATCAGCTCATCCACGGCAGCGTCATACTCACCGCTGTAAAGATAGGCAATTCCCCTTCCCCTGTGAATAAGGGACATATCTTCGCCATTCTGTTCAGCCGCCGTAAAGCTGTCCAGAGCATTCTGATACTCGTGACTCTCAATGTAGGAAAACCCTGAATCTATATTGTGTCTGCCGGCAAGGCTCCCGCAGCCTCCCAGCAAGATGGTCGATAATAAGAGCGCTATTGCCACTCTGTACTTCATTCAAACACTCCCCCTTAAGTAATTGCGCCAAACTGCGTGTTACCCAAGGTATGCTATTACTTCCACCTCGCAAAGTACGTCTCTTGGCAGCTTCTTTACTGCAACGCAGCTTCTGGCAGGTTTGCCTGTAAAGTACTTCTCATAAACAGCATTAAATGCAGCAAAATCAGACATCTCAGCCAGAAAACAGGTTGTCTTTACAACGTGCTCGTAGTCTGTTCCGGCCTCCTTAAGGATCTCACCGATATTTCTGCAAACCACTTCTGCCTGATCGGTTATGGTGTTTGTGTCAATCTCTCCGTCTGCCGGATTAATGGGAATCTGCCCTGATGCAAAGAGAAATCCCCCTGCCTTGATTGCCTGTGAATAAGGTCCTATTGCTGCCGGTGCCTTGTCTGTAGAAATATACTCTAACATGATCAATCCTCCTCGCTGTCAAAAACGGCAGTCACATAGAATCCCCTGTCGTTCTCCTCAACCTTTGTTACGACCCCTTTTCTCTCCAGCATTCTCTCTCTGAAGGGGAAATTTCCTGACATTGCCAGTGACGGGTCGATTGTATAGTAATAGTTACTTGGCAGAACGCCCTCTGTCACGGTGACCTTATCGCCAACCTGAAGCAGTCCCGGACGTTCCATTTTAAAAATCATTTCCCTAGACATTTATTTTATCACCTTATTATTCCATTATGAAGTAAAAACTCATGCCATCTCTCATATGAAGAAGCCTTAAGATGAACATCATCAAAGGACAGACTCCTGTCCAGATTTCCATTACCGTCATCCACCACTTCATTCATATCCAGGTAAAAGATATCCCGATTGTTCGCAAGCTGTGAAATGGCCTCGTTACGTTCGTTGATGTTCTCGTTGGTAAAGTACTTGTCCTTGCTGCTCTTATCCTCAGTAACATGCATGATACCCTGGATGTAGATAATGGCATCGGGCTGAAGCTCCCGAATCCTGTCAATAACGCCGCTGTAAGCCTCCTTGAAGTACTCTGCATTTCCTGTGCCTATCTCATTGATTCCAAGCATTATGTAGATCTTGCCGAACTGCTGCTGTTCAAGCGCTGTCTCGACGTTTATCTTGCCATCGTCGGTCTTGATGAATTCCTTGCTCATGCAGTCGTAGATCGTCAGTGAGACCTTGGCATAAAAAGTTGCCCGCGTATCGAGCGCCTCGCAGTATTCGGACAAACCTACTGTTCTGGAATCTCCGATGAAAAGCGCATCAGTGAAATAGTCATCGTCAACATCGGTGAACTCATATACCGGTTCCTCTGCGCTGTTGCCGGAGATATCGTAACCGGAACTGTTTCCCGATATGTCAAAAGAGCTGTTTCCGGAAATATCGGCATCTTCCTGCTGCAGGTCCTGTGAAGAAGCTTCTTCCGGACTTTCATCCACGGGAGTCTGTTCTTCAGCTTGTGGCACCTCCTCGATACTAAAGCTCTCATCCGGCTCTTTTCCCGAAGACCAGGGATATATTCCCATGGATGCAGCCTTGAAAACCCTGGCGATAGCCGGTTCATCCGGCCCTTCAGCTCCGCCGCCGATGTCGGCATAGACCGTGTCCTTAAGAGCCATGGACATGACAGATAAAATTATTGCAGTAGCCCCAATCCCCACAAGGAGAGGGCAGTCTCTGAAAAGTTTCATTAACACACTCCAAAGGTCGCCTTTAGGCGCCCCCGTGCCCGCCGGGGAAAAACAACCGCTGCGCGGCTGATCTTCTCAGCTCACACCTAGAATCTAAAATACATAAACGGATTTCCCGATGCATTGGACAGACTGAAAATGCATGCCCAGAACAGGAAGAACCAGAGGATCGTAAATATCAGATGTCTTCTGTGATTTTCCCAGAATTTGAACACTCCGGGGATCAGAAGGATTAGTCCGGGCGCCAGTACAGGCCAGTACACCGTAAGTTTTTTTATCACATCCGTATCGTTAACAGCTATTCCGGCTCCGAAGAAGGGGAACAGTCTTGAAAAATAGTCCGCCAGCATAACCCTGTCGGAAATTGCGAATATGACCCAGGTTAAGGGTATCAGCACAAGAACATTGAAATGTCCGACAAATCCTGCGATCTTCTTAGGAAGGTACCGGAAAACCAGGTACTTCTCACAGACAATGATTGCAAAAAGCACAAGGCCCCAGAGAATGAAATTAACGCTTACGCCGTGCCAGAATCCCGTAACCAGCCAGACAACCAGAAGATTAAGGAATGTTCTGCCATTTCCCTTTCTGCTTCCGCCCAAGGGAATATAGATATAATCCCTAAACCAGGATCCAAGTGTCACATGCCATCTTCTGTAAAACTCAGACACGCCCGAGGATCCGTAAGGGTGATCAAAGTTAAGAACGAAGGGAAATCCCAGCATAATTCCCACGCCGGCTGCCATAAGGGAATAACCCCAGAAATCAAAGTACAGCTCCAGAGAATAGGTCACGGCTCCGAGCCAGGCAAGGGGCGTAGAAATGCTCTCATAGCCGATGGTACCGATCTCTTTCCAGAGCATTGCAAGATGATCCGCAAGAAGAACTTTCATAGCAAGGCCTGCCACAAAATACAGCAGTCCGTCCTCCAATGCCACAAGAATAGTGCGAAGTTTCTTTCTTCCGTGTGCCCGTCCGCGCTTCTCATCACTGTCTGTCAGCATCCGGTTATTTTCATAGTCCTCAAATCGCATGATAGGGCCCGAAACCAGCTGCGGGAACATGCAAAAATAAGCGGCAACATCTTTAAATGCCGCATCCGCCTTCACTTTGTTTCTATACACATCCACCTGATAGGAAATCATCTTGAAAATGTAGAAGCTTATGCCCACCGGTAAGAGAGTGTTGTCAACATACTGTCCAAGGATCTTGAATTCCACCAGCATGAGCGCATCGATAAGGACAATAAAGATGAGCATGAATCTACTCTTTTCCCCGGACTGTACCCGGGAAAAAAGGTAGTTGACAACTACGGCTCCCACAAGAGCCGGAAGCATCCTAGGATCCCCCACAGCATAAAACAAAAGACTCCCCAGTAAAAGAGTCCATGTTCTAAACCTGGAAGGGGTAAGATAAAAAGCTATGACAAAAACAGGCAAAAACCTGAAAATAAAATTTAAATCCGAAAAATTTATCATTTCCCCACTGACTTTTCCATAAAAAATGGTCACAGATCATCAGTTGCCGGAGTTGTTGATCTCCGCCAGCTTGGTCTGGGCACCCTGAGCACTCTTGGTATCAGGGAACCGTGTAACCACTTCATCAAATATTTCTTTTGCCTTATCTGTATTGCCGCTGGCGTGATAAGCATTGCCCAGGTAATACAGGGTGTTTACGTTAGTATTGTCGTACTGATAAGCCTTTGAAAGATTGGCAATGGCTGTCTCATAATCTTCTGCCTTGTAGGCATCATATCCGGTACTGTAGTAGCTTCCGGCAAGGCTGGGACCAACTTTTCCCATAAGGAAGCTGTAGAGAGAGGTAAACTCCTCCGATACATCCCCACTTATGGCATCGAGATCAAGCTTCTCAAGAGCTTCCGCCATCCCATCGATATTACCGGGGTCTTCCATATAGATATTTACCGCCTTCATAAGGCTGTTCATGGCTGCGGATGTAGAATCCACGCCCTCATAATCGGTAACCTGTGTCCGAAGCTCCTCGATCTCGGACTCCAGGGATGCGATCTTTTGTTCATTCTCATTGATCTGGGCCGATTTGGAATCGGACTCCTCGCTGATCCTTGCGATCTTTTCCTGACTGTCTGAGTTGGCGGTCTGTATCCTCTGAGGAAGGATAAGGAAACAGGTGACAGCAATACCAAGAGCCAGTCCCAAAAGGATCCCCCAAATGGAGTTGCTCCTTGTAATGGCCGACTTCTTCACCGGCTGAATGATCATCTCATTGCCGCTGTTGTATCTGATAACATCATCGCTCTCGGAGGCAGCAATATCTGATACCAGTTTGCCACTCTCACCGGGAAGCAGCATACTGTCCGCTTCCTTGAGATATCTTTTTGCAATGACATTTCCCGAATCCAGCTTAAGTGCCTTCTGGGATTCAACCTTGGCCTTATCCCAGTTGCCGTTATTAAGATATAAAAGCGCAAGTAAAAGATGCGCCTTGATAAATCCGGAATTTAACTGAAGCACCTTCTTGAGCTGTATCACCGCCAGATCAAGGCTTCCCTGCTGACAATAATTCAGCGCAATATTAAACTTCTTTATGGTCTGGTTCACGCTCTCCAAGCGGGATGGGTTGTTACGCACCATATCCATATAGCCGTCGGCGATGTTGTTGTCTGTGCTGAGGTTCTTGCTGATAACCCACTCCGACAGAGCCGGCACTACCTCTCCTGTCTCGTAATAAACCAGTCCCAGAAGGTTTCTTGCATCTATATTGTTCTTGTCCAGCTTAAGGCTCTGCCTTAATGACTCGATAGCCCCCGACAGATCGCGTACCCCGGACTTTTCCAGACCTTCATTGTAGTACCAGTTGGACATACTTACCAGTTTCTTGTAGGTCCTAACCCTTGTTCCGCAGCCGGGACATATATCTTTATCGTTTAACTGTGCTCCACAGTGAAAACATTTCATTGTTACCTGGTCCTCTTTGCAGTATCTGCCTCTTCTTTTGCTTCCTTAAGAAGCTTCACAAGGACATCGGACATATCGTCCAGATCCCTGTTGTAGATAATGTCTTCCGCATCCTGTATCTCAAGGCTGGGCTTGAATTTTTTGAGTTCTTCTTCAAAGTTTAACATAACATTCCTCTAAACCAGTGACTTGATCTCTCCTGCCAGATAAAGGGAACCTCCGGCAAATATCAGGTCTTTGGATTTTCTCATGGTTATGATGTCTGTTACGGCATCTCTTACATTGCTGTAGTACTTGATGGGCAGTCCGATGATCCCCAGCTCGTCCTTACTGTCCTCGAAAGCGATCTTAAGATCCGAAACCGATACGGATCTGTCTGTTGCCAGCGCAGTCACATAAATAGATTCAAACTGCCTGCTCTTAAGGATCCTCAGGATCATATCCTTGTATTCCTTGTCCCCGACAACGCCAAAAAGCAACAGCTTTCTGCCTTCGCACTCTATTTGACCGACACTGTCCAAAAATGCATCGATCCCGTCCACGTTATGGGCTCCGTCCACATAAATTCCGGGGCGGATCTCTTCCATCCTGCCCTCCCACTTAGCTGCAAGAAGCCCCTGCCTTATCTCAAGTTCCGAGATCCTGACTCCCATGTCCCTTAAAACCTCGAGACATGTCACCGCCACAGCGCCGTTTTCCGCTTGGTATCTGGCTTCCGTGGCCAATTTCAGGTCAGTATATTTATCATATAAGGAATTATAGGAAAAAGCAATGCATTTGTTGCCTGCTTCATCCCTTGAAAGTCTCACATTCTCTATGTTTCTGCTCTCCACCTGTATCGCCCTGCAGTCCAGCTTCAAAGCCCTCTGTTTGATAACTTCGGTACTCTCGGGTCTCTTGTCAAAAAAGACTACGGGGACGCCGGGCTTTATGATACCGGCCTTCTCCGCGGCGATATCCTCAATGGTTGTGCCAAGATACTGCATATGGTCGTAGCCTATCTCGGTGATGACCGTAAGTATCGGCTTTTCCACGGAGTTTGTAGCATCGAGCCTTCCCCCAAGGCCTGTCTCAAGGATCAGGAAATCCACGGGATATACATCATAAAGGATCATGGCCACAAAAAACAGAAGTTCAAAGCTTGTGGGAAAGAATCCCTCTCTGCCAAACTCATCTATGCGTCTTAAGGTCTCTGTAAAAACCTCCACAAAGACGCCTTCACTGATGGGTTTGCCGTCAATGGCAAATCTCTCATTGACTTTTATAAGGTGCGGGGATGTAAACATCCCCACGCTGTAATCCGCTTTAACAAGAGCCGATGAGATATAGCTGCACACCGACCCTTTTCCGTTAGTTCCCGCCACATGTATTATTGGTATATTTCTGTCGGGGGCTCCCAGGAAATCAAGAAATTCCCTGGTAGTCTCCGGGCCATGCTCATCAGTGAATCCCGGCACTTTGTTAATAAGTGCCTCACACTCCCCCATGGTGATCTTCTCACCATTGTCGCAGCGCTTAAGGAAATCACTGACAGCCTGCTGTAAAATCTCGTCCATAAAACCGTCCGTTACCGCAGATATTACTTGGTAAGCTGAGCCAGACGCTCTGTGACCTGGTCATAAGTCTGCTGGTATTTCTGCTGTTTTTCTTTTTCCTCTGCGATCTTGTCTGCAGGAGCCTTTGAAAGGAACTTCTCATTGCTGAGCATATTCCCGGATCTCTTGAGCTCTCCCTCGAGCTTCTTCTGTTCCTTGGTAAGACGCTCGATCTCAGCCTGCAGATCTACAAGGTCAGAGAAGGGTATATATACTGTTGCATCAGGCAGCACAACTGAAACAGCATCATCAGCGATCCCGTCCTTGCCGCTCTGGCAAACGGATTCCGAAGCATAAGCCAGTGACTCAAAGAAGAGCCTTGATGAACCGAAGATATCAAGAACCTCTCTGTTGTCGCTGACAACATATACCTTAGCTTTTCTTGAAGGAGCTACGTTCATCTGTGTCCTTACATTACGGATGCCGCGAACTGCCTCCTTGATGGTCTCGATGGCCTTCTCATCCTCTTCAAAATCCCACTCATCCTTGTATACGGGCCAATCAGAGATCATAATGGACTCTTCCTCATCCTGAAGAGTGCAGAAAATCTCCTCTGTGATGAAAGGCATGTAAGGATGAAGGAGCTTAAGGGCATTTATCAGAACAGTCTGCAGAGTCCACAGAGCTGCCTCATGGGATGCTGCGTCATCTGAGTTGTAAAGACGGGGCTTAACCATCTCGATGTACCAGTCGCAGAACTCATCCCAGATAAAGTCATAAACCTTCTGAACAGCGATACCAAGCTCGAACTTATCCATATTCTCGGTAACTTCCCTGATGGTCCTGTTGAGCTTGGAGAGGATCCACTTATCAACCTTCTCAAGGCTTGCAGGCTGCGGCTGATGTATAGCTGAAGGAGCATCCTCCGCCATGTTCATCATGATAAATCTTGAAGCATTCCATACCTTATTGGCAAAGTTACGGCTGTTTTCAACTCTCTCATTATAGAAACGCATGTCGTTACCGGGGGCGTTTCCGGTTACGATGGTAAGACGCAGAGCGTCCGCACCGTAGTTCTCGATAACCTCCAGTGGATCGATACCGTTTCCAAGAGATTTACTCATCTTCCTGCCCTGGGAATCCCTGATAAGACCGTGGAAAAGAACTGTCTTGAAGGGGTAGGTTCCCATCTGCTCATAGCTTGAGAAGATCATTCTGATAACCCAGAAGAAGATGATGTCATAGCCGGTTACAAGCACATCTGTAGGGAAGAAGTACTTAAGCTCTTTGGTGTCATGAGGCCATCCAAGGGTCTCAAAAGGCCAGAGGGCTGATGAAAACCATGTATCCAGTGTATCGGGATCCTGTGTGAAGTGCGTATGGCCACACTTAGGGCATACTGCCGGTGTCTCTTTTGCCACAACAACTTCACCACACTTGTCGCAGTAATATGCGGGAATCCTATGTCCCCACCAGAGCTGTCTTGAAATACACCAGTCTCTGATATTATCTGTCCAGTTGTAGTAGATCTTGTCCATTCTCGGAGGGATAAGCTTGATCTCACCCTCTTTAACAGCCTTAACTGCGGGCTTAATGAGCTCATCCATCTTAACAAACCACTGAGCCTTGATCATGGGCTCTACTGTTGTATGGCAGCGGTCGTGGGTTCCTACGTTGTGAGAATAATCCTCGATTTCAACAAGAAGCCCCATCTCATCAAGTTCCTTAACAATGGCCTCTCTGCACTCATATCTGTCCATGCCTTCAAACTTGCCGCCGTTGGCATTTATCGTGGCATCGTCATTGAGGATGTTAACTTCGGGAAGATTGTGACGCTTTCCTACCTCAAAGTCGTTAGGGTCATGAGCGGGTGTGATCTTAACCACGCCGGTACCGAATTCCATATCTACATAGCTGTCCTCTATAATAGGAAGCTGTCTGTTAACAATAGGTAAAAGAACCTTCTTGCCCCTGAAGTCCTTGTATCTGTAATCCTCGGGATTTACCGCTACAGCGGTATCTCCAAGCATGGTCTCGGGACGGGTTGTGGCAAACTCTATGAACCTGGTTGTGGAAACAGAGCCGTCATCCTCGATAAGAGGATACTTAATGTGCCAAAGATGGCCTGCCTGCTCCTCGTACTCAACCTCAGCATCGGAAATGGAGGTCTTACATACAGGACACCAGTTAACGATCCTGCTGCCCTTATATATATAGCCTTTTTCATGCATCTTGAGGAAAACTTCGGTAACGGCCTCGTTACAGCCCTCATCCATGGTAAAGCGCTCTCTGTCCCAGTCGCAGGAAGAGCCCAGCTTTTTCAGCTGAGAAACGATGGTTCCGCCGTACTCCTTCTTCCACTCCCAGGCCTTCTCAAGGAACTTTTCACGTCCAAGCTCTCTTTTATCAATGCCCTGCTTCTTGAGCTCATTTGTGATCCTGACCTCAGTAGCAATGCTGGCGTGATCGGTTCCCGGCTGCCAAAGGGCGTTATATCCCTGCATTCTCTTCCATCTGATAAGGATGTCCTGAAGGGTCTGGTCAAAAGCGTGACCCATGTGGAGCTTACCTGTGATGTTTGGCGGCGGGATAACAATGGTAAAGGGCTTTTTGGTCTCGTCAACCTCGGCGTGGAAGTACTTCTTTTCCTCCCACTTGGAATAGAGACGTCCCTCTATATCCTTTGGATTATAGGTTTTTTCCAGTTCTTTTTTCATAATTATCTCCTTATAAAACGGGTATCAGCTGTGCTGAGCTTTATCCAGTGACTTCTTGGAGATCACTGCGTCATGAAGCAGCACCACTTCGCCCTTCTTATGATCTTTTACCTCGTAAAGCGCATTGTCTGCGGCATACATGTAATCCCAAAGCTTGTTGCTCTCCTTGGGTACTGAATTTCTTATTCCCTGTGAAATGGTAATATATCCCACCTCACGATTACGGTCACTTCGGATCTTGAAGCCGGCCACCTGATTGCGGAGGCCCATTGCAAAGCTCATGATCTGCTCATCAGTCATATTCTCGTATACAATGACAAATTCGTCCCCGCCATATCTGAAGGCATGAATTCCTTCATCGCTGCGGCACAGGGCAATGATGGAATCAGCTATTCTCTTAAGGCACTGATCACCGGCCTGATGCCCATAGGTATCATTATAGTATTTGAAGTTATCCACATCAAGAATTTCAACGGCCAGTGAATACTTGCCTGCATAAGCCTCCTCGAAGGCTGCCTCGGCGAACTTGTTGAGACCGTATCTGTTTCCCAGACCGGTAAGAGAGTCTGTCTCAGCCTGCTTTTGCAGAACCGAATTCTCCTTCTCTATAACCGCAAGCCTGTTCCTCATATTTAAAAAGAACTTGTGGTTAGCAATGCTCTCTTTTTCCTGCTCCATGGAAGCATTAAAGAACTCCTCGTAAGCTTTGGCCTTCTTTTCGGGCTTACCCATCTTATCATAGAACTCTATCTTGAGTTTGGCATAGCCCTTCTTCAGATTGGGGATGTTGAGTTCGGTCAACGAGATCTCAATGTTCTTGATGATCCTCGTGACCTCTCCGACTCGTCCGACCCCCATGAGGAAACGGCACACGCCAAAGGTATCTTCCATACCGTCTAAGGGGATCTTGTCATTCTGAAGGGTAACGGAAAGCATATCCGCATACTTTTCAAAAAGATCCATCTCCCCGAGATAATAGTATCCTCTCATTAAAATATCCAGAACAGGAAGGTCAAGGAAATATTCTCTGCTAACGGCCCTGTCCTGTTCCAGCTGATTGATGCCCTGAAGACACTTCTCCACGGAATCCTTTTTATCAAGAAGTATATAGCAATCAGCCTGGAAGCAATAACAGTAAAGAAGGTTTCTGAAGTACAGACTGTCCTTCTTGTTGCGGCGTATTCCCTTATATGCCGCCCTGATATGTGCCAGTGCGGATTTGATGTCTCCGGTGTCGAAATATATCTGTCCGATATTAAACTGAAGAAAGCCTGCAATACTGGACTTTGTCGGCATCTCTTCGCAATACTTGAGGCCTGTCAGATAGAAATCCAGCGCAAGCTCCGGATTGCCGTGGCTCAAAGCATCTATTCCCAGAAGGTTGTAACATCTGGCCAGGTGCTCCAAATCACCGCAGGTCTGTAAAAGCTCGATGGCTTTCAGCAGATTAAGATTGAATTTCTTGTTATCTGTACTTATAAGATAGTAAGCGTCCGCAAGGTAATAATATGCATATCCCAAAAGCCGGATATCCCCGCTATCCTTGGCCTTGCGAAGGAGCTGGTTGCAGGTTCCTATAAGATTAGGAGAAAGCTGCGCACGTTCCGTAAGCATCCTGCTGTTAAGTTCAACTATATCCCTACCGTAATCTTCTATATTCATACACCGTCTCCCGAATACTCTCCCAAAACTAATATTCAATATTTTACATCAACAACAAGAAGCTATCAAGAAAGAAGTATAATTGGCGAAAAGCCGCATAGATACTGCGTTTTGGCAGCATTTATGACGTCATCGTCATATTATATTTTAGTTTACATAATGCTATAAACCAATTCAGTCATTAGCCTGCTTTTATAGTAAATCCACCGCTCTTTTATCAGCATATTTAAATGCCCTATTTATGCGGCATTCGAAAATACGTTCATGGATTAATCCCCAATTTCCACAGAGTTATCCACATGACGTTTATGTCATTAAAGCCCAACTTTGCCATCATTTATCTGTATATTGAGCAAATTGTTGGACACTTTCGAACATTTTTATCATTTTTGTGGTTTACATAATTTTATCTTTTCCCTATTTATGTAAACTACTTTTTAAGATTCTTATGATTATCCCGGCTCTTAACCCTGTTTTTTACCCAGTTTTTCGCTCCAGAACTGGGATACAGCGTTTTTGACCGTATCAGTCGAAACCCGTCTGCACTCTCTCCATTCTCTCGGGAAAAGAGACCTGTACCCCGCCTGGGTAAAGCGATCATCCAGAAGTGCAGCCACTCCCAGGTCATCTTCGGTTCTGATCACCCTTCCGGCAGCCTGAAGTACCTTGTTCATTCCGGGAAATCTGTAGGCATAATCAAATCCGTCCACCCCCGTATCATCAAAGTAGGCCCTCAATATCTCCCTCTCATTGCACACCTGAGGTACTCCCGGACCGACAACCATAACTCCTATAAGACTGTCGTTCTTTAAGTCGATCCCTTCGCTGAAAATCCCGCCCATTACGCAGAATCCCACAACGCTCTTGTCCTCTACCACTTCCACATCCATATTGATGATCTTCGAAAGGTCAATATCGTTTCCCGAGTTAAAACGCCCAAGGAAATTCTCTCTGTCCTCCTCGGTCATATAGCTGTGCTGTGCAAGGACACTCACCTTCTCGGCATCGTTATATTCTGCCTCATAAACCGTAAGAACATCCTCAAGAAACTGATGTGAAGGGAAAAATGCCAGATAATTTCCCGCTCTGGCACTCACGATCTTGTCGATATATCCCGCAACATTGCGATACATTCCTTCATCCCTCATGGAATACCTGCTGGTCACATCGGTACCGATGAAGATCCCAAGCCTCGTGGGATCAAAAACGGACTTCGCATAAACTTCAAAATCCTCAGCATCCCCTCCAAGAAGCTTTTTGTAGTACTGAATGGGCAAAATTGTAGCCGAAAACAGTATCGTTGAGATGCCTCTAGCCATGCAAGCCGCAAGATTCCTCGACGGATCCACGCAAAAGAGCCTCACCAGGAAGCTCCCGTCCCCGGCATATTCACCGTAGGTCACATAATGATCGTCTGCCAGATCATATATAGTAAGAAATCTGTGTACATCAAAATAAAACTGCAGGATCTCATCTCTGCAGGGCCCCTCGTTATGGTCCTCAAGGTATTCCGAGATCACAGCAGAGAGCCTGTCCATGGTATTTACCAGTTTCTCTATGGAGTCATACACCTCCATATCATCGCATCCACGCTTGAGCTCAAGCATGGCATTATTACACTTATCAAGATGCGCCGCGATCCTTGGATGGAACTCTTTTACTGTCTTTTTAAGCTCAAGAAAGCTCTCCTTGCGGATTGCCGCGCTGTACATATCCCTTCCCCGGTCCACCAGGTTGTGGGCCTCATCCACAAGGAAGATATAGTCTCTCCCGGTTCCTCCGTCACCAAAGAAACGCCTCAGGTACACAAAGGGATCAAAAACATAGTTATAATCGCAAATAACCGCATCAGCCCACAGGCTCATGTCCAGCGACATCTCAAAGGGACATACCTGATGTTTTTTTGCATACTCCACAACTCTGTCCCGGTCAAAAGAATCTTCATGAGTCAGAAGGTCGAATATAGCGTCGTTTATCCTGTCATAGTGGCCCTTAGCATAGGGGCAGGCTACAGGATTGCACTTTCTCATCTCCTCCTCGATGAAACAGACCTTATCCTTAGCGGTTATGGTAACCGTCTTCATCTTCAGGTTCTCTTTTGACCTTAATATGTCAAAGGCCTCCTCAGCCACTGTCCTTGCTATGGTCTTGGCAGTCAGGTAAAAGATCTTGCTCGTCTTACCCTCACCCATGGCCTTCACCGCCGGAAATACCGTAGATATGGTCTTGCCTGTGCCGGTGGGTGCCTCCAAAAAGAGTTTCTTCTTATGAATAAAGGTCCTGTAAACCGCTGCCGCCAGCTCTTTTTGCCCATCCCTGTATGAGAAGGGGAACTGAACCTTCTTGATGGAATCGGTTCTTGTAATAGCCCAGCTGTACTCAAAATCAGCCCATTTCCTGTACTTCTCAAGAAGCTCACCAAACCAGCCTACAATCTCGTCATAGGTGTAGGTCCGGTCAAAATATCTCTTTTCCTCGGTATCCATGTTACAGTAGGTTATGCGAATATCGACCTCCGGATAATGCCGGTCTATCAGGTACATGGCTCCGTAGCACTTGGCCTGGGCAAGATGCACCTCCACAGGCTCCTTCATCTTGGCAAGCTCCCTGTAGGTACCCTTGATCTCGTCTATCATGGGCGCAAACCTTGTCCCGGGCAAAAAAGAATTCTGCTGCACTTCAAGGCTCGTGTGGCTCTCACTCATATGCTTGTCCAGAATCCCGTCGGCTCTTCCCTCTATAGTAAGGTCGTAGTTGTCATAGGTCTTTGTATAGCTTAATGGATATTCGGCGTGGTAATCCGGGCCCATGCTCTTTTGTATCATGCGATGGATCCTTCCGCCCTCCTGCATGGCATCGGGGCCGCCCTGATGTATTCTGTTATCAATGTCTCCGGACCTTAGGATGAATTCCACCAGGCCACGGACTGACAGTTTAATTTCCATAGTGTCTCCGGGTATGCTTTATTATCTGTAGTGTTTTTCGTAGGTTTTATTTTGCAATGTCTTCTAGTAGCGTACTAAAGTGTACAAAAAAGACTCTCCATGATTATATCACAGAGAGCCTTTGTCAATTCATCTCATTATATTGGATCAGCCTGCTACCTGGAGATGCGCAAGGCACTGTTCGAAGTTCTTGTTATAGCCGCTGTATTCAACTGTAAGCTGTCTTGTCAGATCCAGTCCGAATACGCCCAGGATTGACTTGGCATCAACAACATACCTGTTATAGTATATATCAACGTCAAAGTCACATTTTGTAGCAGCGCTTACGAATTCCTCAACCTGATTGGGATTCAGCTTAATATGCTTTTTGATATTGTTTCCTACTAACATAGTACAACTCCTTTAAAACTTT
This sequence comes from Butyrivibrio sp., assembly GCA_015056575.1. Lineage (GTDB taxonomy): Bacteria > Bacillota > Clostridia > Lachnospirales > Lachnospiraceae > Butyrivibrio. Next base: position 67,335 of record SVGA01000015.1, read on the forward strand.
AAAACTAAACTACTACCGGTAAGCACGAAAACGTTTTCGTTTCAAAATAATATATCCTAATTATGTGTCTATTTTGTGAAAAAGTAAGGTACAAAATGTGATAAACAGGTATCATTTTTTCCTTGCAATATTGGCGAAAAAGTAATTAAATGTAGAATAGAATATTTTTAAAGGAAAGTGGCTGAATCTATGGAAAATCTCAAGATACCCAAGAACTACAAATCGGCTCTTGACCTCCACGATACACAGGTTGGGATCAAGACCGTCAAGGACTTCTTTCAGGGAATGCTGTCCACAAGGCTTAATCTCCAGCGTGTGACCGCTCCTTTATTTGTAACTCCGGAGTCAGGACTTAACGACAACTTAAACGGTGTGGAGAGGCCTGTTTCTTTTGACATCCTCAATGAGAACGAGCGCCCTGCCGAGGTTGTACACTCTCTTGCAAAATGGAAGAGATACGCTCTTAAAAAATACGGCTTTAATGTCGGCGAAGGTCTTTATACCGACATGAACGCCATCCGCAGGGATGAAGTTCCCGATAATATCCACTCAATCTTTGTGGATCAGTGGGACTGGGAGAAGGTTATCAGAAAAGAAGACAGAAACATCGACTTCCTTAAGGAGACCGTCAGGAACGTATACAAGGCTCTTCGTAAGACCGAGAAATTCCTGTCAATTCAGTATGATTATATTGAAGAGATCCTCCCTGACGAGATCTTTTTTATCACAACACAGGAACTTGAAGACATGTTCCCCGACAATACTCCCAAGGAGAGAGAATACTTCATCTCCAAGGCCAAGGGTGCTGTCTGCATCATGCAGATCGGAGACCTTATGGCATCAGGTGAGAGGCACGACGGAAGAGCTCCCGACTACGATGACTGGCAGCTCAACGCCGATATCATTGTTTACTACCCTGTTCTGGATATTGCCCTGGAGCTTTCCAGCATGGGAATCCGCGTAGATGAAGAATCTCTTAAGAGCCAGCTTGAAAAGGCAGGTTGTACGGAAAGAGCAGAGCTTCCTTTCCAGAAGGCAATTTTAGACAAGCAGCTGCCCTACACCATCGGCGGCGGGATCGGACAGTCCAGGATATGTATGTTCTTCCTCAGAAAAGCCCACATCGGTGAGGTTCAGTGCTCAATCTGGCCTGAAGATATGGTTGAGGAAGCAGTTAAGAACGGAATTCAGATACTTTAATGAAAAACACTATTTACGAAAACATTGAAACCATAGCCCCCATCAGAGCACTTCTGGTGGGGCTTAATATTGGAACGGATGATGCCGAGTTCGAAAGGTCCATGGAGGAGTTAAAAGAGCTGGTGAAGGCCCTTGACCTGGAGGTAGGCCTTACCGTGACACAGTCTCTGCCAACTCCCGACCGCAGCACCTATATCGGCAGCGGTAAGGTCGAGGAGATCAAGGCATCCCTTGATATGTTCGATATCAGCATTGTCATTTTCAATGACAGTCTATCACCAATGCAGGTCAGAAATCTTGAAAAAGCCCTGGATACTGAGGTTTTGGACAGAACAGGGCTTATACTGCAGATATTTGCAAGGCGTGCCCACACAAGGGAATCAAGACTCCAGGTGGAATATGCCCAGCTTCAGTATATGCTCCCAAGACTGGCCCACATGAGAACATCTCTTTCCCGTCAGGGCGGAGGCAGCGGCAGACTCTCCAACAAGGGTTCAGGCGAGAAGCAGCTGGAGCTTGACAGAAGGCGCATTGAACACCGCATGGCGGAGCTTCGAAGAGAACTGGAGCAGGTTGAAAGGGAGCGGGGAACCCAGCGTTCCAGAAGACTCTCTTCCGGGATCGGAAGAGTTTCTCTGGTCGGATATACCAACGCCGGAAAGTCCACCATCATGAACAGTCTGCTAAAGCTCTACGGCTCTGACGATTCAGAGAACAAGATGGTTCTTGAGAAGGATATGCTCTTTGCCACCCTTGATACCACGGTAAGAAAGATCTCTCCTCCCGGATCAAGACCCTTTGTCATATCTGATACCGTAGGATTTATCAGTGACCTTCCTCACACGCTGGTCAAGGCCTTCAGGTCCACTCTTGAGGAAGCCAAATACGCGGATATCCTTCTTGAAGTCATTGATTTTTCGGATCCCGAGTACCGCCACCACATGGAAGTCACCGAACAAACCCTGGCCGAAATAGGTGCCGGAGATATTCCGGTCATCTATGTTTTCAACAAATCCGACCTTCTGCAGCAGGAACAAATGGCTTCCGGACAGCTGGTCATGGATGTTCCAAGGTCATTGGATGATAGAATATACATCTGTGCCAAGGCAGATGACAGCATGCATGCTCTGGTGGAACTCATAGAAAGAAAGCTCTCCGGCAGTGAAACTGTAGAGAAGCTCCTTCTGCCCTACTCTGAGGGCGCCATATACAGTTCTCTTGGGGATAAAAAAGCGATTCTGTCTACCGAATATCTGCCTGAGGGGATTTTGATCGAGGCAAGACTCACTAAAGCCGAGCTGGCGAAGTATGAGAGATTTTTGGAAGAAGCCTAAATGTGCGGCGAGTTGATAGTAAATATGCGGCCGGAACTATCCGATCTGTCTGATCTGTGATGGTTCCGGCCGCTTTTTCTACGTAAAAAAGTCCATAAACTACTTTATATCGGTTCCTTGGCTTAAGCCTCCGGGGCTCATTTTCCGCCTTATCCGGGCACAGCCCTTGCAGTGAGCTCGCCGCCCGCAGCATCAAATTCGATCACATCCCCGGGTTTTACCCTGTCTTCCAGGATAAGCCTTGCTGACATGGTCTCCACGTGCTTTTGGACGAACCTCTTAAGAGGCCTTGCACCGTAAATGGGATCGTATGCATTGTCTATAACGAAGTTCCTTGCGCTGTCCGTAAGTCTTACGCTTATCTCACGGTCTGCAAGGCGCTTGTTGAGGTCATCAACGATAAGTCCGATGATATTACCGATATTGTCCTTGGTAAGAGGCTTGAACATGATTATCTCATCAAGCCTGTTAAGGAACTCCGGTCTGAAGTGGTCCTTGAGTTCCTCCATGACCTCATTCTCTGCATTCTCATCTATGGACCCGTCATCTCTGATGCCTTCAAGAAGGTTCTGGGCACCGATATTTGAAGTCATGATAAGAATGGTATTCTTAAAGTCTACGGTCCTTCCCTGAGAATCGGTAACCCTGCCGTCATCCAGTACCTGAAGAAGCACGTTGAACACATCGGGGTGGGCCTTTTCTATCTCATCGAAAAGAACCACCGCATAGGGTTTACGCCTTACAGCCTCTGTAAGCTGTCCGCCCTCCTCATATCCAACATATCCGGGAGGTGCTCCAATGAGCCTGGAGACGCTGAACTTCTCCATGTACTCACTCATATCAATACGTACCATATTGTTCTCATCATCGAACAATGCCTGGGCAAGAGTCTTGGCAAGCTCAGTCTTACCAACACCTGTAGGTCCGAGGAACAGGAAAGAACCGATAGGCTTACCGGGATCCTTGATACCGGCCTTGGATCTCATAATAGCCTCGGAAACCTTGGATACCGCATCATCCTGGCCTATTACCCTAAGGTGAAGCTCATCCTCAAGGTGAAGAGTCTTATTCCTCTCACTCTCCGTGAGCTTGTTCACGGGAATTCCGGTCCATCTGCTGATGATGCCGGCAATTTCTTCATCCGATACTCTCTCGTGTACCAGAGTGCCGTCACCTTCTTTATCTCTTGCGGCTTCTTCCGCCTCTTCCAGCTGTTTCTTAAGAGCAGGAAGCTTGCCATACTGCAGTTCTCCGGCTTTCTCATAATCGCCGTCCCTCTGGGCAATGGCAATCTCCGAATTGATGGTATCTATCTGTTCTCTCATGGCTGCAAGTTTATCCACAGCCTCTTTTTCATTGGACCACTGAGCCTTGCGGGCGTCGAAGTCTTCCTTGAGATCCGCCAGCTCTTTTTGCAGATTGGCAAGACGCTCCTTGCTAAGGGAATCGTCCTCCTTCTTGAGAGCGGCCTCCTCTATCTGTAGCTGCATGATCTTACGATTCAGCTCATCCAGTTCAGCAGGCATGGAATCCATCTCGGTCTTGATAAGGGCACAGGCCTCATCCACAAGGTCAATGGCCTTATCGGGAAGGAACCTGTCTGAAATGTATCTGTTTGAAAGGACCGCAGCACTTACCAGGGCACTGTCCATGATCTTAACGCCGTGGAAGACCTCGTATCTCTCCTTGAGACCACGAAGGATACTGATGGTGTCCTCTACTGTGGGTTCTTCCACCATTACAGGCTGGAAACGCCTCTCCAGAGCCGCATCCTTCTCGATATATTTCCTGTATTCATTGAGAGTTGTGGCACCTATACAGTGAAGCTCGCCCCTTGCAAGCATGGGCTTTAGCATGTTGCCGGCATCCATGGCACCGTCTGTCTTGCCCGCGCCAACAATAAGATGCAGCTCATCGATAAACAGAATGATCTCACCCTCAGACCCCTTAACATCTTCAAGGACTGCTTTCAGCCTCTCCTCGAACTCGCCTCTGTACTTGGCTCCGGCCACCAGAGCCCCCATATCCAGAGAAAAAATCTTCTTGTCCTTAAGAGCTGTCGGAACATCCCCGCTGGCAATACGCTGCGCAAGAGCCTCTACAACCGCAGTCTTACCGACACCCGGTTCACCGATAAGAACAGGATTATTCTTGGTCTTCCTGGACAGGATCCTGATAACGTTACGTATCTCGGTATCTCTTCCTATTACAGGATCAAGCTTCTGGCGCCTTGCCTTCTCAACCAGCTCTGTACCGTATTTGTTCAGGGTATCATAGGTGGCCTCGGGATTATCCGTAGTCACATTCCTGTTGCCCCTAACCTCAGAAAGTACCTGCAAGAAGCGGTTCCTGTCTATGCCAAAAGAGCTGAGAATATCCTTAACCTCTCTGTTTGGATGACGGATCACGCCCAAAAGCAGGTGCTCCACGGAAACATACTCATCGCCAAGAGCCCTTGCCTCATCCTCTGCGGAAAGAAGCGCCTTATTAAGATCGGCTCCCAGATACGGCTTGCCGCCCTGGACCTTGGTACGCTTTCTGATGCTCTCTTCGATCCTTGATAAAAAGACATTGCTATCTATGCCCATCTTCTCAATAAGCCTTGCGATAAGACTGTCCTCGATGGTCATAAGAGCATACAAAAGGTGCTCCTGTTCGATTTCCTGATTGCCGTAATCAACAGCCACCTTCTCACAGCCGTTGACCGCTTCTATAGATTTCTGGGTAAACTTCTGTATATTCATAAACACTCCTTTCCGCCGCCGGGACCCGCCGATGCTTTTATATCTGCGGCCGCTGCCGGCTTTGTGTTTGCTGTTCTACTAAATATATAACACCGATTAGCACTCTTGTCAATAGAGTGCTAATCTTTTCTCCAAGGCACTCCTCCATTTGGCTTGGGTATCTCTACCCTCCTGACCGGCTGGGGTTTATACTCCCTGTGCCTGATTTGCTCCCTGATACCATTCCAGTGTTCCTTGATATAATCTCCGAGTTCCTCAACAGCCACATCGTCTACACCGCCCGCCCCTTTATTAGCGCAGACTCTCTTGTAGGCGGCGTTCATGTTGTCATTGGACAGTATCTTTTCCAATAGTTCTGACATTGCCTTGTGTGCTTTCTCCTTTCCGTTCCCATGGATTCGCCCTAAGTTGTGCAGTGCCTGCTCATTTACGTTTCGCAATTCCTGCTGTCGGGTATTCCATGGAGCATACATTTGATTACACGGTTACATTGTTCAGCCCTTTGGCAAGGCTCATTTCAGAGCCATGCCTACTACGGCTTCTGCTGACTTCTCACAGTTCGTTGTTACTACGGTTAATGAGGCCGTCTGTGAGACCTCACGGGATAAGCCTGCCAGTCTTTCCTCGTCTACCTGCCTGATTTACGCACATGGGTTACGGTTGCCTTTTGGACTTTGCTGTCTTGTGCCAGCTTATCCACTATGTACGCCTTGTATCAGGTTTCTGTTCGTCGGCAGCTACGCCCCTTGTGGACTTTCACCACAGACTGACGGCATGCCCGTCATACACAAAAAACCGAGAACAGCATATAGCTGTTCCCGGCATTTTTGTTTTGTTTTATTAACCCGTAACATATTTTTTGAGGAACTCTTTGATGTCAACTGTGACTTTTTGCGAGAACTGCTCTTCCTGGCCGCTGTAGTTCACAGCTCTGTAGCCTATGTATCCGGTCAGGTTATCCTTTGCCCACTTGGTGTAGGCTTTTTTCTGATTTGCGGCAGTTCCGATGATTCCTTCCCTTCTTCCTGTGGGAAGACCATTGTCATCGTATATACAAGGGCTGTATTCTCCAATAGACAGAAGATACAGATCTTCCCAGTTATCGATCCATGCAGGTTCATCGGATTGGGCAATGTCAACAGGGAATGGTCTGAATGTATCTCTGGGCTTCAGTATAGGCTTTTCATCAGCATCCAGAATAAATGCTCCCTGAACAAAATTGTTATCGCCATCCTTCTTCGCGGGGTTAATCACCTCAAACAGATCAAAGAATCCGTTTATCGCACCCTTAGAGTTGTAGCTCATGGTGTAGTACGCATCTCCGATAAATCCATGAGTAGCTTCATCTTTGGATACGTAGTTCATTACACCTATTCCCTTAGATACGGTCGCAACATCAACAGGAGTGCCCGTGATAGATGTTATCTTTATCTTGCTGTTATTGATCTTGGCTGTTGTCTTTGGAGGAGCAATGAGTTTGAGCTTAATAGCGGTGATCTTGCCAAGAGGTGTAAACTTGGTAACTTCGCCACCAACGTTAACTTCTGCTTCACCTACCGTAGCATAGAAGGTATAGGTTCCTGTAGGTGTGGTATAGAAGTCGTAATACTTTTCGCCTCTGTCATCTTCTCTCTCCTGGAAGAAGTTGATCCTGAAAGCACCGTTCTCAATAGGATAATATGCTCCGTTTGCATTAAGATCATGTCTGTCATCCAAAAGCCCCATGAACTCTGCGATATTATGTGCTCCGCCGTTTACGTTGTCCATGGTAAGCCTTACCATATAGGTCTTGCCTGCAGCCGAAGGAGCGTCGGTAATGGTGTACTTAACGCTGTTAGGCACAGCTGTGGGATCATTGTCAAACAGTGTGGTTGCTGCCCAGAGTCTGTTATAAATACTCTTCTTGTCCGCAGTGATCTTGAATGCCTTGGCATCACTGATTCCATAGTTCTTTACGGTATAAACATGAGCTGTTCCCTTCTTTCTGTCAGGGAATCTCCTGTCTGTCGTATTGTCTTTTACCGTGATTATAGTCTCTGAAGCGCTGGGTATGATAGCGTAGGTGGCATAGTGGTCAAACTCACCGTAGGTGACCTTTCCAAGCTTACCGCCCTTGACGCTTACGCTGTGAGCGATGAGAGCATTGTCACCGTAATTGATGTGCTGCAGCTCACCCTCGTCATCATGTTCTTCACGAACGCCTGCCACATGTATATAAATTGGCACGTTCGAGCTGTAGCTGTTGACGATGGACTCGCCGTCGGCCAAATCATTGTCTTCTTTACCCTTCATTTCTTCATAAGGGTCATCCACATTGATAAACTCACGGCCTGCATCCTGTATCACAACATTGGGAATGTACTCTCCGTCAGTCAGTGATATGTTAAACTTCAGTAATTTATAATTCTTACTGCCGTCACGAGCCGTAGCCTTGATGCTCACGGTGCCGGGGCCTTTTACCCTAAGCTCATTCCACTCCTTGTTGTAGTCAAGATTTGTAACCTTGATCTCTGCATCCATTTCTTTTCCGTACTGATCAAGTACCTGTATCTGAGCGTAGTTGACGTTATTGCTGAAGAATTTCTCACCTGCAGCAATGTTTTCTTCGGTTACATTTGAATAGTTGTATCTCCTGGTTCTGTCATCATACCACCTGAGGTAAATCTTGGTGGGCTTCTGAGGAGTAGTTACAACTTTAACTTCTCTTTGGTCGTAAACGTCATTATTGTAGTAGTCATCTGCTTGCGCACGGACAACAAGAACGTTTTCCATAGGATCGGTTGATATCTTGAAGTTCTTGGCAATCGTAACCTTACCCTTATTACTGATCTTAACGTTCTCAGCTTCACACAGATCGTATGCATGGTCTTCTTCGACATATGAGTATCTGGAAACCGACCAGTATACCTTCTTGGTGGCAGGAGTTCTGTCATCGACTCCGAAATAAGCAACCGTTGCATTGAAGTTTGCTGCCTTGCCATAGTTCTTTAGGATAGTTGCAGGAGCATCAATCTTAAGATCTCTGATTCCGTCCACAACGGTGAAGGATACGGTAGCTTCAGGGAATACTGAAGGTCCGCCTATTGCCCAGGCCTTGATGGTATACTTGCCGGGCTCAAGGTACTCAGTTCCTGTCTGCAGGTAGCCTTCCTCATCCCTGTACTCAAATTCCCTTGTGGTATCAATGTATATATCTCCGCCATCGCTGTTATATACTTCAATTTCATAATTGCCATCACGGCTGCCGTTCCATCTGTCCCATCCGGAAATGTTGTGCCCGTATTTATCAAGCAGCTCTACTCTGTCAAGGGACTTGACTGTGGTGGTTGCGGACCACTTGGGAACTGCGACAAGAACATGGTCATCGCCGTTATAGACCTTTGCTGTTTTCTTTGTGAGGGCAAGCTTGGTCTCATAGCCAAGGTTCTTGGTTGATACAACAATATCCTTATCCATGGGATTACTTTTTCCCTCGGCTCTTGCAACTAATACGTCTTCATATACGCCATCATCGACTTCCTGCTCATCCCAGTAAGCATATACAAGAGTAGCATTAACTTCGTATTCTACAGGCCATCCGTCCTCGTAGTCTACGCCGTAATCCTCAACCACGGAGATCACAGCGCTCTTTTCATCAGCGGGCACGAATTCCTGAATGTTCTCCTTATAAACCTGTACGAAGCTTCCGCTCTCATCATCCCGGCGGTGCAGATTGTCATCTCCGGACTCCGTCGAGTATGTCTCCTTTATAGCTGTTGCATCGATCATATAGTACATACAATAGGTAGCCTTAACTCCCTTGGGAAGTGCAAGGCTAAGGCCTATTGCCCTATGAGTAGAAAGAGCTGCATTAGCCTTTACAACAGGCTGTTTACCCGTAAGGGGATTTGTAAATGCAACGCTGAATACCCAATCCTTGTTGATGACAGGGTGGCCCTCACCGTCGGTGATCGGAGAACCCTCATCATCTGTAAGGCAGAATACAACATAAACCACTTTGTCAGGAGTGTAATTATGTACCACATTATTCGAATCTATGGACAGTTCTTCGCCATCACCCATTCCAAGTTTGCACCCGGTATCGAGGACATAATTCTCCCCATTCTTGGTGGCAGTAAATGCTCTCAGACTGTAAGGATCAGCACCTTTGTCTATTGTCACCTTATAATTTTTATCTTCACCATAGGGTAGGGTGATTCTCTTATTTGCATCTGCTCCGTTAACGCTCACCTTAGTGATCTTTGAGTCAAAAGAGATGGTGGCAGAATAAGTCTTGCCGCCTGACTCAATGTTCAGTGCAAGACTCTTTCCTGCAAGCCCAAGTCTGTCACCTGTTGTGGTCAGCTTATTACCTTCTATTACTATTCCTTCGCCTGCTGCAATGGCTGTCTTTCCGTTCTTGAAGGAAGTAACTTCAGCCTTTACGGGCACGATCTCATCCTTCTCCTCGTTAAGCCTTGATCCGTTGGATACAAAAGCGTTAAAGACAGTATCATAGCCAAGTGCGTATTTTCCTTTGTACGGCTCAAACTCATCATCGTCAATGCCGGTCAAAACCAGCTTATTCACAGGAGCAGTATTGACTTTAAGTCTTACCTTGTCGCTTCCCGCAGTAAAGGTAAACTCGCCGTTCTTGTCAGGTTTGATAACAGTATTATCCTCTTTTGAAGGATCAAGGTAGAGGTTTGCATTAACAACAGAATTGTATCCGTCGCGGGAAACAACCTTAACAGCTACGTTCTCACCTCTGGGAACCATAACTGTGTAGTCCTTGAATGTACTGTTTCCTTCAACCGTTACAAATTCCGGTGTGTGTTTGTAGGGCTGGGCTCCGACTCTTTCCTCCACACTAAATGCTTCTACGTAGCCGTAATCATAATCCTTTGCGACATAGCCGGCTGAGTCATCACCAAAGTCAATCTCCAGGCAGGTCATCTGCTCTGTTTCAACTTCGATGGAAACACCAAGTCTTGCCTGCCAGTCATGGTCGTAGTTTTCAGGAAGATATATTTTGTAGAGGTTCCCACCAAGACTTTCAGCTCTGTCCGAAGGATACTCGGGACGGGGAACTACGTCTAAATTACCGTCCTCGTCAGGTATAGAGTCAATAACATCATATTTAACATTAGTAATGACTGTGTTCTCATCAGGTATAAGTTTGAACACAATGTAATCTGCGCCTTCATATGCGTAATAGTGGGTTTCCTCCCCCACCTCGGCCTGATTGATATTCTCTTCAGGCGACAGGGTCACTCCCTCTGCATCAAAGACCACACGCTTTGCGGGCATCTCATAGTTATGCCATGCATATGCCGTTACGGTAGGACTACCTCCGCCATGCTCCAGGGCATCTGCAAGCATATCCCGTATAGGATAAGGATGGTCGCGATCATCACTTATTGCGGGAACTGTGGCAATAGTCTCACCGGACCTGTTCTCCATAAAGAAGATATGAGGCTCATCTTCACCTTCATAGCACATGAAGACGGCTGACAATCTGTTGATCCAGTCTTTGTCGTACCCGTATATATCTTCATAATCAAGTGGATTGCCATCTTTATCTTCTACCTTGATCTTTATGTTGCCGGCTCCGGTATACTTGTACTTATTAGAGCCTGCAGACACAGGAGTAAGGCCTTCAGTAGGAGTCAGTTTGTAGATTTCCTCTTCCTCATCGCTGTCAACATGGGAGAAATCAAACACAACCCCATCTGTTTTCTGCTTGTTCCTTACGATGGTGAATTTGTACAAAAGATCTGTCGAAAATTCAAGACAGCCGTTTTTGATCGTAGGGTCAATAGTCTCATATTCGGTAAAGTCAGCATTCTTTGCAGCCAGAACCTTGTAACTTGCACCTTCTGTTACCGGATATACAAACCTCCAGGTAACAGGTGTGCCAAGCTTTCTTACCATTGAACCGGTTACAACCCACTTCGTGGTATTTTCATCCAGTCCGTCCTTAACCATAACCTGCTGGAAATGCGTCAGGAAAGTAGCCTCAGGAATCATGCCTTCAAGATCCCCTTCAGTATTGTCAAAGACAATGGGCGCATCATTCTTGTCCATCAACGTGAACATCCAGCTTCCGCCGAAAGTATCGTCAAAGGCAGGCTGACCTTCCACAGGAGTGGGCTCGAACTTGGACAGATCATCATAGCCGTCTATCCACAGTTTTCCCATACTGTCGGAAGTGATGTCAACAATCGTTCCCACTTCTTCCATGATCCTGTCAAGGCACAGATCTGTTGTGCCGGCTGTAAATTCGAACAGACCGATATCAGTCGAGTTCACAGGCTCAAGAGTGTAATTCCCATCGATCATATTGCTCTTAAGCTGATATCCCTTTTTGGGTACGATCTGAAGCCTGTAAGTCTGTCCTGTTACCAGATTATATCTTGCATGCTGCCCCGATACGTCATAAGAGTTATCTTCATCAACAATTGCTCTTCTATCTCCTCCTTCGTTCAGAAGATATATTGAACAGCTGTCAGGATCGATATATGATCCCGTATGCTCATCATCAAGACTGTAATTCCAAATAAGCTGTACATGCTCTTCAGGATCGGGAACATAATCGCTTACAAAGTAAAGACTTATATTCAGTGATACTGAAGTTGTAGCACCTGCGATTGCTGAAAGATCCAGAGTATAGCCACCTTCGCTTGCCATAGCCTCTGCCATCTCTGCAGTAACCGGAGTAACGATGGGGTCTCCTCCATCAATTGTCAGGGTGAAAGAGCCCTGATGCTCCTTCGAACTATCAACTGCGTATCCGCCATATACGGCTTTAATGACAGCATATCTGGCCTCAGGATGGGTTATCTCAGCCCCTCCACTGGCATTTGTTTGGCCATAAATGAAATATCCTTCTGTAGCAGCAACGCTTTTTTTTCGCCATCGAAAAACTCAATATTAAATGCCGCCGCTTGTTCATCTCCGGCATCTCTATCAAGGTTGTAGGAGTAATCAATAAGTGTAACAGCTCCTACCAGTTCTTCCTCGTCTTCAACAATCTCCTCCCCTTCTGTCTCCTCGTGAAGAAGTTTCTCAGACTCTTCGCCCTCAGCGGGATCGCCTTCAGGCTCATCATCGTCGCCTTCTGAGGGATCTGCATCATCTGCAGGGGCAGTTCCCTCACCGGGCTCAGGCGTAGTAACATCGCCCGTGCCTTCGCCGGGCTCTGCGCCTCCCTCTATATTCTCAGCGGCAGGTACACCTTCATCAGGTGCGGTGACAGAAGCCTCCAAGCCGGCGTCATCGCCGGGTTCAAATTCTGCTGCTCTTACATTTGTCGGCATATAGGACAAAGTCAGTACAAGGCAGAGTAAAGCTGCCATAATACGTCTGAAATCCCATATGTGTGGTTTCTTTTTCTTTTGCATAAAATCCCCTCCATTTTCTGCAATTATACAAACAAAGTTGCACATATAATTATACCTCATTACGTTTGTCACTTAAAATTAAAGTTTTTTAAACAGGCTATCTTCGGTTTCCGTCTTATTATAGAATTGTTGTAAGGCACGAAAGCCCACGTTTACAGGCTTTTGAAAAAGAGTTTATAAAAGAAAGGGGATTCTATTATGGCAAATTTAGATCCAAGAACCGCAGAACTTAAGGGAACTGAAACAGAAAAGAATCTTATGGCAGCATTTGCGGGGGAATCCGAGGCCAGAAACAAGTATACTTATTTTGCATCCAAGGCAAAAAAGGACGGCTATGTTCAGATCAGCAAGATCTTTGAGGAGACTGCCGCCAATGAAAAGGAGCACGCAAAGCTCTGGTTCAAGATTCTTCAGGGCATTGGCTCCACAGTTGAATGTCTCAATCAGGCAGCAGACGGCGAGGCTTATGAGTGGAAAGAGATGTATCCCTCTTTTGCAAAGAAGGCAAGAGAAGAGAGATTTGAAGATATCGCAGCTCTTTTCGAACAGGTAGCCGCAATCGAAAAAGAGCATGAGGCCAGATATCGCAAGCTCCTTAAAAACATCGAGGACGGCATCGTATTCTCAGCAGATGGCGATACCATCTGGGAGTGCTCAAACTGCGGACACATTGTTGTAGGTCCCAAGGCTCCCAAAGTTTGTCCTGTATGCAATCACCCTCAGGCATACTTCATCCGCAAGGCTCAGAACTATTGATCTGAGACATCAAAAGATTCTTTACCATTTGTGGTTTCATGTGCACCTCCTTGAAATTGAGAAATATGCTTACAATTTCAAGGGCCGCTTTCGCTGCCTCTAAAAATAATCAGTAGCGAAAGCGGCCGCACTTTTCAGCCGTACTGTCAACCCTTTTTCCAGAAAAAAAAGACCCCTGCACCATTTTCTGGTGCAGAGATCTTAATAGGCCTCTCTTAACTTAATGACATTGGCCACACGGCCCCGCCTGATGATCTGCTTATTTCTTATTGTCGTCCTCATCCTCGTCAATCTCCGTGTACTCACCTTCAATGTACTCTCCGTCAGGATCCGAATAGGACATCTTACTGTCCTCATACTCATCCTGAAGTTTCCCTGCCTTTATAGCGCAGAAAGAAGTCCACAGATTTGTAACTCCGGTAAATATCAGGATACCACCGATCAGCTTAATGGTGATTATGTTGGCAGCGTTGGGATTGGTGATGATATAGAGGCCGATCAGTATGGTGATCACCGCAAACACTACCGAAACCCACCAGAGCTTAAAGAGCATATATATTGTAAGATATCTGCAGTGCACAAGATGGACAAGGCCGATGATCAGAACAAACACGCCAAACATCGTGGGCACAAACTCTGTAAGCGGCCCCGGAACAAGGAATATCCAGCCGCCGATAACAGCGATGAGAAGTCCGAAGGCACTCTTCCAGGGATCAGTTACCAGCTTCTCTTTTTTAAAGAAGTATGCTCCGAAGAAAACCAGACCCACCACTAATATCAAAACTCCAAGCGCCTTGGCAATAAAGGTGATGCTGGCTTCCGGCCAGAAAATAAACAGCGCTCCCACCGCAATCATGGACAGGGACTGTATCACATAGTCAAGTCTCAAATGCTTAAGTCCGCTTTTCATTCTTCCTGATCCTCCTCACCCTCTGCAAGTATGGAATCCATAAGCTCATATATCTCATCTCTTCCGGTCTTCTTAAGTGCAGAATAGGGATATATTATGACTTCCTCCGGAAGTCCAAGTCCCGCACGGATCATGCCAAGATGCTTCTCCATCTGAGAAGGTTTGATCTTATCAGCTTTCGTAGCAATTATAACCGGCTGAAATCCCTGATGAACGATCCACTTATACATCTGAACATCATTAGCGGAAGGATCATGTCTTATATCTATCAGCAAAAAGACTCTTCTAAGCTGCCTTGAGGTGTGAAGATAATTCTCAATCATCTTACCCCACTGCTGCCTTGTCTTCTCGGAAACCCTTGCAAATCCGTATCCGGGAAGATCCACAAGATAGAATTCGTTGTTGATGTTGTAGTAATTTATAGTCTGCGTCTTACCCGGCTCCTGGGATGTTCTGGCATAATTCTTGCGGTTCATAAGGCCGTTGATAAGGGAGCTCTTTCCCACATTACTCTTACCGGCAAAAGCCAGTTCCGGAAGGGTGTTGTCCGGAAGTGTACTTGTGATGCCGCATACAGTCTCCAGATTTACATTCTTAATAACCATTGATAATTGTCCCTTTCTGCATGGATAAGGTTTCGTACTCATTTTACCACTATCAGATTGAGCTTTCTACTGTATCCCCCATCCGCAAGCCTGTAAGAAAGGGAGGACGGCATTGCCGTCCCCTGATCTTTACTTATTGTGATGTATAAGAATCAATAATGCTTTCAAGGTCTACTGTGAGTTTAGCGGAATTGTATGCTGTAAAGGAACCGTCAAGCTTGATCATCTCATATGAGATGTAGCCTGTCTTATTGTTCTTGAGCCAGTCCTTATAGGCTGCTTTCTGATCAGCAGCGCTAACATCATTAAAACCACGGTCCGTCATCGTACCGGCTCTGAGCTTCCACAGATCTTTAAATTCAATTCCCATCTGCTCCTTGGATTTTCCGACGAAGACTCTGCATTCTGCATCTGTTCGAAGCTTAATGGTATAGCAGCCATCAGCTGTAATGATTGCTCTTCCTTCGTTATTATCAATTTCCAGGATATTGGCAAAATCATTCTCAAGACCCTTTGTGACAACACCTCCAAGTCTAGGATAATCATTTACAGCAAGGCCGTTTGTAACATTAGGTACCTTAAGCTTCTGCTGAAGTCCTGCCGGAGTATTATCTTTGTACACAAGCTTGGTCGTAGCAAATACTGCTTTTGGAGCAGGTGCAGGTGCTACCTTAATGGAAACCTTAGTGGGTGCTGCCACTGCGGTAAAGGTTTCAGGATCTCCCTCATTTACACCGGATACAGCCATACCTAATGTCACATAGAAAGTATAGGTTCCGGCCTTGATATCTCCGGTACGATGATAGGTATAAGTATGCTGATCCTCTCCTTCACCTTCAGTGCGGGTTTCCACTTCATAGAATCCTATTGAAAAGCTCTTCTCTCCGACGATAATTCCAAACGGTTTTCCTTCCCTGCATACTGCCCAGGTCGCGTCATCATCATTAGTTCCGGAAATTGCGCGCATGAACTCCCACTTGTTTACATCTTCACCAGGATTATCCATAGTAACAATTGCCCTGTTTACAAATGGAGGTAAGTTTTGTGTTGTAGTGAAGGTAACAAGGTTAGGATCTGTTGCATAATCCCCGTCTCTTACATCCAATCCGCTCACAATGCTCTTTTTATCGGCTGTAAGCTTGATGGCCTTTGCATCGCCGCTGCTTGTATAAGCTGTGTTATAGATGACATACTTTTTTACCTTATCATCAGCTGCTCTTCCTGCAGTCTTGTCTGTAACAGTAAACTCCGTCTTATAGGCAGTAGGTATGATCGTATATGTGGTAGCAACACCGCACTGACCGTAACCTGTAGATTTGAGCTTGCCGCCCTTTGTTACCTTAAGGGTATGGTTAAGAAGTACAGTCTCTCTCCAAGCCGGATCATCCTCTTCATGATCTATATATCCCTGAATACTGATATATACCGGATTGGGTGAAGGACAGGTATTTTCACCTTCATAAACCTTAGTAGATCCATTATAAGTCCAGCTGCAATAGCTGTTTCCATCATCCCACTCTTTTCGGCCATTCTGGAATATTACATCCATTTTATATGAGCTGTCGCCATAAACGGTTGTAAACTGGATCTTCTTGGACTTCTTGGTACCATCGTTGGACGTTACCGTAACAGTCTTCTTTCCAGGCTTATTGTCCACCAACATTCCATCCCAGGTGGTAAAGAAGCCTGTAGACTTAACAGTGTAATCAGCACTGTTTATCCGGTCGAAGTTCTGATCATAGACATAAGGTGTAAGATATGAGGCGTTACCAGAATTAACATCCTTATCACCGTCTCTGATTCCGCTGTCATTCTCCTCGTCTATAATATCCGTATTAGTCTCGTCATCGTGATGCCATACCACATGCATCAGTCTGATAGTAGTCGGAATTCTTGAAACTGAAGAAATTTCTACAGGATCTGTATATGTCCAGACTCCATTTCCATCATAGTCAGCTGCCTCTGCCACCACATAGAAAATATTATTAGCAGGATTGCTTGTTACAAGGAAGCTCTTATCAACTGTAACAGTTCCATTCTTCTGGTTTACAGAGATCTTACCGTAAAGAGGATCACCGGGGGCAAACATTTCAAAGTCTATAACTTTGCCTGTTTCTACTTCATCATAAACAAGCCTTTTTGCCACCTTGTATGTAACCTTCTTATTGGCAGGTGCTCGTCTTGGATCATTGTAAAGACCCATATACTTAATAGAAGTCTTAAGTGTTGCAGCCTTATTGTATGTCTTAAGAACATAAGTTGCCGCAGGTGTGAGCTCAAGATCTGCAATAGGATTACATACCGTTACATCAACCTTGGCAGAAGCCTGCAAGCCGGAACCTGCACGGGCGTAGGCTATAATAGTGTACTTTCCGCCCACCAGATAGTCGTCATCCGGCGCATACTTGGTATTCAGGTAAATCTCATTTGTGTCTTCATCAATGTAAATCCAGCGAAGATTCTCTTCCTTATTAGGATCATCAGAATAATAGCTTCCGATGTTGTTACCCTGTGCATTCAGGATAGTTACATAATCAAGTGACCTTACTGTGGTAGCTGCCGAGAATTTGGGTATTGCAACAAGGACATTATTCTGCCCTGCATAAATCTTGGCAGGAGCCTTCTTGGTAAGGCCAAGCTTGGTCTCATAACAGTGTGACCTGGTACGAGTCTCAACAGGGCCATCCGAATTGCTTTCCGCGGCAGCAAAAACAGGATTGGCAGTAGTATCTGGTGAAAAGATCAGCTTTACGGTCACATCATACTCAACGTTCCATCCCCAGTAAGGATCAATGTTCTCAGTGGCAACACGGATAGATGCAGTCTTCTGCGTTGCAGGGATATAGGCTACAACTTCCTCTTTATATACCTGCACCAGTTTATGTTCGTTCCAATCCCAGTCATTGAGGTTATTCTTGGTAGAAGGAGTGTATGTTCCCTCGCTATCACCGGGATCATAATTATCCCATGGTGCCTTATCTTTATCTGAAGCCGTTGCAGTAACCCAGTAATAGAGCCCCTTGGAAGAAGCGCTTACACCCTTAGGAAGAGCGAAGGACAGACCGATTTCGTGAAGGGTCGAATCATTGACACTAACCTTAACTGTAGGCTTCGTGCCGGCAACAGGATTTGTAAAGAGTACTTTGTGGACACCACCAAATATCTCTCCGTCAACAAAGAATGCATAATACATAGGAAGACCTGCTGCAGGACATTCTGATTTTTTCATCAGTACTTCTTCTGCGTCGATCTTCAAGGTTGAGGTACTTTTATCAAAATGGAAACCATATTGCAGGGTCTCAGGTACTCCTGATTCATTAACCCGCTTAAGCTCTATCCTCTCTTTGTCAGCCTTGGCATCCTTTACTGTGACCTTAACATCCTTACTTGTGCCATAAGGAAGTGTGATAGTACCATTCTTTTCTCCTGCTACAGTAATGCTTGTAATGTCAGATGCAACGGCAAGCTTTACAGTATATGCCTGTCCGCCCTTCGGCTTAATTGTTACTGTACCGGTCTTTCCTTTGTTCTTTGCTCCGTCGATAACAACTCCGTTAGCTGATACAGATGTAGCCACAATACCCTTTGTAGTTCCGGTGGAATCCATAATAATCGCAGGAGTTCCGTCAGCATCATATGCAAGATATACTGTAACGCTCTGTGAAGGGCTAAGAGAGTATACTCCTCCTACAGGTGCCAGAATATTTGAAGGACTTGCATTATCTCTGACTGTGATCTTGAAATCTTCTGCAGTTACAAATTCCAACCTTGCATCAGAAGTTCCAACCTTTATGGTGTACTGACCATTAGCAGCAACTGGAATAGTTGAGAGGTCCTTGTGGGCAGCATCCTGGATCTTAACGCCGGTTATCTTATGGCAGTCAAGAGCTGATACTGTCACAACAACCTGAGAATTATCTTCTGCGCCAACAGTGTAAACTCCCTTTCCGGTATCATAAACGGGATTAACAATCTGAGAACCTACTCGTACTGAATCGATCTTCATTGAAGCAGTATTCGCATCAATGATAACATTACGGACCTTATAGGTTTCTGCAGTTATCCTTACAAGATTAGCTCCTCTTTCAATAAATGATTTAACATCTGTGGCAGCTATTGTGAATTTGTCTGCTCCCTGTGTACACTTACCGGTATCAAAGACAATGGGCTCGGGATCATTAAACCACTGCAGCTCATAGCTGCAGTATCTTACATATGTATGCTCCACATCATCCGAAGTAACCTGAAACTCAAAGTTTGCTCCGCTTACAGGTGCAACATACCATCTGCCTTTTTCAGTTGTTCCGTCCTGTTCAAAGTCGATGATTTCATGGAAGGTATCAGTTTTCGTATTATCAACGATTCCTTCTTTTAATTCGAAGGAAGACTCAGGATCAAAATAGAACTGTGTTATGGGACGACCTTCGATCCTGAAATTCGCATATCCACCTTCATCAAGATCTGACAGAGCCAAAGTAAAGGAATAGTTATCACCCTCCTCAGCTATTTCCTTTTCTTCGTCACCCTCTTTAAAAAGATATGGATGAGTAAAGTCTGTATATATCGCATTCTTAGCGTTATCATCCCACCAGGTTACAACATCCTGTTTGGCAACAGTTACAGCCGTTCTCAGAGGAATTTTTGTATAAAAGCCAGTGGCAGATTCTTTACCCTCTGTAACAAGCTGACTGTCGTAATCATCTGAACTTACCAGAGTTACTTCCGTTCCACCAGAAATTTTATATGTAAATGATGTGATAGAAAGCATTCCCTGATTACCGTGCTCATTGTTGGTATATACACGGAACTTAGCATTGATAGTTGATGAGACTGAAACCTTTATGTCTGTGAAGGTCTTATCAACTATATCTTCAGCAGTCAATGAAGCTGTGTAGATGCCATTAGTAGCTTTCACATCCTCTTTATTTATTTTGTCATTTTCTCCTGTGCCATAGATGAAACTGATATTAACAACCTTATCTATATCAAGCTGTGTATAACCTGCCAACTGCTCCAGCTCAAAGGAGAATGACGTACCACTATCACCGGCGTGAAGTGTGGCAGAGTACCCATCTGCCTCATTACCTTTAATATCGGTATTTTCGTCCACAACAAAGCCAACGAGCTTTAATGCGGCACCTTCTTCACCATACGTATTTACATTCTCTAATGTAATAGGAAGAGCTGTCCCCTCACCAACCAGCGCCTTATCTTCTTCCTCTTCTAATAATGCCTCTTCGCTTGCCTCATCAGAAGCCTCATCAACAGAAGCATCCTCTGATGCTTCCTCTGAAGGAATATCTGATTCGTCTGAAGAAACGAGATCTTCGGGATCTCCTTCGCTTGTTCCCTCGTCGGCACCGTCCTCTTTGCCTTCTGATCCACCCTCTGCCGGAGTATCAGGGGCATCCGGATCGCCTTCACCATCAATGATGGCAGGGTCTGTCCCGTCACCGGGATCAGGAGTAAGCTCATCACCCGCACCTTCAGTGGGATCTGTCTTATCCCCCAAGGTTTCGTCAGAAGCGTCCAGTTCTGCAGCGGGCTCTCCATCCTCAGAACTTGCCAGTGATGCGGAAACAGCGGCCTCATCAGGGTCACCTTCCACAGCATAGGCCTTCATTGACGCACCGGATCCCATAGATACTGTCATAACAAAAGCCAGTACCAGGGCTAAAATACGATGTCTCAAGTCCTTATACTTTCTCATATGGATCTCCTTTCACAACACATAAATAGCTGAATTTCCAATCAGGAAACAGGTAATTTAATTCTAACATTAAAAACCGCCCTGCAACTTTATTGCAGAGCGGTTCAGACTGTAGACAAAGTGGTCTTGAGAGCATAGCTCTCAGGACCATTTTTCTTATCTTACGTTTCTTTTGTTTAG
>SVGA01000016.1 GCA_015056575.1 Butyrivibrio sp.
CAGATAAACACTGGGCTTGTGACACTTTTCTAAAGAAAAATCCACGGCCATGCCGTGGACTTTGTCTACAGTCTGAAGTGGCAGGGATTGCTCCCTGCCACTTGTTTTTTACACACATTTTATGCTGAATCTTTTACACAACACCCTTCTGGCGCCATTTGCCGAACTTATAGAAGAATATACTCATGGCTGCGCCGATGGCCCAGGCAATAAGCAGCGACCAGTAGATCATGTCACGGTTGCCGATGGGGTAAGCCTCTGAGCGGCTTAAGTAAACCATGATGTAGGCTAGGGGCATACGAAGGAAGAAGGTCTCGATAACAGATATCCACATGGGAGTTACCGTATCTCCGGCGCCTCTCATAACTCCTGTAAGTGCCTGGATTACGGCCATGAGCATGTATCCTGCGGCCAAAATCTTCATGATATGCATACCCAGGTCAACAAGTTCGGTGGTACTTGTAAATATGCTCATAAGTCCTCTTCCAAAGAGGAGGATAACTGCTACGATGATAGCAGAGAAGATAAGTGACATGATAAGTCCCTGTCTTGAACCCTGCTCAACTCTTTCCTTGTTGCCTGCTCCGATGTTCTGTCCCGCATAGGTTGTAAGGGCAGAACCGAAGGAGAAGATGGGAAGAACGGCAAAACCGTCAACACGCTGAACGATTACATTGGCGGCAATAAGCTGCTCTCCGAAGGAGTTGGTAAGTGACTGGACAAGTACGATGGACATGGAGAAGATAGCCTGCGTGATACCGGAAGGAAAGCCCAGTCTTATCATCTGTCCTGCATAGTGACCGTCCCACTTGAAGTACTTAATTCCGAAATCAAAAACATCGTTCATCTTCCTGAGCCTGTTGATGCACAGTACTGCGGAAATACCCTGTGCGATGATGGTTGCAAGAGCAACGCCTGCAACGCCCATTCCGAACTTTGCAACAAACAGGATATCCAGACCGATGTTGATAACGCTGGCAATTATCAGATAAATAAGGGCCGACATTGCATCACCCATACCGCGAAGTACACCGCTTAGGATATTATAGAAGCCAAGGCCGATACTTCCAAGGAAAAGAATTATCAGATAGTCTGCGCACCAGTCCAGAATACTTTCGGGAGTTCGAAGGAGCACCAGCATGGGCCTGGTTATGGCAACACCGATAACCGTCATGGCGATGGAAGCGATGACTATCAGTGTGAAACAGTTGCCGATGGTCCAGGACAGTGCATTTCTGTCCTTTGCCCCAAGATACTGGGCAACCATGATGGTGGCACCCATACTTATTCCTATGAACAGGATGAGCAGAAGATTGAAGATGGGAGCCGCACTTCCTACCGCAGCAAGAGCGTTATCTCCAACATATCTGCCAACCACTATACTGTCTACTGTACTGTATAACTGCTGTACAACATTTCCGAAGAGCATGGGAACAGTGAACTTAAGTATCTGCTCCCAGGGCCTTCCTACGGTCATATCTACAGCTCCAAAAGCTTTCATTTTCATAAGTAAAACCTCTCAAAACAAAATTCAAAATAAATTGTACGCAATCTAATATACACTTTATTATTATTTTTGACAAGTCCCCAGGAAAGGCCTTGCGATGCGTACATTAAAGAACTCAATAAGCGGTCCCATGAAGAAGGCAGTGATTATGGTTCCTACGCCTGCTATTGTGGGAATCGAAGATACAGGGCCTCCGGACAAAAGAAACAGCGACACTCCCAGTATAACGCAGACAATGTCGGTTATGATCCTGACATACTGAAACTTTCCCTTCTTCCAGGTGTTAACAATTATAAGCGCCACTGCATCGTAGGTAGAAACCCCAAGGTCTGCGGTCATGTAGAAGGCTGATCCGAAGCAGATGATGACAACGCCAACCACAAGGCAGAGGATGCGGACGGGCATGGATGGATCCACGATAACAGTCTGCAGGAATGCATAGGTGAACTGGGTGATGTATCCAAGAAGGAACAGATTGATAAAAGTGGCTATGCCGATGTAATGCCTGTCAAAAATCAGCGCAAACAGCAGCATCACTGCGTTGGTGATAACATACAGTGTTCCGAAGCTAATGGGAACTATGCTGTCCAGGCCTGCCATAAAGGACTGGAAAGGGTCAACGCCCAGAGCAGCTATCTTGAAGATGCCTACACTTATGGCACAGATGATTACTCCGAACAGGGACATTGCAATTCGCTTTTTCAGGTTATCTCGTTTCATGGTGATCCTCCGATGGTATGAAAATAATACTCGTCTAAAGGGGCGTTTCGCTATATTTTAAGACTATATCAAATTATAGCCTATGCTGCGGAACAGGCAAGGGTCCGTGACTGTGTCATCAGGATGGAAACTGTCAGACAATAATTGGTTTTTGAGCTGATCGTGATAATCCCTTGTTTTCCCTGATAATGCTGATGCTGAAGTATTCCATTCTGCCAGAAACTGTGGTATATTTTTGAGAGTCAGTTTATAAAAAATTTATATTTAGGGAAGAGTGATTGTTATGAAACAGTATTGCAAGCGCATGACGCTGGGACTTTTCAGCGTCATGCTTTTTTTCAACTCGGTATTTTCCACTGCGGCCTTTGCGGCGGAAGATATTGTTCCTGCAGCCATTACAGGGGAAAGCGCTGCATCGGAGGCTTCTTCTTACAAGGAACCCGTTGATGCTTCCGAAGATGAGTCATCCCTGGAGGGAGAGGACTCAGATAATTCAATCGCCGATGAGGAGGCTTCTGAAGGGGATGAATCTGAGGATGCCGAAAACCTGTCGGATACTGAGGAATCGGAAGAAATGTCCGATGAGTCACCGGTAGAAGCTTCTTTAGAGGCTATAGAGGATGATTCTGACGAAGCAGCTTTAGAGGATTCCGAGGAGCTTTTGATCGAGGAAGAGAAAGACGATTCTCTTGTTATGGCAGATGCTTATTCGGGTTCCTGTGGAAAAAACGCAACCTGGAAATATGATCAATCCTCCAAGACTCTCACCATATCGGGAAGCGGAGCAATGGAGAACTACAAGTTCTTAAGCACTGATTCAACAGGCATTGTATCGACTACCGCACCCTGGGATAAGTACAGAAAAGACATTTCATATATTTCTATTAGTAAGAATATTACCGCAATTGGCAGCTATGCCTTCTGTGGTGTTGCTTTTCGTGACATTATCATTCCGGAGACGGTTGAGACTATTGAAGAGGGAGCATTTGACGCAGCTACCTTTGGGAAAGTGACAAATTCTTCTTCTTTTCTTAAGGGAGTTAAGAAGGTCGGAGACAGTGCTTTCAGAGCAGCTACCTTCCACGATGTCACCTTTGATCTTAGCTCAGCAGAGTATATTGGCAGTTATGCGTTTGATATAGACAATGGCAGAACCTCCAACTGCAGTACCAGTTTTGCCTTTTCTGATAATCTTAAATATCTTGGAGATTATGCCTTTGACGGAATTGCTCCTAAGAGCAGCGTGTTAAGATTTCCATCTACAATGGAGTATATAGGAGAATATCCCTTCAATGATACTGAGAGCCTCAAAGGAGAGGTGGTTTTTCCTGTTTCATTGACAAAGATCAGTAATGGCGTATTTGACAATACAGGAATAACCTCGGTTATATTCGGAGACAGGATATCAGAAGTTTCAGAACACGCCTTTGACGGGAATAATTCTCTTACAAAGATTACTTTTAAGGGGGACTTCCCCGGCTTTAAGCAGAAAACCTTCAGCTCAGTTAAAAGCAAATTGACGGTTTACTATCCTCTGGATAGTGAGAGCTGGTTTAAGGGAGTGGATACACTTGCCTATGATAGCAGTAAGGTTGAATTTGTTCCTGTGGGTGATTCCACAACAGTTACCTTTATCGGGCTTGATGGAAAGACAGTTTCTACTCAGAAAGTAGCCCTTGGCGGAAAGCTTTCGGATCCTACGTCTTTAGCTGCAAATAGCAGCAATATCGGGGGATGGTACGCTGACAGGAAACTTCAGTATGAGCTTAATAAGTGGGACTTTACCGCCCCTGTTAAGCACAAGATGACTCTCTATGCAGGCCAAAAGTACACAGGCCATAAGGTGGTATTTTTCCCTGAAAATGGAAAAGATTATACAGTTCAGGTAGTAGAAGACGGTAAAGATGCTGCTGAAGTGATACCTGAGTATGACGGTTACAGGTTTGCAGGGTGGTATACGGACAGAAATTATAAACATATTTATTCTTTCAAGTTTAATCCTGTGACCAGGGACATCGCTCTCTATGCCCGTTGGGAAACTTACAGGCCATACATAATCTGTGACAACAGTAAATACAGATATATTCCCGATTTCGAGCTTCGCTCCAATGAGGGAGAGTCTGTTTGGGACAGAGCTGCAAGCAGTGTCGCGTATTATGAAAAAGACGGATACGCCAGATTCCTTGGGTGGTTCTTTGATGCCGATTTTAAAAAGCCGGTTCCTTCGAACCATACCGTGATCAAAGATACCAGAATCTACGGAAAGTGGGAGCTTGTAAGCCGCAAGGTGACTCTGGACCGCATGGACGGAACAAAGCCCGAAGAAATCGAAGTACCGTATAAAGAAATCCTTAAGCTGCCTGCGGATATTCAGAGAAGGGGCTATACCTTTAAGGGTTGGTCAGAGAATGCAGATGGCACCAATATCCTGAAATACGATGACGTTGAGATAACTGAGGATGCGACCTACTATGCTGTCTGGGAACTTAACGAGATCAGACTGGATTACTATGCTGTTTATGAGGATAAGAATCCTGAGTACGCAGGTTGGGATTATAAAGATGCCTGCCGCCCTGTGGAGTATGATGTTAATTCTGAAGACCATAAAGATCATTTTTATGGCTATGAGTTTGATGGCTGGTATTATGATGCAAAATTGACCAAGCCGGTGGGAACAGACCTCATATATGAGAATACGACTATATATGCCAAGACCCATAAGAAGGTCTATGATGTTGTAATCAATCCTGATAACGGTGAGGAACCCTACGTCATCCGGGTTAAACACGGAGAAAAACCCGATGTCAGCATTCCTGTCAAAAAAGGATATGAGTTTGTGGGATGGCTGGATGTAAATACGGGAAGCCAGTGGAACAGTATCAATGAGATTACAGGCCCGGCATCCTATGAGGCATGCTGGAGAGTTGCCGGCTACGTTCAGAATATTGTGATAAGCGGCGTTAAGGACATGACTTACACCGGATCAGCCATAACTTTCCCGGGATTAAAGATAACGGATAATGGCAAGGAACTTGTTAGTGGTCAGGACTATACGGTTAAGTACAGCAACAATGTGAAGGTCAGCACCGATAAGGCACCCGCGGTCATCACCATAAACTACAAAGGCCTTTATCAGGGCAAGAGCACCGTTAGCTATAAGATAAAAGAGGCAGACCTTGAAGAGCTTAAGAAGGCAGGAAGTATTACTTCAGGTTTTGAGACTACATACCTTGCCTATAACGGTAAGGTTCAGAAGTCCAAGCCTTCAATTTATCTGACAGTAAATGGTAAAAAGACATCTCTTAAAGAGAACAGGGATTACAGGCTCGTATATGAGAATGCCAATCCTAAGGCAGAGGACTACGATGCAGATGCCTTCAGGGCTGTGGGAACCTATAGGATCATAGCTCGGGGCATGGGAAGCTATAAAGGAAAACTTGAATTTACAGAGGTAATTACTGCAGATAAGCTTGTGGGTAAGCTTACCGTAACAGGCCTGAAGAAATCTTATGCCTATACGGGAAATAAGGTATATCCTGCTTTTGCTATCAAGGATGGCAAGGAAGTTGTAGGCACATTTGATCCTGAGGCTGCTTCCGATGTGGATGTCTTCGACAGCAGGTCCTTTATTGGAAAGGCGTTTAATAGCGATGTTCTAAGCTGTGACATTGTTGATAATACCAACGTTGGAACTGCCTCCATAGTCCTTACAGCCAAAAGCGGCAAGGGCTATGCCGGAAGCAGGACTCTTAACTTTAACATCACGGGAACACCTATTTCCAAGGCCGTCTTCGATGGATTTAAGAGCAGCTTTGATTACGACGACGGAAATGAGCTGAAGCAGGAGGGCGTTCTTCTCTATAAAAACGCAACCTATAAGAAGAACGGGAACCCTGAAGGACTTCTTAAAGAACATGAAGACTACGAGGTAAGCTACAGCGGAAGCACTACCGATATCGGAAAGGTTACTGTAACCTATACAGGTAAGAACGGCTACACCGGCGCTGTAAAGAAGACTTACACCATAAATGGCAGGAGCATCAGCAAGGCAAAAGTGTCCGGCATTACCGGAAGCTCTTTTACCGGAAGTGCAATAAGGTTTGGCTTTAATGAAGGCGATGAAACCAAAGATGGCTTTTTAATGCTGCAATATCCTGTTTCACAGAAAGAGACGAAAAAGCTTACGGGAATCGATGCCGATAAATACGAGAAGCTCTCAGCAGGCGATAAGAGAAGCTACGACTACGTTGTAAGCTATAGCGGCAATGTAAACAAGGGAACCGCCAGAGCTGTCATAGAAGGTGTTAACGGATATCAGGGAAGGATAACAAAAACTTTCAAGATCGGCGCGTTTGATCTGGAAAATGCAGAAGTCCTTAATTTCCCTGAGACGGTGGGTTACACCAAGAAAGGCTGCAGACCCTCTAATTACTCGGTAAGAGTCAATTTGAACGGAACAGCAAGAACGCTTTTTGAGGGGAACGATTATAAGGTCAGTGTTTCGAATAATAAAAAAGTAGGAGCTAAGGCGGTTCTTACCATAACCGGAATAGGTAATTACTCCGGTAAGATTAAGAAAACATATACAGTTTCAAAAGCTACTATTGATGCTTTCAAGGTAGTGATTGAAGCGCCTGCTTACAGCGATAAGACCGGCAATTTTGTATGCAAGGTAACTGCCTATGATTCTGAGTGGACAAAGCTTACTCAGGGAGTGGACTACAAGGTGGTTTATACAAGTGGCAATGAACTTAATCCTCGAAAAGACAAGGTTAGCAGAGAAGCCGCTGTCACATGCACTGTGAAGGGTATGAACAGCTTTAACGAGAATTCAGGCGGAAGATCATTTACTTTTGGTCTTAAAGACTTTAAGCAGACAGGTGGAAACTGCAAACCTCCTGTACCGCTTTCCTCCTGCAAGTTCACTATTGGAGACTACATCTATACGGGAAAAGCAATATGTCCCGATGTGGCAAGTATTCAGGTAAAGAACAAAAACGGTGAATATATCAGCTCCGACAACTTCAATATTGTGGGATATGAAAGCAACGTCAACGTGGGAACCGCTGCAATCATTATTAAGGGTATAAATCCGGATATGTATTCCGGAACCTATAAGCTGAAGTTCAGGATATTGCCAAGAACTGTTGATAGTGAGAATACAGAGATAAAATAAGAGAATAACAAAGAATTAAAGAAGACATCGATACCTTCGGAAAACTCCGGGGGATCGATGTCTTTTTTATCAATCAATATATCCTATTGCGTAATCAGGGGCAAAATACATGGTGGAGGGATATTTTGACCAGCTAAGCTTTTGCTTTCCTGTTGTGAGTTTACCTTTCTTCAGACAAATGTATTGATGATCGTCTATTCTATAGATGCCGGTAAGTGTGTTACCGGTATCGTAATAAGTTTTAAATGCAGCGTCCTGTGACAAAAGTGTGAAGGATTTTATTTTTCCGGAGGCGTCCTTATGAATTCGTCCCTTAACATGTTCTGATGTGGCGTGGTCTACGAGGTCAATATCGCAATAGCCTGAATTGTCGTCACCATTTGCAAGAGACGTGAACCAGCTTCCGTTTTGCTTATAAAAATCAGAGAGATTTTCTTTGACTACGCCGTATTTGTCTGTGTGCATTATTCGACCATCGATGATAAAAGAACTTTCTTTTACCGTGCCATCTTCCTGTATCCATACGGTAAGGGACTTACCGGAGCGAGACAGCAGAGAACTGATATTATCAAGATTATTTTGGTCGGCGGTTGAAAGCAGACTGTAGTCTGATATCTCTATTTCTTTTCCGGTTGCAAGTGCAACCACACCGTCATGCATTACATAAGTCTTTCCGCTATATTTTTTCAGGTAATAAGGAATCTTGTAATCATCCCAGGGATTGGGCATCTGGATGTCGTTAAAATCACAAAATCCATCATTTTCAATAAGTATTTTTTGTCCATCAAAATTTCCCTGGATACCAACGGGTATATCGATCATCCCTGTAACAGGCATCCCGTTATTGCCTATAACAAAGTAATCCCCTACGTTGCAGCGTACAAAAGCATTTTTTATTTGTTGAGGAGCATCGCTATCTTCGTATAAAAATCTTCTGATACTTCCATCCCTGTTATATTCGGCTATGATATCTAAATCGCCGCCTTTTATTTGTCCAAAAAACGATGTACTCTGTTGGCCGTTATTGCCGTAATAGTACCATTTTCCTCCGGTTTTTCTTATAACACTCCTTTGAAGCTTGTGATCCTTCGGCGAATAGTAATAATATGTCTTTTGGCCATTGACTATAACTTCTGTTCGCCCTGAGGCCAGAGTTCCGTCAGGATTAAGGTAGTATTCCAGCGTTGCGGAATCAGACATTTCCTGTGTATATACTTTCCCCTGGGATCCTGTTTTGGGTGAGCCGTCGGGGCCGAAGCGATAAATGACTCCTTTGACGGGATGGTCTGTATTGCATACGAGAGCTCCCAAAGGCAGGTTTTCCGTATTTGTTTCGCAGAAATATATCTTCTTTTTGACATTGGAGGAAATTGGGTTATTCTGCCCGTCAAGGCAAAGAGTTCCCCTTCCGTTTGTGGATGGAGCCTGCATGGTCTTCCAACCGGTGCAGGCAATGTTGGTCTTTGGATCCAGATAAAAATAGCAGTTCTGATCGTAAACTGTTTCATATTTCCCGGAATTATCAAGATCAATTACTTTGCCTGAGAATTTTTTCCAACCACTTTGCGCTGTGCCATCATTTCCGAAAAGGTAAAGCTTTCCGGAAGAAATTACAGCTGTGTTCTTCTTCATCATACCATTTTCGAAAAAGTACTTTGTATTTGAACCGATAAACATACCGCTATAGGGTGTTCCATTTTTGCCGACCAGCATATTTCCCACAATATAGACATTTCCGGTGGGAATATAACACTCCTGCGCCTGTTGGATCGTTGAGGGTGCACTGCCTCTGTTAGTGACATAAACTGTACCGTTAAAAGAAATTGTTCTGTATGTGGAATCTGTGGAATATACCAGAATACCATCTTTAAAACAGTATTTTCTTTTGCTTATTGTCACTTGTCCATTGGCCAATACTCCGTTTTTATCCTTTACATATATAAATCCTATGCCGGTGCGGTTAAAGCCTTGTGTAGTTTCTATCTCTCCGTTGGAGTTGTGATAATAATATTTCCTGTTTGCAGTAATGATGCCTTCTTCCGAAGCAAGAAGACCGCTGTCTTCAAAATACAAAGTCTTTCCGGCGACTTGGGCAATACCCGTTAGCATTTTACCGCTGCTTTTTATGTATGCTTTTTTGTTGCCGGAACTGTCTGAAAGCCAGCTGTTTTTTAGAATTGATGAACATTCCTGATCTTTATAAAAGGCAATGCCATTCGCAGATTTTTTTGCATTGGAACTTTTGAAGTACGCTTTTACGAGCTTGCCGCCTTCTTCATAGTAGAATTCAGATTCCTGTCCTTCGGCATAGGAATTAAGAACTCCGTTCTCGTCAAAAATGCACATTTTTCCATTTATGGACTTGCGGGTATTTTTTAGTAGTTTTCCGTTTGCTCCGGCATAATAACGATCTCCATTCAAGTCGCTTACAAAACAGTTTTCAGGGATTGCACCGATTTTATTGGCATAATACAGTTCCTCTGTTTCGCCATTCCTATATGTAAACACCCGATTTAACGAAATATGCCCCAGATTGTCGGCATAGTATTTTTTACCCTTGACAGCAAAGAATCCGGTGGCTGCAGCACCTCCGTTTTGTGGATCGAAATAATATGCAAAAGAAGCTTTCGACGAAGACACATACAGTTCATTACTTGAACTTACAAATACAAAGCCGGTTTGAATTGCACCATTCTTAAAACAGTAAGTTTTATTGATATTATCGGAGCCGGGCAAGGTGGTTATTCCATCTGTTTTGACCGAAAGTACTCCGTTACTGTCTACATAAGTAAGACTTTTGCCCTTGGGTACCCAACTGTTTACAGTCTTTTTACAAGTGATCGGATCAAAATAATATTCCGTATTGAGGG
Source organism: Butyrivibrio sp. (assembly GCA_015056575.1). GTDB lineage: Bacteria > Bacillota > Clostridia > Lachnospirales > Lachnospiraceae > Butyrivibrio. The sequence continues at coordinate 10,274 of SVGA01000016.1, forward strand.
AGACACCTGAGGAATCCAGAGGAGTCTGCCATCCGGTATTAAACTCACCGTCAGTGTTTATACAGTACATATCGTCACTGTAAAGTGTCTTATTGTTTGATACCCCGGTCTTAGATGATTTCATCAACCATCCGTCTTCGCTAAAGAGATATCTTTTTTTCCCGATGGTATATATGCCTCCGCGCACAGCTTCTTTTGTCAGGGGATCAATGTAGGCTGTCAAAGACTCAGTATTTTCGATTCTGCCGGAAGATGTGATTAAGTAGCTGTTGTCACTGTTTTCAAGAGGCACTTTTTCTACATTGATCCATCCCGAAAGTTTCTTTCCGTTGCGATATGCGGTTTTACTGTTCAGATTATACCCATTGACATTGACTTCAATGATTTTTTCAAGCTGATTAAGCCTGTCATTACTTGTTTTGCGGGTTAAAAGTGCGGTCATATAGTAATGCCCGGGAAAAAGCCCGGTAAGTATCAGATCTTTGGTCTTGCCATTACTGTTAAAATAAAAATAACCATAATCACTTACAGAACATCCAACAGGACCAATAAAGCTTACTCTACCCATGTTTCTTGCTATGCTGTCACCAATCATTGCAATTTCTGCAGTCTTACCCACATCCACAGAGATAACGTTTTTACTGGGCTTGAATGTTTTGGCGGTGTAATAATCCTTTTTGGAATTAAGTTCATTGACCGTGACATTAAGGCTCATGGATACCTCGGGACACGCCAATGAGGTTGCGGTAATGATGGCTGTTCCGGCTTTTTTATAGGTTCTCAGGTATCCGTTTTCGTCTATGGTGGCTATAGTACTGTCGGATGAGGCAAAAGTAACCCTGGTATCTTCAGCTTCAGGCGGCATAATATAAACATCAAAATGTCCAATATACTCCTGAGGGCACTCAAAGGTACCGCCATTTGCGTACATGGTGCTTTGTATACCTAGCGATATCTTGGTGATATCTGTACTCTTTACGGAGACAATCACCTCTTTCCAGTGAGAACCTGCAAAGAGCTCATCTGCCATAGAAGACGTAGCTGTGGACACTAAGGGAAAAGAAACAACGTAGTGCCCCGGGACTTTTTGGATTACAAAGCAATCGCCATCTTTTGCAGTCACCTTCTCAGGCTCTTGCGTAGATCCATAGGCACTTATCAGGGCGTAGCTGCAGTTGGCATTTCCGCTGATACTGATTGTTCCCTTCTCTTCTGATGAAGCCGCCTCTGTTACAGCAACATCAGGAACCTCACCTACGATCAGTTTTGCTCTGTTTGGAGAAGAGGCAGAAATCTTATTTGGATTATCGGGATCCAGATAGTAATTTGCAGAAAGATAATATGTTCCGGGGGTAAGAGATTCGATGGAAACAGGAGCACTGTCAGTATTCACAACCTGAGTGATGCAGACGGCGCTCTTCATGTTCTCTGATGCAGAAGCAAGGACCTTAACAGTATAGTCCACGTTCTGATCGGGAATGTTAAACGCGATTTTTTCACCTTTAAAGCCTATAGCGTAGTCTGTCTCAGATGTTGTGCAATATAGCTGTGAATCATCAGCTGATTCTTTTACTGCATCCTGGGTGGATTCAATAATATCCGCAGCAGTGGAAGCGTTGTTGGTTTCAACACTGATTTCATCAGTTCCTTCGGCTGTGTCATCCGGAGTAGCTTCGGGGATGGTTTCATCAGATGTCTCGGCAGTGGCAGCATCATTTACTTCCGAAGTGTCCACAAGGCTTAGTTCAGTATTGGACTCGGCAGAGGGTTCATCGGTGGCTTCAATAGGTGACTGATCGGTGGCTTCAATAGGTGACTGATCGGGGGCTTTGATAGATGACTGATCAGTTGCCTCGATAGGTAGCTCATCAGTTGCTTCAGCTGTGGCATTAAGGTCTGATTCATTATTTGTTGCGGCAGATGATGATGTACTGCTTATGACAGAATCTTCATCAATTTCGTCGGAGTTGTCCTCAAAGGCGGCATCATTAAAATGAACTATATTGGCTGCAAAAAAGGCTTCCCCGTTATCTGTTACAGCCATTGCATAAACCAATGCTCTGCTTTTTGGAAGAAAACCGGTATGATCTGTTTCTTCAATGGCGTTGTATTCCTCCGCGGATTGGGGCAGCACAATAGATTCAAGATATTCGCTATCATTTATTTTGTTCTCGATGGGAATGGCGACAAATTTGTAAGAAACAGCAAAGCCTGACTCTTCTTCGCTGCATTTGATCATAGAGATGTCATCGATGACCAGCTGTGGATTGAGGATATCATCGATCTTTTCATCAGATTGTGTGACAAAAAAATCTGATTCGATATTAGCAGATGAAATAGTGAATGAACAGGATTTTGCGGGAAAGCTATCTATAACAGTCTCTTCGGTTACGTTAGTGGCCCGTGCCGGCATTACGCATCCAAACAACATTGAAGATGCCATGGCAAGAGCAAGCAGTTTATTCCATTGTCTCTTATTCATTTTTTACCCTCTCTGTCACATGGTTAATAGCTCCCCCTTCCCCAAAATATATTTTATCATATAGAAAAACACCGACGCAGTGCTCCGTCGGTGTTTATATTTTTTTAATTTGTATATTGTTTTACAATCTGACGTACAGTTTGTTCCAAATGTGGTTTGAGCTCCTCCAAGGATACGGGATCGCCGAACATGATGGAGCTGTAGCCGGTGGAACCCACAAGCTCTATTATGAGGAAGAGCATTACCTCCGGGTCTTTGATCTTAAGGCCCGAATCCTCCACCATCTTCCGGTAAACTTCTCCGAAATCCACATCATCCTCTGAAGTTGGTGTGGTAAGAGCTCTTTTGAAAACCGCCCAGGAAAGGTCTTTGTAGATGAAGGCCAGAAGCCCTTTGTTGGCGGACAGTTCGTCAAGAACATAGTCCATAAGGAAGATGATCTCTTCCTCGAGTCCCTCGATACCATTGTCCTTCATGGCGTTGTAGGCCTGGAGAAAGAGCTGGCTGGATTTATGGGCGATGAGTCTGTTCCTTATATCGTATTTGTCCTTGAAGTACAGATAGAAGGTGCCCTTTGCAACTTCCGCCTTTTCTACTATATCCGAGATGGAAGTCTTATTGAGACCCTTTGAGGTGAACAGCTCAAAAGAGGCGTTCAAAAGATTTTCCATCTTCAGTTTCTTGTTTAAATCTGCTTTTCCCATGTGATCACTTCCTTACAGAACATATTATAACATAGCGCAAAGCCGCGTGTTTCCTTTATTTTCAAAATGAAAGTATAAAAAAGAAATAAAATTTATGACTAACGGTCAAAAATAATTGACTGATAGTCATTTATGTGTTATACCATAATACAGAAAGTGACCATTGGTCAATAATTATTTTTTAAAGAGGAGTTGGTGTTATGAATAAGCTTTCACATTTGATAGTAAAGCTAAGGTACATAATCCTTATAGTTGCAGTAGCACTGCTGATTCCGTCAGCGATCGGCTACTTTAACACAAGGGTTAATTACGATATTCTCACATATCTTCCCAAAGATATTGAGACAATGAAAGGACAGGACATCCTGCTAGACCAGTTCGGAACAGGCTCTTTTGTCCTCTACGTTGCAGAAGGCATGGAGGAGAAGGATGTGGCAGCCTTAAAGAGTAAGATCGAGCAGGTTGACCACGTTGCCGATGTTATCTGGTATGACTCGGTGATGGACCTGTCGGTTCCCATGGAGATGCTTCCTTCGAAAGTGTATGACGCTTTCAACGGAGACGATGCCACAATGATGTTCGTGGTATTTGATGAAGGAACTTCCTCAGACGGAACCATGGCTGCTATAGAAGAGATCAGAAGAATTTCAGACAAGCAGTGCTTCATGAGCGGCATGAGCGCCATAGTTACGGATACAAAGAATATGGCCGAGGCAGAGACACCTATATACGTAGGAATAGCGGTGCTTCTTGCGATCGTGGTCCTGTCCCTGACGATGGATTCCTATCTGATACCGCTGTTCTTCCTTCTTAGTATCGGAATGGCCATTGTTTACAACATGGGTACCAACATATTCAAAGGAGAGATCTCTTTTATCACCCAGTCGCTGAGCGCTGTGCTTCAGCTGGGAGTTACCCTGGACTACTCAATATTCCTGTGGCACAGCTACCAGGAGGAGCTTGAGAAAACAGATGATAAGAATGAGGCCATGGCAAATGCCATAGGTGCAACATTCCAGTCGGTAATCGGAAGCTCAATCACAACAGTTGCCGGATTTGTGGCTCTTTGCTTTATGAGCTTTACGCTGGGGCTTGATCTTGGCATTGTAATGGCCAAGGGTGTTGTATTCGGAGTTATCGGATGTGTAACCATACTGCCCAGTATGATCCTGATATTTGACAAACTCATAGAGAAGACCAAGCACAAACCTCTGATGCCTGAGTTTAACAGGATCCCGAAGTTTATCGCAAAGCACTATCTGGCCTTCTTTGCAATATTCCTGGTGCTTTTATTCCCGGCTATATACGGAAACAACCACACGGCAGTTTATTACGACCTTGCCCAGACGCTTCCCGACAAGCTTGAGAGTGTACAGGGCGCCAATGAAGTTGATAAGAAGTTTGAAATGAACTCGGCATACATGCTGCTGGTTGACAAGAATCTGGACAGCGCATCCATGAACGAGATGATAGAGGAGTTGAAGACTACAGATGGAATCCTTTCGGTTCTGGGAACTGACTCACTTATAGGACCTGCGCTTCCCAGAAGCTTTATCCCCGAAGACCTTATGTCCGATCTTGAGAGTGACGAGTGGAAGATGGTTCTTTTGACCACTGATTATAAGATCGCTTCCGATGAGATCAACGCTCAGATAGCAGAGGTGGACAGGATAGTAAAGAACTACGATCCCAAGGCTATGGTTGTTGGTGAAGCACCCTGCACCAAGGATCTGATCAACATAACAGACCACGATTTCCAGGTTGTAAACTTCGTATCCATCGGACTGGTATTTCTTATCATTGCATTTGTGCTTAAGTCTTTCTCACTGCCCTTCATACTGGTGGCAGTTATCGAGTTTGCTATCTTTGTGAACATGGGACTTCCTTATTACACAAATACAACGATTCCTTTCATCTCATCGGTGGTTATAGGAACAATACAGCTTGGCGCCACCGTTGACTACGCCATTCTGATGACCACCAGATACTTAAATGAGAGAAATGCGGGACATGACAAGAAAGAGGCCACTTTGATAGCTCTTTCTACCAGCATGAAGTCGGTTATCGTCAGTGCCCTGAGCTTCTTTGCGGCAACCTTCGGCGTAGGGCTTATATCCAGCATCGATATGATCGGTTCGTTGTGCATGCTTATGGCAAGAGGCGCCATTATCAGTATGTTTACCGTGCTTCTGACATTGCCGGCAATGTACATGCTCTTTGACGGACTTATCATGAAGACTACATTCGGAGTTAGAAAAGAAGACAATGAATCGCATCATTTTGGACATTTGATCCATAGACATAAAGTTGCATAAGAACGGAGGAGAGAATCATGATCAGAAAAAATCTTATCAAATCATTATCTTTAATTATGGCTACAATGCTGGCAGTTATGACAGTTGCCTGCGGACAGAATACAGTTACGGACAACACAGCTGAGATCACAGCAGAGGAATCTTTTACGGAAGGAGCTGATGCTGATGAGAAAGAGCTTGCAAACGCAGTCGTATCAGGAAGCAATGCTCTTGGGTCAATAGCAGCCCAGTCCGGAAAAGTAGAGACAGTCTATGTTACAGCTGATGCCAACGGCGCGGTCAATGACGTTATCGTAAGCGAGTGGCTCAAGAACGCTGAGGCTTCATCAGAGCTTTCCGACAAGACAGATCTTAAGAACATCGTAAATGTCAAGGGCGATGAGACCTACACTGATAACGGCGACGGAACAGTGACCTGGGAAGCCGGCGGCTCCGACATCTACTACCAGGGAACTACCGACAAGGAGCTTCCTGTTAAGATGAATATTACCTACACTCTTGACGGCAAAGAGATTTCTCCCGAGGAGCTGGCAGGCAAGAGCGGAAAAGTCACCATCCGCTTCGACTATGAGAACAATGCAAAGCAGTCCGTTGATGTGGACGGCAAGGAATACGATGTTTACACACCTTTTGCCATGGTATCCGGAATGATGCTGGATGCTGACAAATTTACAAACGTTGAGATCTCAAACGGCAAGGTTATTTCAGATGGTGGAAAATATATCGTTATGGGCGTTGCCGTTCCCGGACTTAAGGAGAGTCTTGATATTTCCGATGAGAAGTGGGATGAGCTCGAGGATAGCGATGAGATCAAGGACAAGCTTTCAAATTCCTTCGAGATCACAGCGGATACCTCAGACTTCGAACTGGGAATGACCATCACAATGGCAAGCTCAGATATCCTCTCAGACTTTGGTGTTACCGACCTCAACGATTCAGAGAAGATCGAGGATCTCAAGGATGACATGAACGAGCTCTATGATGGAGCAAACAAGCTGGTTGACGGCAGCAAGGCCCTCAAGGACGGTACTACAGAGCTTAAGGACGGAACAGGGAAGCTCGCAGACGGAACACAGGAGCTGTATAACGGAACTTCTGATCTCTATGACGGAACCTCAAAGCTCTATGACGGAACTGGAAGCCTCTATGACGGAACAGCAAAGCTCTATGATGGAACAGGAAGTCTTGTTGACGGAGCAGGCAAGCTCTATGACGGAAGTAAGGCACTTGGAGATGGAGCAGGTAAACTCTCCGACGGCAGCAATGCTCTGGGCAAAGGTGCAAAAGATCTGGCAACCGGCGTTAAGTCATATACAGACGCTGCCACTCAGATCAAAGACGGTGCAGGTCAGCTGAAGACCGGCGTAGCTTCAGCCCAGGCAGGTTCAAAGAAACTGGTTGCAGGCGTAACTTCAGCTGAGTCAAGTTCAAAGACCCTTGCAGACGGAGCAAAGCAGGTTGATGATGGCGTTAACTCAATGCAGGCTATGATGAAGAACATGGTAGAAGTTGAGCTTGTTAATAAGCTGGATACCATCAAGGCAAATCAGGATCTCTACGGTGCAGCTTATGCATGGCTTACAAATACTACTGATACTGATTCCGAGCCCTCACCAGCAGTTCTTCAGGTGCTGCAGTCTATTGACAAAGGTATTACATCAGGCCACGATGCACTAAAGATCAAAAAGGCAGCACTTGCAGCTCTTGGCGGACAGGCTACCAGTTCCCTGTATGTGATCAGCAACTACGAGATGCTGGTAACAACCGTAAAGACAGGCACTCTCTATGCTGAAGATAATGAGGATGTGACAGTAACTCCTTCAGACGCACAGCCTGCTTCCGGTGCAGATGCACAGACTCCTGCAGATACAGGAGCAGATGGAGAAACACCTGCAGGTAACGGCGAGCCCGGTGCAGCTTCAGATGGTCAGGGTGAAGCAGGGGCTTCACAGGCAACAGGAAGCGGATCTGAAAATGGCGGATCTGAAACAGGTACAGGTAACGGCGCAGCCAATGGCGGCAACGGCACTGCTTCAACCTCAGCTAACGGTAGCGATGGCACCGCATCAGCTGCCGCTAACAGTGGTAATGGCGGAAATCAGACAGGCACAGGATCTGATGGACTTGATAAGAACGGAGCTGCCGGTGGCGAAGATGGATCTGTTGAGGGAACCGGCGCCGAGGATGGTGAGCCAACAGAAGAACTGTCAATTACCGGAAATGAGAAGAAGACTACACTTGTCGGAAACAGCGGGAATGAATCAGGTTACAGCGACAGCGATGTTTCCACCATAGCAACCTATGTGCAGAGATACAGCATTCTTTGCGGTGCAACTTCAAGTGCTGCTAAGACTCTCGGATCAACATACGAGCAGATCAGTGCCATGAAGACAGGCCTTGAGCAACAACTTCCCGTAATTGCTCAGCTGGTAGCAGGAGCAGATGCAGTTGCAGCCGGAACAAACCAGCTTAATGCAGGACTTGGACAGCTTAAAGATGGTCAGATCCAGCTGGATGGCGGTATTGCTCTTGTTGGCAATGGTGTTGACACTCTGTATGGAGGAGCCAATACTCTTACATCAAACAATGCAGCCCTTGTGGGCGGAAGCAAGCAGCTCGCAGACGGTGCAACCCAGATTACAGATGGTGCTAATCAGCTTAAGAGCGGCGCAGGCCAGCTCAAGGATGGCGCAGGCCAGCTTAAGGATGGTGCAGGTCAGCTCAAGGACGGCGCAGGTCAGCTCAAGGATGGCGCAGCAGAGCTCAAGAACGGTGCAGGTCAGCTTCTTGACGGCACAGGCAAACTCAAGGATGGCGCTAAGGAGCTTAACGATGGTGCCAAGGCCCTTGATGAAGGCGCAGCAAAGCTTGATGACGGCGTTCAGGAACTTATGGACGGCATGATAAAGTTTGACGAAGAAGGTATCAAGAAACTCTACGATGCATTCGACGGAGATCTTACTGACTTCGCAAACAGGCTCAATGCAATCCAGAAGGCCGGCAGCAGCTACAACTCCTTCGGTGGATCTGATGAAGACGTTGACAGCAGCGTTAAGTTCGTAATCAAGACAGGCGCAGTAAAGAGCCTTTGAGAAATGAACTGATGATTGGAGTTTCTCCATGGCGCCGGGATGTACCGGCGCGTAGGAGTGGCGATGATCAGGGACTTCTATGACACCGCGGAGGAGTGATGATGATCGGGGCTTCTCCATGGCGCCGGGATGTACCGGCGCGGAGGAGTGATGATGATCAGGTATCTATGCCATCGCGGAGCTTCGGACTTTTTTCCAAAATAGTGGATTTTTTGGAAAATCTGAGGCGAATGAGCTTTGTTTTTTCCAAATTCACGAGGCTATTAGAGAATTTGGCCTGGTTTTGGAAAAAATACTCAGATAACAATGAAAATATTTCCAAAATGAATAACCAATCAGATACATATTCGCATCCATGTATCTGATATAAGAGCATCAATACTACTATTTATTGATGAGATAGTAGATGCGAGGCAAATATTCAAAATAAAAAGCGCTGGGTGGTCACATGTACTGCTCAGCGCTTTCATTGCTTGAGGGAAATCAGCGGCGCGGGCTGTTAATTGGCAGCGTGATGTGCAATAATTCTCTTTGTGGCAGATAAAATGGAAAAGAATTAGAATAGAAAAGAACTGGAATAGAAACCAGGCTTGATGAGAGTATTTAGTATTATTTCGGGGCGGTGAAACTATTGCTAAGCAGATTTTATGTGATGGATGTCTCTTTTCTGGAGGATCCGAAGACATTTGAATATTGGTATGAGAAGATGAAGCCCCTGCGCCGGGCCAGGATAGACGCAATAAAGCCCGAGGGCTCAAGGAGGCTGTCTCTGGGAGCGGGAATTCTTCTGGAAAATGCCCTGTCAGAACTGGGGATCACGGAGTACGGGCTGGAAACCGGTGACTGTGGCAAGCCGTATCTTATCAATAAAAATGGCGAGCCGTACATTATGAAGACTGATGGCATTTCGCACAATGCGAACACAGATGGAGCTCCACATAATGCGGATACAGAGGGCACGGCGGTACACGTTTTTTTTAACCTGTCTCATTCGGGAACGAAGGTGGCGCTTGGAATCTCCGACAAGGAGATAGGCGTTGACATCGAGAAAGTCAGAGGGTTCAAGGATTCGCTGATCAATCGGATTTTCTCGGATGATGAAAAAGAGCTGGCGAAAATGCTCTCGGAATCTGATGGACAGGACGCAAATCCTGACGGCGCGTACACGGCTCTTTGGACCGCCAAGGAGAGCGTCATGAAGTACAGCGCCAAGGGACTTTCCTTGATGCCGGAGACCATTGAACTTGCAATTGATGGCTCTTTTCCTGGGAAAAGAAACAGCTGCGAAAAGACAGGTTTAGGCCACGAGGATAAGGGGCTTGGCGATTTGCCAATGAAAGTGGCCTGTTTAAAAGCGAGCGCGGAGGAGCCGGACTGCAGCGGACTTACACTTACCGTATTTGCTGTTGAAGGATACAGACTATGTGTCTGTTCGGAATACAAGGAGTTTGACTACCATGAAGAATAAAACAGAGAAGACAAATGTGATGAGAGTGCTGGACAGCCTGAAAGTGGCTTACACCGGCCACGAATATGAGGCGGACTCAACCCTTACCGGCGAGCAGATTGCCGGAATACTTGGAGAGGATGTGGCAAGCGTGTTCAAAACCCTGGTGACCAGGGGCAAGAGCGGGCAGTACTATGTGTTTGTTATCCCTGTGGCAGAGGAACTGCACCTTAAGAAAGCTGCTTCTGTTGTGGGGGAGAAGTCTGTTGAGATGATAAAGCAAAAAGAGCTGCTTCCTTTAACCGGCTATGTTCATGGCGGATGCTCGCCAATCGGCATGAAAAAGAAGTTTCCCACATATATTCATGAGACTGCATCCGGCCTTGAGAAGATGTATGTAAGCGGAGGCAAGGTGGGCATGCAGATAGAGCTTGCGCCCTCCGATCTGATGCAGGCTGCAGCCTGTAAATTAGCGGATCTGGTGTGAATTTTAGCGAAATATAAAATCTTTCTAAAGCCTTTAAAACAACCACAATATGATGTATAATATTGGCAAAATATACCATATATTTTGTGTATGAAATATCGTTTGTTAGTTTTAGAGGAGGAGTGAAAGTGCATATTAAGAGATTATTAGCTGTCTTTCTTAGTGCAGCGATGTTCATTACATCAGGATTTTCCACTTATGCAGTAGCTGATACGGAATTTGCCGTTGAGGCGTCCACCGAGGTATCTTCAGAGGAAACGGATGAAGCTGCCGGCGAAGCATCTTTGGAGGAGCAGAAGGAAGAAAAAGCGTCAGGCGAAGCAACCCCGGAGAAACAGAAGGAAGAGATGCAGGAAGAGACACCTGCCGCAGCTTCCGAAGAAGATACCGAAGAGAAAAATGAGGAGGCTGCAGCCGAGGAAACAACCACGGAAGCAGAGGTTCCTGATGGGGAGAAGGATGCATCCGATGATGCATCATCAGAAGGCACATCAGACGAGAATTCAGAAAAAGCAGGAGAGACCGAAGAGGTCGAAGAGGCCGGATCTGAAGAAGCTGGATCTGAAGAAGCTGATGTAGCATCTACAGAAGATTCCATCGAAGAAGAACTTATAATTGAAGAGGATAAGGTTGATCTGGTTGGCGGTAATTACACCAATAAATCGCCATTCCTTGATACCGAAAACGGTGTTCTGAAGATCAAGGACGGATATACCAAAAACGATTTTTCGGCTACAGTATATATACCAAAAGAGACTACTTTAATTCCTGCAGGAATATTTGACAGTGATAATTCCCAGGCGAAGTTCATCAAATTCCAGAACAGAGATACCGAAGATACTATTACAATAGCATCACATGCCTTCGAAGGAAGTTTGATAGAAACGATAGAACTTTGCGATAAGGTAACCGTTATTGAAGAAGCTGCATTCAGAGACGCATCTTCTCTTACAAAAGTTACAGGGCTTGATCATGTAGAGGCTATTCCCAATGATGCATTCAGCGGAACGGCACTTGTAAGTGTTTCCGGTGCCAAGGTAAAGACAGTTGGTGATCGTGCATTCTCGGGATGCTCAAGCCTTAGAAGTGTATCTTTCCCAAGTCTTGTTTCTATTGGCAAAACGGCATTCAATAACTGTTCTTCACTTGATTCCAGTTTTGTATTTGCTGATTCTCTTGTAAGCATCGGATCAAATGCATTTAATGGATGTAATCTGACTACTTTGGATCTGACCAATATCACAGCAGAAACCTTAACTTTCGGAACGCAGGCATTTGAGGGAAATAAGAACCTGACTACAGTTAAGCTTCCAAACGGAGTTAAGACAATACCTACGCGTCTTTTCTACGGATGTTCAAGCCTTTATTCTGTGTCAATCGGACTTGGTGTTGAGAAGATAGATTCATTTGCTTTTGGAAATTGTGCTTCTCTTAAGAATGTTGTTACTCAGAACGTGACGAACTTTGTTGATAAATCCTTTGCCGGATGTAATGCTCTTGAGACTGTAGTAATAAAATATATGAATCCGCTATCTGGAGATTCAGCCGGTATTTTTATCGGAGAAGAAGCATTTCCGGCAAAACCCACACTCACATTGAAGGGTTATGATGGTGATGTAAAGACATATGCTCAGAAAAGAGGATATAAGTTCGAAACTCTTTTCCCGGCTCACTCGGTAAAGATAGCAGATTACGATACTTCCAAGGTTACAATTAACAGAAGTACAGAACTGGCAAATAGCGGAGATACCGTACAGATTTCAGTCACACCTAAGGAAGGCTATGTCCTTAAAAATATAGTTGTCAGCGGAGATGATGATACAACAGATATTAGTCTTGTAAAGATAGATGGTGCAACCCAGATTTTTGAGTTTTTAATGCCTAATGCCAATGTTAAGGTAGAGGCTACTATGGCTGCACAAAAGGAAGCTGTTTCAGGTGAACTTGGTCATATGATGAAGCCTGTTGATGGATACACCTGTGACCCCGGCGATGATGACAGGTCATATGTTTTTGACAAGGCAGGAAGAAGGGCACAACTGGTAATAAAGGTGGCAAAGCAGGAAAGCGCAAGCTGGCTTTGGAATTTCAGCAGTTCGGATACCAGTAAAGTGGTAGTGAACAGTGAAGGTATCATCAGAGCTGTAAAAGCCGGCAGTGCCAAGATTACTGCTACAGCCAAGTCTGACGATAGTAAAAAGGTTACGATCACAGTATCGGTTCTTGCATCTACTAAGATCAGAGCGCTGGAATGGAATATTAATACTCCCAAAGATGCGATAAGAGAAGCGGATGTAACAATTGACGGAAAAGCTGTCCCTGTTTACGTATTTGATAAGTCGGTACTAGATTCCGGCTCGGTTAAATTCAAAGCTGAAATAAAGGCATTCCCAGAAGGCGACGACTCCGGAAGAAGCCTGATGGCTGTTACAAACTGGAAGAGTGTTGATACTTCAATTGCCACTGTTGCTTCTGCAAAGTCGGACACGAATGCAAATACAATTACTTTGAAGAAGGGCGCAGTAGGAGAAACAATGATCACTGTCTCTGTAACCAATGAAGGTGAGAAGACTGCTGCAGATATCAGAAACTGTATTATTAAAGTAATTGATACAACTCCCAGACTTGAGAACGGAAAGATAACCGTTAACAGTCTTTCTACAGTAGGAACTCAGCTCGACATAGTTACCGTTTATGGAGCAGAGATAGCATCAGAGCTGACATTTGTTTACAGAAGCACAGATAAAAATAAGGTTACTACTGAGACTTACTGCATGGATCTGAATATTGAAGAGAATGACGGCAAGTTCTATGCGGTAAATGCGGCTCCCGGAAATGCTTTCACAGCAACATATAAGGGCAAGAATCAGTTGTATATCAAGGGACGTTATGAGAATGGCAGCAGTAAGTTCTATATTCCTGTTCCCGAACTTACAGTAGTAAAGACAATGCCTAATCCTACGATAAAGACTTCCGGCAAGATAAATCTTTTCTACAATAACGATGCGGATCCTTCAGAATGCGGTGAGTTCAAGATTACTCAGAATGTAAAGAATGTAGCTACAAATATTGATCTTATCTGCAATGAGAAATATAAGAATCCAAATTATACAGGTGATGATAAGTTTGCCAATAATTTCGAGATCGAAAGAGTAGATGACCAGAACTACACTATTACAAGAACTGAGAATCCTATGGCCAAGGACAATGGCAAAGATGTGGTTTCGGGGTATCTGAAAATTACCTATGATGGTTACACTACTCCGGTATATAAGCCGATCAAGGTGGCTACTTATAATTCAGCTCCTCAATATGTGCTGTCTATGTCTAAAGCTACAGCTAATATAAATTCTTCAGATCAGGTCTATAGGATCAAGCTTCTTGATAAGAAGACCAAAAAGGAAGTTCCGGAGCTTCTTTCTAATCTGGATACGGATAAGGTTGACGGCAATTACAAGGGACTGAGGTTTGATGCCGCTACAGTTGATGCCGGAGTGTTTGAGGATATTGAGGATGAAGGTGTAATCAACGAGGCAAAAGATAATAACTATATTCCTCTTACAGTAATAGGTAAGCCTAAGGCTTGCAAAGCAACATTTTTTGTAAAGCTTAAGAGTTGGGATCAACCTCAGAAGTTTACATTTACTTTGAAGACAACAAGCTCCCTTCCTGCTGTAAAGATGGATGCTTCTACTGTTACATTGAATAAATCCTATAAGAGCAGGACAGCAACAATTACGTTCAGCGATAATCAGGATGAGGCAAAGATAACAATGCTGTCAAAGCCTGAGTATACAGGTAATAAAAAATATGCAGAAGGCGCTGCTGCTCTTGCAAACCTTATGAGTGTGGGAGAAGACAAGGTCACTGTGAAGCTTCCGGAGAATGTAAGTGAGATTGCGGAGACAACCTATACTTTCAGAACATATCCTACAGTTAGCTATGAGAACTCGGGACGCAGCATTAAGCTCACAAAACCTGTTACATTTAAGGTGACGGTTGTTAAAAAGACTCCTTCGATCAAGCTCAAGAACGGTACATTTACGTTCAACGATGAGTATGCAGGAGTTGAGACGGTGTCCACAGCCTACACGATAGGAAACCTTCCCACAGGCCAGTCTGGTTCGGTAGATGCTAATAATGCAGAACTTAAGCCTGTCGGAAATGCTCCTGATGATCTTATACAGTATTACAATTTTGATGATGGAATATTGGATATTACTCTTTCAGATATTGCGGATGCTTATGTAGGTAAGTCATTTAAATACAATATTACAGGTCTAAAGGTTGAGTCAGGAGATGATGAGGAGGTTGTTCCTGACTTCAAGATAACTGTAAAGATCAGGAAAGCTCAGGCCTCTGTCAAGATCAAGGCTACAGGTTCCATAAATCCTGTTGACGCTACATCTAATATACTTGCTACAGCTACAGTATCCAATGTTGTAAGTGAGGTTGCTACGGTAAGCATTAAGGAGAAGGATGCTAACGGCGTTTATTATAAAGATGAAGACAAAAAACCGTATTCCAAGCACTTCTATCTTAAGCCTGTAGAAGGACATCCTGAACAGGTGCGCATCATGATGAAGACCGGTCTTTCAGATGATGAGAAGGTCAAGCAGGGCAAGAAGTATAACATCACTTTGGATTATGAACTGGAAGCCGGTGGAAAGGCTATTCCTGTATATTACACGGTTACACCCAAACAGATTATTCCTAACATAAAGGTTGGAGCTTCTGAAGCCACCATATATGCAGGACAGTCAGAGAGAATATTTGTTACCACGGTGGAAACAGTTCCGGGTAAGACTGCTGCAACTACGGTAAATGCAGTTCTTGAAAATGTGACTTTTGCTAACGGAACAGATGCTTCCCTCAAAAAAGCATTTAGCGTAACATATGATCCATCTACAAAGAAGATGACAGTTACACTGGTTAATCCATCAGCTATTGTGATGAACAAGACTTATACACTGAATCTTGTTACAGAATATATAAATCAAGCTGGTGGCTCAACAGCCAATAAGTTCGCCATCAAGGTGACAGTTAAGAAGTAAAAGCCTATAATAGAATCAAGATCGAATCCCTCGCGGAGCGCATCCGCGGGGGATTTTTATCTATCGGAGAATAACTCTTAGGAGAAGAACTTATGGGTGACTTTTTAAAAGAGCTTATGGCTGATGATATTAAAGAAGCTGAACTTAGAGGTGAAAAACGTGGCGAAAAACGTGGGGCAGACAAGATGCTCATAGAGCTGGTTCACGATGGAGTGCTGGACATAAACGTTGCCGCTAAGAGGGCCAAGAAGAGCATGAAGAAATTCAGGGAAGAGCTGGAGATGGCATATCCCACAAAGTAAAGTGTTATGGAAAACGTCAACATCGTTTGCCGCTTTCTGCAGTATGGTTATATCAGGCAACAAGGAGGGCATTATGAAAAAGAGACTGATAGCATTACTTCTTACTGTGTCCATGGTGGCGGCAGGCTGCGGAGCAGCCGGAACGGGCACAGGAAGCGAGGGTACAGACGATACGGATAAGGCACAGGTGCAGCAGGAGCAGCCTGACGCAGACCCGGCGGCAGATAGTCAGGAGACAACAGCTTCTGCGGCCACAACCACCAACGCGGTCAAAACATCGCTTCTTGGTGATGCGGAGGAAATCTACTACAACGAGCTTCTTAAGCCTTGCGTAGAGCCCTATACCATAGCGGATGACTTTTCAAACGTGGTCTACGCGGATCGCTTTGCCAACTGGTTCGAGCCGGAATATGACAGCGAGTACAACAACACCGCACTGCTACGTGAGGCACTTATAAAGAACGGCTTTGCAGTTGACGGAAGCTACGGTAACAGTGAGTTTTTCGATGTGTATGAGGACAACAGATACCTGAAGTTCCCAAGTTTTGTCACTGTTGATTCCCTAATGCACACCTACCATCTTTACTTTGCATATCTTATGAAGAAGACAGAGACCAACTATCTCTCATCCACATTGAAGGATCTGGGAAAAGAGATGATGGAGGCCTCCGCTGCACAGGCTGTAGCCCTTAACGGCAGTGACTTTGCGGATGCGGCCAAGAGAAATGTGGCATTCTTCTACGTAGGCAGCAAGCTCCTTGATGACAGTGTCACATTCCCTGAGATAGCTGCGGATGCACAGGCTGCAGCAGAGCAGGAGATAAGTAAGATCAGTGCCGCAGAGGGTATCGATACGTGCTTCCTTACCGGCCTCAATGAAGATTATACCCAGTACAAGCCAAGAGGTTACTACGAAGGAACAGAGCTTGAACCGTATTTCAGAGCGATGATGTGGTATGGGCGAATTCCCTTCGCCCTGGACAGTAAGGAAGCTGTAAAGAGTGCAATCCTTATGTCCATGGCCCTTAATGAGGGGAGCCTTAATAAGTGGGAGAGTATCTATAGCATCACTGCCTTTTTTGCAGGAAACAGCGATGATCCCGGCTACGGAGAGTTCGCTCCCATTCTTGAAAAGGCCTATGGCAGGATGCCCTCCGCAGATGACCTTACATCCAATAAGGATGCACTTTCCAAGGTGGTTGAGCTTGCCGGAACTATAAGTGCTCCCAGGATTAATTCCATCCCCGTTATGGAGGGGGAAGATCCCGTGATACCTTCCTTCAGGTTCATGGGCCAGCGTTTCACCATTGATGCTGCGATCATGCAGAGGCTGATCTACAGTGCCGTTGAAGAAAATTCTGCCGGGGACAGAAGATATCTGCCCGACACACTGGATACAATGGCAGCTCTTGGTTCTGACACAGCAATGGCACTTCTGGAAGAGCAGGGAGCCACAGATTTCAAGAATTATACAGAGAACATGAATGAGCTTAAAGAGCTGTATAACACCGCCACCTCTGCAGACTGGAATGCCAGTCTCTATGCGGGATGGCTCAATACATTAAGACCTCTTTTCGAAGAAAAGGGCGAGGGCTATCCTTCCTTTATGCAGTCCAAGGAGTGGACCAAGAAGGATATGGAGACCTTTGCGGGTTCATATGCAGAACTCAAGCATGACACCATTCTCTACGCCAAGCAGGTCATGGCCGAAATGGGCGGTGGTGAGGACGAGGAAATCCTTGATGAAAGAGGATATGTTGAGCCCGAACCGGTGGTTTACAGCAGATTCCTTTTCCTTTCCAATAAGACAAGGGAAGGACTTGACTCTTACGGAATGCTTGAAGAGAGCGCAAGAGAGGATCTTACAAAACTGTCCACCATGGCGAAGACTCTTTTGACCATATCCGAAAAAGAGCTGGTGAACGAAGCCCTGACTGAGGAAGAATATGAATTCATAAAGGATTACGGCGGAGATCTGGAACACTTCTGGTACGAGGTAAACAGGGAGTACGGCGATATAGTGTACAGCTATGAAGCACCCTGCCCTGTGATTGCGGATATAGCAACAGATCCCAACGGCTCAGTGCTGGAAGTTGGAACCGGTGAAGCCCAGAACATGTTCGTGGTGTTCCCCATTGATGGCGAGCTCCACATTGCAAGAGGAAGCGTTTACAGCTTTTATCAGTTTGTGCAGCCCATCAACGAGAGGCTGACGGATACCGAGTGGAGAGATCGCCTTGCAGGCGGTTATATTAATGATGACTGGCAATGGGTTGAGATTGACGACAAGCCCGTTCAGCCGGAATGGACTTTGAGCTACAGGTATAAAAACTGATGAGAACCATTTTGGGAAAAAAAAGAAATATACTTTGGCTGCTGCTGTTATTAACGGCGGCAGCCTTTTGTGCTGTGTATTTTTTTGTATTTCTCAAAGTCCCCATGGGAGTGGCCTGGCAGCAAAAGGAGCAGGAAATCTATGGCGGAACCCTGGAGCTTAAGGGCAAAAAGATGGTCCTTAGGGACGGCGGCAAGGAACCAAAATGGCAAACGAAAAAGAGCTGGCTGGTTCAGGATTTTCTGGTGTCGGATCTTGACGGCGATGAAGACCGGGAGCTTATCCTTCTTGTATGGAAAAGAGGCCGCTTTGGCCCTGAGATGCCCTTCTGGGTAAAGGCCGATGAAAAGAGCTATTCACAGCATATTTTCATCTATGACATCACCGAGGACCTTCAGGTAAAAGAGAAGTGGCTGGCCTCGGAGATCGGGCCGCAGGTTAAGCGTTTCAAGCTCATGGAGAAGAATCCTGCGATAATCCTTACCGAGGAAAACAGCGGCAGGTGCAGTCTCTGGAGGTGGGAATCCTGGGGGCTTAAGAACATGGACAATTCTGTCAGCCTCGTGGCCTTTGGCGACAACATCATCCACGACAGAATCCTTGACTACGGCCTTCGCACAAAGGCAGGAGATTTTTCTTTTCTGTATGAACCGTTCCTTGAGGATATCAAGGGAGCGGACATAGCGGCTCTCAATGCCGAAACTCCACTGGTGGACAAGGCTTCCGCCTACGGAGGCTACCCATCCTTCGGTTCCCCCATCGAAGTGGGAGAAGCCATAGCAGATGCCGGCTTTGATGTGGTGGCATGTGCCAACAATCACTGTCTGGATCGGGGCATATACGGCATCGACGTCACAGAGTCTTTTTACAGAAAAAAAGGGCTCACATGGCTGGGGATACGCTCCCCCTACGATTCCATGGCAGAGGAGGAAAAGACTTTTTCCAAAAACGGCATGACTTTTGCTCTTTTTAATTACACATATGGTACAAATGAGCTTGACGGGAATGACAAATTCCCCGGGATCGTGGACTGTCTTCCACGGGATGAAGAAGGGGAAAAAGAGCTGACGAATACCCTTAAGAAGGCGAAAAATACCGCCGATATAGTGATTGTATTCGTACACTGGGGCGAAGAGTACAGCACGGATGTGAGCCCGCAGCAGGAGCATTTTGCCGGGCTTTTTGCCCAAGCGGGAGTTGATGTGGTTATCGGAAGTCATCCTCATGTTCTGCAGCAGCAACGGGTGCTAAAGCGCCCGGATGGCGGAGAAACCATAGTTTACTATTCTCTCGGAAATTTCAGAGCGGATCAGGGAAAAGAGGAATCTACCGAGGTGGGCGGTGAAGCACGGATCGTTTTTGAGCATTGCTATGACGGCGTAAGGATTTCATCCCATGATCTTAAAAAGATCAACTCTTATTGGAAATAAAGTTTCCGGTCATGAATATAAAAAATGTATTAAATATGCGAATTCAGGCGCTTTTCCTCTTTTTGGGAGAGGCATTGAAGCTTTGATAAATGGTATAATATCTTATAATTATGCGATGATTTTGGAGATCAGATGAGAAACAGGTTACTGGCAGGGCTGCTGGCAGGTTTTATGCTTTTTCAGAGCGCCGGCACAGTAATGGCAGCGGAAGATGCTGCGAGCCTTTCATCAACAGGAATATATGAAACTACGGAAGCTGCACAGGGTGGAGCTTCTATTGTTACGTCCGAAAGCAGTGAAGCTTCTTCTGTATCCGGAGGAAGCGAGGGTTCTTCTGAATCATCTACTGAGGCTTCTTCAGAGGCTTCATCTGTAGAGAACCCCGATGATGGTGCCGGCACAGGTTCCTGCGTCGACGATCCTTCCACAGATTTCCCTTCCGATTCCGCATCTTCAGAGAGCGCCTCTTTGGATGGCAGCACAGAAGCGTCTTCCGAGGCTTCAAGCGGTGCATCAGATGAGGATGCCGCAGATGCTTCTTCAAGTGAGAGTTCTTTTCCCGAGGATTACTATGAAGAGCATCCCACGGGATTTCTTGATTATGACAAGCAGTATGAACTTGAGAGTATCAATGATCTTCCGAGGGCCAATACCAAGAGGCTTTTCAGAAGCGCTCCATCTTACCCTTCTTCATATATCACAGCAAATCTTCCCGGCCTTAGGAATCAGTCACCCTACGGTTCATGCTGGGCATTTGCGTCAATAGGACTTTCCGAGATCAATCTCATTAAGAACGGCTATACCGGATTTGACTTATCTGAGCTTCATCTGGCTTATTTCACATACCATTCTGAGGTTGATCCCTTGGGTGGGACAACCGGAGATTACTCAACCTTCGGCGGCAGTGGATTTTTGGATATGGGCGGAAACTACGACTTTGCGGCTACCTCCTTTATGCGCTGGACCGGTGCTGCAGACGAAAGTCTGGTTCCCTACAGCATGGGCAGTACATCTCAATCAAGCGGACTTGCTGCGAATCTCGCATTCAACGACGTGGTCCATTTGAAAGGCTATTACGAAGACGTATATGATGTAAACAAACTGGAACCGGTCAAGAAGATGATCACAAATTACGGAGCCTGCGGAATCAACTTCTATGCTGTAAGTTCCACGTCCTCAGCCACCAGCAAAAACTATTACAATCAGGCCAATAACTGTTACTACAACCCCAACAAGAACGGCGCCAACCACGCAGTTATAATAGTTGGTTGGGATGATAATTTCAGTAAGGATAATTTTGCTACAACCCCTCCCGGAGACGGCGCATGGCTTATCAGGAACAGTTGGTCCACCGGCTCCTATGATGATAAAAGAAGCTTCAATTATTCCGGCTATTTCTGGATGTCCTACTACGAGGGGTCCATCGATGAGCAGATCTCTGCTTTTGAGTGCGTGCCTGTAAGCCTTAGCCATGACAACAACTATCAGTATGACGGCGGTCTTGGTATCGGTACTTTGGGACTGTCGAATTCATTCACCGCTGCGCAGGTATTTACTGCCACTTCTGATGCCCAATACGGAGAATACCTTGACGAGGTTTCAATCTGGACATCTTCAGCAGGCGCAAATTATACCATAGACATCTACACAGACCTTACCGATCCCGGAAATCCTTACAGCGGAGAGCATCGTGAAGATGCCACAACTGTGGGAACTATTGACTTCGGTGGATTTTATACAATACCTCTTTCGGATGAAATATATCTGGAGGAGGGAGAGAACTTTGCGGTAGTTGTAAAGATCCAGAAGTCAGGTGCAACCTGTAACATAGGCTATGAGTACGCGCCTCACTACTCCGGCTACAACCTCTCTACGGCAGTCAGCGCAGGAGAAAATCAGAGTCTGTATTATAACGGATCCAGATGGATAGATTACGGCTATGAGCATGGCTACAACTTCAGGATCAGAGCCTACACTAATGATCTTCATCAGCAGCCTGTGATACCTACGGGGGTTGAATTTACAAATCTTGTAAACGGTGAGCTTTCACTTGATATTGGCGAAACCAAGACTGTTGAAACCAAGGTCCTTCCGGAGGATGCAGCCAGAAAGACACTCATCTGGACTTCGTCAGACCCTTACATTGCTACTGTGACTCAGGACGGCGTAGTAAAGGGAATGTTTAATGGCGAAGCAACCATTACCGCTACCACTGTGTCCGGTAAAGTTTCTAACTCTTTTACCGTAAAGGTATTACCGCTACTGGAGTCGATAAAAATTACCAGCATCGGACCGAGAATGGATGTAGGTGTTGAACGAACCTTTTCGGTGAAGCAGGTTCCTTCAAACTATACTTTCAGAGGCAATGTGACCTGGGAAACAGCAGACCCGTCCATTGCAACCGTTGATGCTAATGGTAAGGTCAAGGCTCTCAAAGTCGGAGCAACCAATCTTACAGCAACTGTCGACGGAGTGTCTGCAACTATCAGGATATATAGCCTTGTGAGTCACGGAAGCTACGGTGCTGAAGTTAACAATGATAATTCAGTAAGGATTTATTGGGAGCCTGTGACCGGTGCTTCAAAGTATATTGTCTACAGGGGCACTGAAAAGATCGCGGAGCTTGACACTGATGCCGGATTTTATGTTGACCGTTACTATTGCGATTTTGAAAATATCGGAAAGACAGTAAACTATTACTTTGCATATGTTATCGGGGACGATGAGCTGGAAAGCATAATGTCTGCCAAGCTTAATGCCCGGTATAGGATAAATTATGAGTTAAACGGAGGAACTCTTGCAGAGGGGGCACCGACTCTTTATACCAAGGGAGTTGGCGCTAAGCTTGTAGATCCGATTCCCCCTGAGGGCAAGGGGTTTGTGGGCTGGTATCTCGATGATGATTATCACCAGCTTAAGAATGAAATAACAAGTGCAGATACAGGTGATATAACCCTTTATGCCAAGTATGAAAAAGCCTCCGTTGCAGGGATAGATATCCTGTCCGATGATGACGAGGTACATATAGGCCATTCCATCAATGTAAGCGCCAATACACTTAGTAATTTCGAGGGTTATGCTCCCGATGAAGACGGCTATACTCTGACGTTTTCGGATACAGATGCGGCTACGATCACTGTTTCGGAAGGAGATAAGCCGGTTGCTACCATTACAGGAAAGGGCTTTGGAAGTGTTACTGTTACAGCCACCGCCAAGGGCCTCGGCAAAGACGGAGAGATCATCAGTGCCAGGAAGTCTTTTATTGTAAAAGAGATAAGACCGACAAAGATGTCTCTTGACGTAACCAAAGACACGCAGTCAGCTGATATCAGCACCGGCGATACACTTACAGCAACTGCAGCAATTTATCCTGAAGATGCCAATCAGAAAGTTGCATGGACTACTACAAATGAGAGTGTGGCAACTGTTAGTGAAACCGGTGATAGTACTGCAAAGATAACTGTGGTCGGACCGGGGACAGCTTATATCACTGCGACTTCCGTTGCCGATGCATCATTGACCATGAGCCACAGAATTGCAGTGGAGAGCATTGATGATGAGGAAAAAGAGCTGAGAATCATCGATACTGCCAAGGTACCGAACATCTACGGCTCCAGCAGCGATGAATTCGACACGGATTATTCAAAGATTGAACTTGCAGTCGGCAAGTCTTTTGCCCTGAAAGCAACATTGACGCCAAATGAGTCCTTTATGGACAAGAATGTATTCTGGAGCAGCGGAAATGCAGCAGTTGCTTACGTAAACGCATCCGGTAAGATTACAGCAAAAAGCGCCGGAAGCGCAGTTATTATGGCCAGAAGCGAAGAAAGCGGCCTTACTGCAGCCTGCAGAGTCGAGGTCTATGATTCCGTGACAAGCTTTGCTCTTGATACAAAGTCGCTAAAGCTGGGGCAGGGACAGTCTTCGCAGGTTAATGTAACTACAATCCTTCCTACATCTGCAAGTGATGTTGTGACTGCTGTAAGCAATAAGCCTGAAATTGCAGTGGTTAAAAAGATTGATACGGATACATTTGAGATTGTTGCCGGAAAAACTAACGGAAGTGCAGTTATTTCCTTTGTTACAGAGCATAATGAGAAGACGGTCAAGCTGAATGTGACGGTAGGCAATGCCGTTGAATCAGTGGATGTGACCTCAAAGAATAAGTCTACAGGCCTTGTACTTGCTGCCGGAAAGACAATGCCCTTTACCGCAAAGGTTATGGGGCAGGATTCCAAACAGGCCATCAATAAAGGTGTTGTCTGGTCTGTAGATGATGAGAGCGTAGCGACCATCAATCAGAAGGGCGTTCTGACAGGCCTTAAGTATGGCTGGGTTACAGTGACTGCTACCTGTCTGGAAAAGAACGTTGACGGAGAAGAAGTAAAAAGTGACCCTGTTGAAGTATTTGTTTATGTTCCGATAACCAAGACATACTTTAATGCCTCGAACATTACGCTTCTTCCGGGTGGTGAGTATGACCTGAAGGCTATCTTTACCACTCCTTACGGAGACTGGCCTACGGGATATGACTTTAAGAAGACTCTGCAAAAAGAGATGCCGGTATCATTGTACATTGCTTCCGGACAGGGAGTAAGTCTTGAACAGGCCGTTGATGCGGGACCGGAAGAAAGAACACTTAAGGTCTCCGAGGACTGCAAAGTCGGACAGACGGTGGTGATTAAGGCGCTGTACAGGCCATATGAGAAATACGGTACGCAAGTTTCAATAAAGTGCACCGTAAAGATTGCAGATCCCGACAAGGCGGCACCTAAGCTTGCCTTGAGTAAAAAGAGCCTTAGCCTTGACCGGGGAGCTATGACAGAGCTGACAGGAAACTTCTCATCGGTTATTCCCAATGATCAGAGAATTTCCTGGACAGTGGATGGAGACTCGCTATGGTTTATTGATGATAAAGGCGATATTGTTGACAGCATCGAGACTGAGCCGGAATCAGGAACGGTGACCCAGAGTGTTCGTATAGTTGCGGTGGATGATGGCTCTTTTGACAAGAAAACAGCTAAGGTTACGGCAACTACAGAAACCCTTGTTAAGGGAAAAACGCTGACAGCTGCCTGCATGGTTACAGTTCTTGGTAAGGCCGCGGAGATAGAGTTAAAGAGCGGCAAGGTTGAGTTTGGCAGGGGCGACAGAGCACTTCTTGCCAAGGGCAAGAGCATGACCGTGAAAGCTTCTGTTTTTGCGGATGCTGACAGGAAGTATAAGGCAGGAAACCAGAAGGTTACCTGGAGTAGCAGCAACAACAGCGTTGCCACTGTGAACGCGGCGGGCAAGGTTGTGGGAGTTGCAAACGGAACAGCCAGGATAACAGCTACCACCACTGATATGCAGGACGATAAGCCTGTTGAGAAGTACTTCTACGTGGAAGTTTATAATGCGCCTGCAAAACTGGTCCTTGATAAGAAAAAGGCTTCAATGAGCGCAAGGTCTGATTCCGATGAGACCACCAGGTACTCTTCTTTCAGGCAATATGAAGTTGTTACCCCGAGCCTTGCGCCGGACACATATTATGACAATAAGACTGCCGGCAGTGCGGCTGACATAAATGCTGTCACCTGGACTGCAGCCAATGACTGTATTGCAGTTTACCCGGTTGATACTGACAGAGTAAACAAGTACAAGTCAAGCTATGACCAGCAGAACCTGCTGTCAATCTTTGATGATGATTATGAGGTGATAAACGGTGGCAATTCAGTAAAGACTGTAAGAGGTCAGTCACTGGCCATAGTTGCATTGAAGCCCGGAAACGTGAAGCTTACAGCCACAGCCTACGGCGGAAAGAAGGCGGTCTGCAGTATTAAGATATTCTCAAGAGTTACGGGACTTACCGTTGATTCAGCAAAGATTCCTGCTGCGGAAGAAGGCGCGGGCTATGACTACACCGCTGAGCTTAACCTTGCAAACAGCAAGAAAAAGAGTGTAGCTGTAACCACAAGACTTGAGATAAGCAGTGTTCCCTATGCTGCCGGAGGCAAGACTGCCGAGGAGAAGAAGGCAGCAGCCGACTACAAGGCCATGAAGAAACTGCTGGCAGGGGGAGAGGTAAACTATAGGAGCAGCAATCCCAATGTGGCTACGGTAAACTCCAAGGGAGTGATCACAGCCAAAGGCGCCGGCGAAGCCATCATAACTGTTTGGGCAGCCGATGGAGCAGATCCGGATAATACCAAGACGATTCGGGTAATAGTTAATCGGGAATAAAGGAAAGGCGGCGCGAACCCAAAGCTAAACTTACGGTTGATTCATTTTTCTTGAAGCTTTGATATACTGTCATCGAAAACAGAAAACAGGCAAAGGCATTTTAGGAGGATGATAGTATGAATGAAAGACTTTCACCGTCAATGAACCAAGCTTCATATGTTCTTTATAACTATGTTTTCGGACTGGTTGGGACCATAGTTCCGGAAATGGCAAAGAAACTCAATGATCTTACCGGCCGACCGGCAGAAAAAACCGGTTTTCGAGAGCTCGTAATAGAAAATGAGAACTACACCTGTGAGGCATATATTAAACTAATACCGGAAGGTACTGAGGATCCCGGGGATTACATAGGAGTAGAAGGTATGGAAGGGGTAATGGGCGTTGCTCCGGTCTTTGAGATAAAAATCAGAGATTATACCTTCGAAAGAAACATAACAGCTGAACTTAGGGAATACGTGGAAGCAAGGAACATGCATGATGATGTGGAGTCAGTGGGAACCTGTGCGGCGATAGCGATGGTACTTGATGTGAAGCTCAACAAGGAGTTTGATGAAGACTACGCCGATTGATTAGGGTAGGCATAAAAAACTAAAGAAGTATATAAGGTAATTATGAAAAACGCCGTCTGTCAATGACCTAGTGATCAAAGGCAGGCGGTATTTTTTCACTGATGTATCACAAATCTTCCAGGATAAAAGGTAACATATAGATAGGCTTGAATAAAAGGCTTTGATCCTTGCCAACGTCTTTTTGTGATAATAGAATTGCACCGGAAATGCACTTAGAGAATTTTGTGCAAAATGCATCTATGGATTCGTGCTTCTTTGTTGCTGAAGATTTTACTTCCAGTGGCATCAGTTTAGCTTTGTCCTGAAGGAGAAAGTCTGCCTCAAAGTAGTGTGTACTGTTTTCTTTCTCCCAGGTGTGATAATAAAGTGACCTACCTGTTGCGGCAATTATCTGGGCTACGGCGTTTTCATATAAATAACCCAGATCAGCCGGAAGCTTATCACTGAGCAACTTGCTGTAAATATTCTCTGAGGTATGCTGTGATGCCTTAAAGATCATGGTTGTAAAAAGACCGATATCGGAAAGATAAAGTTTGAAGGTATCATCATCTTTGGTCTGGGCTAAGGTGATACTGGGATTGCTTGTGTTATAGCATGGAATAACTGTTTTTGAGTCAAGCAGATCAGATAGCCGTTCTTCATCTTTTGAAGTCTTTCGCTTACCGGTAGCTCTGGAAATCATATACCTCTTTTTATTGGTAGCAAGCTGGCTTGGAATGGCTTCATACATTTTTCCAACAAGTCCGGAACTGTCTATTTTTTTGAAGTCATCTACATACAGGTTTATGATCTCTCTTTTGACAGCATCGATTTCAGTGAAGTTTTTACCATTTACATATGCTTCTACAGCCTGTGGCATACCGCCTACGGCCATGTATATTCTGAAGTCACGCATAAGCCTTCTGTTGGTACCATTCCCGACAGGCTTACCGGTATGATATAGTTCACGCAGTACAGGATAGGTATCATTGCCGATAGCCCACATAAATTCTTCATAATCCATGGGATAAACAGGTATTTTATGTTCTTCGGAGGGAATCACTATGTCTTTTACATTTTTCTTAATGCTGATAAGAGATCCGGTCTCGATGTAATCATATCGCCCATCTGCTACCAGATATTTGATTGCCTGTCTGACCAAAGGCTGACGCTGAATTTCGTCAAATATTATGACTGATTCGCGTGGGTATAAGGTGATTCCGGTTATAGTCTGCAAACGTAAAAAGAATATATTCTGGTTGGCAATATCATCAAAGACCTCAAGGAGTTCCTTACTGATATTGGCAAAGTCGATTTTAATATAAGATTTGTAGTTTTCTCGAGCAAAGTTTTCCGCCACGGTAGATTTCCCGACTCGCCTTGCGCCTTCCAGTAAAGCAGCATATTTTGGAGCATATTTTTCTTTCCATTCCATCAGTTGGTCAGTGACTTTTCTCTTAAACATTGAGGCCTCCTGGATGATTATTTGCATTTGTTCAATAAAATTATAAGCAAAAAATGTCATTTGTTCAATAAAATTAGAAATAAAAAATGTCATCTGTTCATTATTTTTGATGAACCAAAATGTCACTTTGCAGAGAAACTACTGATGGGAAAAATCAAGAAAGCTGTTGTAGAATAAAACTATTAATTTATATAGAAAATAGGACTTGCCATAACCGAATATTGATGGTAGAATATTTTTCGTGGTTCGCATTAAAGAGAAGTCATAAAGCTTAGAATAAAATGTGAATATGGCTACAATAGCAAGGTGAATCACTCAAGGCTAAAATAGGGGAATCATACAATGGCTAGTATTGCGGTCTCCAAAACCGTTCATGCGGGTTCGAATCCTGCTTCCCCTGCTACTCATTGAAAGCTTGAAAACTACGTGTTTTCAGGCTTTTTTGTTGCTTTCAGGTCTGAATGCATATTCCCAATTTCAACTAAAAACCACTCAAAAACACTTATTTTCACTATTAAATGTGGCTACAAATATGGCTACAAGAAAGAGGTTATTAATGGCAAAAGGTATTTATGGAGAAGGTACTTTCTCCAAAGTGGCAAATCGTCCAAATGCTCCTATTAGATATAGGAAGCGCATTCTAGGCAAGTATGTTAGTGTCTACGGAAAATCAGAGCGAGAATGCATCAAGAAAATGAAGGAGAAAGAAGCACAGCTCCATGAGAAAGAAAAACTAATGCATCTTACTGATATCGAACAATGTGCTTTATTTAAAGATGCTGTTCTGTTCTGGCTAGAGACATACAAAAAGGGTAAGCTAAAAGGTCGCTCCTTCGATAGAAATATGCAGATATTCCATACATATATAGAGGAAATGCCAATAGGAAGGATGTCTATTGATAATATAGACTCTAACGACATACAGTCTCTTCTAAATGAAGTAGCAGGCAGCAGATCGCAATCAACAGTGAATAAAGCTCACGGATTGCTTAATCAGTTCTTTAAACATTACTACAAGAGGGATTCCAATAATCTTACTCTTGTCTCTGATACGTTTGAAAGTGCAGATTTGCAGAGCATTGCGGTTGATTTGGGAACACAGATCAAGGCATTAGACTTAGGTATACAGTATTTTTCTATAGCATTCCAAAAAGATGATAGTACGTTGAAAGCCATATCAAGTATTGACGACTTGAGTACACAAGAACCTAGCGAAATTACAACTAACACATATTGATTCTAAATGACTATAGAGGAAATGGGGCAGAGTAAATTATTCTCTGCCCCATTCTTGTATGCGCCTTTAATGAATTTAATGGTTTGTAGCTAAAATTTAGAAAGTATTATGGTTTACAGTTCTTACAAGGATCATATCCTTGTTTGATTATTTCATCTCGTGTACCACTTAACTCAACTTTATTCTCAGGTTTCATTTGCGCAACACTGGCGCAAGTAGGCTTGTGAAATTTTTTGGATTTGGCATTTCCTATAAATGTTATCTCGGATTTTACTGTAGATTTATCAGATGAAGCAACCACTGAAGCTACAGATGTTGTGACACTAGAAGTAGTGCTATTTGCATCTAGAACTGGAGGCTTACATTTTGAACAAGGACGAAGTTTACTATTAACTGCTTCTTGAAGAGTAATCTCTATTTTACTTTTTTTAAGGCTTGAGCAACCATCTTTATGATAGCATTCTCCGGTTTTTGTTTTGTACACTATAGTGTCTCCACTAGCTGCATAAGCAAGCGTGGAAGGAACAAAGAAACCAAACAGCATAACAAACGAAAGTATAATTGTTACAAACCTAGTCTTTAACATTTTCATATGGATATTCCTCTCTTGATTGTGCAATCATACGATGTGTAAAAAAAGCAATCTGCTCTGTGATTTATGATTATATCAGAAAAAAGTAAAAATGTAATTAATTCAGAATAAAAAGTAGTTGAATTATTATGAATATGTCATTGTTTGTTCAAGTAAGAGGATTTTGTATTATTTTTAAAAGACAAATTCACTATATGACGATAGAATAGAAGTATAAATATTCGGATAAGAAATTCGTTATTTGCTGTAAGGAGGCAATATGAAAATAGTAAAAACGATAGGATTTATAGTATTGCAACGTTCAAAAAAACATAATGAGAAAGGAGATAAAAGTGTTTGAGTATATTTCTACGATAATGGATATTTTGATTGCTGCTATAGGCCTTTTCTTTGTGATTAGGCAAGCACGTGAAGATAGATCAATCAAGAATAAGCAGGAAGAGGAGAAAAGAATATGTCTTGAGTTAGCCTCTGAGGCTGTTAAGATAGAGGGATTATTGACCAAAATGAAAGATGCTAAAAAACTGGTTGAAGATTATCGGCGGGGATATACTTCGGATTATTTTGCGGCTGTAAAAAAAGTCACTGTTGATTGCAAAGAGATATATGAATCCGTTCCACTAATACAGGAAGAAATCTATGAGATATACAAAAATTTGGTTAGACATGAAAGTATGTTCTCATTATCAATTGGATTCGATAGAATTATTAATGCATGTAGAGATTGTATATATAATATGAATATTGTTAACAATTACTATTATGACGGATATATTTATCCGGAGGCACACGATCTAATTAAAAAAATAGGATTTCATCAATCAGGAGTTGCAACAGAAGATGATAAACAGAAACTAAAGAATGTATTAATACATGTGATAGACGAAATGGATGAAAAACTAGATCCGTTAGAAAAGGTTTACCCATTAATAATGGAGCTGAAGATAAAGTTTGAGGAAGAGTGATTACTGAACTTTGGGTTAACTGTATTATTTCTGTAAAGGAGACAACTAATCATGTTAATATCGATGCTGAAAAACAGCTCACGATTAATATGACTGAGATGGAAGAATTAGACAAAACGGATGTTTCGAGTATTGATTATAACAAGGTTCCGGGTATAAAAGCATCTGGCTATGTGCATACAAAATATCAAACTGATATGCCAATAAGTAAAAGTGTTTACAATGCAAACAGCAATCACAGTCAAGAACAATCAAAAGCAAATAAAAAGCCAGTAGTAACATGTAAATATTGTGGCTCAAACGATTGTCACAAGCCATATGCCCAAACCCTCAGAACTATGTTGTTTGGATTGCAAAATCCTAGTTTGGGTAAAGAATGGTATTGTCGAAATTGTGGAAGTTACTTCTGAATACTAAAGCGTTTTCAAATACGTGTCTTCCCACGAATGAGTCTATCCAAATATTTTTTTCTTTCAATAATCTTCATACAGGTCCCACTTTCAAAACTTCAATTTCTTTTCACTTTTGAAAGCGTTGTATCATTCACTTTCAAAACTTACATTATTTTTCTTTTTTGAAAGCAAACAAAAAGCAGCTACCTCGATTGAGATAACTGCTATGTAACGTTCAATATTCAATTAGGTCGAAAAATTTGAATTATCATAGAATACTCATATTTACAGAAAAAAATTCAAACTCTCCGTTCTTGATATATGCCCTGATTTAGTGAAGTGGGAGAGGGACTTCTAAAGTGCGCAAGAGATGATGGCAGACTTTTTTAATCACAGATGGAAGCATCGTTCCAAAATAAATGTTTTGAACTTTTCAAACAGCAAAAGAGCCTCGGGGTCGACAGACCCTGAGGCTCGTATTTTTTATGTGTATTTCAATTTCAATCGGAAACCACGCAATCAATCTTGCCGGGTCTCTGATTGCATCATGCCATCAGCATGCGGAACATCTCGATAACCTGTTCCTTGGTTGCCTCTCTGGGATTGCCGGGATAGCAGGCGTCGTTAAGAGCATCTGTTGCCAGAACATCCAGATCTTCTTCTTTGATCTTATCAAGAGTCTTCGGAATTCCAACGTCCTCTGAAAGCTTCTTAACTGCGTTGATGGCTGCATCTCTGTACTCATCCTGAGTCATGTCATCTACGCCTTCAACGCCCATAGCTCTTGCAACTTCTCTAAGTCTCTCGCCTGTGTACTCGCGGTTGAACTCCATGGAGATAGGAAGGAACATAGCACATGCTACACCGTGAGGTGTGTCATAGTGAGCTGAAAGTGTGTGAGCCATTGCATGGTCGATTCCAAGTCCTACGTTTGAGAATCCCATTCCTGCGATATACTGGCCAAGAGCCATTCCCTCTCTGCCTTCCTTGGTGTTCTCAACAGCGCCGCGAAGGTTCTTGGAGATAAGTCTTATTGCCTCGAGATGGAACATATCTGTCATCTCCCAGGCAGCTTTAGTGGTATATCCCTCGATAGCGTGTGTAAGAGCATCCATACCTGTAGCGGCTGTAAGTCCCTTGGGCATTGAGGACATCATGTCGGGGTCAACGATAGCAACGAAAGGCATATCGTGTGTATCAACGCAAACGAACTTTCTTTCTTTTTCAACATCGGTGATAACGTAGTTGATGGTAACCTCTGCAGCTGTTCCTGCTGTTGTGGGAACTGCGATGATAGGAACGCAGGGGTTCTTGGTGGGTGCAACACCCTCAAGTGAGCGAACATCAGCAAACTCAGGGTTTGTGATGATGATACCGATGGCCTTTGAAGTATCCATGGAAGATCCGCCGCCTACGGCGATGATGCAGTCAGCACCTGACTTCTTGAAAGCTTCTACACCGTTCTTAACATTCTCTATTGTAGGATTGGGCTTGATATCAGAATAAATCTCATAAGCTATGCCTGCCTTATCGAGAAGGTCTGTAACCTTAGCTGTTACGCCGAACTTGATAAGGTCGGGATC
Source organism: Butyrivibrio sp. (assembly GCA_015056575.1). GTDB lineage: Bacteria > Bacillota > Clostridia > Lachnospirales > Lachnospiraceae > Butyrivibrio. Next base: position 42,926 of record SVGA01000016.1, read on the forward strand.
TGATGCAACAAATGCCTTCTTGAAGCCGTTGTTGTTGAACTCATTAACAACTTCAGCGACAGCGCCTGCACCATGATAAGATGTTCCGTTCAGTGAAATTCTGTTTGCCATTTTTTCTCCCTCCAATTAAATATACGTTATGTTACACGGATTTTTTGAATCCACATAGAGCATAGCATTTTAGGGAGTTTAGGGTAAGTTACACTTTACAGGATTTGTTCCATGGAAAAGAAAATCTGTCGTCGCCGGGGACCAAAAAGTACTCGAAATATGACGCACTTATCAGATCAGCCCCATTGCCTTGTATTCCTTTTCCAGCATCTTGGGCATGGCTGCAATCATAAGATCCGCCAGTTCTTCTTCCGTTTCCTTCATGCCCTTAAGAACCCATTGAACTGTCATATATATTGAGGACTGGCAGTACATCTCCAGTACCTTCCTTGTCTTCTTATCGGGAAGCCGACCGGTCTTTTCCCTTATGAGCTTGCAATAGAACTCAAAGATCATAAAGAAGTCATGTTCCTTCAGATTATTTTGATCATCCACTTTAAAGGCTGCCTGAAAGAATACCCGCTCTTCCTTGATGTACCTGAACTTCTTTATCAGGCCCTCCCTCAGGGTCCTGCCACTTCCCAGCTCGTTAAAAGAGATTTCAAGAAGTCTGTCGAAGTACCAGTTTATCAGATCGTATTTGTCGATGAAATTCCTGTAGAAGGTCTGTCTTGATACGCCGCATTGCTGCACTATCTGTCTGACTGTGATGTTCTCGACAGACGTGGTTTTCATGCATTCCTTCACAGCCTCCGCCAGCTTGTATTTGGTGGCGTCGGCCGTAGTTTCTTTTCCCCTGTTATTCATACACTTCTCCTATGATTGTTTCGGAACCGGCTATATGACGCTCCGAAATGCACCAAGACCATGCATTCACCCGATGGTTGCACGGTTTTAAAGCATTTTTGCAATTGCACATCGCTATAAACGGTTTATAACTAATATTAGAGTAAAATAAACCAATAATAAAGCTTTTTTAATGAATCAAAAACATCAATCTGCGCCGAAGTTGATTTCAAAAATGCTCAGGTTGTATAATGAATTCAGGAAACCACACACAAGGAGACGGTTTATGGAACAGGTATATCTTTCTGCGGAAACCATATTGCGCTATGTTGTTGAATTCTCCACGCTCCTGCTGGAATTCTTCGGAATATGCATCCTTGTGTTTACCGGCGTTAAGAGCTTTGTCTTGTGGATCAAAAAAAGCGAAGCCATAAGACTTGAACTTGCCCAGGGAATAGCCCTTGCGCTGGAGTTCAAGCTTGGCGGCGAGGTCCTTAGAACAGTCGTAGTCAGAGACTGGGCAGAGCTGGGAATCCTTGGAGCCATAATAACACTTCGTGCAATACTCACATTCCTTATTCACTGGGAGATCCAGAACGAGAAAAAGGAGCTACAGGAACCGGGTAAGGAATAGTGTATCAGTCAAGTGGTATTGAGAGACCTGGGTCAAAATATTTGTGATGGGAAGATGAAAGCAGCCCCTGCTATTTCAATAGCAGGGGCTGTATATTATAGTGGTATCTTATTGCAGTATGTACAGGTTTTGGCCTATATCAATCGATGATGGTAAATCCAAGAATAGCTGCAAGTCTTAAGAATCCGCAGTATCCATTCTCGTCAAGCAGTGTCTGAACATCATAACCTGCAGGAATAACTACTTTCTTCTTAAAGCCATCATGCTTGAATACGATTACATAAGAAACGTCATTGCGCTCAGCCATGGCCTCAATGATATTCTTGTCAAAAGTAGCTACTTCGTTTGTTTCAATAACTGCTACACCCTGTGAAGGTACAGACTGTACAGTATTTCTGATTGTTTCCACATACTGAGCAGGTGTAACCTTGGAAAGTTCAATATTTACACTCTTTGTAACTGCTTCGGCATTTCCGAGCTCAGTTGTAGGAAGTGCTTCACCTGCCTCTGTGGTGATGATATTGATACCTTCGTTACTGATCTCTTCTTCAACCATCTGAGCAACTTCTTCAATAGTTACGCTGGGGTTAGATGCCTTAATAAGCTGCCATAATGCATAAAGCTTAAGGTCGCTGCCAAGCATACCTAAGTCAATTGTTTCACCGCCTTTATACTTGGCAGATTTTGCATCTTCTGATAAGCCCCATCCTGCAAATTTATAGCCTTCTTTTGTCATTTCGCCGGCGTTCTTTTTGATGACGATTTTCTTTGTTGTTCCATTAACAACAGTTGTACCGGCTATTACTCCTTCACCTGTGTTGGGATCGTATGAAATCTGATTAAGCTCGATATTACCGATTTTGAATACAGCGGTTTTGGTTACAGTTTTATTACTATCTTCTGTGCCCAGATCAACTGTCCATGAATATGCAAGAGCGCTGTCGCGTCCCTGCATTTCAGCAGCACTTCTGTCTTTGTTATCAAATACATGAGTACGGTAGCCGTTATATTCACCATACCAAATACCGTCAAATGATTCACCCTCAGTAGGCAGTAAAGTAAATGCTTTTCCGGTGTTATCATCCAACATATAGATTCCGGCGCCTTCATTAAGGAAGCCAATCTGTGCACGATCATTATTATTGATATTTGCATCGGCAGCTGATCCTACTTTATATCCTTCAACTGCAGAGTTTGAATTATTAGTTACTTTATATGTAACCTTGACTTCATCACCGTTTTTTTCATAAGAAATAGTAGTCTGAATATTATCTGTAGTTGTGTAGGGGTATTGAATGCAAAATCGCTCTCGCCATCTATTGTTGGACTATTGGAGTCGGAAGGAGCCGTTCCCTGATATGTTAAGTATCCGGAACCGCATGTCGAATTAATTTTGTTAGTTCCCTCCATACCATATACTTCAAATCCATTCTTTTTGGCTTCAGCATCTGCAGTTATCACAGGATCTGTCGAGGCTGTAGACTGAGATTCGGGATTAGTTGATACTATCGTCTGAGATTCAGGAGTAGATTCTATAGGCTCTCCCTCATTGGCAAATGCTACAACCGGTGCCTGCACCATCATAGCAACACTCATTCCTAATGCTAAAACTGATCTGTACTTAAAATTCATAAAAGACCTCCTTTTCATTGGGCAGGAGCACAACCGGTTTTATGCTCCATGACCTTTTGCACATCGCAACTCCGTTTGCAATGTAAGTTTCAAATCACATTTATAAGGATACTCCCCCATGTATTACATAATCATTACAAAAAAGGCCTTGTTTCTGTTAAGTTCATAAACATTGTTAATAAACTGTAAAGGAAAAATAGTAGTTTTCTAAAAGGGGATAAGAGGAGGCTTTTGAGGACAGCACACCTGTCACGTTAAGATGATATAATATAGGTAACACTTAAGTTAGGTAATGAGATTTCAGGATAGGAAGGTACACTGAATGAGTCTTACAACAATACTTGATTTTCTTCAGGGAAACAGTGACATTGCAGTGGCCATCAGACTGTTTCTGGCTATGGTGTTCGGAAGCGTGGTGGGCTGGGAGAGAATAGCAAGACACCACAACGCAGGTATCAAGACCTTTGCTCTTGTGAGCCTTGGATCGGCGGTGGCAACTGCCCTGAACATATATCTCGCAACACTTCCGGGGCTTAACGCGGATGTCAGCCGTATCCCGGCAGGCGTTGTAAGCGGAATCGGCTTCCTTGGAGCCGGAACGATCCTGGTGACGGGGCGTAAGCAGATCAAGGGCTTGTCCACTGCGGCGACATTATGGGTAACCTCCTGCATGGGCATGGCCATCGGGGCGGGATATCTGGTTGTAGGTATCGTATGTTTCCTTCTGGTAGCTTTTTCAAACATTGTTCTGATGCAGTTCAGCAATCATGTTGAACAGAACAGCAGATACATGAGCATCTATATAGAAGTCAGCAAGAGCCACGGTGTCACCAAGTTTACAAAGTGGATGGATGAGCAGGGATTTGTTGTGGTGAGCATGACCAAGAGCAAGGAAAAGACCCTTCAATCCTCCGATACAGGTCTTATGATCGATCTGGATTTCGGAAAGAGTCTCAATCACAACGGTCTGATCAACATGATCAGTGATCAGGAATATGTGAATTATGTGGAAGAAGTATAAGCAGACAAATTAAAAGGACGGTTCCTTCTGACCCGCTGCTATGCAGTAAGTCAAAAGAGCCGTCCTTTTTTGCGTAATATTTTATTATTTATCCTTTACTTGCCAGATTCTCTACCTCGTCTCTTACCTTCTCCATGGTGTCTGCAAGAGTCTCAGTGGAAGATGATATGTCTTTTGCCGAAGTAGCAAGCATCTGAATCTTATCGTTAACCTGGCTTACAATGTTAAGAAGATCTGCGGTCTCGGCGGTGATGGCCTCCAGAGCGTTCTTGATATTGTCGTTGGCAGTTCCGCTGTTCTGGGCTGTGGTCTTGGAATCTGCAGCCAGATCGTTTATCTCTCCGGCAACAACTGCAAAGCCCTTGCCGGCATCTCCGGCTCGCGCTGCCTCGATTGCTGCATTCAGAGCAAGGAGGTTAGTCTGGTTGGCAATCTCCACAACCTTCTTGTTGTTGACTTCCAGCTCTCCAAGATAGGAAGTGATCCTGCTCATGGAGTCGTTGACCTTGTTGCAGAACTCATTAACATTGGACATGTCCTCGGAAATTGCTGAGCTCTCCTCAGCGTTGGTGGTATTACCGGTGCTGATCTCATGCATTGTGGCATTTACCGAGATGAAGTGCTCGTTTATGGTGGTGATGGCATCATGGATGCTCTGCCTCTGCTTATCAAGCTCGGCGCGCTCATGCTCAACCATATCCTGAGCTTCTTTCTTCTCAACCTCAACAAGACCCTTAAGATAATGAACACAGTTGGACTTGTGGTTGAAACCGTTGAAAATAGCCGTCGCCATATCCTTACAGGTCGAGTAGCCGCAGCAGGAGCAGTTGATCTTTCGGGACTCTGGCGTTGTCTTGTTCATGTCGTTGAAAATAGTATTAAGCTGAGCCTCGGAAGGGATCTTGTGGGCGCACTCGCGGGAGCGGTCCGTGTATTTGCGAAGGTAATCCTCAAGGCGAAGATTACTGAACTGCTTGTTCAGGGCAGCCATACGCTTTTCAGGTGTAAGAGGGCGCGACCAGGGGCTCTTCTTGGTGTCTTTTTTCACCCTCTCCTGAATCTCGTGGATGTTGTAAAGAGGATCGTCATTGCCGGTGATCTTTGGATCCGTGCCCGTTCCGGAGATACATCCGCATCTGCAGTTAAGGGCATCAATGAACAGGAAAGGTGTCTTGTTTCCTTTGATCCTGTCGGCATTTTTTTCGAGGAAGTGATACATGTGCTTCTCGCCTTCGATCTGTCTTATAAAGGCATCACTTCCAAGGAGCCAGTAAACGTTGTCCTTAAGTCCGCCGGGCATGGGATAGATTGAACCAAGACCATACTCGATCTCGTCGGAAACGGGAGCACCGCTGATGCCGTGCTCCTTCACGTATTTCATCAGATGATAGAAGGTTACGTTATAGTCAACATACCCCTTGTTGTTGGGATCGTCTATTTCCATTTTCTTGGCGATACATGGGCTTATGAATGCCAGTTTGTCGGTTATTCCCATCTCTTTTCTCGCATAGATGGCAGCGCACATAAGAGGACTCTGAACAGGGAAAAGCTTGGGAAGAAGCTGCGGAAGGTATCTTTCGATATATCCCACAACTGCGGGACAGGGCTGAGAAATACCGCCCATGAAATTGTGCTTTTGGATATAGTTGATGTAGGCCCAGGTGGTGATGTCCGCACCGAAAGATACGCTGATGAGGCGGTTTACACCCATTTTCTTGAGGCCGCCCAGTACAGATTCGTATTCTCTTGGATAATCTGCCAAAAAAGCCGGTGCGATGAGCAGAGATATCTTTTTGCCGCTCTTAAGATCAGCAAAGAAACGCTCTGTGTCATCGTTGTATTCTCTGGCATCGTGTTCGCAGGCGTCAAAGCATGCTCCACAGGCGATACATTTTGTTCCGTCCACATGGATGGCAGATACGCCATTCTCATCGGGCTCGGTGGAAACACAGGCGCCCATGCAACTGCAGGCGCTGATACACTTGTTACAGCCAACGCAATTATCATTGGTATAAACTAACGCTTTGAACTCATTTGCCATGTCCGTCTCCTATCACAATCAAAAAACCGCATACACATATATTGTAATATGGTTAATGCAAAAAAAGGGTAAGAAGATGTTAAGTTTAATTAAAATTTAAGGAATTCGTATCTGCTTACGGTCTCATTCAAAAAGGCGTCAAAAAGTTGTGAAATCCGTCGAAAGAATTGTTATAATAGGATATGAGTTCACTTGGTGGACTTATTCTTTACTATGGCGAAGAGGTGACGGATTATGGCAGACAGAGAAGATTTGATCAATCAGCTTGCGGCTACGATGGGAGCCGGGGATTTTGCGCAGACCAAATACACAGAGTCAAGATACGATGCCCAGACGGGAACGCTTTACTGCGACGGTATCATGATCACTAAGCCTGTAATTGAGAAGGCAGAGCAGTATTTCAAGACCCTTAAGTCCAAATGCAGCTACACAGATCCGGCCTCCCGGGAGATGGCCATGATCTATCAGGTGGCCATTGAGGGCATCAAGATGATACGCGACAGCGGCCAGGAGACCATGAAAGAGGATCGCGGGAATAACTGATTGCGATATGCGGCGTGCACCTATAGGGTGTGCGCCGTTTTAGCAACAATAGTATGAAAGAGAGTGGGGACAATACTTTGAGAAAAGAAATATCGGCGGCACTTTTATCAATAATGATAGCGGCAGTTTCAGCAGCAGGATGCGGAAAAGAAGCTGCGCAGGAGAACACCGCGTCTTCCCTGAACATCCTTGATGACAAGTATCGCACAACCTACGAGGTCTTCGTATATTCTTTTTACGACAGCGACAAGGACGGGATCGGCGATTTAGAGGGCCTTACCCGGAAGCTTGATTACATCAACGACGGCGATGACAGCACCGATACTGACCTTGGCTGCAATGAGATCTGGCTTATGCCGATCTCTCCGTCCCCCACCTATCACAAATATGACGTTATCGACTACAAGGACATTGACCCGGAGTACGGCACTTTGGAGGATTTTGACAACCTGATAAGCGCCTGCCACGAAAGAGGCGTCAATGTCATCATTGATACTGTTTTCAACCACACCTCAGTGGGGCATCCCTGGTTTACCGAGGCTGCGGAATTTCTGAAAAACCATCCCGAGCTGACAATTGAAGAGGCAGCGGAGCAGTGCCCGTTTATCAACTATTACAGTTTTGACACAGAGAAGAAGGATGGCTACGAGCCTCTTCCCGGCACCGACTATTTCTACGAAGCCCGCTTCTGGTCCGGAATGCCGGATCTAAACCTCGACAGCAGCGACGTAAGAGCGGAGCTTAGGGACGTGCTTAAGTTCTGGATCGACCGGGGCGTTGACGGCTTCAGGCTCGATGCGGTGACATCCTACTACACCGGCGAAGACCTTAAGAACACCGAATTCCTCACCTGGATCAATGATACGGCAAAAGAGCTGGATCCGGATGCCTACATCGTCGGGGAAGCCTGGACAAGCTCCGCCACCTACACCAAGTACTACAGAAGCGGTATCGACAGCTTTTTTGACTTCGACTATGCGGGAAGTGAGGGGCTTATAGCAGGTCTTGCCAGAGGCACCACCCCTGCAGAGAAATACGGTACCTCCCTCATGGTCACCGAGCATGCCCTTTCGCAGATAAATGAAGACGCCGTGGATGCGCCTTTTTACACCAACCATGACATGGCAAGGTCCGCCGGATATTTCACCGGCAAAGGCACCGAGGACAAGATAAAGCTGGCGGGCGCTCTGAACCTTCTCATGAGAGGAAACGCCTTTGTTTACTATGGAGAAGAACTTGGCATGAAGGGATCCGGCAAGGACGAGAACAAAAGAGCTCCCATGCAGTGGAGCGCCGACGAAAAGGCCGAGGGCATGTGCGTAGGTCCCGAGGCCATGGACAGCTTCTCCATGAAATATCCGGCTCTCGATGAGCAGCAGGAAGATCCCGGGTCAATCTACAATTACTTTAAGTCTGCCATCAGGCTTCGTAACATGTACCCCGTCATAGCCCGCGGCACCACCAAGGAAATAGAGGACCTCTCGGGAAAAGAGCTGTGTGTGATGCTAAGGAGCGTATCGGAGGAAGAAGCTGCGAAATTCCTGACAGAAGCCGGAGGCGCAGATGGCGGAAACGATGCTGAGACCGGAAATGCAGCAAGGGGAGATACTGTAAACGCTTCTGATACATCTGCTTCGGACATTTCAGCTTTCGGGCCGCTGCAGCTTCTTGTGATCATCAATACCTCAGGTGAGGAGCAGACCGTTGATATCTCTTCAGATGAGAGAACAGCCCGGTTTGACGCCATAGACTATCAGCTCATGACTTCGGATGCATATGCTTCTGTTGAGAATCATGTGATCACGGTTCCCGCCTATGGAATTGTGGTGCTGAAGTGATGGTCATGTGATTGATATCTCTTTTACAAATTAATGTCGCTTAGGCGAGAATCGCTGATATTTGGCCTTGCCGCTTATTTCAGCGAGAAAAATCCGGATATTTCGCATAAATAGCGCGCCACAAAAGATATAAGCGAGAGAATTCTCTTTTTACTTCGCTGATTTTTGCCATGATGCTGATATTCAGCGAAAAAGCCCTTTTTACTTCGCTGAAAAGTGGCATTATTCTCAGAATCAGCGAAAACTGTAAGGAGGGACACAGGATGACCAAACAATGGGATGCATAAGATATGTATCTATTGGGATATTATATTTCGGATAAATGAAAAGGAAGCTCTATGAATCATCAATACGATAATTACATCTTTGACCTTTACGGGACCCTGATCGATGTTCATACTAATGAACATGAGCCTAAGTTGTGGGAGCAGATGAGCGGGTACCTCAAGGACAATTTCAATATAAGCATAAAGGGCGAAGAACTCTACAAACTATATACGCAAATCTACGGCGAATACGGTGATAAACTCAAGACCATAGTGAAGTCCGACTACCCTGAGATCCGCATTTCATGGGTGTGGGACGACATCCTGCGCAAGCTGTGGGATGCCGACAGCACCATAAAAAACAGCACCGCAGATAGCGTCGCAAACAGTGTCGCGGGCGATTTAAATAGCCGCGGTGCAGGGAAATCAGGAAAAATACTCCGTCAATTCACCTACCCGCATCGCCCGCATCTTTTCGGCATCGACAAATCAACGGATATTGCCCCGGAACACATTGCAAAGCTTTGCGCTTTTTTCAGGAAGACTTCAACCTATCATATGCGCAACTATCCGGATACCCACAAGCTCCTGAAAACCCTAAAGGCCAATGGCAAGAACGTCTATCTTCTCTCCAACGCCCAGAGAGCTTTTACCATGAGGGAGATAGGCACCTGCAGGCTTGCCCACTTCTTTGATGACATGTTCATTTCTTCGGACAAGTTGATAATGAAGCCGGAGCCAAGGTTCCTTGAAATGCTCATGGACAAACACGGTCTTGATAAGACAAAATGTGTTATGATAGGAAACGAAATCAAAAGCGATATGGAAGTTGCCCGTCGCTGCGGCGTGGACGGCATATTGGTTCAGAATGGGGATTTTTCCGAAGTCTTTGAGACTACGGTAGGAATTGGATCATGAAATATTTTTTGGAATATATCAAACAGACTTTGCGGTTTGTACTTAAGCCCATGTCATTTCTTCCGGCGCTGATCATGATGTACGCAATATTCATGTTCTCGTCTCAGGAAGCGGGGGAGAGCAGCAAGCTCAGCTACGATGTGGGCGTGACAGTGCTAAGCATCGCCAACGATACCTTTGACAGAGGCTGGTCCTCGGAGAGGATAGCGCAGATGTCTGAGCAGGGACAGTATTACATAAGAAAAGCAGCGCACTTTACGGAGTACTTTCTGTTGGCGGTGAGTGTGGCATTCCCTCTCTACGTATACGGAGTCAGGGGATTTTTGCTGGTTGTAACGGCAGGAAGTTTCTGCATTGCATACGCATGTCTTGATGAATATCACCAGTCCTTTGTGGCAGGCAGGTCGCCGGGCAAAAAGGATGTCATCATCGACAGCTGCGGAGTTATTTTGGGAGTGATACTAACCAGGATCATCGGATGGACCGGCCGCATGACTATCTTCAGGCCGCTTTCGGGCAGCGGGAAGAACAGCCGCGGATGATATAGGCCATTCGTGATAATAAGAGGAAAAGGTAATTTGGGGTTATGCTTAAAGTTTTTTTGGCGGAGGACGAATTTGTCGTTCGCGAGGGGATAAAGAACAATATCGACTGGAGTGCTCACGGCTACAACTTCTGCGGGGAGGCGGGAGACGGTGAACTGGCTTATTCCATGATCCGCAAGGAAATGCCGGATATCGTGATCACTGACATCAAGATGCCTTTTATGGACGGTCTGACTTTAAGCCGTATGATCAAGGCAGAATTTCCGGAAATTGAGATAATACTCCTCACAGGTTATGAGGACTTTGAATATGCAAAGGAGGCCATCAAGATCGGGGTGGCGTCCTATCTTTCCAAACCCATCAGCGGTGAGAGCCTTCTTAAGGAGATCGACGCCGTTGCAAGAAAGATCGAGGAGAGAAAGCAGGAGCAGGAGATTGCCAGAAAGTATCGCGAAGACATGAAGGAGCGCACGGAGCTTGAGAGGCAGGACTTCTTCCAGAGCCTTGTCACCGGAGACAGAACCCTTCCTTACCTTCTTGAGAAGGGAAAAGAGCTGTCGATAGACCTTTCGGCTCTTTCCTACAACACGGTTATCGTAAGAGTCTGGTCTGTAAAGCATGAAGCGGACGAATTCTCCGGAAGCGTTCTCAAGGTGCAGGAAGGGATCGCAGACATAGCCTCAAAGCGCGGCGCGGAGCTCTTCGAACTTGATCTTGAGGGCAATGCGATCCTCTTTAAGGGGGACAACGAAAATGCGGTAACAGATAATATAAAGAGCAGCATCGAGGAGATGAAACAGCTCTTTTTGGAATATCCGAATATAAGGTACTTCGGAGGCGTCGGACAGTGCGTTGAGAGGATCACCGACATTCCCGCTTCCTTTGAGTGGGCCGGCAGAGCCTTTGCCCATCAGTATCTGTCTTCTGACAGCGATTTTCTTTTCGGCTCCGAGGAGGGGCTTCATTCCCAGAAGGAGAACGTTATCCTCTCGGAGATCGATCCAAGGCACATAGACAGAAGACTGGTAAAAGAGTTCCTAAGAAGAGGCGAGCCCTCCGAAACAGAGTTCTTTCTTGATGAATTCCTTGAGGGAATGGGCAAGAATGCAATAAGGTCCACCATGCTAAGGCAGTACATTTCCATGGATATATATTTTTGCGTGGCAGATTTTATAGAGAACGACCTGGGACTTTCAAGAGCTGACACTAAGGCCAGGATCCCTGCAGCGGAGCTTCTTGCAGATGAGAAGAACACCTACGAGTATCTGGTGGACCTTATCAGTGCTGCGATTGACCTTCGCCAGGAAAATTCCAGGGGGAGATACCGTGACGTGGTATCCCGGGTCATGGCTTACATCGACGCCCATTACAGCGAGGAGGAGCTGTCTCTTAATACCCTTGCGGCCAGTGTCAACTTCTCTCCGAACCACCTGAGCGCAGTGTTCAGGCAGGCCACGGGGCAGACCTTCATCAAGTACCTTACGGACTACAGGCTTGATAAGGCAAAAGAGCTGCTTCTTACCACCTCCAAGAAGAGCAACGAGATAGGAATGCTGGTGGGGTACAAGGATCCCCACTATTTCTCATATCTTTTCAAAAAGACACAGGGCATGACCACAACCCAGTACAGAGCCGGCTCAGCCGGGGAGGGAACTGAATGAACTCGCAGCGGGAGATTGGAAAAAAGAATAAATCCCGTCTGGCCACTCAGATCAGGATCTCTTATCTGATACTTCTTTTGCCAAATATCGTATTCATGGTCTACGCCTTTTACAACCTTTGGGTCACCAACGAGAGGTACAATGAGATGCTCAACTCCGTGGTGGTGGCCTCGGAGTTCAGCCTGGACTTCAAGAACGACTTTGACTATGAGACTTATCTTCTGATCGTGGGAAACGTATCTCCGGAGGAATCGGCCCTTCCGGGGCTTTTGAGTGATGCCCGCAAAGTCGTGGACGGTCTTAAGGACTACACCTACAACGAAGCCAATAAAAAGAGACTGGTCAGTGCGGAGAAGTATCTCAACAACCTTGAAGGTTACATCGACAACATCAAGGAGAATCTTAATTACGACGACCGTTACGAGAACAACATGCAGATCTGGGAGAACGACGTCCAGATAGTGACGGCTCTTTTGCAGGAGACCATCAACGAATACATTTACTATGAGAACCGCCAGATCCAGAGCGCCCAGGCAAGAAGCCGTGAGCTGTATCTGGATACTGTCAAGATTTCCGTGGGAATCCTGGCTTTCATCGTGGTTGGTATCGCCGTGGTTTCCCTGGTGGGACCGCTGTGGATCACACGCCCCATCGAGGAGCAGGTTACCGCAGAGCAGAAGCAGCTAAGAAAGGCCGAGTTTGAGCTTCTCCAGGCCCAGATAAATCCCCACTTTTTGTACAATACGCTGGATGCCATCGTCTGGTCCGCAGAGGCGGGCAATCAGAAGCAGGTTGTGAAGATGGTGGGTTCTCTGTCGGAGTTTTTCAGAACATCTCTTAACAAGGGAAAAGAGATGGTGACTATCCGTGAGGAGCTGCAGCACGTAAGAAGCTATCTGGAGATACAGCAGATAAGGTATCAGGATATCCTAAGCTATGAGATTGACGTGCCTACAGAGCTTCATAATTATCTTATTCCCAAGATCACCATTCAGCCCCTGGTGGAGAATGCTCTTTATCACGGGATAAAGAACCGCCGCGGGGGAGGAAAGATCAGTGTCACCGGCGAGCTTGGAGAAAGCGATTACATCATAAAAGTTGCCGATGACGGTATCGGTATGGACGAGGAGAGACTTACACAGGTTAGAAGAGGGCTTACGGATAAGGATCCGGATTCCGGCAAGATCTATGGATTGTACAACGTTAATGAGAGGATCCGTCTTGAGTTTGGAGAGGAGTACGGAATCAGCATAGATTCTGCCTATGAGAAGGGTACTACTCTTACAGTCAGACTCCCTCAGAAGAAAATTTCAACCGAAATCGTAAAAAATTGAAACAAAATTAAAATCAGATAAAAAATTCAACCTTTTTCCATTGTTTATTTAATGGAGATTTTATTGTTTTCCTCTAGAATTGGTATTAGCAGGGAATTGTCCCTGCACCACATTCCAAGGAGGAAAAATATCATGAAAAAAGTATTGGCAGTTCTTTTAGCATCTGCAATGACTCTCGGCCTCGTTGCTTGCGGCGGCGCTCAGCAGTCATCAGGCACAGCAGCAGCTCCCGCATCTGAGGGCGGACTTATCAAAGTAGGTATCATCAACAACGATCCTAACGAGTCCGGTTATCGTACAGCTAACGTTGCTGATCTTAAGGCAAAATTCACAAAGGAAAACGGATACGACGCACAGTTCGCTTACAGCTTGAAGAACGACGAGCAGATCCAGGCAGCTCAGGGCTTCATTCAGGACGAAGTTGATTACCTTCTTCTTTCCGCAGCTGACACAGCAGGCTGGGATTCAGTTCTTCAGGACGCACAGGCAGCAGGCGTTAAGGTTATCCTTTTCGACCGTACAATCGATGCTGACCCTTCACTCTATGAGGCTTCTATCGTTTCCGATATGGCTAAAGAGGGACAGACAGCTGTTGACTGGCTTGCAGGCCAGAACCTCTCTGAGTACAACGTGATCCACATCCAGGGTGTTATGGGTTCAGCTGCTCAGCAGGGAAGATCCGGCGCTCTTGATGCCAAGGTTGCTGCAGAGTCCAACTGGAACATCGTTGTTCAGCAGACAGCTGAGTGGAACGCAGAGAAGGCACAGCAGATCGTTCAGTCAGTTATCGACGCAGGAACACCTTTCAACGTAATCTATGCTGAGAACGACGATATGGCTAAGGGTGCTGTAGCAGCTCTTGATGCAGCAGGCATCTCACACGGTGTTGGCAAAGACGTTATTATTATGGGCTTCGACTGCAACAAGTGGGCACTTGAAGAGCTCCTTGCTCAGAACTGGAATTATGACGGACAGTGCAATCCTTTCCAGGCAAGCTACATCGATGACATCATCAAGAAGCTTGAGAATGGCGAGACACCTGAGAAGACCATCATCATGGACGAGAAGGGCTTCGACGCTACAACAATTACTCAGGATGATGTTGATAACTACGGCATTTGAGTGATATAGGGACGAAAAGTCCCAAGCTGCTGTGCTTGCACAGCGCAGGTTGGGACCTTGAGGACCGAACATACATGAGGAAGTAGCACGGAAGTGCGGATTCCGAATGTATGTAGCATGACGGAAGCGCAAGCGGAGTCATGCGTATATCACGGAGTAGACTATTCGCAACGTGAGACCGAACATACATGAGGAAGTAGCACGGTAGTGCGGATTCCGAATGTATGTAGCATGACGGAAGCGCAAGCGGAGTCATGCGTATATCATGGAGTAGACTATTCGCAACGCGAGACCGAACATACATGAGGAAGCAGCACGGTAGTGCGGATTCCGAATGTATGTAGGATTGCGGGAGCGGAAGCGGAGCAATCCGTATATCACTATATACTTACACTTACCAAGGAAGGCGCAGCGGCCGGTCTGCTGCGCCTTTTTTAAAAAAATCGAGAGGAACGCACTATGAGTGAAAATACAGTGCTGAAGATGCGCAGCATCGATAAGTCCTTCCCCGGAGTCCATGCCCTTCAGAAGGTGGACTTTACCCTGAACAAGGGAGAGATCCATGCTCTGATGGGGGAGAACGGAGCGGGTAAATCAACGCTTATTAAGGTACTTACCGGTGTTTATTCCAAGGATGAAGGCACCATTGAAATGGAGGGCAAAGGGGAAGTCCAGATCCATTCGCCTCAGGATGCCCAGAAAAACGGAATAAGCACGGTTTATCAGGAAATCACACTCTGCCCTAATCTTACGGTTGCAGAGAATATGTTTATAGGCCGAGGCGAGGAGAAGCTCACCAACTGGAAAAAGATGAACGCAGCTGCGGAAGTTCTTTTGAAGGAGCTGGATATTCCCGCCAGAGCTACCCAGCAGCTTTCCAACTGCTCCATCGCCGTTCAGCAGATGGTGGCAATCGCCAGGGCAGTGGATATGGACTGCAAGGTCCTTATCCTGGATGAGCCCACATCCTCCCTGGATGAACAGGAGGTTGAGAAGCTCTTTGGCCTTATGAGAGACTTAAAGGCCAGAGGGGTAGGGATCATATTTGTAACGCACTTCCTTGATCAGGTATACGAGGTGTGCGACAAGATCACTGTCCTTCGCGACGGGCAGCTGGTCGGTGAATACGAGATCAAGGATCTTCCGAGGGTTCAGCTGGTAGCAAAGATGCTTGGTAAGGACATGGATGATCTTTCAGACATAAAAGGCGAGCAGGAGAGCTACAAGGGAAAGGACGCCGGACAGGTTGTCTTTGAAGCTAAGGATCTTCAGTCCGACGCAGGCATCAAACCCTTCGACTTCTATATCAAAAAGGGCGAGGTCAACGGCTTTACGGGACTTCTGGGATCGGGACGAAGCGAGTGCGTAAGAGCGATCTTCGGAGCGGACAGAGTTCTTGGAGGTAAGGTCAAGATCCATGGAAAAGAAGTAAAGATAACAAAGCCTGTTGATGCCATGAAGAACGGTATCGCCTATCTTCCCGAAGACAGAAAGGTGGACGGGATCATAGGTGATCTGTCAGTAAGGGAAAACATTATCCTGGCACTTCAGGTTCTTACCGGTTTCTTCAAACCCTTTAGCAAGGCCAAGGCAAATGCCTTTGCAGATGAATACATCAAGAAGCTGAACATCAAGACAGCTTCCGCTGATACCCCCATCAAATCCCTTTCCGGCGGCAATCAGCAGAAAGTTATTCTTGCAAGATGGCTTCTTATGCATCCCGAATATCTGATACTTGATGAGCCCACAAGAGGTATCGACGTGGGAACCAAGGTAGATATCCAGAAGCTGGTTCTTGAGCTGGCTTCCCAGGGAATGAGCGTGACTTTCATTTCATCTGAGACCGATGAGATGCTCAGGACCTGCTCAAGACTGGTAGTAATGCGCGATAGGAAAGTTGTAGGGGAACTGTCAGGGGAAGACTTGACCCAGAACAAGATCATGAGCACTATCGCAGGAGGAGAATAAGGTATGACAGACATAAAAAAGAAATCTGAAGGGAGCTTTCTTAAGAAGCTGACCTCCAATCAGCTCTTTATACCGCTTGCAGCACTTATTCTTCTTGCGGTGATAAATCTGATAAACGATCCAGGGTTCTTCAAGATCACCCTTGGAACCAACAACGCAGGTTTCCCTGTTTTCTCGGGATACCTCATCACGATCCTGGATTACGGCTCAGAGCTGGGGATCCTGGCTATAGGCATGACACTGGTAACTGCAGCCTCAGGCGGACAGGACATTTCCGTGGGAGCAACCATCGCTATCGCAGGCTCGGCTATGCTTAGAGTCCTCTGCGGCGGAGATTCAAGGCCCGAGACCATTCAGGCCCCCATCATCGTGGCTTTCCTGGTGGCTTGCATAGTGGGAATGCTCTGCGGTGCCTTCAACGGAATGCTGGTGGCCGTATTTAAGATCCAGCCAATGATCGCAACACTTATCCTGTTTACGGCAGGAAGATCCATTGCAGCATGGATCAACAACAACGAGCTTCCCATCGTTCCGGACCCCAAGTTCTCATACTTTGGAAGCTTCATTCCGGGAATCCCGATTCCCACTACGGTATTCATTGTTGCCATCTGTATCGTTGTGATAGCACTGGTACTTAAGTTCACAAACCTCGGACTTTACACCCAGGCTGTTGGTATCAACGAGAGCTCTTCGAGGCTCAACGGTATCAACCCCACCTTTATCAAGTTCCTGTCCTTCGTTATCCTGGGACTTTGCGTGGCAGTAGCTGCTCTTATCAAGGTAAGCCGTCTTTCCACCATTAACTACTCTGTTATAGCAAAAGATATAGAGATGGACGCCATCCTTGCCGTAGCACTGGGAGGTAACGCACTTTCCGGCGGTAAGTTCAATATGTGGGCTTCGATCCTTGGCGCATATGTGATCCAGTTCCTTACCACAACCCTTTACAAATTCAATGTTCAGTCCGATGCTCTTGCAGCATACAAGGCTGTGGTCGTTATCATTCTGGTTGTATTCTCTGCTCCGACAGTAAGAGAGTACCTGGGACAGCTCGTTAAAAAGCTTTCTCCTGCAAGAAAGGAGGTGGCTTGATATGAAGGAGAACAAAAAGGAAAACATCTTTTCAAAGATGAACGACACAAACCTTCTTCTTACCATCACCATCGTCATCTTCTTTCTGATGTACATAGGTGCTATTCTGTTCCAGGGAGGCGGATTCACAAAGCCCCAGATGTTTTTTAACATCCTAAATGCCAACGCAGCTCTTATAATCACGGCTGTGGGAATGAGCATCGTTATGATCTCCGGAGGGATCGATATCTCCGTGGGAGGCGTTGTTGCTCTTGTTTCCATGAGCTGCGCTGTATATTTGGATCACAAGGGCGGCAGTATCTTCGGATCGATCCTCCTTGCTCTTGGAATCGGAGTTGCCTACGGACTCATTCAGGGCTTTCTGGTTGCATACCTTGATATTCAGCCGTTCATCGTATCGCTGGCCGGTATGTTTTTTGCCCGTGGTATGACAACCATAGTTAATACAGCGCCCTTCAACGTAGCCGATGAAGAGTTCAATGCACTTAAGCTGACACGTATCAACGTTCCCCTCATGGGATCCGTGAACAAGAAGGGTGTGTATGTCCCTGCATATGTTGAAATTGGTGTTATTGTAGCCCTTATCATTGTGGTATTATTGTTTGTAGTACTGAGATGGACCAGACTGGGAAGAAGCTTCTATGCAGTGGGCGGCAACAAGCAGAGCGCACTGATGATGGGTATCAACGTTCGAAGGACCAGATTTCTGTCACACCTTATCTGTTCAACTTTAGCAGGTATCGGTGGATACGTTTACTTCCTTCATGTTGGGTCCGGCTCAGCAAGCCATGCCATGGGTATGGAGATGAACGCCATTGCTTCCTCCATCATAGGCGGAACAATGCTCACTGGCGGTGTTGGTAACATCATCGGAACCTTCTTTGGTGTTCTTTCACTTAGTACCATTCAGAACATTGTTTCATCCGCAGGTCTTGATCAGGCTTGGTGGACAGGTATCACCATTGCGGCAATGCTCTGCATCTTCCTCCTTATCCAGAGCGTAGTCATGGCTCAGAAAAAGAAAGCACTTAAGAGCTAAGGATACGGATAAATGAAGAGTTTTTTGAAAAAGATTTCTGTCCTGCTCCTTACAGCCACACTTCTTGGGGGCTGTGGGAGCGGGAATTTTGCAGGAGCTGCGGAAGATTTCATAGAAGAGAATGAAGAACAAGCCGACGATCTCATAACCGTCGGCTTCTCTCAGTTGGGGGCTGAATCCGACTGGCGAAGTGCCAACACAGATTCCATGATGTCTGCCTTTACGGAGGATGCGGGATACAATCTGATCTACAAGAACGGCCAGCAGAAGCAGGCCAATCAGATCACGGCCATCCGTACATTCATTCAGCAGGAGGTGGACTATATCGTGCTGGCTCCCGCCACGGAAAGCGGCTGGGATACTGTGCTCTCGGAAGCCCGGGAGGCGGAAATTCCCGTTATTTTGGTGGACAGACGAGTTAACGCCTCCGACAAGAATCTCTTTTCCTGCTGGGTAGGCTCGGACTTCGAGCTTGAAGGCAGGAAGGTCGCTGCCTGGATCAAGGCCTTCACCGGGACAAAAGACATAGCTCCCGAAGATCTTCATATCGTGAATATTCAGGGTAATCTCGGATCTTCGGCCCAGATCGGCCGCACCAGAGGCCTTGCCAATGCCGCAAGAGAAAACGGCTGGGATCTTATGGCTGAGGTCAGCGGAGACTTTACCGAGACCAAGGGCCGAGAGACTATGGGGGCTCTCCTTAAGCGGTTCGACAACATAAATGTGGTCTACTGCGAGAACGACAACATGGCCATCGGTGCCATCGATGCCCTTGAGAGCGCCGGTAAGAGGGTGGGCTCAGACATCGATAAAGGCGAGGTTATGGTTGTGTCCTTTGACGGAGTGAACCAAAAAGCGCTGGAATATGCCGGGGAGGGAAAAATATCCTGCATCGCGGAGTGCAATCCTCTTCATGGCCCGAGAGTAAGGGCTTTGATAGAGGCACTGGAAAACGGTGAATCCCCTCGTAAATTCAATTATGTTGACGAGAAGATATTCAGCCGTGAGGAAGGCGTTGATGAGGTAGTTGTTGACGGCGAGGTCTACAAGGTGGAGAGGCAGTTCTGAGGTGACATGCTGTTACGAGAGTAAGCTTCAGGCGAGTGAACGGTAACGACATGCGGGATCAGGCCATTTTTTGATAAAGGTGTTGACAGTTCTTTTTCCATGTGTTATCTTATATCAGTATTTGAGAACAAAGCAGAGTATCCACTCTCACCCTGCGGCGAGGCCAGCAGCGGTTAATATCTCTTCAGATCTTCCCCATGAGGGATAGTTTGATCGTGAGCAGATTTTAAGGTGGATACATGCGTGTATCCACTTTTTTCATGCACAGGCCCGTGGGATGGATTTTCCCGGCACCGCCGGACACGGACCGCACAGCGAGTAGGGTGCGATTGCATCTTCCCTACTCGATCATTGTTTACGGAGGGTAAGGCAATTAGCGATTTATTCATTAACGATCAGATCAGAGCTAAGGAAGTTCGTGTGATTGGTCCCACAGGTGACCAGCTTGGGGTTATGTCCATTCAGGACGCAAGGAAGATAGCAGATGACGAGGGTGTAGATCTTGTTTTGATCGCTCCCACAGCGAAGCCCCCTGTTTGCAGAGTTGTTGATTACGGCAAGTTCAAGTATGAGCAGCTTCGCAAAGAGAAGGAAGCCCGCAAGAAGCAGAAGACAGTTGAGATCAAGGAGATCAGACTTTCTCCCAACATCGATACCAACGATCTTAATACCAAGGTCAATGCGGCCAAGAAGTTCCTTGAGAAAGGTAACCGCGTTAAGATCACACTTCGTTTCCGTGGTCGTGAGATGGCTCACATGGGTGCAAGCGTACATATCCTTACGGATTTCGCCGATGCACTTTCGGATGTGGCTGTCGTTGAGAAGGCACCCAAGGTTGAGGGACGCAGTATGACAATGTTCCTTGCCGAAAAGAAAAACTGATCATTAGCCGTTTGGTTAAAGATAAATATGATATAGGTTATTACAGAGCAATCCGTATATCATACAATGAAAACATTTATTTAACAGGAGGAACAAGCAATGCTGAAGATGAAGACAAAGAGAGCAGCTGCCAAGAGATTCAAGGTTACAGGCACAGGCAAGCTCATGAGAAACAAAGCGTATAAGCGCCACATTCTTACAAAGAAGTCCACAAAGAGAAAGAGAAACTTAAGACATGCCGGACTTGTTGACGCAACAAACGTTAAGACAATGAAGCAGATTCTGCCTTACGCATAATTCAATCAGGCAGAAACGTAGTTCGGTAATTTGATTATTTTAGGAGGATTTTAAAATGGCAAGAGTAAAAGGCGCATTAAATGCCAAGAAGAAGCACAATAGAGTACTTAAGCTCGCTAAGGGCTACAGAGGAGCAAGATCAAAGCAGTACAGAGTTGCTAAGCAGTCTGTTATGAGAGCACTTACTTCAGCATTCGCTGGACGTAAGCAGAAGAAGAGGGATATGAGATCTCTCTGGATCACACGTATCAACGCTGCAGCTCGTATCAACGGCCTTTCATACAGCAACATGATGCACGGCCTTAAGCTTGCAGGTGTAGATATCAACCGCAAGATGCTTGCTGAGCTGGCTGTTAACGATCCCGACGGATTCAAGACACTTGCTGAGCTTGCAAAAGCTAAGATCGCATAATGAACGAGTAAACTAAAGTTGTAAAAATAGTTTCCGTATAGTAAAATAGAGGAGTCTAAGGTAATACTTAGGCTCCTTTTTTGTATACGATATAAGTTAAAGCGAGGATAAAAATATGGCTCTTGAAAATTTACAGCCCAAAGAGGTATTTCATTATTTCGAGGAGATCTGCAGGATCCCTCACGGTTCGGGCAATCTTCAGAAGATAAGCGACTTTCTTGTCTCTTTTGCCAAAGAGAGAAAGCTTGAGGTTATTCAGGATGAGGAGCTCAATGTCATAATCAAGGCTCCCGGAACAGCAGGTTACGAGGACAAAGAGCCTGTGATCCTTCAGGGACACATGGATATGGTGGCGGTTTCCGATGGGACCACCGGAATTGATATGAAGACCGACAGTCTTGATGTTACCACCGATGGTGAATACGTATGGGCGAAGGGAACAAGCCTTGGGGGAGATGACGGAATTGCAGTTGCATACTGCCTTGCTCTCCTTGATTCCACAGACATCCCTCACCCGCCCCTTGAGGTGGTTATAACCACCAATGAGGAGACAGGCATGTTCGGAGCTGCAGCTATCGATCTTTCATCCCTTAAGGGAAAGACCATGATCAACCTGGACAACGAGGAAGAGGGCGTGTTCATCACAAGCTGCGCAGGCGGCGCAAGGATCTACTCACACCTTCCCGTTAAGAGGCAGGCTTTCACAGGTGTTAAGCTTCTTGTTGAGGTAGAGGGCTTAAAGGGCGGCCATTCCGGGGAGATGATAAAGTGCGGCAGAGGCAATGCCAATATTATTGCGGCAAGGACTCTTATTGAGGCGTCCAAGGCTGCGGATTTCAGAATAATTGATATCAAGGGAGGCGTTGCAGACAACGCGATTCCCGCTTCTGCGACAGCACAGGTTGTGGTTGCGAAGGATGACGCAGCAAAGTTTGCTGACAGCGTAGCCAGGACCCTTAAAGCTGTTAAGGGCGAGCTTGAGGTTAAAGACCCCGATGTGACCATCAAAGTTCAGGGCAAGCTCCCTGATGATACGGCTCTTATTTCTGAGCTGGAGAAGGCTTCGGCGTGTGAAACTTCCGCCATCTTTGGGGAAGACGGACTTAAAGCCCTTAAGCTTATAACAGTAATGCCCGACGGAGTTCAGGCCATGAGCGCATCTGTGGAGGGACTGGTTGAGACATCCCTTAACCTTGGAGTTCTTACCACAAGCGAAAACGAGATCGTTCTTGAGCAGTCCGTAAGAAGCAGCGTTGAGACTTCCAAGGATTATCTTCTTGGAAAGCTTATCATCCTTGCAGAGAGCTTTGGGGCAACCACCAGCATCAGCGGCAAGTATCCCGGCTGGAAGTTCAATCCCGCCTCAGCCCTTCGCGAGCACATGGTTGAGGTATACAGGAAAATGTACGGCAAAGATCCCAAGGTCGAGGCGATCCACGCAGGACTTGAGTGCGGGATCCTAAGCGAGAAGATCGAAGGCCTTGACTGCATTTCGATAGGCCCCGACATGCTGGACATTCACTCTCCGAAGGAAAAACTGTCAGTTAAGTCCACAGCCAATGTATGGGATTACCTCAAAGAGGTTCTTAAATAAAACTGTAGGTAGAGGCAAAAGTCTTAGTGTAACCGGGAGGGCCAGAATGAATAATGTAAGACAGAGCATCATGGATGCGGTCATCAGTCAGTTCAATCAGAAGGGAATGAAGTTTACCATGGACGATGTGTCCAAGGAGCTTCACATCAGTAAGAAAACCATTTACAAGGAGTTCAATGACAAGGACGAGCTCTTTTTGGCAACTGTTGAGTACGGCTTCAATGCCCTTAAGGAAAAAGAGGCAGAGATACTGGCGGATGAGTCTCTTGATATCGTGGAAAAGCTTTCCAGGGTTATCGTGTGCCTTCCCGATAACTACAGAAACATCGATTTCAGAAAGGTCTATCAGCTCAAGGACAAATATCCTGCCATCTACAACAGAGTAGCCGAGAGGGTTGAGAGTGACTGGGATGCCACCGAGAAACTGATGCGGGAGGCTATAGATGCGGGCTACATCCGTAATATCCCCATCGAGGTCATCAAGCTGACCATAGAGGGTGCCATAGAGAAGTTCCTTAGCACCGCGAACCTCTCAAAGACGGATCTGACCTACGAAGAATCCCTTAATACGATGATCGATATCGTTATCAACGGTATCAGAAAAGACAGAAAGTAATGGAGGACATACATGATTTACTCTGACGGCAATATATTTCTTTTGCAGACCCCTAATGTTTCTTACATGTTCAGAAAGCTTGATTCCGGGCATCTGGAGCACCTTCATTTCGGAGGATCGCTCTTTTCCCGTGATAAATATGAGCAGCTTAAGGGAGAGATAGACCTTGAGACAGCGGACAAGGAGCTTATAGATAACCTGGCTAAGGCTATTGCGCCCAAACACAGCTATGGCGGCGGCAATATGAACTTCTACTCCGATGAGTATCCGGAGATTTTCCTTGAGCAGCTTGGGCTTGAGATGTCAAGCTTTGGAAAGGGCGACATCAGAGATCCGATGGTGGAGCTTACCTACGCAGACGGCAGCAATACAGTGGATTTCCTCTTCTACGACTACGAGATAAGAAAGGGAAAAGAGCTTTTGAAGACCCTTCCCTCTTCCTATGACGATACGGACAGTGCCCGGCAGCTGGTTGTAAAGCTTGCTCACAAGGCCTACGGCACAAGGCTCGACCTTATCTATTCGGTATTTCCGGACTGCGATGTTATCACAAGGAGCGCGGTTCTTTACAATGACAGCGATGTTGATGTAAGAGTAGAACGACTTCTTAGCACATCTGTTGATTTCTATGAGACAGGCCTTAAGTTCACTTCCTTCCACGGAAGATGGGCCTATGAAATGGGCAGATCCGAGATGATCTGCAAGGCCGGCAAGGCTACCAGTGAGGAACTGGCAGCAGGTGAGTCCGGATCAAGGTCCAATCCTTTTGTTATTGTAAGCGATGCCGATGCTACAGAGGATAGCGGTGAGTGTTTCGGCTTTAACCTTATCTACAGCGGCAATCACTACCAGGCTCTTTCTTCAACAGGCTCTTTTAACAGCCGCTTTGTATCCGGCATTCAGCCCACAGGCTTTAGCTGGATCCTTGGAAAGGGTGAGTGCCTTGAGGCTCCGGAAGCTGTTATGGCATTTTCTGAGGATGGCTTTAACGGCATGAGCCGCAATATGCACAAGTTCGTAAGAAAGCATGTGGTCAGGGGAACCTGGAGAGACAAGGCCAGGCCCATCCTTATCAACAGCTGGGAGGCCAACTACTTTAACTTTACTCAAGGGTCACTTCTTAAGCTTGCCAAGGAGGCCAAGGACTGCGGCATAGAGCTGTTTGTTATGGATGATGGCTGGTTTGGAGTCAGGAACGATGATCATCGCTCACTTGGAGACTGGTACGAGAACAAGAAGAAGCTTCCCGGCGGGTTAAAAGAGCTGGCGGATAAGATCGACGCTCTTGGCATGATGTTCGGTGTATGGGTAGAGCCCGAGATGGTGAACGAGGACAGCGACCTTTACAGAGCGCATCCCGACTGGGCTGTACAGGTACCGGGGCAGCCCCATTCCAAGGGAAGATTCCAGATGAACCTTGATCTTACAAGGACTGAGGTTCAGGACTATATCATAGATTCCATGAAAAAGGTCTTTTCCTCAGGGAAGATATCCTACGTTAAATGGGATATGAACAGGATCTTTTCCGACAGATATTCTGTATCACTTACCCCTGACAGGCAGGGAGAGTTCCAGCACAGATATTACCTGGGACTTTACAGGATCATGAAGGAGCTCACGGAGAGCTTTCCCGATATTCTCTTTGAGGGATGCTCTGCAGGCGGTAACAGGTTCGATCTTGGTATCCTCTCATATTTCCCGCAGATATGGGGAAGCGATGACACGGATGCATTCTGCAGACTTGATATTCAAAGAGGCTACAGCTACGGGTATCCCGCAAACACGGTTGGTGCTCATGTTTCGGCATGTCCCAATCATCAGACCCTTAACAATGTTTCTCTTGAGACCAGGTTTGAGATTGCGGCAGCAGGCTGCTTTGGCTATGAGCTGAACCTGTGCGACATGAATGAGGGCGATAAGAAGATCATCGCAGACCAGGTGGAGTTCTACAAGAAGTGGAGAGAAGTGTTCCAGTTCGGGGATTATTACAGACTTCCCGATGACGGATACATCATCGTATCAGAAGACAGGAAAAAAGCCGTTGCCTTTGCGGTGGAGAGATATGCAAAGCCCAACAACGACTACAGATGCATTAAGGCCAGGGGACTTGACGATGACAAGGTCTACAATGTGGCCAACAGGGTTGTGCCCCTTAGCGTCCTTGACTTCGGAAGTCTTGTGAATACCATGGCTCCCGTGCATGTTAAGCAGGATGGCATAATACATCATATAATAGATAAGTTTACGAACTTTAACGGTGAGAAACAGCTTGATACTGCCACCGGCGCAGCGCTTTCAAGGCATGGCCTTGCCCTTAACGCTTCCTTTGCGGGAACGGGCTACAACGGCGATGTGCGTATCATGAGAACCGGAGATACAAGACTGTATCTGTTTGAAGAAGCATAAGATAAAGATAAAAGGGGCAATTTGCTTCGGATTACCTGCAATGTGGTAATTCAAAGCTGATTGCCCCTTTTGATTTTGGATTTTCTTTTTAGTACGGTACCGGCTGAGCGTTTATTTAGTCACTGTAGCTCACATCCATATTTGCAATAACCGAGTACTCGGGATAGGCCTCGGATACTGCCTTTATGGCATTGTTGAAGATTTCTTTCTTATTTGGTACAAAGTCGATCACGAGATCGAATCTTATATTCTTTCTGTCAAAATCAACGAAGAATCCATGCATCTGAAGAACCGAATCAAAGCCTGAAACGATTGAAGATACCTTGTTGCGGACTTCGATAATGTTCTCGTCTTTGGTGTTTACCGAGTATATTCCGATGGAGATGATGGACACGTTGTGTTCTAAATAGACTCTGTCCTGAATCTGGCGGGTTATCTCATCAATCTTGTCTGCGGTGAAGGTGTCGGGGATCTCGATGTGGACCGAAGCCATTACCCTGTCAGGGCCGTAGTCACTGAAGATCAGGTCGTAGGCGCCCTGAACGCCTTCGATCTCTGTGATGGTCTTCTTGACAGCCTTGGAGGTCGCGGCGTCTATCCTCTCGCCGAGGATCTCGCTGATGGTGTCTCGGAGCATTTCCAGTGCCGATTTTATCATTACGATGGCAATGATGGCTGCAAGATAAGCTTCAACGGAAACCTTTGTGAGAACAAAGACAATGGCGGCTACAAGGGTTGCCAGGGAGATGATGGAGTCAAACCTTGCATCTTTGCCGGAGGCTACCAGTGACTCAGATGATACGCGTTTTCCGGTGCTTATAAAGAACTGACCGAGAAGGAGCTTAACAACAACTGCAACAGCTACGATAATGAGGGTTACGGTGGTGTAATTTGGAATCTCCGGATTTAATATGGACTTTACGGATTCCACGAAAGCGGTGACACCGGCGTAGAGTACAATGATGGAGATTATCATGGCGCTTAGGTACTCGATCCTGCCGTATCCGTAAGGATGCTTTTTGTCGGGGGCCTTGCCTGCCAGGGCGGTTCCTATGATGGTGATGACCGATGACAACGCATCACTTAAGTTGTTGACAGCATCCAGAACGATGGCTATGGATCCTGAGATCATTCCCACTACCAGCTTAAAGCCTGCCAGAAGACAGTTGGCTATGATTCCGATGATGCTGGTCCTTATGATCGTTTTTCCGCGAAGTACCTGTTTTGAATCCTCGGACATATCTTTTTCCTTTTTGGCTACCTGCCCTTTGGGATCAGGATTTATACCATAAAACGCGAAGTTGTGATAATATTAATTTGTATGATTATGTATAAATAGATTTGTTTATGAGGGTCATATGAAGAAAAAAAGTGTCAGAGCCGGTCTTATTGCTTTTGTGATCACACTGGCCATAACTACTGTGATTGCTATATTTTACCTTAACAGTGCGGCAAGTTCAAGAAGAGAGCGCGCCCGGTTTATGGCGGACACCTACGGACAGAGCATTGAGGCGGAGATTTCCGCCAGGGAGTATATCACAAGACTTCTCGAGATCAAGATTAGGGAGAGCAAGGGCAATATTACAAGTGAGCAGTTCAACATCATAGCGGAGGAACTGTTCGATGATTTCATTGATATCACCGACATCTCTCTTGCTCCCGAGGGAGTGGTCAGCTTTAAATATCCGCTTACAGGAGGCCTTGCGGAAAGGGAAAATCTCTTTTCCGACAATGTACAGGGTGTCTACGCGGATTACAGCAAGATGTCCGGAACCTCTATTCTTATCGCCCCGGCAATCATGGATGACGGCAGCTACGGCATTATCATAAGACGCCCTGTGTATACCTCGGAGGAAGCTAGCGAGGAGAATTTCTGGGGATTTGTATCGGTGACTCTGGATCTGTCCCGTTTCCTTAAGGCTGTCTCCATCGAGAACCTTGCCCAGGGCGGATATGAATACAAACTCATGGGCGTCAATCCCATAACCGGTGAAAGCCGCCTTATCATGGAGCACACTGACAAAGAACTGGCTACTCCCGTAGAGTCCATGATCAGTACCGTAAAGGGTGGATACTGGATCATCAGGATCTCGCCGGAGGCAGGCTGGATGAATCCTGCAGAGATTGTCGGAGCTCTGGCCATAGCAGTTCTTTTCAGTGCCCTTTCCGCTTTTGCGGCTTCGGCTTATATGTCGATGCTTGCCAACGCCAAGGAGCTGGAGGTATTGTCCTACAGGGACTCCCTTACAAACCTCTACAATCCCAGAAGCTATCACGAGCACATGGATGAGCTGTCCAGGAAAAAGCTCCCTTACGGTCTTATCTTCATGGACCTTAACGACTTTAAGATGGTCAATGATACCATGGGACATGACGTGGGAGATTCACTTCTTAACATAGTTGCCAAGAGGCTTCAGAACAGTATAAGAGAGAAGGACAGAGCCTTCCGTATCGGCGGAGACGAGTTCGTGGTTGTTATCCATGGCGTACATGACAAGAACTTCTATGAGGGTGTTATAGAGAGAATGAGGAACAACGTTGCCAGAGAGGTGGTAATAGGCGAGCACAGGCTGAATGTTTCCATCAGTGCCGGTTTCGCAAGATGTCCTGAGGACGGAGCAAAGTTCGAGGACGTTGTCAAAGTGGCTGATGACGCAATGTATAACAACAAGAGAGCAATGAAGGCGAAACGCGCCGCAATGGGCATCAAATCTGCCCGGGATAGTCAGTAGGGGGCTGAGTATCCGGCTCTTTTGCCAAATAAAAAGTATGGAGAAAGAAGAGAATGGCGGGAGGAAGTTTTGACACAATCAACAGGATCTTTGATACCTTCGCGGTAACTTCAAGGAGCCGGTATGTCTATGTCTACGACATGGAGAAGAACATAGCCCGATGGTCTTCCAATGCTGTGGACTATTTCGGACTTACGGGAGAGTACATCTATAACGCGTCATCGGTGTGGGAAACAAGACTCCATCCCGATGACAGGGATAAGTTCGTAGAGTATACAAGCGTAGTATATTCGGGGAAAAAGGTTGATCCCAACTTTGAATACAGAGCCAAGAACAAGAACGGTGAATATGTGATCTGCTCCTGCAGAGGCGTGGTCATCAAGGACTATGCGGGAAAGCCGGTTTTTTATGCCTGCTCCATAATCAATAAAGGTATTGTGGACAATAATGATCCGATAACTCTTTTGCCGAATCAGTATGAGATGCTCAATTACATGAGACAGCTCAAGAACAGGAAAAGAGAGTATGTGATCCTGATGATCAATTTCCTGGACTTTGGAGATGTAAACAGGCGTCTTGGCTATATGACAGGCAACAATATCCTTAGAACCACCGCCACAAGACTGGTGGAGGAGGGCAAGAATACCGGCCGCGCTTTCAGAGGCGATGGCACTATTCTTGCGTTTATCAGCGAAAACATGGATCCCGAGGATGTGAAAAAACTCTATGGCAGAATGAGGACCTTCACCCGGGAATCCATTCAGGTTTCCGGCAACAAGATCGGAGCTGAGATTGCCGGCGGACTTATAATCGCCAACGACTATAACGTGGATGAGCATACCATCTATACCAGCGCCAAGTATGCACTGGATTATTCCAGGAATCACAAGCACGGAAATCTTATCATCTTCCACAACGATGAGCTGGAGAACAATAAGAGCAGCATTGAACTGGTGGATGAAGTAAGAAGATGCGTCATAAACGGTTTTGAGGGATTCCATCTGGAGTACCAGCCCATTGTAGCCGCCCTGGACGGAAGGCTTGTGGGCATGGAGGTGTTCGTAAGGTGGAGAAAGGCTCCCTACGGAGAGGTTTCTCCTTCGGAGTTTATACCCTGGCTTGAGCAGGATCCCGTGTTCTATTCCCTTGGAAACTGGATACTGGAGAACGCTCTTAGGGATGCTCTTGAGATCAGGAAAGCAAACAGGGATTTTTATCTGTCGGTAAACCTGGCCTTCATGCAGCTTGAAAAATCAGAGTTTAGAACAACTCTTCTGGAGATACTAAGAAAGACAGGCTACCCTGCAACGGGGCTCTATCTGGAGATGACCAGCAGCAGCCGGCAGATGGGCATGGAGCACCTGAAGAGTCAGGTGGAATTCATTAAGTCCTGCGGGATCAAGGTGGGTATTGACGCTGTTGACTTCGCATCCCTTGACTATGTAAGGCATCTGCCAGTAGACCTGGTGAATCTCGTTCCTTCCCTGACGGGAGGAATGGCAGACAACCTGACTTCAAAGTATATGATCGAAGCCATTACCTCTTTTACCCACAGACTGGGGATCAGGACGTGCTTCACGGGTATAGAGGACGCCGACACCGAAAAGCTGGCAAGACAGTACCCTATATCCGACCTCATGGGCTATTTCTACAGCCGCCCCTGCAGGATCGAAGATTTCAAGAATCTGGCTCTTTACAAAAATATGCCGGTAACAACTTGATCGGAGGAACCGATGAGCAGAATGTTTCGATACATTCCAAATGAAGATGTGGTCAAGTCTTTCCTTGAGCTCAAAGACAGCGTGCTTAAGGAGAGGCCTGTGGTCATTGCGCGCCACGGCGACTACTCCCTGTTCCTTAAAAGAATCTCGGAAAAAGAGCTGGGAATAACCATAGAGAATACCGTAAAGCATAATGTTTGTCAGGACAGGAGCTACAACGTAGAGCAGACCCCCAATGAGATCGTTGCAAGGGGAGTCAGACATGCCTGCCAGAAAATGGCTGAGCTGTGCGATGCGGATGTAAACAGAAGGCGCCTCCAGATCTGGAAGTGGTATATCATGGACTGGCAGCAGACCGTAGGTAAAGATGCCAAGACCCTTATGGAAGAAGAGCTGACCTGGAGCGATGACAATACAAATGTCGAAAAAGAAGTGATGGATATCGAGGCCTATCTCCACGGGGATTACCTGAATATGGGCCACACGCTGGGGCTTATAGAGAAGTATCTTTCCAAGGACAAGGAGCATCTGGAAGCCTTCAGGAGCTTTGCGATCGCGGACATTATGGAGATGACCGGTGAGGATACAAAGGACAGGTCTTTGGCCTTTGCGGAGGAGCAGCGCGCCAAAGAGGGAATGAAGAAGCACACCTATCAGTTTGTGGTCAGCGTTGAGGCTACAGATAAGGAACATGCAAGACAGGCGCTTTTAAGCTATCTTGCGGGAGATGACAGGATCAGTATCCAAAAATAAAGTTCAAAATATTTATAAATTTCTGAAAGAATATTTCATAGTTTTTTAATGATTTACCATACCAAAGCGGTGCTATAATAATCTCATTATAAAACTTCTTATGAGACGGAGGAATTGCATAATGAGACGTTCCGCTAAGGTTAGACAGGGCATGAGTCAGAGTTGTATCGAGATTATGGCTGATGCTATTAAGGCAAAGGAGCAGAACCTGTCATATGGCAAGTTTAAGGCTCTGGATCTTCTGGGAGCAGGAAGCATGCTTGATATGGAGACCGAGTCAGAGTACGAGGTCCACAGTGCCACACTGGTGCGCAGAAATGTGCAGCATGAGGAGAAGAAAGCAGTAGCTTACGTCAAGATAAGAGCTTAAAGTCTCTAAGAAACAACTAAATATTGAGGAATGGATGATAAGGGGCATGGCTGTTTGGCACATGTCCCTTTTTTCTGATAGAATAGATTCCTGAGTCGTTGGTTCAAGAATACAGGAGGCAGATGTGGTTTTATTTTTTGACATAGACGGAACAATCTGGGATTACAAAAACGATATCCCGGACAGCACCATAGAGGGCATAAGAAGAGCCCGTGCAAAGGGGCATAAGTGTTTTTTGAATTCCGGAAGGGCCAGGGCCTTTATCAACAATGAGAAGCTCCTGGGTATAGGCTTCGACGGCATTGTATCAGCCTGCGGCACCAGGATCGAGCATGAGGGAAAGGTTATCTACAGCAAGCTGGTGGAGAAAGGTGACGCCGTAAGAACGGTGGAGACAGTAAGAAAGTACGGATTTAAGCCCATTCTCGAGGGACATACCTACCTGTACATGGAACAGGAGGATTTTCTCGGGGATATGTTTGCAGAGAAGGTCATTCGCGAGATGGGAGACAAGCTCAGAGGAATAGATGAATGCTGGGGAGAGTGGGAGATGCATAAGCTCTCCTGCGCAACGGAGGTGCCCGAGGAGGACAGATTAAAGTGCTTTGATGAGCTCTCTGACATCTACGACCTTATGATCCACGATACCAGAGTAGTGGAAATGGTACCCAAGGGCTTCAACAAGGGCACGGGAATAGAGAAGGTCTGCGAGCTCCTTGGGGAGGATGTTAAGAACACCTTCGCCTTCGGTGACAGCATCAATGACAAGGAGATGCTCCTTACCGCGGGAGTCGGCGTGGCCATGGGCAACAGCCGGGGAAATACAAGGGATTTTGCGGATTACGTCACCGACGATCTGTATAATGACGGCATCTTCAAAGCACTTAACCATTTCGGATTAATCTAGTAAAATAGATATGTAGCGGCTTTTCATTACAAGACAGGAGAATTCAATATGGATGTTAAGGAACTGATTTCGAAAATGACCCTTCAGGAGAAGGCGTCTTTGTTGTCCGGAGCAGACTTCTGGCACACCAAAGCTGTGGAGAGGCTTGGCCTTAGGGCTTTTATGATGTGCGACGGTCCCAACGGACTTCGTAAGCAGGAGGGGGTTACCGATCACCTGGGCCTGAACGAGAGCATCAGGACCGTATGCTATCCCACGGCCAGCTCCGTTGCATCAAGCTTTGATACGGATATGGCAAAAGAGCTGGGAGAAAGACTGGGAGACGAATGTGTCCGGGAGGATGTGGCAATGCTCCTCGGTCCCGGGATTAACATGAAGAGAAGCCCCGTCTGCGGAAGAAACTTTGAATATTACTCGGAGGATCCTTATCTTGCGGGCAAGATCGCTGCTTCTTACATAAAGGGCCTGCAGTCCAAAGGTGTATGCGCCTGCCCCAAACACTATGCGGCCAACAACCAGGAATACAGAAGGATGAGCGGAAGCTCTCAGGTGGATGAGAGAACCCTTCATGAGATTTATCTCAAGGCTTTTGAGATAGCAGTGAAGGAGGCACGTCCAAAGTCCATCATGTGCTCCTACAATCAGCTTAACGGAACATATCTTTCAGAGAATAAATATATGCTTACAGACGTCCTCAGGGATAAGTGGGGCTTCGATGGCTTCGTTGTCACTGACTGGGGCGCAGTAAAAGGCCCGGTTAAGGGCGTAGAGGCGGGCTTAAGCCTTGCAATGCCCGGCGGAAACGATGACCATGAGAAGACCATCATTGCTGCGGTGGAAGACGGAAGCCTTGAAGAGGCTAAGGTAGACCGCATGTTAGAGTACCTTCTTGAATCACTTCTGTGGTCGGAGGAGGCCAGGACCAAAGATGCTAAGCCCTCCGATGATGCCACAAGAAAGGCGGACTACGAGTTTGCAAGAAAACTCTCGGAGGAGAGTGCCGTACTATTAAAGAACGAGCACAGGGCGTTGCCCATAAGAAAGGATGCAAAGGTCCTGTTTGTCGGCGAGTTTGCCAAAGAGCCCAGATACCAGGGCTCAGGTTCATCACATATCAACAGCGCCTATGTTTCTAACGCCTTCGATGCAGCTTCGGGAAAAGATGTATCTTTTGCCCGGGGGTATGATACAAAGGATCCCGGTGCAGGCATAAGGCTTCGAGAGGAAGCGGTAGAGGCTGCCGCAGGCTGCGACGAGATCGTTATCTTTGCGGGACTTCCCGCATCCTACGAATCCGAGGGCTTTGACAGGAAGGACATCAATCTTCCTCCCGAGCAGGACAAGCTTATAATGGAGCTTTCCAGGCTTGGCAAGAAGACGGTGGTAGTGATGCACAACGGCGCGCCGGTGGCCATGCCCTGGATTGACATGGTGGACGCTGTCCTTGATGTGCAGCTTGGAGGCGATGGCGTGGGAGAGGCCACGGTAAGGCTGCTCTACGGCGAGGTCAACCCCTCAGGCAAGCTGGCGGAGACTTATCCCATAAAGCTTTCCGATAACCCCAGCTACCTGAACTTCCCCGGAGATAAGGGGAATCCCGTTTACGCGGAGGGAATCTACATCGGCTACAGGTACTATGAGAAGAAGCACATGCCGGTTCTTTTCCCCTTCGGACATGGACTCAGCTACACGGAGTTTGAATATTCCAATCTTAAGATCAGTGCGGACAGTATCACCGACAAGGATACGCTTAAGGTCAGCGTTGACATATGGAATGTCGGCCGCTTCCCCGGAAAAGAGGTGGTGCAGCTGTATGTAAGCTGTGACAACGGCAAGGCATCAAGGCCCCTCAAGGAGCTTAAGGGCTTTAAGAAAGTGGAGCTTAAGCCCGGGGAAACCAAGACCGTGACCTTCACTCTTGATGCAGATTCTTTTGCCTGCTACAACACTGACATCCACGACTTCTATGTGGAGAGCGGAGAGTACACCGTTATGGTGGGATCTTCCTCATCGGATATCAGACAGGCCGGGACGATCGCGGTTGAGGGAACGGTAAAGCTTCCTCTTAATCTGACACCTTATACACCTGTCGGAGAAATACTGGAAAATGAGACCGGGGCTAAGATACTGGGACCTTATTTGCAGGCAATGGGCAATGCAGATGCTGCCGGATCAGGTGCTGCTCTCGGCGAGGGCACAGATGAGATGATGAAGACGATGCTCCTTGAAATGCCCATAACCGCACTGGTTGGCTTTGGAGTTATCGATTCACAGAAACTTGAAGAGATTATGAACCAGCTTAACGGCTGATGGATCATCATGGATTTGGAGGGAGTTATGGCTAAGACCGGAATTTTTCTTGCAGACGGCTTTGAGGAGATCGAGGCACTGACTGTGGTTGACCTATTAAGAAGAGCGGGGATCGAAATAACCATGTTTTCCATTATGGGAAAAAAGACTGTTACGGGATCCCACGGCATTGAGGTTTCGGCAGATGCGCTTCTTGAAGAATGCGATTTTGACGGGCTCGATATGGTGATACTTCCCGGTGGACAGCCCGGCACCACGAACCTTTATAACTGCGAACCTCTTACAGAGGCTGTAAAGGCCTTTAACGGGGCAGGAAAAGAACTTGCGGCTATTTGTGCGGCACCTACCGTGTATGGCCGATTAGGGCTTTTAAAGGGCAAAAAAGCCTGTTGCTATCCGGGATGTGAGGGCGACCTTACAGGGGCTGATGTTCAGACCACTGAAGTTACGGTGTGTGACAACTTCATCACCAGCCGGGGAATGGGAACGGCGATACCCTTCGGACTTGCAATCATAGAGCATTTTCAGGGAAAAGAAGCGGCAGAGGAAATGGGCCGCAAGATAGTATACAGACAGTAAGGTGATGGCTCTTTTGACCAAAGTAAAAAGCTGCGGACCTCTTTGAGGGTTCGCAGCTTTTTTATGATAAAGGCGTTTGTTATGACTTGAAGAATTCCATTTCCCGATTGAGCTTTTCTGCGATCTCTTTGAGACTGTGGGCGGATCCCGCAAGGGTAGTAACAGTTGCGGAGAGTTCCTGCATGGAAGCCCCGGTTTCCTCTGAAGATGCGGCATTTTCTTCGGAAATTGCCGACAGAGCGCTCATGGTGTCTACAACGGCATTCTTGGAGGATTCGCAGGTGTCGGCGCCCTCGGAGATGAGCTGTACGCCGCCTACTGTGCTGCTGATATCACCCAGCATTCCGTTTACGGCACTTAAGGTCTCGCCAAGAGCTATCTGCTGATCCTGGTTGCCCTGCTTTACATCTTCTGCGGCCTGAACTGCGGCTTTGGATTCTTCCAGAAGGATATCCATTTCTTTTCTGATGTCGTCTGCCATTGTCTTGGAGTCGTCTGCAAGCTTGCCTATTTCTTCGGCAACGACCGCGAAGCCTTTTCCTGCCTCGCCTGCTCTTGCGGCCTCGATGGATGCATTAAGTGAAAGCAGGTTGGTCTGTGTCGCGATGGATGAGATTCCTTCCACCTTGTCGTTGATGGTTGTAACGGCTGCCTGGGTAGCTGCAATGGTCCTTGAGATCTCGTCTATCTTGGCGGTCATCTCTGAGGATGAATCCTGAAGTGATGCCAGTGAATTGCTTGATACCTCCGATGCTTCCTTCATCTTGGCTGCAAGATCCGAAAGGTTTCCGGTAGAGGATTGAACTTCGCCTACAGCATCGCCGATCCTTCCCACATTCTCGGATGCGGACTGGATCTCGTCTGCCTGCTGGGTGGCACCGGATGCGATCTCCTGCACGGCATTGGATACGTCCTCCGCAGTCTGGGAGATCTGGTTTGCCATGTCGGAGAGTTCCTCGGAGGATTCTCCCACGCCGGCAGCGGAGGTTTTGATGTTGGATACGATGGATCCCAGCTTGTCAAGCACGGCATTTGTGTTACCAACCATCTCTCCGAATTCATCTTTTCGGTCCTTAAATCGGTCGATCTTATGGAAACGGCCGTCCGCCAGGCTGGAAAGAGCTTCACTGACGGATTTGATGGGATCGGTGAAGGCTTTGCCCATAAAGAATGATAAGGCGGCAGCTATAACGGTCATGACGATACCGATGGCAATGATGATATTTGCTGCTTTTCTGGCTGAACCAAGTACCTTAACCGAGTTTGTGGCACAGCAGACGGTAAACTGGGTATTGGGCTCTTTTACATAGGCAACATATGCGTGATAGCCTTTTCCCGTGTCAACAAAATAGAAGCCCTCCTGCTTTCCGGAGGTCATGAATTCGGACTTGTCTCTGTATTCCTCTTCGTGGCCATCGGGACCGATGCTGTACTGGGAGTGGGCTGCAACAAGACCTGTTCGGTCGACTATAAAAGCATCTTCGGACTCGCTTGCAAGAAATTCATGGAAGTCCTCAAGAGTGTAGTTTCTTTGGATTATGCCGTAGCAGTTGCCTGCTTCGTCCATGACGGGGGCAGCAAAGGTAAGCTGTCTTATGCCTGTTGATGCACTGGTGATAACGTCGGATACATAGGGATGTCCCTGCATGGCCTGTTTGAAGTAATCTCTTTCGTGAACGTCCACGAGCTTGCCGCCGTCGGTACGGAACAGCTGGATTCCGTCAGCACCGGTGAGTGTGGTGGAATTTCCGTCGTTAAGAACTTCATCTACGCCCCTTAAGGTTGTCATGATGACATCATCGCCGATGCCGGCTTCAGGGGCAGTGATATAAGCAATGATAGTGGGATTCTTACCTGCCTGAGAGATCATGCTTAAGTTTTTTTCAATCGTTGACTGGAAGGATGCTTCAAGATACCATGCCTCCCATTCCAGGGAATCCTGGGCATCTACCATGGCTTTGTCGGTGGAAGTCTTGTAACTGACAATAATCGAGATAAGAAGCGGAACCACGGCCACAGCCATCATGATTGCTATTAATCGTGTCTTGATACTGTTTGTGAAACTGATGCTATTATTGCTTTGATTTTTGGGTTTCTTAACCATAACACGCCTCCATTCAAATAATGATAGGCACTTTTTCGATATAAAGTGCCTAATTAAAATTATACAACCGCTTATGAAAAAGAGATTAAAATAATGCGTAATATAATAAATATTTAATACTTAATGTGATTAACCGTTTAAGTGAACGGAGAGTAATTATTTAATCGGAGTTGTTCACGCGGCTTCAATAACCCATTACCGTAAAAAAATATGGAAATGTATATTTAGTTGTGATATAATCTTTAAGCGACTGTGCCCGGATGTGGGCGGTTGATTTTGATTTAAAGGAGAATAGAAATGAGCGTAACAGTTGAGAAGCTTGATAACAACATGGCCAAGCTCAAGATCACAGCATCCGCTGAGCAGCTTGAGAAGGCTATTGAGAAGGCTTACCAGAAGAATAAAGGTAAGATTCAGATTCACGGATTCCGTAAGGGCAAGGCTCCCCGTAGCTTTATCGAGAAGATGTACGGCAAGGAGATCTTCTATGAGGATGCAGCCAACGAGCTGATCGAACAGGAGTATCCCAAGGCTGTTGAAGAGTGCGGCGAGGATGTGGTTTCTTCACCTAAGATTGATGTTGAGCAGCTTGAGGCAGGCAAGGATTTCATCTTCACTGCAGAAGTTGCACTTAAGCCTCCCGTTAAGCTTGGCAAATATAAGGGCATCGAAGTTGAGAAGATCGACGTGGAAGTTACCGATGAAGACGTTGATGCCGAGATTGAGAAGCAGAGAAATTCCAACGCAAGAACAGTTGATGTTACAGACAGACCCGTACAGAACGGCGACGTAGTAAATCTTGATTTCGAGGGATTTGTTGACGGCGTAGCATTCCAGGGCGGCAAGGGAGAAGATTATCCCCTTACAATCGGTTCAGGATCATTCATTCCAGGATTTGAGGAGCAGCTCATCGGATTTGAGATCGGTCAGGAAGGCGATGTTAATGTAACATTCCCTGAGGAGTATCAGGCAGAGGAGCTTGCCGGTAAGGCAGCAACCTTCAAGTGCAAGGTTAACTCCATCAGAGCCAAGGAGCTTCCTGAGCTCAATGATGAGTTCGCAAGCGATGTTTCCGAGTTCGAGACTCTTGCTGAGTTCAAAGAGGATGTTAAGAAGAAACTCCAGACCAAGAAGGAAGCTGATGCCAAGGCTCAGAAAGAGGACGCTGTTGTAAGAGCTGCCATCGAGGATGCCGATATGGATCTTCCTGAGGCTATGATCGAGACACAGCAGAGACAGATCTTCAATGAGTTTGCACAGAGACTTCAGATGCAGGGCATGAACATGGATCAGTATCTTCAGTATACAGGCAACACTGTAGACAAGATGCTTGAGCAGGTTAAGCCTCAGGCTATCGAGAGAATCAAGTCAAGACTTGTTCTTGAGGCCGTTGCGGCAGCTGAGAAGATCGAGGTTTCCGATGCTGATGTTGATGCTGAGATCGAGAGCATGGCTCACCAGTACAGAATGGAAGTTGAGAAACTCAAAGAGATGATGTCCGATGCTGAGAAGAAGCAGCTCAAGGAGGACCTTGCAGTTCAGAAGGCAGCAGATTTCCTTGTAGAGAATGCCAAGGAGACAGGCACCAAGAAGACAGCCAAGAAGGCTACCAAGAAGGCTGAGGCTGCCGAAGGAGAGGAGAAGCCCAAGAAGACAACTGCCAGAAAGACCACCAAGAAGGCTG
Source organism: Butyrivibrio sp. (assembly GCA_015056575.1). Classification (GTDB taxonomy): domain Bacteria; phylum Bacillota; class Clostridia; order Lachnospirales; family Lachnospiraceae; genus Butyrivibrio. The sequence goes on from SVGA01000016.1 coordinate 81,852, forward strand.
AGGCAGAGACTGAGGGTGAAGAGAAGCCCAAGAGAGCTACAAGAAAGAAAAAGACTGACGAAGAGTAATAATTATTTAATTGTGCAAAAGTCTTTTAAATCAGCATGATTTAGCTTATAATATAGTGTGGTTGTGTATGTATATAACGCAACCACACTATTTTTATAAAGGAGTGTAAGCAAGATGAGTTTAATACCTTACGTCATTGAACAGACCAGTCGCGGTGAGAGATCTTACGATATTTATTCCAGGCTGTTAAAAGAGAGAATAGTATTCCTTGGAGAGGAAGTAAATTCCACCTCAGCAAGTATTGTTGTTGCACAGCTTCTTTTCCTGGAGGCAGAGGATCCGAACAAGGACATCCATATGTACATTAACAGCCCCGGAGGAGAGATCACATCCGGTATGGCTATTTATGACACCATGAACTATATCAAGTGCGATGTAAGCACAATCTGTATCGGTATGGCAGCCAGCATGGGGGCTTTCCTTCTGGCAGGCGGCGCCAAGGGTAAGAGAATGGCTCTTCCCAATGCAGAGATCATGATCCATCAGCCTTTGGGCGGAACACAGGGTCAGGCTACAGAGATCGAGATTGCCGCAAGACACATCATTAAGACCAAGGAAAAGCTCAACAGAATGCTGGCCGAGAATACAGGCAAGCCCTACGAGCAGGTATGCCTTGATACAGAGCGTGACAACTGGATGAGCGCTCAGGAAGCCTTGGATTATGGACTTATCGATTCTATCGTTGAGAATCGTCCCAAGAAGGAAGATAAATAATCAGTTTTAAGGAGAAAAAATGGCAAAGAATTCCGGAGAGATCAGGTGCTCTTTTTGCAACAAGACACAGGATCAGGTAAAAAAGCTTATCGCAGGCCCCGCAGGGGTTTATATCTGTGATGAGTGTGTGGATATATGCGCAGACATCATTGAGGAAGAATTCGAGGATGAGCCCGTCCAGGGCAAGGCTCAGCAGATCAACCTGCTTAAGCCCGTTGAGATCAAAAACTTCCTTGATGAGTATGTGATCGGACAGGACGAGGCCAAGAAGGTTCTGGCTGTATCCGTATATAACCACTATAAGCGCGTTCTGGCACCCAAGAGTGATGACAAGAATGATGTAGAGCTCCAGAAGAGCAATATCATCATGGTTGGCCCCACAGGTTCAGGTAAGACATATCTTGCACAGACCCTGGCCAAGATCATCAACGTGCCCTTCGCCATCGCAGATGCCACCACTCTTACCGAGGCCGGCTATGTGGGTGAGGACGTTGAGAACATCCTTCTTAAGCTTATCCAGAATGCGGATTACGACATTGAGAGAGCTCAGTTCGGTATCGTCTACATCGATGAGATCGATAAGATAACCAAGAAGAGCGAGAACGTATCCATAACCCGTGATGTATCGGGCGAGGGCGTTCAGCAGGCACTTCTTAAGATCGTTGAGGGCACGGTTGCCAGCGTTCCCCCTCAGGGCGGACGTAAGCACCCTCATCAGGAGCTTATCCAGATCGACACCAGCAACATCCTCTTTATCTGCGGCGGAGCCTTTGATGGCCTTGAGAAGATCGTCGAGGCAAGACTTGACCGCAACTCCATCGGCTTTAATGCAGAGATCGCAGACAAGTCCGAGAGAGAGATCGGAGAAGTTCTCAAGGAGGTAACACCTCAGGACCTTGTTAAATTCGGACTTATTCCTGAGTTTGTAGGCCGTGTGCCCATCACCGTTACCCTTGAAGGCCTTTCCAAGGAGGCACTGGTCAAGATCCTCACAGAGCCCAAGAATGCTCTTGTTAAGCAGTACCAGAAGCTCTTTGATTTCGATGATGTTAAGCTCACCTTCGAGGATGAGGCTGTTCAGAGAATCGCAGCCATGGCTTACGAGAGAGAGACCGGAGCCAGAGGCCTTCGCTCCATCATGGAGAAGGCTATGATGGACGTAATGTACGAGATTCCTACCGATGAGAGCATCACCGAGTGCGTCATCACAGAGGCATCCGTAGAAGGTACCAGCCAGCCCCTCATCGTGCGGGGCAAGGAGCCCAAGAAGCTTAAGCCTGCGAAATAACCGCATATATAAAAATAATATTAAAGAGTCTTAAATTAGCATTAAACCGCTCTGCAATAAAGTTGCAGGGCGGTTCAGACTGTAGACAAAGTCCACGGCATGGCCGTGGATTTTTCTTTAGAAAAGTGTCACAAGCCCAGTGTTTATCTG